>CAVTOX010000012.1:0-22252 GCA_963736425.1 uncultured Actinomycetes bacterium
TCCCTCGACCAGCCCGGTGGCCGCGCGCACGAACCGCTCGATAGCCCTGGGCGCCATGGCCGCCCAACGTCGATGCACAAGGAACCGCCCCAATGAGGGGTTCCGCCGCAGCTATTCGGGCGGTTCGGTGTGCGCACCCGGGTCGGAGGTGCCGCCACAACCCACAAAGGGGCGGAGTCATGTGCGCCGAACGCTGCGCGGTCGGGTGTGTCGCAGAAGTGCTCGAAGCCTGACTGACAAGCGGCAGGAACAGTGCCGCCGGCCCGACCCGATCACGGTCAGCGGCGGGGGTCGATCAGGCTGAGGATCGCGGCGGCGACCGTCGCGCCCCCGTCAGGCGCCCTGGTGATCAGGATCACGGTGTCGTCGCCGGCGACTGTGCCGATGACATCCGGCCAGTCCGAGCGATCGATGGCCGAGGCGAGGTACTGAGCGCCACCCGGGGGTGTGCGCAGCACCACGATGTTGGCCGAGCTGTCGACACCGACGAGCACGTCCTGGGCCACCTTGGCCAGGCGCGCACTGGAGTCGGTGTCGGGCGCATGGGGACGGGTGTCGCCGCCCTCCGCGGGAACGGCGTAGACCTGCTCGCCCGAGTCGGTGGCGACCTTCACGGCCCCCAGCTCGTCGAGGTCGCGCGACAGCGTGGCCTGGGTGACGGCGAACCCGTCATCGGCCAGCAGCTCAGCCAGGGCAGCTTGGGACCCGATGGGAACGCGATCAAGCAGCTCGACGATCCGGCGGTGTCGCGCCGCCTTGGTGTTGGGGATGGTCATGGCCGGCCCTCCGGACGGTGGGTGACGTGGCCCAGGTTCGACGTATGCGCGCCGTGGGCGTCATGTCCGTCGACCCGCTTCGCTCGCACGGCCTCGATCGCCAGCGCGAGCTTCGCGATCCCGTGGGCCACCTCGTCGGCTGTGATGTTCAGCGGCGGGGCGAGCCGGATCACGTCGGGGGCGGCGGCGTTGACCAGGACGCCGGCGTCGCGGGCGGCGGCCTCGACTGCCTTGGCGATGGGATCGGCCAGCACCACACCGAGCAGCAGTCCGGCGCCTCGGACCTGGACAACGCCATCGACCGGCTCGAGCCCCGCGCAGAACTGGGCGCCCCGATCGGTGGCGTTCGAGAGCAGGTCCTCGGTGGCGATCGTGTCGAGGACGGCCAGGGCTGCGGCGGCGCTGATGGGGTTGCCGCCGAAGGTCGATCCATGCGAGCCCGGCGTGAACGCTGGTGCCCCAGGGTGGTCCAGCCGGACCATCGCCCCGATCGGCATCCCCCCGCCCAGGCCCTTGGCCAGCGTGATGATGTCGGGTCGGATTCCGTGATGCTCCAGTGCCTGATGCGCCAGCCAGCGACCTGTGCGCCCGATCCCGGTCTGGACCTCGTCGAGGATGAGCATTGCGCCGCCATCGTGGGTGATCCGGCGCGCAGCGGCAAGGTAGTCCGCAGGTGGCACGACCACCCCCGCCTCCCCCTGGATCGGCTCAAGGACGACTGCGGCGACGGTCTCGTCCACTGCCTGCGCCAGCGCCTCGACGTCGCCGTAGGGGACGAAGTCCACCTCACCCGGAAGGGGCCGGAACGGATCGGCCTTGGCCGGCTGCCCCGTCAGGGCAAGTGCGCCCATCGTGCGGCCATGGAACCCGTTGGCCGCCGCCACCATCCGGGTGCGCCCGGTGAGTCGGGCGAGCTTGAACGCCGCCTCGTTGGCCTCTGCCCCGGAGTTGCAGAGGAACACCCGGGCCCCGCCGTTCGGGTCGGCAATCTGGGCCAGCCGCTCGCACAGCTCGAGGGCGGGCAAGGTGATCGCCAGATTGGACGTGTGCCCCAAGGTGCTCACCTGTGCCCCGACCGCACCGACGACCGCCGGGTGCGCGTGGCCGAGCACGTTCACCGCGATGCCCCCGAGGAGGTCGAGGTATCGGCGGCCGGCGTCGTCGGTGACCCAGGACCCGGCTCCGGAGACCAGCGTTATCGGTGGGGTCCCGTAGTTGTCCTGCATGACGGCCTGCCACCGCTCTGCCGGGGTGGCCGGCACGGTCGGGGTGCCGCGGTCGGTCGGCGCAAGTGGCCGCCCGTCGGCTGGGATCCTCGGGGGCGCGGAGACCAGTGGGTTCACGGGAGTCGGCTCGGGCATCTGGCCCGTCATGCGGACACCCCGTCGGAGGACCCAGCGAGCGACCTGTCGGAGGCCGCAGGCTCGTCCTCGAGCACGTCTGGCACGTCGTCGGGCAGGACCATTGTGCCGATGCCCTCGGTGGTGAAGACCTCCAGAAGCAGGCTGTGCGCCACGCGGCCGTCGATCACGTGCGCCCGCTCGACGCCGCCCTGGACCGCGCGCAAGCAGGCCTCCATCTTGGGGGCCATACCGGAGTCCAGGGTGGGCAGCAGCTCTGCGAGCTCCGAGGCGCGGATCTCAGCGATCAGGCTGCTGCGGTCGGGCCAGTCGGCGAAGAGTCCCTCGACGTCGGTGAGCACGACGAGCTTGTCCGCGCCCAGGGCCACCGCCAGGGCGGAGGCGGCGGTGTCGGCGTTGACGTTGAGGACCTGGCCGTCCGCGGCGACGCCGATCGTGGAGATGACCGGGATGAACCCGTCGTCGAGCAGGCTGGTCACGAAATCCGGGCGGACGCCGGTGACGTCCCCGACCAGCCCGAGGTCGAGATCCTGGCCGTCGGCCGTCACGGTGCGCCGCTCAGCCGCGAACAGGGCAGCGTCCTCCCCGGAGATGCCGACGGCCAGCGGGCTGTGGGCGTTCACCAGGCCAACGAGGTCACGCTGCACCTGCCCGGTGAGCACCATCCGGACGACCTCCATGATCTCCGGGGTGGTCACGCGCAGGCCGCCGCGGAACTCGCTGGTGACCCCGAGCCGGGCGAGCATCGCGTTGATCTGTGGGCCGCCCCCGTGCACCACGACGGGGCGCAGGCCCGCGAGACGGAGGAACACGACGTCGCCGGCGAACGCCTGCTGCAGCGCGCGTGAGGTCATCGCGTTGCCGCCGTACTTGACGACGACCGTGGCCCCGCGGAATCGCTCGAGCCAGGGCAGCGCCTCGGCCAGGACCTCGGCCTTGGCCAGTGCGTCAGCGGTCGGGACCGCTCGGGACCTGCTCATCGGGGGCTCCTGGGATCAGGTGGAGTAGGCGGAGTTCTCGTGGACGTACATGGCGGTGAGGTCGTTGGTCCACAGGGTCGCCCCGGCCTCGCCCACGCGCAGGTCGACGGTGATCGTCACCTCGCGCCCGGACATGTCGACCTCCGTGCGGTCACCGAACGCGGCCCCGTCGCGGCACAACGTCACCCCGTTGATGGCGACGTCGATCGCGTCAGGCTCGAACGCGGCGTCGGTGGTGCCGACAGCCGACAGGATCCGGCCCCAATTGGGGTCCTCACCGTGGATCGCGCACTTGAGCAGGTTGCTGCGCGAGACGGCCCGTGCGGCGGTGACGGCATCGTCCTCGCTCGCGGCGTTCACGACGTCGATGCGGATGTCCTTGGTCGCGCCCTCAGCGTCGCCGATGAGCTGGCGGGCGAGGTCGGCGCACACTGCGGTGACCGCCTCGGCCAACTCAGCGGGATCAGGGGTGATCCCACTGGCCCCGGACGAGAGCAGCAGAACTGTGTCGTTGGTGGACATGCAGCCGTCGGAGTCGATCCGGTCGAAGGTCACGCGCGTTGCCGCGCGCAGGGCCGCATCGAGGGTTGGTGCGCCGACCACGGCGTCTGTGGTGAGCACCACGAGCATCGTGGCCAGCCCTGGGGCGAGCATCCCGGCACCCTTGGCCATCCCGCCCACAGTCCACCCCTGTCGATGCGGGAAGGCGGCCATCTTCGCGACGGAGTCAGTGGTCATGATCGCCTCCGCGGCCAGCGAGCCGCCGTCCGCGGACAGCGCATTGCAGGCAGCATCCACGCCGCTCAGCAGCGCGGTCATGGGCAGCCGCTCACCGATGAGCCCCGTCGAGCAGACGGCCACCTCGATCGGTGCCACTCCTAGAAGCTCGCCGACATGCTCCGCGGTGCGGTGCGTGTCGGCGAACCCGGCTGGTCCGGTGCAGGCGTTGGCCCCACCGGAGTTGAGGACCACCGCACGGAACCGGCCCTCGAGCGCGCATTGCGCGGTCCACAGGACCGGAGCCGCCTTGACCCGGTTGGTCGTGAACACCGCCGCCGCGTCGTGGCGAGGTCCGTCGTTGACGACCAGGGCGACGTCGGCGTTCCCGGAGGACTTGAGGCCGGCCGCGACCCCTGCAGCGCGGAATCCCCCGGCCGCCGTCACGCCGTTGCTCTGAGGTCCACGCGTCACCTGCGGGTCCGTGCTCATGGGGCCACTCCGTTCACAGGGAGTCCGAGGTCCTCGGGCAGGCCGAGGATCCGGTTCGCGTTCTGCAGCGCCTGGCCGGCTGCGCCCTTGACGAGGTTGTCCTCGGCGGCGATCACCGTCGTACGCCCGGAGTGCGGGTCGAAGGCCACCTGCAGGTGGACACTGTTCGACCCGACCGTGGCGGCGGTGCTCGGCATCCGGCCCGCAGGCAGGACGTGCACGAACGGCTCGCTGTCGTACGCCGCATGCAGGGCGTCTCGCAGCGTTGCCTCCGCCATACCAGGGGTGGTGCGCGCGGTGCAGGTCGCCAGGATCCCACGCGGCATCGGGGCCAGCGTCGGGGTGAACAGCATGGTGACCGGCTCCCCCGCCGCAGCGGACAGTGCCTGCTCCATCTCGGGGGTGTGCTGGTGGACCCCGCCCACCTTGTACGGGCTCATGGCGCCCATCACCTCACTGCCGAGGAGCGACTCCGTGGCCTTCCGGCCGGCACCCGAGGTGCCCGACGCGGCCACCACCACGACGTCGGCAGGCTCGACCAGCCCGGCCGCCAGCAGGGGGGCCAGGGCCAGCGCGACCGCGGTCGCGTAGCAGCCCGGGTTGGCCACCCGCGTCGTGTCGGCCAGCCGATCACGCTGTCCCGGCAGCTCGGGAAGGCCGTACGGCCACGCGCCCGCGTGCGGGCTGCTGCCGTAGTAGCGGTCCCAGGCTCCGCCATCTGCCAGCCGGAAGTCGGCACCGAGATCCACGATCGGCAGGTCACCGGGAAGGCCTGCGACCAGGGCCGCGGACTCCCCGTGCGGCAGGGCCATGAGGACCAGGTCCGCCTGGGCGAGGGAGTCGGCGTCGGTCGGCACGAAGCTCCGGCCCGCCAGCGACACCAGTTGCGGGTGGATCGCGGTGACCGCCCGACCCGCGCTGTTGCCCGCCGCCAGCGGACCGAGTCGGAGCTCGGGATGTGTGGAGACTAGGCGCAGCAACTCACCCCCGGCGTATCCGGAGGCTCCAGCGATCGACACGGTGAACGTCACACCGAGAGTATACGCATATACGGATATCGAGGTCAGTGCGGTTGTGACAGCACCTTGGCGAGCAGGGCCTCGCGGTCGTCGCGGGTGTGGATGAACCGGCCGCTCAGGGCGTCGAAGCGTCCGCTGGCCAGATCCGCGACGAGGAGTGCGACCGCCGAGGTGGGCAGGTATGCCGACTCCGGCATCTGAGCCAGGTCGGGGCGATAGGTGACCAGCGCGTCCGGCCAACGGGTCATGTCCGTGTGGACCATGCCCGGGCTGATCGCGAACACCGAGACGCCCGTCCCGACCAGCTCGGCAGCCACGGACGAGGCCAGGTGCGAGACCGCGGCCTTGCTCGCGCCGTACGCCGAGGTCCACGGAGAGGGGAACCGACCCATGCCCGACGACATCACGACCACCCGCCCACTGCCCCGCTCGACCATGGCGGGCACCACATCGCGCATCGTGGTGAAGACACCCCGGACGTTGACCTCCATGTCGTGCCACCACTGGTCGGGGTCGGCCTGCCACGTCGGCCCGATTGCTGTGAGGGCCCCGGCGTTGGCGACCACGAGGTCGGGAGTCCGCCAGATGGCGTGCAGCGCCGCCACGGCCTGGGCCATCGCCGTGCTGTCCGTGACGTCGGCCACGAGGGGCAGCACCTGATCGGCAGGGGATGCGGCCGCGAGCTCCGCCAGGAGGTCGACGTCGCGACCGAGGGCAGCGACACGCCACCCACGCGCCACCAGGTCCTCGGCCAGCGCTCGCCCGATCCCTCGGGACGCGCCGGTGATCATGGCCACGGGCATGTCAGGCACGTCGGTCCTCTCTCTTCCGCGCATGATCCTTCAGGCGCCACGCGACGCGCACCATCGTGGCACGAGCCTCGCGCACGGGCATCGGATTTGACAAAGTAAGGTGGTGCTTAGTTAGGGTTACCTCACCTTTCTGGGAGCGTCCCGGGAGTGGTTGACTCGAAGGAGTGCACGTGCTCGCCACCTATCTGATCGGCCTGCGGGAGGGACTCGAGGCGGCGCTGATCGTCAGCATCCTGGTGGCCTACCTGGTGAAGACCGATCGCCGCGAGGCCCTGCCGTTCGTCTGGGCCGGCGTCGGTGCCGCCGTGGCCATGTCCGTCGGCTTCGCAGCGATCCTGAGCATGTCCAGCTCGGTGCTCTCGGACACAGCCGAGGAGCTCTTCGCCGGGATCATGTCGATCCTCGCGGTCGGGCTGGTCACCTGGATGATCTTCTGGATGAAACGAGCCAGCAGGACGATCGCCGCTGACCTGCGTAGCGGCCTTGACCGCGCGTTCGCCATGGGAGTTGGGGCCGTCGCAGCCATGGCCTTCGTGTCCGTGGCCCGCGAGGGCCTGGAGACCGCCGTGTTCTTCTTCTCGCTGACGGGGAGCACAGGCACTGGCTGGGCACCTGTCCTCGGGCTGGTCCTCGGCCTCGCGACCTCGGCCGCCGCCGGCTGGTTGCTCTACAAGGGCGCCGTCCGGATCGACCTGTCGAAGTTCTTCCGCTACACCGGCCTGCTTCTCATCCTGGTCGCGGCCGGTGTCCTGGCCTACGGGGTGCACGAGCTGCAGGAGGTCGGCGTGCTGCCCGGCGAGGACAACCTCGCCTTCGACGTCTCATCGACCATCCCGGAGGACTCGTGGCACGGGTCGGTGCTGCGCGGCATCCTTGGGTTCCGCCCCGCGATGTCAGTGCTGGAGGTTGCGGTCTGGGCCGCCTACGTGGGGATCACCACCTGGCTGTTCCTGCGACCGTCGCGACCCATGTCCGTGCCGGCACCAGCACCGCAGACCTCGGTCACGGGCTGATCAGCCCGACGCCAGAGTTGGCACCCGGGGCCCCGAGTCGCAGCTAGGAGTCGTCCTCGCTGACCGCCTCGGGGCCCCGCTTCTGTTGCTCCAGTGCCTTTCGCTCCTTGCGCTCGAGCCGTTTGCGTTGCTCCTCGACCTGGTCGGCGCGCATCACGAGCAGGCGCAGGAGGTGCAGGCCTGTGCCCAGCATCACGAAGACGGGCCAGGGGAAGCCCCCCGCGGAGGTGACTCCCCAGATCACCCAGCAGATGAGCGAGGCCGACACGAACCCCCAGGCGGCCTCCCGGACATCCGCGCGGTAGGCCGCGACCGCCCGGTCCTGGAGCGCGACGGCGTCCTGCGCCGGCACGGAACGGCGAGCGGGGAGGCCGGCGACCGGGACCAGGTCGGACATCAGCGCGGGGAGCTCGGCGAGTGTCCGGGCACCCAGGACCGCCTCGCTGCGCTCGTCGAACTCCTCGCGGTTGATCCGCCCGTCGGCATATGCGCCACCCAGGACGCGGTGGACGACATCACGATCCGCGTCAGAGGCCCGCAGCGGACCGTACTGGGCGCTGCGCGGGTCGAACTCGAACTCGTCCCAGGCAGACGTCGACGCCACACCGGAATCCTAGGCGCGCGCGTGACCCCACGCAGGGGCACGCCCCCGGGGGCACCCCTGGTCGGATCAGGCCCTCAGCACTGCACCGCACATCTTCTCGGCCGACGCCAGCGCGTTCTGGCGGACCTCGGCGACCTCTGCGGCCGACAGGGTCCGGTCCGGGGCGCGCATCCGCAGGGCGAACGCCAGTGACGTCCGCCCAGCACCCACCTGCTCACCGGAGTAGGTGTCGAAGAGCCGGACACTCTCCAGGAGCTCGCCGCCGCCCACGACAAGGGCCCGACGCACGTCCTCTGCCGGCACTTCGTCGGCCACGACCACAGCGAGGTCCTCCTTGGCCACGGGCATGGTTGAGAACACCGGGGCCGGCGCGGCCTCCGGGGCGGCGGCCAGGAGCGCATCCAGGTCGATCTCGAAGGCGACGGAGCGGGCGGGCAGACCGAGCTCACCGATGACCCGGGGGTGCAGCTCGCCAGCGTGGCCGATGGCCTGGCCACCGACAGAGAGTGCCGCGCACCGGCCGGGATGCCAGGGCGGGACCGAACCAGCCGCGACGTCGATCGCGACACCCAGCTCGGCAGCGAGGTCTCGGACGATGCCGATGGCATCCGACCAGTCGGCCGGGCGGCCCGCGCCCCACCATCCGGCCCGGTCCCGCTCACCGGCGAGGATCCCCGCGGCGTGCCGGGGCTGCTCCGGGAGCAACGCCTCCAGAGCGGCCACTTCGGCGTCGCCGGGACGCCCAGCAACCGAGGGACGCGGTGGCTCAGCAGTCGAACCCGTCCCGGAACCCCGGAAGACGAGCCCGACCTCCGAGAGCGCCACCTCTGCGGCGCCGCGGCCGAGGTTGCGACGCGCCGAGCTCACCAGACCAGGAAGCAGCGTCGTGCGCATGCAGGGGGCCTCGTCGGACAGCGGGTTGGCCAGCTCGACCAGAGCAGAGCGTGCGTCCTCGGCGGCGATTCCGAGCGCCTCAAGGTCCTGGCGCCCGATGAACGGGTAGTTCAGGACCTCGACGAGTCCTGAGGCAGCAAGGGTGCGCCCCACGCGCCGGCGCAGGCGCTGGCCGGAGGTCAGGCCGTATCCGGCGCGGACCCGCGGCAGTGTCGACGGCAGGTTCTCGTACCCCTCGAGGCGCACGACCTCTTCGACGAGGTCCGCCGGGTCGGTCAGGTCCGGACGCCACGACGGTGGGGTGACGACCAGCGACGTGCCCTCGACCGTGAGGGTCGCGCCGACCGATTCGAGCCGGTTGATGGCCTGGTCGGAGGAGATCGCCAGGCCGGAGATCCGCTCCGGCAGGTCGGCGGGGATCTGCACGGGCTCGACAGGGGCCACGGCATCGACCCGGCACGTGCCGACGTACGTGGCACCCCCGAGCTCGATGAGCAGGGCTGCGGCGCGTGCGGACGCGATCGCGGGGAGCTCAGGGTCAACGCCGCGCTCGAAGCGACGCGAGGCCTCGCTGGAGAGCTTGTGCCGTCGCGACATCCGCGCCACGGCGAGTGCGGAGAAATGGACCGCCTCGATGGCCACCGAGTGCGAGTCGTCGTCGATCTCGGACTCGAGGCCGCCCATGGTGCCGGCGAGGGCCAGGGGGCCACCTGGCTCGGCGATCACGATGTCCTGGGCGCTCAACGTGCGCTTCACGTGGTCGAGGGTCTCCAACGGCTCCCCCGCGGCCGCCCGCCGAACGGTCAGCGGCCCGGACAGCTTCGCCCGGTCGAAGGCGTGCAGCGGTTGGCCCAGCTCGAGCATCACGTAGTTGGTGACGTCCACCGCCAGCGAGACCGGGCGCATCCCGCACGCGACCAGCGCACGGCGCATCCACTGCGGGCTGGGCGCCTGTGGATCCAGTCCGGCGATGGAGCGCAGAACGAAGCGGTCGGCGGCGCTCGGGTCAGTGATGGAGCAGCCGTGGGGGGTCTCCCCCGACGGCTCGGGCAGCAGCGCCTCGGGGTCGTCCAGGGCAGGGTCGGCGAACGGCAGGCCGTAGGCAGTGGCGACCTCACGGGCGACGCCGCGGATGCTCAGGGCGTAGCCGCGGTCGGGAGTGACCGCGATGTCGAGCACCTCGTCGCCGAGGCCGAGGACCTCGTACCCGGAGTCGCCGGGCTCAGCGGAACCGGCGGGCAGCACCATGATCCCGTTGTGGTCCTCGCCGAGGGCGAGCTCGCGCTCGGAGGTGATCATGCCGTCGGAGACCCGGCCGTACGTGGGACGCGTGGCGATCTCGAACCCACCGGGCAGCACGGCGCCGGGCAGCGCCACGACGACGAGATCTCCGGCGACGAAGTTGCTCGCTCCGCAGATGATCCCGCGCTCGGTGGTGATGACCCCGTCGACGACCTCGCCGTAGCCGACCCCGACCTCGACCCGGCAGAAGCGGATGGGCTTCTTGAACTCGGTGAGCTCCTCGACGGACAGGACCCGGCCGACCACTAGCGGACCGGTGACCTCCGCACCGAGGATGTCGACGGTCTCGACCTCGAGCCCGGCGGCGATCAGGCGGGCGGCGACATCCCGCCCGGTCTGGTCGGCGGGCACGTCGACGTACTGACGGATCCAGCTCATGGGTGCACGCATGACCTCAGACCTCCGAGCCGAACGCGGTGGTGAACCGGACATCGCCCTCGACCATGTCGCGCATGTCGGTGACGCCGTGGCGGAACATCAGGGTCCGCTCGATGCCCATGCCGAACGCGAAGCCGGTGTACCGCTCGGCGTCGATGCCGCACGCGGTGAGCACTCGCGGGTTGACCATGCCGCACCCACCCCATTCGATCCAGCCCTCCGACGAGCAGGTCCGGCACGGGGCGGCCTGGTCGCCGACGGATGCTCCGCGGCACACGAAGCACTGCAGGTCGACCTCGGCGCTGGGCTCCGTGAACGGGAAGTAGCTCGGGCGCAGCCGGGTGACCAGGCCCGCGCCGAACATCGCGGAGGCGAAGTGGTCCAGGGTCCCCTTGAGGTCGGCCATCGTGATGCCCTCGTCGACGACGAGACCCTCGACCTGGTGGAACACCGGGGTGTGCGTCGCGTCGAGCTCGTCGGTGCGGTAGACCCGGCCCGGGCAGATCACGTAGATGGGAACGTCGCGCTCGAGCATCGAGCGGGCCTGCACCGGCGAGGTGTGCGTGCGCAGGACCACACCGCCCTCCGGCGAACCCACGAAGAAGGTGTCCTGCATGGTGCGCGCCGGGTGGTCCGGGGCGATGTTCAGGGCGTCGAAGTTGAACCACTCAGCCTCGACCTCAGGGCCCTCGGCGACCTCGTAGCCCATGGCGACGAACACGTCCTCGACTCGCTCCATGAGGGTGGTCAGCGGGTGCCGGGCTCCACGCGGACGGCGATCGGTCGGCAGGGTGACGTCGACAGCCTCCTCGACGAGCACCCGCTCGTCGCGCTCCGCGGCCAGGACCACCTCGCGCTCCTCGAGCGCCCTCTTGACCGCCGCACGCGCCATGCCCACACGCTTGCCCGCCTCTGCCTTGGCCGCTGGGGGCAGCGCACCGATCTCGCGGTTGGCCAGCGCCAGGGGCGAGCGGTCACCGGCATGCTCGAGACGGACAGCCTTCAGGGCGTCGAGATCAGCAGCACCGGCGATCGCGCTGAGGGCTGCGGCCCGCGCCGCGGCAACGGCGTCGTCGGAAAGCACGCTCACCTCGACCGGGTCATAGGACTTGTTGGGGGCGGACATGGCCTCTTCCGGGGTTCGTCTCGACTGCGGGCAACGGGGGCCGATTCTACCGGGGGCACAGGGCGCAGCTCGCCCACCGACCCAGAGGCCCCCGAGCGGCGACGGGGCGACGACGCCGGTTGCCGACGACACATCGGTCAGTCGTCCGGCGTCCGGCCCGGCAGTGCGGCCATACTCCGTCCACGGACCGTTCACCTGCGGTTCATCTCGGAGCCCGGATGACACGATCCCCAGACTGCGCGACAGGAGGTGCACCCAGTGGTCGAGCCGCCGCAGCCTGATGACCTGCCCGCCGCGAACGCGGCGCCCGCACCCAGCCGGACCGCTCCCTCCCAGCAGTCAACCTCCCAGCCGTCAACCTCCCAGACGTCGAGGCGGGCCCAGACCGCCACGGATCCCGCCGACGCGGCGCACCGCGCGGAGGAGGACCGCGACCTCGTGCCGGTGGCCACGGTCTACCGGGGCCGCTCCGTGTTCGCCCCGGCCACCCGGACCCGGGGTCCCGGCCGGCTGGTGCCCCTGGTCTCCCAGATCCGCGGCTACTCGGGGAGCCGATTGCGCATCGACGCACTCGCTGGCCTGACGGTCGCTGCGCTGACCCTGCCCTCGGCCATGGCCTACGCCGAGGTCGCGGGCGTGCCGGTGACGACCGGCCTCTACACGTTGATCGCGCCGGTGCTGATCTACGCGTTCCTCTCCTCAACGCCCCGGACGGTCGTCGGCCCGGAGGGCACCGTCGCCCTGGTCACGGGGGCCGCTGTGGCTCCCCTGGCGGGGGGCGACCCCGCCAAGTGGGTGGCGCTGGTCTCCATGCTGGCGATCATGACGGGGATCGTGTTCCTGATCGCCCGCCTCGCCAAGATCGGCTGGATGGCCGACTACCTGTCCCAGTCAGTCCTTGTCGGCTACATCGCGGGTGTGGCGATAGTCCTCATCATCGGGCAGGTCGGCAAGCTGACCGGGATCCCGTCGGTGGACGGCAACGCCCTGCAGGAACTCTGGGGATACGTCACGAACCTCGGTGCGGCCAATCCCGCGACCCTGGCCGTCGGGCTCGGCGCCATGGCGATCCTCGTGGTGATGCGTCGGGTGCTGCCGACCTGGCCCTCGGCGCTCATCGTGGTGGTCCTGGGCATCGCCGCCGCGTGGGGCTGGGACCTCGCGGCTGAGGGGGTCGCGCTCGTTGGCCCCGTCCCCTCGGGTCTGCCGCCGCTGGAGATCCCGGACGTCGGGCTGGCCGACGTCCAGTCGTTGATCGTTCCGGCCATCGGCATCTTCCTGGTGAGCTTCTCCGACGCGATCCTGATCTCGCGGGCGATCGCTGCGAAGAATGGTGAGACCGTCGACGCCAACCAGGAGCTGTTCGCCTTCGGCACCTCCAACATCTCGGCCGGGCTCACCGCAGGCATGCCGATCGGTGCCAGCGGCTCGCGAACCGCGGTCAACGACTCGATGCGCGTCACCAGCCAGGTCGGTGGCCTCGTCAACGCCCTGACGGTCGCCCTGATCCTGCTGTTCCTGACCGAGCCGATCCAGTACCTGCCGACGGCCGTGCTCGCCGCGATCATCATCGTGGCCTCGGTCGGGATCATCGAGGCCAGCGCCTGGGTCACGTTGCGTCGAAGCAGTCGCGCCGAGGTCCTGATCGCCGTCGTGACGATGCTCCTGGTGCTCACCGTGGGCGTGCTCCAGGCCCTGTTCGTGGCTGTCTTCCTGTCCATGGCCGAGGTCGTGCGGCGGGTGGCCAACCCGCACGACGCCGTTCAGGGATTCGTGCCCAGCATCGACCGCTTCGGCAACGTCTCCAGCCATCCCGATGCCGAGGTCGTCAAGGGGATCGTGATCTACCGCCTCGACGACCGGATCTTCTTCGCCAACAGCCAGCGGGTCAACGGTCGGATCTGGTCGGCGATCTCCGGGGCGCCGAAGCCGGTGCACTGGCTCGTGTTCGACGCGGCAGGCGTGCCGGACACCGACTCCGCTGCCCAGGCAGCCCTTCTCGACCTGAAGCGCGGCCTCGACAGCGCGGGGATCGGCCTGGTCTTCGCGACCATGCGCGAGACCCTGCGCCTGGACCTCGCCGAGGCGCAGGTGCTGGATCAGATCGGCGAGGACAACCTGTTCGAGACCGTCGAGGCCGCTGTCATCGCCTGCCTGCAGCGGATGGAGGCTGCGGGCCTGGCGCACAGGGCCGAGGTCCCCTCCGACGCGACGGCGACGCTCGCCCACTCAGCCCCGGATCAGGAGCCCGAACCCGGTGCTGACCCCGGTGCTACCCCCGAAGCTGATCCGCCTGGGTGATCGGGCGCTCGACCCGAGCCGCGGCATACAGGCACACCGCCGCCGCGGTGGCCAGGTTGAGGCTCTCCGCTTGGCCCAGGATCGGGATCCTGATGACGTGATCGACAGCCGCGAGGACCTCGTCGGGAAGGCCATGGGCCTCGTTGCCCAGGACCCAGGCGAGGCGTCCGGCCAGCAGCCCCTGATCGCTCGGCGGTGAACAGATCGGTGGACTCCGACGTGATGTCGGCGGCCAGCGTCCGGAAGCCTGCGTCCCGCAGGGCGGCAACGGCCTCGAGGGTCTCCCCCGCCTCGACCACCGGCAGGTGGAACAGCGAGCCCGCCGTGGCACGCACGCACTTGGGGTTCGTCGGATCGACGGAGCGCGCCGACAGGGCCACACCGAAGGCCCCGGCCGCATCGGCCACACGGATCAGGGCGCCGGCGTTGCCCGGGTCGGACATCTCGTGGGCGAGCACGACCTGGCCGGGGCCGTGGATCGCGGTGACGTCAGCCAGCGAACGGGGCTCCCAGCGACAGACCGCGACGACTCCCTGGGGGGTCTGCGCCGAGGCCAGCCCGACGAACCCGGCCGACTCGACCACGTGCAGCGCAACACCCGAGGCGTCGGAGGCCGCAATCACCTCGTCGCGACGATCGACCCAGTCCTCGTCGACGAAGATCTCGACGACCATTCCCGCGGTCAGGGCCTCACGCACCGCCTGCGGGCCCTCGGCGAGGAACAGCCCCCGCAACCGTCGGAACTTCGCCACCGTGAGCTGCCGGGCGTCCCGGACGCGCGCCGATCGGGCGCTCAGCACGGATTCCTCAGCGGACACGCGCCACAGCATGTCAGGTCCCCGTGCACGCGCGTGGGCCCCGCCACCCCCGGAGGGAGGGCGGGGCCCACGGCCGACTGCGTCGGGTCAGGCGGCCGGGGTCGAGGCCGGCAGCGCAGCGCGCGCGGTCTCGACCAGCGAGGCGAACGCAGCCTCGTCATTCACGGCAAGCTCGGCCAGCATGCGGCGGTCGACCTCGACACCGGCGGCCTTCAGGCCCTGGATGAACCGGTTGTAGGTCATGCCGTGCGCGCGGGACGCGGCGTTGATCCGCTGGATCCACAGGCGGCGGAAGTCGCCCTTGCGGTCCTTGCGGTGGTCGTAGGCGTAGACACCTGAATGGGTGACCTGCTCCTTGGCCTTGCGGTAGAGCCTGGAGCGCTGACCACGGTAGCCGCTGGCCTTCTCCAGGATCTCGCGGCGCTTCTTGTGGGCGTTGACTGCCCTCTTCACGCGTGCCACGTGTTACTCCTTCGTGTTCGAGTTCGGGGACAGTCAGCGCATGCCGAGCAGGCGCTTGACGTTCTTGGTGTCGGCGGACGAGACAGGCGAGTCCGCCTGCAGCTTGCGCGAGCGCTTGCTTGACTTCACCTCGAGGCGGTGGCGCTTGTTGACCTGCTCGTGCATGAGCTTGCCCGAGCCGGTCTTCTTGACCCGCTTCTTGGTGCCGCTGTGCGTCTTCATCTTCGGCATCGTTGCTTCTCCTAGGTTCACCGCGTGCGGGTCGTACCGCTGCGGGCTTGTCCGCGATGGTCACCCATCGCGTGATTCGTGTCGGGCTGCATGCTGGTCGGGTTGCGTCTGTGGTCAGGCCTCGGACGTGTCCAGGGCCTCGATGGCTTCCGCCTCCGGGCTCTTGCGGGCCGCCTCGCGCTCGGCGCGCGCGTCCGCCTTCTTCTTGGTCGGGGCCACCACCATGATCATGTTGCGGCCGTCCTGCTTGGGCGAGCTCTCGACGATCCCGTACTCGGCGATCTCCTCAGCCATCCTCTGCAGGAGGCGGTAGCCGAGCTCGGGCCGGGACTGCTCGCGGCCGCGGAACATGATCGTGATCTTGACCTTGTCGCCCTGCTTGAGGAACCGCACCACGTGACCCTTCTTGGTCTCGTAGTCATGCGGGTCGATCTTCGGACGGAGCTTCATCTCCTTGATGACCGTGTTGACCTGCTTCTTGCGGTCCTCACGGGCCTTGACGGCCGACTCGTACTTGAACTTGCCGTAGTCCATGAGCTTGCAGACCGGCGGCTTGCCGTCCGGGGCCACCTCGACCAGGTCGAGGTCAGCCTCGACAGCCAGTCGCAGGGCGTCCTCGATGCGGACGATGCCGACCTGCTCGCCGTTGGGGCCGACGAGTCGTACTTCAGGAACGCGGATCCGATCGTTGATCCTGGGCTCGACGCTGATGGCGCCTCCTTGGGTCGCATGTCTTCGTACGACCGCCGCCGCCCTCGTCCAGGGCAACCGGGCCCCTCATGGGAAGAGGCCCGCTCACGGGCAGGTGAGCAGGCCTCGAAACACCGGCGCAGCACCGGCACCGGACGGACTAGCCGTCCGGTTCACTACCCGACTGCCCTGGGGCTGTCCGGGTGGGAGTTCGAGACCCCTCTTCTCCGCCAACCACCCCTTCGGCGCGTGCACCGAGTTGGGGCAGATCGGTCGTCCATGACAGGGTAACAGGATGACTGAGGTTCCCACGAATCCCGACCGACTCGACCAGGCCAGTGCGGCCACCCTCGACCCGGATGAGGTCGACCAGGCCGTCCGCGACATCGGTGAGGTCCCTGCCGTCGAGGTGATCACCACCGTGGCCCTGCATCTGATGAGTGCGGCGGCGGTCAAGTGCGGACTCGGCGAGGAGGGCGACGCCGCCACGGACCTGGACGAGGCGCGCAAGCTCATCAACGCTCTCGCAGGACTGGTGGTGACCTCAGCACCGGACCTGGGGACGTTCCACGCCGGCCCGCTGCGCGACGCGCTGAAGTCGCTGCAGTTGGCCTTCCGTGAGGCCTCGGAGTTCCCGGACCCGATTGGGCAGGGGCCGGGCGAGAAGCTGACCGGACCGGTCATCTGAGTCTGGGCGCCCGCAGCGGCTGATCGGTCGCCCTCAGGGGGCGACCCTGACTGCCAGGACCCCGTCGAAGACCTCCCTCAGCGCCGCCGACTGAGACATCCGCGTGGCGATGACGGCCGCACGCCGTTCAGCCTGGTCGGCAGGCAGATCACCCGGGAACCGGACCTCGAGCACGAGGCCGGGGGCCCGATCGCCCGCCTGATCGGTGCCAGGGGACGTACCGGGCTCGACGGCCCCGGGTCCGGCCAGGCGCACCTGCACCTCACCACTGGCCAGGACCGGGCCCAGCTCGTCGATCACCGCCTCGCGCACGGCAGGGTCCACCCACGGCTCGGGCCAGCGTTCGCCTGAGGCCAGTCGCGACAGCGCAACGCCCTCGATGCGCAGGGCGTGGGGCGATCCCGCGTCGACCAGCAATGCACGGCCGCCCTCTGCCAGGAGGGCACCTGCCGCCCGCGTGGCCTGAACCGGAAGCGGCCGTGCCGACACATCCCACCCGACCAGCGCTGCCATCCCCGTGAACGCCAGACCGAGCGGACTCCCATCCGGCTCGCGCACCGACACCGCGGCCACAGCCCGGTCTGACCCGGCGCACGGGTCGGAGTCATCCCCCTCCAGCAGATGGCCATCCACCTCGAGCAGCGGGACAAGCACTCGGTGGGCCGACAGGCACGTGACGACGTCGCGGATCCCTGCGTGACCTGTGGCCCGCCGGTCGAGCACGGCCGCCACCTCGGTCGGGACCGACCCGTCATCGGAGGCGAACGCCCCATGACCTGTCAGGTCGCCCATGCATCGAACCTCTCGAAGCGCCGTCGCGGATCCTGCCCCGCGATCACCTCCCGCAGGGAGGCCACCACCTCGTCGGCGGCAGCGGACACCCACCCGGGGTCCGACTCACGCACGACGCGATCGATGAAGCCTAGCTCGGCCAGGGCGTGCGCCCCGATCCGTTGGTCCCAGGCGATCTGTGCCGGATCGTGGGTTCCGCCGTGCCTGATCGCCGCCGCACCCTCCGGTGCGAGCGGCGAGACCCATGTGTGCGAGCCGGCCACGATCCGGTCGGTGGCGAGCAGCGCCAGTGCCGCTCCCCCGGTCCCCGCACCGAGGAGCAGCGCGACGGTCGGGGTGCGCGCGGACACCAGGTCGAGCATCAGCCGCGAGATCTCGCCGGCGATTCCGGACTGCTCGCCCTCGACGGAGAGCTGGGCACCGAGGGTGTCGACGAGGGTGACGATCGGCAGTCCCCACTGCTGGGCCAGCGCGATCCCGCGACGGATCGTCCGCAGCCCACCCACCGTCAGGGGCTCGCCCGACCGTCGGTCCGTGGTGGCCGCGACGACCACCGGTATCCCGTCGAGGCGGCCCAGCGCTACGAGCGCGCCCTGGGCGAGCTCGCCCCGCATGGTGCCGGGGAGGACCACCATGTCCGACACGTGCGCAGTGAGGAACTGCTCCGAGTCGATGCGGTCGGCCCGGCGGGAGACCTCGACGTACTCCCAGAGCTGGGCAGCGGACTCCGGGCCGCCCGGCACGCTCGGCCGCGACGCGCTCGGCTTCGACCCGTGCCCCACCTCCGGGTCGGCAGCAGGGACGGCCACGACCCGGTCCGCCCAGAGACGAAGGATGGTGGCCCAACGGTCGCGCAGCTCATCCCAGGGCACGATCGCGTCGATCAGTCCCCGGGAGAGCAGGTTCTCCGCGGTCTGGATCCCGTCCGGGAAGACCTGGCCGGTGATGGCGGTGAATGCGCGGGGCCCGAGGAAGCCCACCATCGCGCCGGGCTCTGCGGAGGTGATGTCCCCGGCGGAGCCGAGCGTGGCCAGCACTCCGCCCGTCGTGGGGCCGCACAGGTGCACGAGGTAGGGCAGCCCCGCGGCCCGGTGCTCAGCCAGGGCGGCGGCGATCGCGACCATCTGGACGAAGGCGGGGGCTCCTTCCTGCATCCGGGTCCCGCCAGAACGCGGCATTGCCACCAGGGGCAACCCCTGTTCGGTCGCCTTCCTGACTGCCGAAACAACTCGTGCGGCCGTTCCCACCCCCACTGAACCGCCGAGGAATCCGAACTCCCAGGCCAGGACGGCGGTACGAACTCCGCCAATTCCGGCATCTCCGGCTAGAACGGACTCATCAGAGCCCGCTGCGGAACTGGCCGCCAGCAACTCCTGTGAATAGCCTTCGGACAATGGTTCACGGGAGGCAAATGTGCCATCCCATCGGCAGAACGAATCCGGGTCGATGCAGGCGTGCACAGCCCTGAGGGCAGAGAGCGCGTTCACCCCTAGACGGTATCGCGCGAAACAATCTGGCCTAAATGGGGGTTCAACGCGCATCATTACCCCAATCGGGTGAATCGTGGTCACCCGAACGGCCGAATTTCAAAGCCAGATGGGCCTGGGGGGCTTCATCGGGGGGCGGCTTCGGTCCGACATGGGACGTGGACAACCCAGGGAGGACAAGACCATGAGCACAGCAGCGAACCGGACGCGGGGAGCAGTGCCAACCCGAATGGCAGCAGCAATTGCCGCCATTTCACTTCTCGCCATGCCGGTACCGGCAGGGGCACAGGGGTCGGGTCGCACTGTCCTGTTGACGTTGACCGAGGGCGCGAACCTGACGGCACTGGCCGACACGGTCGGCGCACTGGGCGGCCGGGTGCTTGCCACCCTGGAGCTGTCCGACTCGCTGCTGGTCGAGCTGCCCAAGGGCGTAGGTGCCCCGGCCGGCTCCGCCGAGATCCCCGACACCCCCATGAAGGTCAATGGGACGCGAACCGTACTCGAACGCCACGGTGCCCACCTACAAGCAGACGATCGGCGCGCCCGTCGGAAGCTCCGTCGGCAAGGGCGTGACGGTCGCCTTGATCGACACCGGCGTTTCCCGGAAGGCCGACGGGCTGGGCCACGTGAAGCACGTCAATGTCTCCGGGTGGAGCTGCCGGCGACGGCCTGGGTCACGGAACCTTCCTCGCGGGGATCATCGGCGGCCGCGGCAAGTTCCAGGGAGTTGCCCCGGACGCGACCCTGCTCGACGTGCAGGTGGCCGACGAGGAGGGCAACACGTCCTTGAGCAAGGTGCTCGCCGGACTGGAGGCCGCACGGCGAGGCAACGCGGACGTGGTGAACATCAGCCTGTCGACCCAGAGCCCGCTTCCCCCGTCGTTCGATCCGCTGGGTCGGGCGCTGGAGCGGCTCTGGGCCAAGGGGGTCACCGTGGTGGCCGCTGCGGGCAACGACGGCCCAACAGACGGGACCGTGAGTTCGCCCGGCAATGACCCCGTTCTCATCACAGTCGGGGCGCTCGATGAGAACGACTCACCCAGCGCGCGAGGACGACACCGTCGCCGAGTTCAGCTCACGTGGCACCGTGGACTCCTCCGACAAGCCCGATCTCGTCGCGCCCGGCGTCTCGCTGGTCTCCACCGCTGCCCCCGGAAGCACTGCGGTCAAGCAGAATCCGCAGTCGCAGGTCGGAGGCGGCTACATGCGCGGCTCCGGCACTTCCATGTCGGCGGCTGTGGTCTCCGGCGCGGTGGCCGCGGTCCTCGGGACGAACCCTGCGCTCACCCCCAACGGCGTCAAGGCCCTCCTGGCCGGCACCACCTACTTGAAGGGCGTCGACGGCGCGGGCCATGGCGCCCTGAACCTGGAGGCCGCCGTGGCCGCTGCTCCCGACAGCCGACCTGGATGTCCCGCAGGACAACCCCGACGTCCCCGCCGGCGAGTTCGGGCCAAGCGAGGATGACACACAGGCGTGGGCAGCATTCGCCCAAGCATGGCAGCAGGGCGACTTCGAGGCTCTTGCTCGGGCATGGTCCTCGCTCAGCCCGCAGACCCGGATCTGGGCGGCACGGGCTTGGTCGATGGCCGTGGTCGCGAACGGGCTGGCTCTTGATCCCGACGAGTTCGAGGCTCGCGCATGGTCGGCACGTGCATGGTCGGCAGAGGATTGGCTGGCACGGGCATGGTCCGCTCGCGCATGGTCCGCCCGCGCCTGGAGCGACGACGAGTGGATGGCTCGCGCATGGTCGGCCCGCGCCTGGAGCGACGAGCAGTGGCTGGCTCGCGCGTGGTCCGCCCGCGCCTGGAGCGGTGACGATTGGGCCGCTCGGGCATGGTCGGCTCGCGCGTGGAGCGGTGCAGTGTGGGACGCCCGTGCGTGGTCCGCCCGCGCATGGTCCGCCCGCGCATGGAGCGCCCGGGCATGGTCCGCCCGCGCCTGGTCCGACTTCGCCTGGGAGGCCAGGGCATGGTCTGCGCGTGCGTGGTCAACCGACTCCTGGTCGATGGATCCGCAGTAGGTTCTCCTCGTGTCGGGACGAGAGCGATGGGGAGGGAGGCCCCCCGGGGCCTCCTTCCTCGCACGGTCGGTCAGGTCGTCGCTCTGGTCCTGATTCTCGGAGCGCCTGTCGGTCGCCGCTGCTCTCCGTGTGGGTGGCCAGCCCCGGATGACGATTCCGGGCGGGTCCCCGACTGCGTTCTTCGACTCCGACAAGTGGTTCGTCCTGGCTGGCGTGTTCGTCGTCCTGGCCGCTGCCGGGGAACTCGTGTCCGTCCGGATCTGGCGGGGCAGCACATCCGAGGACCTGACCTTCCTCGAAGCCGTCCTGGTCGCTGCCGTGCTCACGATGCCGCCGCTGGTGACGATCGCGGCGGTCCTGACCGGACTGGTCGCTGCAAGCATCATCCAGCGACGGGATTGGTCTAAGACCCTGTTCAACGTCGGGTCGTATGCGACCTCGACGGCCGCGATGATCCTCATCTACTACACCCTCGAAGACGGCGCCGACAGGTTCGGCTGGCAGTCCGTCGTGGCGCTGCTCGTCGCGACCCTCGTCTTCTCGTTGATCAACACGTACCTGCTGTCGCTGGTGTTCCACGTGGTCGCAGGCTCGGATCCGCGCGAGTACGTCGCCGAGGAGTGGCGCCTGTCGAGGCACGATGGCCGTCGGTGGAGTGGGCATCGGCACCACGGCCGTGTTCCTCGCATTCCAGTCCGCCTGGGCACTGCTGCCGTTCGTTGCACTGCCCGCCCTGGCCATGTGGTACGCCTACGGCGCGGCCGCCCAGCACGTCGAGGCCGTCGAGCGCAACAAGTGGTTGGTGCGCCTGGGCGGGCTGCTCGCCCAGCACGGGCAGGGCACGACGACCCTGGGTGAGTCCGCTGAGGCGATCCGGCAGATCGTCGGCGCGCCCGAGATGATGGTCCTCCAGCCGGGCATCGGGCGGCCGAGGATCTGCGCGCCGAACGCATCCTGTCCTCGACGTGGGCCGACCCAGGTCCGAGACCGCTCGAGGCCGACGAGCTGCCCGACGGGTGGCAGACCGGGGTCGTGACCCGCCTGGACATGGGCACGGCCAACCCCGGGGCGCTGCTCATCGGTTCGACCGACCCCTATCGCCCCAGCCGGATCGCGGGCCGCACCCGTGGGTGGTCCCTGGACGAGGCTGACGCCCCAGTGCTGGGCGCCCTGGTCGCTGCCGTCGGAAGCGCCATGCGGGCGGGCGCCGCCTTCAGCGCGCTCGTCCGAGAAGACCGCCACGCTGAAGGCCGTCGTGGACAACACCTCCGACGGCATCGCGATGGTC
>CAVTOX010000013.1:0-111577 GCA_963736425.1 uncultured Actinomycetes bacterium
GGTCGGCGGGCTTCTCGTGGAACGCCTCGATCTTCGTCGAGTCCGCGGCCTGCTCGATGACGCCGAACTCCGAGGCCTCCGACCTGGGCTTGCGGATGCCGGCCACCGTCACCGCCGCTCCGGTGTCGATGTGCTGCTCGAGCATCTGCCGGGGGTCCATCCGGTAGATGTTGTCGGCGCCGAAGACCATGAGGTAGTCGGGGTCCTCATCCTCAATGAGGTTCATGCTCTGGTAGATGGCGTCAGCCGAGCCCGTGTACCAGCGCGGGCCGAGCCGCTGCTGCGCCGGGACCGCCGTCACGTAGTCGCCGAGGATCGCGGGCATGGCCCAGGTCTGGGTGACATGCCGGTCCAGCGAGTGCGACTTGTACTGGGTGAGCACGGCGATGCGCGCGAAACCGGCGTTCACCAAGTTGCTCAGGACGAAGTCGATGAGCCGGTAGGAGCCGCCGAACGGGACTGCCGGCTTGGCGCGGTCGGCGGTCAGGGGCATCAGCCGCTTGCCCTCTCCGCCAGCGAGGACGATTCCGAGTACGCGAGGGTTTGGCATGGCAGCCACGGTAGTCACCGGAGCCCCTGTAAGGCGCGGCGGGTGGGGGCGTCCGGGCAGCGCGCATCCCCCCCGCGCCCGGTCCTAGGCTGCCGGGCATGAGAATCGGATTGCTGACAAGGGAATGGCCCCCGGAGGCCTACGGCGGTGCCGGCGTTCACGTCGAGTACCTCGCGCGCGAGCTGCGCAAGCTCATCGACGTCGACGTGCAGTGCTGGGGGGCGCCGCGCACCGACGCCAACGCCCATCTGGTGCCTGAGACCCTGGCCGGGGCCAACGCCTCACTGCAGACGATGGGAGTCGCCCTGGCGATGGTGGCCGCCAGCGAGGGGGTGGACCTGCTGCACTCGCACACCTGGTACGCCAACTTCGCCGGCCACACCGGCGGGATCTTCCTCGACGTGCCGCACGTCATCTCGGCGCACTCCCTCGAGCCCAAGCGGCCCTGGAAGGCCGAGCAGCTCGGCGGCGGCTATCGCCTGTCGTCGTGGGTGGAGAAGACCGCCTACGAGGCCGCGGACCGGATCATCGCGGTCAGCCACGGGATGCGCGGCGACGTGCTGGAGTCCTACCCGAACGTGGACCCGGCGAAGGTCGACGTGGTCCACAACGGGATCGACACCGAGCTCTACCAGCCCGACCGGAACACCGACCTGATCGAGTCGGTCGGGATCGACCCGAGCCGCCCGTACGTGCTGTTCGTGGGCCGGATCACCCGCCAGAAGGGCATCGCGCACCTGCTGAAGGCCGCTGCCCAGATGGACCCTGACATCCCGCTGGTCCTCATCGCCTCGTCCCCGGACACCCCCGAGCTCGGAGCCGAGGTGGAGGCCGGAGTGGCCGCACTGCGGGCCAGCAAGGGCGCGGCCAACATGATCTGGGTCAACGAGCACCTGAGCCGGGCGCACCTGGTCCAGGCCCTGACCCATGCGGGCGCGTTCGCGTGCCCATCGGTGTACGAGCCGCTGGGCATCGTGAACCTGGAGGCGATGGCGTGTGAGACCGCCGTCGTGGCCAGCGACGTGGGCGGCATCCCGGAGGTCGTCGTCGAGGGTGCGACCGGCCACCTGGTGCACTACGACGAGGCGGATCCGGTCGGCTTCGAGACGGCGGTGGCCGACGCGCTCACGAAGGTCATGTCCGACCCGGCCCGGGCCGCGGCCATGGGCGTGGCCGGACGGCAGCGCGCCGTGGACGAGTTCGGGTGGGACAAGATCGCCCAGATCACGGTGGACGTCTATCAGAAGGCGATCGACGGACGCGGATGACCCACCCCGGAGGAGCACATGCCTGAGTTCGACCCGCAGCGCGGGATCGACTTCCCGATCACCAGGGGCCAGCAGTCGTCCATGGGCACCGGGCGGGCAGTGTTCGCCGACGCCGCACGGGATACCGATGCCGAGTTGGCCGGGCGGATCGAGGGCACCGAGAACTGGCGCAAGGGGTACATGACCCCGGCACGCGACCTGGTCGTCTCCGGGCTCAGGGCCGGCGGCGGTTCCGTTGCCATGAGCCGGGACGGCCTGGACTCCCTCTACCGACAGTTCGAGTTCACTCGTGACGGGCAGGTCACGGGCATCGCCGAGGCCTTCGCGGCCCATGACGAGCCCCACTTCGCGACCGCCGAGGTCGTGGGCAAGGGCCGCGGCGTCGCCGACCTGGTGATCCCGTACCACGGGCGCAAGCTGGCCGGGCCCGACCTGCGCCACCAGCTCGACGTGTGGGTCGCCAACGGGATCGTGGAGCCGAGCTTCGCCCACGCCCTGGAGACCGTCATGGCCCACCCGGAGTGGCTCGACCTCAACGGCGTGGACGTCGCAGTGCTCGGTGCCGGGGCCGAGATGGGTCCGCTGGCATGCCTGCTGGACTGGGGCGCGACCGTGTGGGCCGTCGACCTTCCGCGTCCGGACCTGTGGCGGCGGATCATCGCAGACGCCGAGGGTCGAGCCGGGAGGCTGCGCGTTCCGGTCCCGGTCGACGGGCCGGACCGGACCCAGCTGGCTGGTTCTGCTCTGGCTGCGATCGCCGGTGCGGACCTGTTGACCCAGGCCCCGGAGATCCGAACCTGGCTGGCGGGCATCGGTCGGCCATTCACCTTGGGCAACTACGTCTACGCCGACGGCCCGCTGCACGTGCGGGTGTCGCTGGCCATCGACGCCATCAGCATGGACCTCGTGCGCGGCGGTCACGACGTCATGCTGGCCTGGCTCGCCACTCCCACTGATGTCTTCGCCGCGCCGATCGAGGCCGTGGAGGAGTCGCGGCGACGCTGGCGATCGGCAGGCGTGTGGCGCTACGCCCGGACGCCGATGCGCCTGGCCGGGCAGTTCGAGAAGAACTACCCGGACACGGTGTTCACCTCCACGGGTGTCGAGTACGGGATCTGCGACTGCCTGGTTGGCCAGCAGGGGCCCAACTACCTGCTCGCCAAGCGACTGCAGCGCTGGCGGGCCATGGCCGCACGCGAGGACGGCGTTCGGGTGTCGCTGAACGTCGCACCGAGCACGCGGACGAAGTCGGTGATCAAGAACAAGGCGCTGGCTGCGGCCTACGCCGGAGCCGGGCGCTTCGGCCTGGAGATCTTCGAGCCGGACACATCGAACGCCATCATGGCGGCACTGCTGGTCCACGACCTGCGCAACCCTGCCTCCACGGCGAACCCGAGGGTGCCCATCTCGCACCCGATGCAGTTGTTCGTCGACGGGGCGTGCCACGGCGGGCTCTGGCGCTCGGAGTACGCGGCCCGATCGGTGCTCGGGATCGCAGCCGTCACCGGGATGTTCGAGCGCAACGCCTGATCGGTCGGCGACCGGCGGGGCTAGGACCCCTTGGCGTCCAACGCCGCGCTCAGATCGTCCACGACCGCGCCCCACCATGCCCGAAGCTGTTCCTCGGTCATGTCCCAGGATTCCGGGGGCCGGATGTCCAGGCTCGCCATGCTGGTCATCTTGGCAGGCCAACCCCGTCGTCGCTCGCTGACGGAGAGCGCGATCTCATCACGCCGGTGATCGCCGAGGCGGACATCCATGCGCTCAGCCCCTACGGTGGTCCATCCACCCGACTCGCGGCCACCCGTCGCCCCGACCACTCCGAAAGGCTCTCGCCCATGAGCACCGATTCCTTGCGCAGCGCCATACCCGAGCACCTGGAGCACCGGATCACCACCTCGGACGGCCGCACGCTCGCGGTGGCGGAGTGGGGGGATCCCGACGGCGTCCCGCTGCTCGGGCGTGCACGGGACCCCGGGCAGTCGGATCAGTTGGTGGGAGGACCCCACGATCTACGCCAGGCATGGGCTGCGACGCCTGTCGGTGGACCGCGCCGGGTACGGCGACTCCACGCGCAACCCCGGCCGAGCAGTGGTGGACTTCGTCGCCGACATCGTGGCGATCGCCGACGCCCTGGGGGTGGATCGCTTCGCCATCACCGGCGGGTCCGGTGGTGGTCCCCACGTGCTGGCGTGTGCAGCCCTTCTGCCCGACCGCGTGCTGCGCTGCCTGGCCCAGGTGTCCGTGGCGCCCTTCGGGGAGGGCGGATTGCCGCAGGACCAGTGGTTGGCCGGCATGACCCGGGGCAACGTCGCCGAGTTCGAGGCGGCGCTGGTGGGCGAGGCGACGATCCGCGCGCTCTGCATGGCCGAGCGCGGCCCCATGCTCGACCGGATCGGGGCCGGGGACCCGGACATCCTCGGGTCCAACTACGACATGTCCGACGCCGACCGCGAGCAGATGCTGCGCCACCAGGTGCGCATGGGTGCGCAGTCGCTCGAGGCGCTCAAGGACGGTGTCGACGGCTGGGTCGACGACGACCTGGCCTTCGTGAAGCCGTGGGGCTTCGACGTCGCTGACATCCGGGTGCCGGTCCGGCTGGTCTACGGCCGCGCAGACACGCTGGTGCCCGGTCGCCACGGCGACTGGCTGGCCGCGCACATCCCCGGCGCAGTGGCCGAGGTCAGCGAGGTCGGGCACATGGGCAGTGACGACGACGTCGAGCGCCACCACGCCTGGCTCGCCGGCGAGTGGTCCTAGCCACCTGCTGCCACTGACGACGGGTGGGCGGCTCGTTCACGCACGCCCCGGGGACGTCATCCCACCCTTGGGATCGCCGTGGTCGGCCAGTTGCGGGTCAGGACCTCAGGCCCTGTCCGAGTCGGCGAGCGCGGGCATAGCGTGGGCTGTGCCACAGAAGGAGGTCCGCCATGCCAGCACCGGATCCGACCGCCCCCGAGGTCAAGACCCTCCTGCACGAGGGGTACAGCCTCCAGGAACTGAAGGACGAGCTCGTGGGCCAGACCCATCGCCTCGACGCCCCTGACGCCACCTGGACAGACGACGAGCGACACATCATCACCACCTGGATCACAGCGGTCCGCGGTGAGATCGTCAGGCGCGAGGTCGGCGAGTAGCGTCCCTCGCGACTCAGCACCCGGAGAGAACCTCGCGAGCGGCGCGACGACAGGCCGGGTGTACGGTCCTCCATGTCACGGCTCATCCTTCGAGGGGCACAGGTGTCAGGCGAAGCGCGCGAACCCGGGTGGTACCCGGATCGGAACGACCCCGAGTCCAACCGCTACTGGAACGGGCGCGCGTGGACTGCCCGGCGCCTCCCGGTGGGCGTCACGCCGCCGCCTCCCGTCGAGGAGACGGTGCCCTCCGAGGACTTGGTGCACTCGACCTCGGCCGAGCGTGCCTCCGCCGAGAAGTCGACCCCCAGGCGCAGGATCCCCATCTGGATGTGGGTCGTCGGCGCGCTGATGGTCGCCCGGTCCGTCGTCGGGGTGATGGCTGCCTTCGACGGGACCGATGCGGGCACCACGGCCGTCACCTCCAACCCGACGCCGGCCAGTTCAGCCTCAGCCCCGCAGACGCCGCACACCTGAGGCCCTGCGCGCCCGGGCAGCGACTGGGGACGGCGGCGTCAGCCTGCCCCCCCCGTGACCACGCCGCAGCGCTTCCCCGGGGGCCGCAGCCGACGGTTCCCCTGCTCGGCTGACTGGCCGCTCGCACGTCGACGGTCCGGCGGCGACCCATCATCCGAACCCAGCGCCGCGTCTAGACTCGCAATCCGAGCACACCGGGAGGTGCCATGAGCACGGCAACTGCGACGGCCGACGCGCCCCAGCCCACGC
Source organism: uncultured Actinomycetes bacterium (assembly GCA_963736425.1). Classification (GTDB taxonomy): domain Bacteria; phylum Actinomycetota; class Actinomycetes; order S36-B12; family CAIYMF01; genus Prado023. The sequence continues at coordinate 5,679 of CAVTOX010000013.1, forward strand.
CGGTGAGCCCCTGGGGGGGGTCTGACGAGGCCCGGCGCTCAGGTCTGCGCCGGATGAAGGCCGTGGCCACCGGGCTGTTCGTCCTGGCCGCCGCGATCTACGCCGTCACCCTCGTGACCGCCGGCACGAGCCCGGACGGGTGGCTCGGCTACCTCCAGGCTGGGGCCGAGGCGGCGATGGTCGGGGCCCTGGCTGACTGGTTCGCGGTCACCGCGCTGTTCCGGCACCCCCTCGGCCTGCCCATCCCGCACACCGCGATCATCCCCACCCGAAAGGACCAGATGGGGGCCGCCCTCGGGGAGTTCGTGGGCACGCACTTCCTCGCCGACGAGGTGGTGCGGGAGAAGGTCAACGGCGCCGAGGTCACCCGCCGGGGCGGCCAGTGGCTGGCCGATCCCGACCACGCGGCCCGAGTGGCCGGCGAGTTGGGCAGGGCGCTGCGGGGTCTGATCGCCGTGCTGGACGACGAGCAGATGCGCACCATGATCGAGCAGGTGATCGCCGATCGCGTCGAGCGCACGGAGGTCTCCCCCGCCCTGGGCCACCTGCTCGGCCAGGTGGTCGACGACGGTGCGCACACCGGGATCGTCGACGTCCTGGCCGACCGGATGTACGCCTGGGTGGTGGCCAACCGGCGCTCGATCATCGAGGTGGTCACCAAGCAGGCCCCGACCTGGACGCCCAAGTTCGTCGACGGCGTGGTCGGCGACAAGATCCACCTCGAGCTGGTGCGCTTCCTGGCCGCGGTGCGCGATGACCCGGAGCACGATGTGCGGATCGCCATCGACCGGATGCTCGTGCAGTTCGCCGACGACATGCGGACCAACCCCAGCACCCGGGAGCGGGTGGAGCGGGCCAAGGTCGACATGTACAACCACCCGGACGTGCAGCGCTCGGTCGGCCGCATCTGGGAGACCGCCCAGCGCATGGTCCTGGAAGCCGCCGACGACCCCACCAGCGAGTTGCGCGTCCGGGCCTCCGGAGCCCTGGCCCAGCTGGGGCAGACGCTCGCCACCGATCCGGATCTCCAGATCAGGCTCGACGGCTGGATCACCGACACGATCGTCGGGCTCGTCTCGGACTACAAGGTCGAGCTCACCAGCGTCATCACCGAGACCGTGGAGCGCTGGGACGGCCCCCAGACGGCCGAGCGGATCGAGCTGGCGGTCGGTCGCGACCTGCAGTTCATCCGGATCAACGGGACCGTGGTCGGGGCCCTGGCCGGGCTGGCGATCCACGCCGTCAGCCAGCTGGTCTGATGGCCCGGCGAACGTCCGGGATCGCCAAGATGAACGAAAGATGAACAATCCGGCCCGCTGTCCCCGAAAAGGTGACGCCCGGATGAATCAGGGGCCAACGCGCCCCTAGCCTGTGCTCAGCAGGCTGGGGCCTGCCTGAATCGTGAATGAGGAGCCCCATGGACATGGTCCTGATTGCAGTCGTCGGCATCGTGGCCCTGGCGTTGCTGTTCGACTTCACCAACGGATTCCATGACGCCGCCAATGCGACGTCGACAGTGGTGGCGACTCGCGCGATGAAGCCTCGGCACGCGGTCTACATGGCGGCGTTCTTCAACTTCGTGGCCCTGTTCGTGGTGGGCACCGCGGTGGCGAACACGGTGGCGAAGACCGTCAAGGTCGACGACCTGGGAACGAGCTCCGGCGGGATCCCCCTGGGCCTGGCCGTCGCCTTCGGCGCACTGGTCGCCGCGATCTTCTGGAACTACTTCACCTGGTCGTTCGGCATGCCCTCATCGTCGAGCCACGCCCTGATGGGCGGACTCGTGGGCGCGGGCCTGGCAGCCGGCGGCCTCGAGGCGATCAAGTGGAGCAGCGTGCAGAAGACGGTGCTGTGGATCGTCCTCTCGCCGCTGATCGCCTTCACCATCGCCTTCGTCGCCATGTTCCTCGTCGGTCTGCTGCAGAAGCTGACCAAGTTGGAGGACGACGCGAAGCCGTTCAAATGGCTCCAGATCGTCTCCGCCGCAGGCGTGTCCTTCGGCCACGGCGCCAACGATGCCCAGAAGACGATCGGCGTGATCTGGTTCGCGCTCGTGGCAGGTGGATACGTCGGCGAGGAAGCTGGCGTGCCGTTCTGGGTCGAGATCTCCGCCTACTCCATGATCGCCATCGGCACCATGTGGGGCGGCTGGAAGATCATCGAGACCATGGGCCTGCGGATCACGCGGCTGAACGCCAACTCCGGTGTGGCGGCCAACGTGGGTGCGATCACCTCGATCCTGCTCTCGACGACCAGGGGCATCCCGATCTCCACCACGCAGGCTGCCGCCTCCTCTGTCATGGGCGCCGGCGCCGCAGCCGGCTCCGGCCTGAACAAGAAGAAGATCGGCGAGATGCTGCTGGCGTGGGTCTTCACCGTCCCCGCCGCTGCGATCGTCGGCTACGTCGTCATGAGCATGACCAAGCTGCCCGACCCGTGGGGGTGGGTCGTGAGCCTGGCCGCTGTCGCCGTCCTGCTGGTCTGGGCCGGCCGGCTCATGATGCACTCGGAGAACGCCGACGACATCGCCGAGATGCTCCCCACCGAGGAGGAGCTGCACCAGTACCACACGGTGCCGCACCCCGACCTGAGCGCCTACGACGGCCCCGAGCACATCAACCACCACGAGCTCGAGGGTCACGAGCGACCCGAAGGGGAGACCGCGCGCACCCCTGATACGGCCGTGCGTACGAGCACTCGGATGTGGGTCCGACCGGGCCCCGGGCTCAGGGCGTGAACGTCAGGAAGCTGCTGTTCACCCCGAGGGTCGCTCGGATCGCCGAGTCCGAGGCCAGCGTGCATGTTCGCGCTGTCCCCACGATCTCCATCTGCGAGATCCGTCCACCCCAGGGGCCAGCGCCCTCACGTGCCAGCACCCGGACCGCTGAGATGTCCCCCGCTCCCTTGCAGCGCGATCGGAGCTGCGCGGCGGGGACGCTGTCGGTCCAGGCCAGTCGGGGGTTCTTCGCGGCGGTGGAGTCCCAGGGGTCGGCCTGCGGAACCATGTAGGACAGGGGGGTGGCGGCCGTAGCCCCGCCGTTGGACGAGCTGAACTGGGTGAGCGCAGGCTCGCCCCCCACCGTGACCTGCACCCCCGCGGTATCGGCGATGGCGGCATCCGTGTTGGGGTGCTCGCGGTTGCGGACCACCCGCCACGAGGAGTCGTAGGACGCGGCACCCGGGTAGGCCTGCGAGCGCGTCGAGTCGAACACGTCGAACGACCTGCCGGCACGCCCGAGGGCCTCGTGGGCGGCGTAGCTGCGGGCAGCGACGGCTTGGGCGCGAAGGGCCTCGACCGGCCAGGACGGCGACACCTCCGCGGCGACCACCGGACGCAGGTAGAGCTCCATCGGAAGCGTGTTCACGACCTGCAGGGAGCGGCTGCCCGTCCGGATGGCCGTGACCGTGCCGCGGTAGCCCCGGCGGACCGACCCGTTCTGGGTCCCGACGAGGTCATCCGGGACGGCGAACTCCGCCGTCCTCCCGGCCACCTTGTCGACTGTCCGCCAGCGGCCGCAGTACACGGCCAGGGTCATCCCCGACCCCGAGGCACGAACCCGCCAACGGGTCGCCGGGGTGGCACAGCCACTGGGCGTGACCGGCAGGACGATGGGGTCGATGCCGGCCTGGGTCACGCTCAGGCCCGGCGTCGCGCGCACCACCAGGTCACGGCCGGTGTCCGAGGCGAGCAGGACCCGGACCAGCGCGTCGGGCATCGGCGCCAGGACGGTCCCCGGGTAGTAGAAGGACAGGATCTGTGGGTGCTGCACGCCTGCGGTGGCGGCCTGGTAGGCACCCCACTGGCTCATCCCCCGCCCGTGGCCCCAGCCGGACCCCTGCATCCGGAACACCCCGTCGGATGGCACCGGGTACACCTCGGGCTCGGTTCCCGACACCGGCGCGGCCAGTCCCAGGGTCACCGCCACCAGGCCGGACGCCACAACGAGGACACCGGCCTTCGGGCGCAGGGCAGGGACACGCATAGTGGCATCATCGACCACGAAGAGGGCGAACCCAAGCAATTGCCACGTATCCGTGACGATATCGACCGGCTAACGCGGAAATCACGGGACGACCAGCCCCCCGGCGGCCGCTGCGTCGCACCGTCAGTGAGCGCCCGCGTGCCCGGCTGCGGCGCGCTCGGCCGGATCGCCACCGAGTTCGAGGAACCCGTCGGTGATCTCGAACACCCGGTCGGTGTACTCGACCATGCGAAGGTCGTGGGTGACCATGATCCCGGTCTTGCCGCGGTCCTTGATCTCCCGGCGCAGCAGCTGCACCACCTGGCGGCCCATCGCGGTGTCAAGGGCCGCGGTGGGCTCGTCGACGAGGACCAGGTCGGGGTCGTTCATGAGCGCGCGTCCGATCGCGACCCGCTGTCGCTCGCCGCCGGACAACTTCTCGGGAACGTTGCCCGCACGCGCCGAGAGGCCCAGCTCCTCGAGCAGCTGGTCCGCGCGCTGGCCGGCCGCCTTCCGTGCGGAGCGCCCCTTCTCCTTGCGCAGGCCGGCGACCCAGAGCAGGTTCTCGCGGGCGGTCAGGAACGGCACCAGGTTCGCGGACTGGAAGACGAACCCGACACGCTCGGCCCGGAAGGTCGTCAGGGACTTGGAGTCGAGGTCGCTGACCGGCACGTCACCGACGTGGATCGTCCCGGACGTCGGGGTGAGCAACCCGCCGATCATCGAGATCAGTGTGGTCTTGCCCGAGCCCGAGGGACCCAGCAGGGAGACGAACTCCCCCTCACCCACCTGCATCGAGGCCTCGTGCACCGCGGTGACGGCGGTGTGGCCCTCGCCATAGGTCTTGGTGACCGCCTCGACCGTGAGGATCGGCGGTGCTTCGGTCTGCGATCCTTCGGTCTGGATCGTGGCGTCGGTCATCACAACGTGCCTCCTAGGGCTGTGGCCGGATCGATCCGGCTGATACGGCGAAGCGACAGCAGCGCGCCCACGACTCCTGCGGTCACGGTCAGGACTGCGGAGTAGGCCAGCGTCTGGGGACGGAACAGGAACGGGATGTTGTCGGGAAGCACCTGACCCACGAGCCAGGCCGCGGTCGCCCCGATGATCACGGCGGTGACGGTGGCCCCGATCGCCTGGAGCACGACCCCGCTGCCCAGCTTGCTGGTGGAGGCACCCAGGGCCTTGAGCGCGGCGAAGAGCTCACGCTTCTCCAGCACCACCAGTGCGAAGAACAGCGCCACCACAAGTCCCGCCACCGCGAGGCTGGCGTAGATGATCGCGTTGAGGCTCGACTTCTGCTCCTTGGTGCCCGGTATGGACAGGTACGTGTCCTGCGTGCTGGCCACGACGATCCCCGGCGGGGGGGCTATCTGCTCCGCCGTCACGCCATCGGCCAGAGCCAGCCCGAAGACCGAGGGCTCGACCGGCTGGCCGGCGAACTCGGGACGCACGGCAGTGCGCATGTCGGCGTAGGAGTCCAGGGACGTCCATGCCGTGGGCAAGTCCCTGGTAGCCGGCATCACCCACGACGCCCACGACGGTCTCGGTCACCCCGCCCACCTCGAGGGTCGTGCCGAGGCCGAGCCCAGCATCAGCCAGGGCCTCGTCGACTGCGACACCCGAGGGTTCCTCAGGGCTGGGGAGGCGGCCCTCGAGTACGGTGCCCGGCACCCCCGCGGGGTCCGCCTCCGGAACGAAGCCCATGACGACGAGGTCCGCCCCGCCGGGGACGCTGGACGTGGTTGTGATCAGCGCCCCGATCGCGGTGGCCTGCTCCACGCCGTTGATCGCCTCGAGCTCGGACTCCGCCGACAGCGGCAGGCGGGAGCGGACCAGGGAGCCCTCGGAGTCGGCAGCGAACGCGTACGCCTGGGCGGTGCTGGACCGGATCGCGCCGGTCCCGCCGAAGAACAGCCCGTCGCTGAGCGCCCCGAGGATCAGGACGAGGAAGACGATGAGTGACAGGGCAGCGGTGATGGACGCGAAGCGGCCCTTGGCACGGCGGAACTCCGCGACGGCGAGGTTCATCGGGCACCTGCTGCGCTTGCCGGGTCGAGCTTCGCGATGCGACGCACCGAGAGCAAACCCGCTCCGAGGGAGGCGAGCAGGACAGCGGCCACCACCCCACCGGTGGTCATCGGGTCGATGGTGACCGGCAGGCCGGTCGACAGGCCCTGCAGGGCGCCCCACGCCATCACGACGGCGACGGCGGAGGCGATCAGGATCACTGCGGTGATCTGCCCGGTCACCGACCCCGCGAGTGAGCGGGTGGAGGCCCCCGACGCCCGCAGGAGCGTGAAGGTCCGCAGCTTCTGGACGGTGAGGATCAGGAAGAAGAAGCCCACGACGACCACTCCGATCACGTAGGTGATGCCGACGAGGAGGCCGAAGGTCTGGCTGACGGACTCAACCCCGGGGATGGAATCGATGGCCGCACTGCGGTCAAGGGCCTGGGTCCCCTCGACGGCCTGCTGCACCTGCGCGGCCACGGCCGCTGGGTCCGCACCCCCATCCACGGTGAAAGCAACCGCGTTGATCGGCACGGCCGGCAGGCCCGGGTTCAGCTCGGTGAGGAGCGCCTCGTAGCCCGCCGTGGTCATCCACGCGGTGTCGGTGCCGAACTGCGTCCCGACCAGGGTCCCGGTGACCACCAGGTCGGTCCCTGACCCATTCACCCGGATGGTGTCCCCGAGCGCGACCTTCGCCGTACTGGCGTCGACAGCGACCTCGGTCGCTGACTGCGGGAAGCGCCCCTGCCGCAGGCCCTCGGGCTGGCTGGGGCTGCCGGGGGTCACCCCGATCAGCTGCAGCTCGTCGGGCGTGCCGTTGACGGTGGCATTCGCCGAGAGCACGGCAAGCGGCCCGACGGCCGCAACGCCCTCGACGGCCGCCACCTCGTCGGTGACGGAGGGCTCCAGACGGCTCGCCTGGAGGTTGGCCCGCGAGGTCTCGGAGTACACCAGGCCGTCTGCAGGAAGGGACTCGATGGCTCCGGTGAAGGACCTCAACAGGGCCCCGGACAAGCTGGACAGGAACACGATCAGGAAGACCAGGAGGGCCACAGCGGCCGTCAACAGGCCGAAACGGAGCTTTGCCCGCTTCATCTCGGTCAGGGCCATATTCACGGTTGTCATTGTCCGGGGCGATCGCGGGAGTGTCAAACGAACTTATCCACATCTTGTGCAATACCTGTGCAGGGTCCTGACGGCATGGCGCACGCGACAACGGAGATCTGCTCACGTTCGGTGACGAATCGAGCGCTACGGGCGAGTCCGGGAGGCACACCCGCACGTCTGGCGCGTAGATTCGACACCGTGGCACCCCTGTGGCTCGACGGACTGACGTGGTGGCACGTCTATCCCCTGGGGTTCTCCGGCGCCGAGCCGGAGTCGGACCAGGCCCACGGTGTGGTGCACCGGCTGCGACACCTGTCCAACTGGCTGGACTACGCCCATGACCTGGGGTGCCGCGGGCTCCAGCTCGGACCGATCTTCGCCTCGGAGACCCACGGCTACGACACGACCGACCACCTGCACGTCGACCACCGCCTCGGAGATGAGCGCGACTTCGACGCCCTGGTGCGCGGATGCCACGATCGCGGCATGCGCCTGATGCTCGACGGCGTGTTCAACCACGTCGGATACGGACATCCCATGTTCCAGGTGGCCCGGGCGGCCGGTCCGGACCCGCAGGGTGCTGGGGCCCAGGCTGCGCGGTGGTTCGACCTGCGCTGGCCGGACGCCGAGGGAAGCCCCGAGTACGACGTGTTCGAGGGCCACGGAAACCTCGTGACCCTCAACCACGAGGAGCCGGCGGTCATCAACTACGTCGTCCATGTCATGGACCACTGGCTCAGGCGGGGCGCCGATGGCTGGCGACTGGACGCCGCGTACGCCGTCGCGCCGGACTTCTGGCGCGAGGTGCTGTCGCGGGTGCGCGCGCTGCACCCCGATGCGTGGTTCGTCGGCGAGTACATCCACGGCGAGCCGCCGGAGATCCTCGCCGACACCACCCTTGACTCGGTGACGGCCTATGGGCTGTGGCGCCCGCTGTGGCGCTCGCTGAACGAGGGCAACTACTTCGACCTCACCTGGCAGATCGAGCGCCTGGCCGAGTACGCCAGCGACCACCCTCCCCTGACCTTCGTCGGCAACCACGACACGACGCGCATCGCCAGCAACCTGGAGGACCAGCGCCACTTCGGCCACGCGATCGCGGCCCTGTTCACGCTGCCCGGATCCCCGTCGATCTACTACGGCGACGAGCAGGCGTTCCGGGGCATCAAGGAGGACCGGTTCGGCGGCGACGAGGCTGTGCGACCGATGTTCCCCGACCGCCCCGACGGCCTGGCCCCGTGGGGGTGGCCGATCCACCACCTGCACCGCCAGCTGATCGAGATGCGCTCGCGGCACCCGTGGATGACCCGCTCGCAGGTGACCATCGCGCACGTGACCAACACCTCCCTTGCGCTTCAGGTCGCCCCACCGGTCGGCCATGGCCGCCGGATCACCGCGCTGCTGAACATCGCCGACGATCCGGCGACGTTCCCGGTCGAGCTGCCCGACCCGACGATCGAGGTCCAGCCCGACAGCGCTGCGCACGAGCCCGACCTCCTGGTCGTGCCCGGCCATGCCTGGCGGGTCCTGTCGCACGGGGCGCCGCACTGGGCCTGAGGGCCACCGAACACCCGGCTCACGCAGGGACGACCAGCGCTCCCCCACCGCGCCGGCCATCGGCAACGGCCTGCACCGAGCCGTCGGGCATCCGCTGCACGGCGTTGACGCCCCCGAAGAACAGGTTGTGCGCCGGCCACACGTTGACCGGGCTGATGGCGCAGGCGCGCAGGCCGTCGATCAGCTCGGCCGGGAGCATCGGCTCGACCTGCAGGCCCCGGTCGTCGGGGTGGATGCGCGCGGCCGACACGGCCTGCGCCAGGGACTGGCCGCCGTCCATGATGCGCATCAGCACCTCGACCATCGACGAGCGGATCCGCTCGGACCCACCGGTACCCAGGGCCAGGACCCCGCCGTCCGGCGCGACCAGGATCGAGGGGCTCATCATCGAGCCCATCCTCTGGCCCGGAGGGGTCGCGTGGAACCCGTCGGGGTTGAGGTCGGCCTCCCCCAGCATGTTGTTCAGCTGGATACCGGTGCCCGGGACCACGAAGCCCGACGTCACGCCGTTGGAGGTGGTCATGGAGGCCACCATCCCGTCGGCATCGACCGCGCTGACATGCGTGGTGCCGGTGGCGCTCAGGGGCGTGGTGGCCCCGCTGCGCCGGTGGATCGTTGCCGCGACGAGGGTCTCCACGAGCCCGATCCATCCGCGCGCGTCCTCGGGGTCGAACCGCGGTGCCGCGGCGAGCGTGTCGGCGATGATCGAGCCGCCGAACGAGGGCGGCGGGTTGGTGTAGAACTCGTGGCCGGCGCGCTCGGCGACGACCGGATCCCGGTGGATCACCTCGTAGCTGTCCAGGTCTGCGGCGGTGACCAGCCCGCCCTCACGCATCGCGGCGAGCAGCGGGGCGGCGAACGGGGCGCTCTCGATGGAGGAGACGGTCCCGTCGGCGAGCAGGTCGAGGAACCGCGCGAGGTCCGGGTTGCGGATCAGGTCCCCGGCGACCAGCCAGCGCCCGTCGCGCTGCACGAGGCGGCGACTCTCCGGGGACAGGCCCACCAGCTCGCGGATCAGGCCGGTGAGGATCCCCTGGGCCGGCTCCATCACCACCCCGTCGGCGGCGTACCTCCGGGCCGGGGCGACGAGGGTCGCCATGGGGAGCCGGGCGAACTCGTCGTGGGCGGCAAGGATCCCGGCCAACAGACCGGGGACAGCGACTGAGCCCATTCCCACGTGGAAGGTCTGCACCGTGCTGGGGTACACCACGTCCATCGGCAGGAAGTGCAGGTCGAGCTCCTCGACCGGCAGTCCTCGGCCCGGGGTGTCGACGAAGGAGTCGCGCACGTGGACCTGGCCGTCGGGGCGGCGCACCATGAGGAAGCCGCCCCCACCCAAGCGAGGCCACGGCCTGCTCGGCGACGGTGGCGGCGAACGTGGCGGCCAGCACGGCATCCACCGCGTTGCCACCGGCCGCGAGCACCTCCGCGCCGGCGCGCGCCGTTGCCGCGCTGCCGGCTGCAACGGCGGCCGAGCCGGGACCGCCGTGCGCCACTGCGCTGCCGACGGGATCAGGAACCACATGCAGAAGGGTAGTGGCCCTAGCCTGAGCCCAGTCACGCGTTCCCACGCCCGAGGAAGACCATGCTGATCCCCTTCACCAGCTCCCCGGCCCACACCCTCGGGGTGGAGATCGAGATGGGGCTCGTGCACGACGAGACCGATGAGCTCGAGTGCGCTGCCCCGGAGGTGCTCGCCGAGGCCGGAGCCGGGTACCCAGGTGGCGCGCACCCCCGGATCCACCAGGAGCTCTTCCAGTCGACCCTCGAGCTGATCACCGGGGTGTGCGCCACGCCCGCAGAGGCCCACGCCGACCTCGCCGCCACGGTCGCCGAGCTCCAGCCGATCCTGCGCCGGCGGCACCTGGCGCTGATCGGGACCGGCGTGCACCCGTTCTCCAGCTGGAACCGGCTGCGCCTGACCGAGGACGAGCGGTACGCCCGCCTGGTCGAGAAGATCCAGTGGCCGGCGCGGCGCATGATGATCCACGGCGTGCACTTCCACGTGGGTGTGCCCTCGGGCGATCACGCCATCGCCGTGACCAACGCCCTGACCACCCTGCTGCCGCACTTCGTGGCACTCTCGGCCTCGAGCCCCTACTGGTTCGGCGACGACACGGGGCTGGCCTCGATGCGGACGAAGGTGTTCGAGTCGATGCCCTCGGCCAGCCTGCCCCCGGAGCTGACCGACTGGGCGGACTTCGAGAAGCTGGTGGAGATCCTGGTCCGCGCCGGCACGATCGAGACGGTCAAGGAGCTCTGGTGGGACATCCGTCCGAGCCCCGGCTGGGGCACCGTCGAGCTGCGCATGTGCGACGGGATGGCCACCCTGACCGAGCTCTGCGCGCTGGCCGCCCTGGCCCAGGCCGCCGTCGCGTACCTCTGCACGCGCATCGACGCCGGGGAGCGTTTCGCCCGTGAGCCCGACTGGGTGCTTCGCGAGAACAAGTGGCGGGCGGCGAGATACGGGATCGATGCGACCTTGGTGCACGGTGACGGCTCGGTCACCACGCTGGCCGACGAGGTCGGCGACTGGGTGCAGCGAGTTCGACCCGAGGCGCTCGCCCTGGGCACCGCGGCTGACCTCGACCGGGTGCTCGATATCCTTGACCACCAGCCCAGCTACGTCCGCCAGCGCGCGGTCGTCGCCGCCGGGGGGAACCTGACCGACGTGGTCGAGCTGCTGCGCCGGGAGTTCGCCAACGACCGCGTCGGAGGATGAGTGTGAGCGTCACTGTGCCGGGACCTCCGATCGAGGAACTCGGGTCCGATCTCGCGGGCATGCCGATCGATTCCGAGCTGCTGCACGTCGTGCAGGCGATGGTCGAGCACAAGTCCGGCGAGCTGGTCTACACCCGCCGCTGGCTGCACGCCCGCCCCGAGGTGAGCCGGTCAGAGCATGAGACCACCGCCGCCCTGCGCGAGCGGCTCCAGGCGGAGGGTCTCTCGCCACGGGTCCTGAGCGTGGGGACCGGCCTCATCTGCGACATCGGCCAGGAAGGGCCACTGGTCGCGCTGCGCGCCGACATCGACGCCCTGGTCATGCACGACGCCAAGGACGTGCCCTACCGCTCCATGAACGACGGCGCATGCCACGCGTGCGGTCACGATGTGCACACCGCCGTCGTGCTGGGTGCGGGGTTGGTGCTGCGCGAGCTGATCGACTCCGGGCGGATCCGCGGCCGCGTCCGGCTGGTGTTCGAGCCGTCCGAGGAGTCCCTGCCCGGCGGCGCGCTGGACGTGATCGCCGACGGTGGGATGGACGGCGTGCAGGGCATCTTCGGGGTGCACTGCGATCCCAAGATCGACGCCGGCCAGCTCGGCTGCCGGATCGGGCCGATCACCTCGGCCTCGCACCACGTCGCGATCCGGATGACCGGGCCGGGCGGGCACACCGCGCGACCGTCGCTGACGGTCAACCTGGCCGACGAGGTGGCCCGCGTGGTGCGCGAGCTGCCGCGTTGCGGTGCAGGCGGCGGCCGACGGGCTGGCGGCCGACCCCGCGCGCGGCGAGGTCCGACTCGTCTTCGGCACCATCCATACCGGTTCTGCGTCCAACGTCATCCCGGCCGAGGCCGACCTGACCGGCTCGGTCCGCACGCCGGACCCGACCGTGTCCGACGCCCTGATGACGATCGTCCCGCATGCGATCGCCGCGGTTCTGGGCACCGACGTGCGCCCGGATGCCGAGGGCCACGAGGGCTCGCGCCCCGACGGGCTGCACTGGTACCTGCGCCACCGGCCGGGCGTCACGCCGGTGATCAACGACGCGGCCGCCACCCGCATGATGGCCAGCGCCGCACTCGTCGCCGGTGGTCCCGACGCCGTCTGCGACACCGCGCACTCGTGGGGCGGCGACACCTTCGGCTGGTACCAGGGCCTCGTTCCGGGCTGCTACGCCCGCCTCGGCACGCACTGGCCGGAGCGCCCCGACCGCCTCGACCTGCACCGTCCGACGTTCGACGTCGACGAGAGCGCGATCGCCTTCGGGACGAAGTCGCTGGTGCTGGCCGCGATCGGCTGGATGTCCGCCCTGGGGGTGATCGGGCAGTACTGCGCGGTCCGTCACCGCCACCACGTCCGGCCCAATCACGTGATCCATTCAGGTTCCGCTGCCTAGAGGGTGCGAAGACTGAATGGATCATCAGATTCGACGTGGCAGGACTGGGCGGGACTGGGGGGGTGGGGCGTCGTGGGCGGGGTGCGAGTGCAGCTGACTCCCCGAGGTGCGATGGTTGTGTCATGCCTGATCTGACCGTGTACGGCGCCGACTGGTGCCCTGACTGCCGACGTTCCAAGAAGCTCCTCGACCGCCTCGGGGTGCCCTACACGTACGTCGACGTGGATGCGGACGCCGCCGGCCTGGAGACGATGATGTCCCTGAACGGTGGCCGACAGTCGATCCCGGTCGTCGTGTTCCCCGACGGGCACCACCTGACCGAGCCCTCGGATCCGGCGCTGCGCACCGACCTCGAGGCCGCCGGCCTCATCCCTGGCTGACCTCCGCGGGCCCTGCGCCGGCACCCGCCCACGGCGTTGAGACCACGGGCTCCCTGTGAGACTCGTCACATAGGGGTCGGATTCTTCGCATCTGCCCGACCCGCGGCCGGGCGCCAGGGCATTCGCCGGGGCCATGAGGTTTGAGACGTGTGGCCGAGCGGTAGTCTGCTGCCACTTCACCTGAACGAATCCCGTGGGCTCCCCTTTCGAGGAGCCCATCTCCTTGTCATGCGAAAGGTTCCACCTGTTATGAGTCGCAAGCTCGGTGCTGAGTTCGTCGGCACCTTCCTCCTGGTCTTCCTCGCCGTCGGCGCGGCTGTCTTCGGCATCGCCGGTGGCGTCGGCTTCGACAAGTCCGGTCCTGGCTCAGGCGTCGTCGGCGTCGCGTTCGCGTTCGGCCTGGTCGTCCTGATGCTCGCCTACGCGTTCGGCCCGGTCTCCGGTACGCACGTCAACCCGGCCGTGACGCTCGGCATGGTCCTGGCCAAGCGCATGCCCGGCCGTGAGGGTGGCGGCTACGTCGTCGCCCAGTTCGCCGGTGCCATCCTCGGCGGCGCGATGCTCAAGCTGTTCGTGTCCTCCTTCGGCGTCACCGACCAGACCGGCGCCCTGGGCACGAACGGATACGACAACGGTGCGATCAACATGCCCGGTGCGTTCGTCCTCGAGGCGGTGCTCACCGCCGCGTTCGTCCTGGTCATCCTGCTGGTGACCGAGAAGGTCGCCACCCCGGCCCTGGCTGGCCTGGCCATCGGCCTCGCGCTGACCGCTGTGCACCTGGTCGGCATCCCGCTGACCGGCACCTCGGTCAACCCGGCCCGTTCGTTCGGCCCGGCCCTGTTCGAGGGCGGCACTGCGCTGTCACAGGTGTGGCTGTTCATCCTCGCGCCGCTCGTGGGCTCGTTCATCGCTGTCGGCGTCTGGAAGCTGACCCGCGTGGAGGACGCCCCCGAGACGTCATGGAGCTCCGTGGCGACATGGACAGCTCGGAGTCGCGCGCGGCCGGGACGGTCTGATCCCCGATCCGCAGCACCGCATGATGCCCGCCCCCGGACCCCGGGTGGCGGGCTTCATGCGCTTCTGGCACCGGGACGCGCCGGGGGCGGGTCACCAGCGATCCGCCGCGCTCAGCGACAATCTCGCCATGGAGTTCACCCGACCAGGCTGGGACGAGTACTTCCTCGGGATCGCCGACGCTGTCGCCGCCCGGGCGGACTGCCGACGCCGACGGGTGGGCGCGGTCCTGGTGTCCAACCACCGGATCGTGGCCACGGGGTACAACGGTGCCGCCTCGGGCGGCCCCTCCTGCTTGGCCGGCGAGTGCCCCCGGGGCCTGCTCGATTCGGCCACTGTCGCCCCCGGCAGCTCCTACGACACCGGAGCCGGTGCCTGCGTGGCTCTGCACGCCGAGCAGAACTGCCTGTTGTACGCCGACCGCAGTCGGGCCGAGTCGGCCACCATCTACGTCACCCACGAACCGTGCGATGGCTGCCGCCGGATGATCGCCGGGTCCGGGGTGACCCGCGCCGTCTGGCCCGGCGGGCAGTGGCAGGTGCGGGCGTCCTGAACCGTCGCCCGGCGCGCCCTCCCGTTCGACCCGGGCCCCTTCGGCTCAACCCTGCCCCCTCATCCCTGCCCCTGACGAGCCCCCTCAGCCCAGGTAGAGGCGCTGGCGGGCCTCCCAGACGCCACCGGCGGGCAGGACCACCGGCACCACCGCGGTCGGCTCGATGCACACGAACCGCGCCTCGTCGCCCGCCGCGACGTCGGGCAACGAGTGTCCCGGTCCGGGATTCCAGACAACCCGGTTCGAGAAGCCCTCGGCGGCCACGTGCATGGTGCCCAGGACCCCGTCATTGAGCACCACGGGGGCCAACGCCCCGCTGATCACCAGGTCCTGGGCGTCCAGGGCCCGGATGCGCCCGCCGAGGTGCTCGGAGAAGTGCGGCGACTGCGTCGAGACGCCGTCCCAGGCATGACACCCCTCGAGCCCTGAGATCCACGCCTCCGGGTCGGCCACGGCCAGGTAGGTGTGCAGGCCGCCGGTGAACCGGGCGACGTCCTGGCCCCGGTTCTCCACGATCAGCGTCATCATCAGATCGATCGGCGATGCGGAGATGTCCAGCCGGGCGCGGAAGGGGTGCGGCCATACCGCCCGGGTCTCGTCGGAATCCGTGAGCTGGAAGGAGAGGGTGGCCCGGCCCTGCTCCGGCTGGGCGTGCACCGGCTGCCAGTCGGCCGTCCGGGCGAAGCCATGCTTGGGCAGGTCGCCGAACGCGCCGAACTGGGGGAACAGCACCGGCACGCCACCGCGCAGGGCCTCGGCCTGCCCGTGGTGCGACATCGGGCTCATCCAGAGCCGGTCCACGCCGTGGGTGGTCCAACTCATCAGGTGCGCACCCCGGGCGCGTGCGGTGATCCGGACCCCCGGGGCCTCGGCGACGATCGGTCGCTCAGTGCTGGTCACGGTGCCGACCCTACGCGGCGGACGGTCACCGGCTCCCGCTCAGGGCCACGTCCCAGCTCGCTGGAAGGCAACCGCCAACGTGGTTGCCGTTGCCTCCATCGAGCGTCCGGACCCCTGCGTGAGGGCGGTCAGCGCCCCTCGAACTGTGCCGGGCGACGCTCGACGAAGGAGCGCAGACCCTCGGCGGCGTCCTGGCTGGCCATGACCCCGGGCAGCAGCGCGCGCAGGTGCTCGACAGCCGCAGCGGGTCCCTCGTCGCGGGCGACCCGGGAGTTCGCCAGCGTCGCCTGGACGCCCAGCGGTGCCTGCGCAGCGATCAGCTCAGCGATCCGCAGCGCCTCGGCAAGCTGCTCGCCGGGCGCGACGACCTCCTGCACCAGCCCGATCCGCAACGCCTGTTCGGCGCCGAACTCCTCGCCGGTGAGCAGGAAGCGCATCGCGTTGCCCCAGCCGAGGCTGGACTGGGCGCGGAACGTCGCACCGCCGAACGGCATGATCCCGCGACCCACCTCAAGCTGACGGAATCGCACGTCCGAGGCGGCGACCACGATGTCGCAGGCGAGAGCCAGCTCGATGCTCAACGTGAAGGCGATGCCCTGCACCGCCATCACGACCGGTTTGCGCACCGGCGGCGCCCAGACCCCGAACGGGTCGAAGTCATACCCTCCGGACAGCGCTGCTGGGCCCCTGGCCGCCACGGCGGGACCGACCTCGGCCAGGTCCAGCCCGGCAGAGAAGTGCTCGCCCACTCCATGCACCACTCCGGCACGCAGCTCGGGGTCGCTGCCCAGCACCTGGTAGGCCGCCCCCACCGCATCGATCGTGGCCAGGTCCCACGCGTTGCGCTTGTGCGGCCGGTTGACCCCGATCATCAGGACGTGCCCTCGGTGCTCCACCACCACGGGTGCGTCCGATCCGGATGTCACGTCGCTCGTCTGCTGCTCAGTCATGAGCCGATGATTCCACCGGTCGTCGCTGGCCGTGCCTCGGGGCCGGCGACGAGCCGATCAGAGCCGGGTCGACAGCGCCGCGGCCAGCGCGAACCCGGCCACGACGAGCCCGGCGGTGTCCGGCCACGACCACCGAACGGGTCGGGCGATCGTGCGCGGGCCATCCGGACGCAGGCCTCGTGAGTCCAGGGCGACGGCCAGGCGCCCGCCCCGGCGAAGGGCCGCCACCAGCAGGCGGAAGGTCATCGAGGAGAACTGGCGCCCACGTGCCCGGATCCCGGAGCCGCCCAGGCCCCGCGCGCGACTGGCACGGCCGAGGACCGCCCACTCGTCGGCCAGGAGGGGCAGGAGCCGCAGGCCAGCCAGCACCGAGTACGCCGGACGGGCCGGCACCCGCAGGCGGACGACGAGCGCATCAGCAAGCCCCGTCGGGTCCATGGCGACGGCAGCGACCAGACCGGGCAGCGCAACCGCCAGCACTCGACTGGCAGGCAGCGCGGCCGCCGCCCAGGACGACGCTGCAGC
Source organism: uncultured Actinomycetes bacterium (assembly GCA_963736425.1). Lineage (GTDB taxonomy): Bacteria > Actinomycetota > Actinomycetes > S36-B12 > CAIYMF01 > Prado023. Next base: position 22,759 of record CAVTOX010000013.1, read on the forward strand.
GAGGCCACCGGCGCTCAGGAGCGCGTTCGAGAGGGCCACGCTGGCCGCGGCGAGCAGCGCCGGAGCAGCCAGCAGTGCCACCCGCCGGCGGGGCAGCCCGCCGAGGAGGGCCGCCAGGACCGCGCCCAGAGCGAGGACGAGATCCAGCCCCACCGAGGCCGACACGAGCGCGGCCGTGCTCAGCAGCATCGCGGCGCCGAGCAGGGCCAGCGGGTCCAGCCGCCGCAGCCCGAAGGCGGCGGGTGGACCTTCCGGCTCCGGCAGCGCCTCCGGCTCCGACGGGCCCTCCCGCTCCGGCGGGCCCTCCTGCTCCGCGGCCGACACGAACTTGGAAGGATCTTGACCCAAGAACGACAAGTCGTTCCCAAGTTCCCGGGGCGGGGGGTGGGGGGGCGGGGAACTGGGCGGCGCCTCGACCGACCGGCCGATGGGGGCTGGCGCGGCGATCCGCACCGCGCGGGCCCCCAGGGCGGTGACCAGGTCGGGGTCGTGGGTGGCCATCACGACCGTGCCTCCCGCGTCGCGATGGTCGGCGATGATGTCGACGAGCTCCGCCCAGGTGGCCGGGTCCTGGCCGAACGTCGGCTCGTCGAGCAGCAGGATCCCCGGGTCCAGGGCGAGTGCCGTGCCCACGCTGAGCCGCCGCTGCTCGCCGCCGGAGAGGGTGAAGGGGTCAGCGGCGGCCAGGTGGGACAGGTGCAGGCGTTCGAGCATCTGGGTTGCCCGTTGGGTTGCCTCAGGATCTGGGACTCCGGCCCCGACCAGTCCGTGCTTCACCTCGTCGATCACCCGTCCGCTGACGAACTGGTGCTCGGGGTTCTGGAACACGACGCCGAAGGTGCCCGCGATCTCAGCCGAGGGCCATCGCCACGGATCAGCGCGCACGCGGTCGCCGGGCACCGAGCAGACCCGTACGGTCCCCGCCGAGGGTGCGAGCAGACCTGCCAGGCAGGCCAGCAGCGTGGACTTGCCCGAGCCGGGCGGACCGGTCAGAGCGACCACCTCCCCGGTGCCGACCGCCAGGTCGGTGGCCGGCAACCGACCGGCAACGGTGACACCCTGGGCCATCAACACGACGCCTGCGGGCTCGATGACCGGGATCCGGACGGGCAGGTGGGCGTGGTCGAGCCAGACCCGCGCCGCGGAGTCGGGCCGGCTCGCGAAGTGCGCCGCCAGGTCGGTCGGGGCGATGTCGAGCACGGAGCCACCCTCGGCGAGCAGCACGCGGTCGGCGCGCGACAGCCAGGCCTCGACCCGGTGCTCGACCACGACGACGGTGCAGCCGTGGGTCATCCGCACGGCCTCGACCGCGACGAGCACCGCGGCCGCGGCAGCCGGATCGAGGTTCGCGGTCGGCTCGTCGAGGAGGAGCAGGTGCGGACCCGCGACGGTGGCTGCGGCCACCGCCAGCAGCTGCTGCTCGCCGCCGCTGAGCCTCGAGGTGTCCCGATCCCGGGGCACATCCAGCCCCACCGCGTCCAGCGCACCGAGGACGTCCGGCCAGATCTGCGCCGGCAGAACAGCCGCGTTCTCCAGGGGGAACGCGACGTCGTCGCCGACCCGCTCCATCACGATGTTGCCCTCAGGCTCCTGCTGGACCAGCCCGATCCGCGCCGACGACCCGCCGGCCCCGGGGCCCTCGACCAAGAGGCTGCCGGAGTCCCCACCCTCGGGCAACGTCCTGGAGAGGGCGGCCAGCAACGTGGACTTGCCCGACCCGGAGGCACCCATCAGCACCACCAGCTGGCCCGGCTCGATGGTGAACGAGACGTCGGACGAGGGCGACGGCCGATCGGCCCGGATAGCGGAATCCCCACCCGAGCGCGGTGATCCGCGCCCCCGTTGCGTCGCTCATGGAGGTCGCGCCTAGACGCCGACGCGCTCCCGGCCGAGCGGGAAGGAGTCCAGGACGCCCGTGCTCGCGAGCCGGCGAGCCAGGGCCCACGAGCCGAGCCCGGCGATGAGCGCCGACGAGGCGACGCAGGCCAGCAGGTAGGCGACCTTCCACCCTGCGGTCCATTCCGGGTACCAGAAGATCGGGTCGAGCACGCCGGGAACTGCCCCCGCTGCAGCCCCCGCAGCCATCGAGGTCACGCGGCCGAACGAGCGGTACCGCAGGGACGCGAACACCAACTCCGGAGCCAGCCCCTGAAGCACCCCGTACCAGAGCACGGACAGGCCCCACCACGCGCCCAGCAGCCAGGACACCGCGGCCGCGAGGAACGCCGTCGCCAGGGCCGCACCCGGCCGGCGCACGACCAGCATCCCGAGGACGCCCGGCACCAGCCACACGCCGTACAGCAGCGCCTGGGCCGGAGGGAATGCCGCGAACGCGGGACCGGTGGCGGTCCAGAACAGGTTCCACGCCCAGAACACCACCCCCGAGACGACCGCCAGCACGGCGACGGTGACGATGTCGATGGTGCGCCAACGGCGCGACGCGGCGGACGGGTCCACGGGAACCTCCTGGTGGGACGGGGCCACGCCAGGAGGGCGTACGACTTCCTTCGCCGGCATGACCCGGATCAGGTTCAAGGGTCTGCGGTCCAGCCGCACTCTCAGCGCTCGTGGCGCTCCCCTGTCGTGGTGCCCACACGGTAGCACCACCGGGCCCCGGCGGCACTGGACGTGGGGTAGCCGGTGGGTGGATGGTTGTCCTACGCCGAAGGGGGTTGCCATGGTCAACCGAACGGTCGTCCTGGGGCTGGGGCTGCTGCTGCTTGCCGGCTGCACGTCCACGTCGGATGCGGCGGGCCCCTCGGGCTCGTCGAGCCCGTCGACCGGACGCAGTGGGGCTGCCGGCGACAACGGGGTCCTCTACACCTCGTGTGGGACACCAGCTCCGGAACTCGGACAATCACGTCGCACCTGATCGGCGGGGACGGATCGATCGGGGCCGCGTCCCCCGTGCTGTCAGGACCTGCTGATGACACGACCTTCCCCGGCATCGTCGACGGGATCGGTGCCACCGCGCTGACAGGCAGCTTCACGGACTACTGGACCACCGACCTCCAGGTCCGCTCCGGCGGCCAGGTCAGCACCGAGGTGGCTGCTCCGCGGTGGTGTGGCGGTGAGGGCCTGACGTACAACCTGTGCACGCTCCTGGACGAGACGCGCATGGCGCGCACCACCGAGCTGGGCCGGGACCCGGAGACCGGAGAGGGGCCATCCGGGGGGACCATCCTGGTGTCGTCGCTGACGGACGGCTCGACGATCTCCGAGCTCGGCCCATTCTCCGACCTGTCGATGATGCTCGGCAGCGGCACACCGGACAAGGTGCTCATCGTGACCACACCGGCCCAGTCCGCAGATGACCCCACCGTCCCGAGCACGGTGCTTCGGCTGGACGTCTCCGACGGGCTGACCGCCAAGCTCGGGGACTCACCTGCAGGTTGGGTTCCGCTGTGCCCGATCGGTGCGGATTCCGTCCTGGGCTTCACCTCCGAGGGCACTGCCTCCTCAGCTGCGGTCGTCGGGCCCGCCCAGGTCGCGGCCGTCACCTGGGATGAGCAGGACTCGGTTGTCGGCTGCTCGGCTGACGGTCGCTTCCTGTACCTGCAGCGGATCCCGCAACCACCCACCGAGGAGGTCGAGGACTCCGAGCCGCCGAACCCGCCCACGGCCCTCGAGCGCATCGCCCTGGCCGACGGCACCGGCAGCGAGGTCCTCACCCTGGCGCCCGGCGAGGTCGCCGGGCCGGTCACCCGCTGACCAGTTCTCGGGGGGTCCGGCTGCGGACGCCCTCGCGACCCGTCAGCGGACGGCGGAACCCACCGCCGTGCCCACCGCGACGGCCGCCAGCCCCAGCGCGATGGTGAGCCCGGCATAGACCAGCATCCCGCGACCACGGCCCTCCCGGATCAGGTTCCAGGACTCCCACGAGAACGTGCTGAACGTCGTCAGGCCGCCGGCGAACCCGATCCCGATGATCAGTTCCAGGGTCCGCGCGGACTCCGCCTCCTCGACCGAGGTGCCGGCCACCGGCGCCGACCATCCCAACATGAACCCGAGGATGAACGATCCGATGACGTTGACGGCCAACGTCGCCCACGGCAGGCGCGTCAGGCCCACCCGATGCGTGACGGTGCGATCCAGGGCAGCCCGGCACACGGCACCGAGTCCGGCACCCAGTGCGACGCCGACCAGGTGCAGCTGGCTCATCTCCTCGAGGACGCCACTCACAGGGCTGGTACCTCCTCGGCCAGCGGCACCGCCTGCTGCGCCGTCCACCATCCGGCGGCGGCCGCGCCGATGCCCAGGGCCGTGGCCCCGAGCACGTAGACCGCGGCGAGCAGCTCGGTGCCGTCGACGAACAGGCGGTAGGTGTCGGCCATGAACGTCGACCAGGTGGTGAACGAGCCGAGGATTCCGGTGGCCAGGAAGGGCCGCCACGGATGGGACACATGCCCGCGCCGGACCCACCCATGGAGGAGCAGCCCCATGATGAAGGCGCCGAGCAGGTTGACCCCGAGGATCCCCCACGGGATCTGACCCGGCTGAGCCGGGATGGCCAGGCCGATCAGGTACCGCGTGGTGCCCCCGAGCATCCCGCCGGCGAACACCGCGAGGTAGATCAACCACGCCGGGGGCATGGGCCGCAGCGCGGGGGGCGGCGCTGCGAGGTCCATGGGCACATGATGGCCCACGGCTCACGGCGTCAGGGCAGCCGACTCACGCGGCGGCCACCAGCGATCCCGGGCGCGATTCGGCCATATGTGTCGGCGCTGCGCGCCGGGGTGTGGCCGGATCCCGCCCATCTGGCCACGCGCCTGCCGTCGGGTGGGTAGCATCGCCGGATGGATTCCCCCGGCCCTGCGGCGCTGCCGCCGGGGGCAGCGGTGGATCCGGTGACCCACGAGGTGACCTTCCGCGTCGACCTCGACACGCGCTGCACGCCACGTCGGGTCTGGTTCCACCTGCGTGACTTCGGCGCGGACCCCGAATTCCACCTCGAGGGCGACCAGTGGGTGGCTCGCATCCCCCGGCCCCCCGTCGACCGGCTGGAGTACCTGCTCATCCTGGTGTGGGCAGATGGCAGCGAGTCGATGGTCCCCGACCCGGCGAACCCGAATCGGGTCCGCACCGTGTTCGGCGACAAGTCCGTCGTGGAGTTCCCGGGCTACGCGCGGCCGTGGTGGCTGTCGGTGGCCGATGCCGCCGACGCCCAGGCGCGCAGGGACGCCGAGGCGGAGGCCGCCGTTGTCCGGCGCTCTGCGATGACCGGACGGCCACGCAGCCGCCCGCGACGTGCGGCTGGAGCCAGCGCGGGCACGCCGGGACTGGTGGCAGTGTCACGGCCCTCGACGCTGGCCGACGAGGAGCAGGACGCCCACGAGCGATCGCTGGCCGAGGGGGTGTCCTCGGTGCGGGTGCGTCCCCCCTACCGAGGTACCGACGAGCGGATCCGACGGTCTCCCGCAGCCCACAGCCACCCGGCTGGGGCGCTGGTCGTCGATCCCGGGACGGCCGAGGTCCTCGACCCGGAGGCGGAGGTGGCCGTCGTCGGGCAGCTCCACGTCCCTGCCGACTCGACTCCGGACGAGTCGCTGCCCCTGCTCGTCGTGCATGACGGGCCCGAGTACGCCGACCTCGCCCAGCTGCTGCGCTATGTGACGACCCTGGCGCGAGTCGAGCCCGCCCTGCGCTGCCGCGTCCTTCTGCTCCAACCGATCGACCGCGACCGCAGCTACTCGGCCTCCCCCGCCTATGCCCGCGCCCTGGCCACCCGGATGCTCCCCAAGGTCACCGACGCGGTGACCACCGCAGGCCGACCCGTGGGGGTGGGGGCGAGCCTGGGTGGGCTGGCGATGCTGCACGCGGCCAGCAGCTACCCGGGCACCTTTTCCGGAGTGTTCAGCCAGTCCGGGTCGTTCTTCCGGCCGCGCACCGATGGGATGGAGCGCGGCTACCGCCACTACAACCGGATCGTGCGCTTCGTCGACGACATCGACGCTGCCCCCCAGCGCCTCGCGGACCTCCACGTGACGATGACGTGTGGGACCGGCGAGGAGAACCTGGCCAACAACCGGTCGCTGACCCGCAGGCTGATGCGGCAGGGCGTGCCGACGCAGCTGATCGAGAATCCGGACGGACACAACTACACCGGATGGCGCGACTGCCTGGACCCCGGACTGCGACTGTTGCTGCGCGCGGCGTGGGGCCGGACGGGCAACACCCCCGACTGACGCGACAGACTGCGCGCATGCGGCGCGATGAGTGGCAGGTCTGGTCCCCCACACTCGGGGCCTCGGGTCACGTCGTGGCCTACGGCCACTGGGGAACCCCCGTGCTCTACTTCCCCTGCGAGGGCGGAAGCGCCTACGACATGGAGGATCACGGGATCATCCACGTCCTGGCTCCCGCGATCGAGGCTGGGCGGATCAAGGTCTACGCCGTCGACGCCAACGACCACGCGTCCTGGTCCAACACGTCGATCCCCAGCGAGGAGCGGGCCCGGCGCCACGACGCGTACCACGCGTGGATCACCGACCAGGTGGCCAGCGCGATCCACAACGACTGCGGCGGCTGGGTGCCGATCGTGACCGCGGGGGCGAGCATGGGCGCCTTCCACGCGGTGAACCTCGCACTGCGCCGGGCGGACCTCTTCCCGCGTGCCGTCGGGATGTCGGGCAACTACGACCCGGGCAGCTGGCATGCGTGGGGCGAGATGGGCGACGCCCTGTACTTCAACAACCCAGCCGCCTACGTGCCCAACCTGTACGGGGACCATCTGGACTGGCTGCGCAGTCGCGTGTTCATCCAGCTGGTCGTCGGCTCGGGGGCGTTCGAGGAGCACCCGACCCGGGCGCTGCCCTCGTCGTGGGCGCTGGCCCAGGCCCTGTGGGACAAGGGCATCCCGTGCGACCTGGATGTCTGGGGCACCGACACCCCGCACGACTGGCCGTCGTGGCAGCGCATGGCCGTCACGCACCTCGCAGCCCTCTGACCGTCTCCCGACCCGAACCCGCCGACCGAGCCAGACCACCCGACCACCCAACCCCTCGGAGGACACGATGGACGCCACGACCCGCTCCCACCTCGTGGGTCTGCTCCTGGGCACCGAGAACGACTGGCCGGTGGCCTTCGAGTCCCTCGTGCGCGCCCTCGGCCCGATCCCTGACGCCCATGGGACCAACCACGAGATCGTGACCGAGCGCACCACCATCGAGCCGTTCAACCTGCGTGACAAGCCGCGGCAGGAGCTGGTGATCGACCGACTGGCCTACTGGTACTACGTGCCGCGGGAGTGGCTGAAGAAGGTCGCCCTGATGGACGACGTGTACCTGCTGAACAGCCCGTTCACGTTCCAGTCGATGGAGAAGCACTCGGCCTACTGCGCCATGATGCGCCTCGGGATGAAGATCCCTGAGACCGTCCTGGTGCCCTACAAGAACCCGCTGGACCACGCCAAGTACGCCTACACCGCCGAGCGGTACAACCTCCCGTTCGACCTCGCTGCGCTGGCCGCGCCGGTGGGCTACCCGATGTACATGAAGCCCTTCGACGGCGGGGGCTGGCGTGGGGTCTCGCGCATCGACACCCAGGCCGACCTGTTCCGCGCGTACGACGACTCCGGCGAGATGCTCATGCACCTGCAGGCAGCCGAGCCCCACGATGTGTTCGCCCGCTCGCTGTCGATCGGGCCCGAGACGATGGTCATGCACTTCCTGCCCGACCAGCCGATGCACGCCCGCTACGCCGTGGACCACGACTTCCTGTCCCCGCAGGCCGGCGACGAGTGCATCACGATCAACCGGACCGTCAACGCCTTCTTCAAGTGGGAGTTCAACTCCTGCGAGATGCTGGTCAAGCGCGGCACGGACGGCCAGCCCGATCAGGTGTACCCGATCGACTACGCCAACGCCTGCCCCGACGTGGCCGTCACCTCGCTGCACTACTACTTCCCGTGGGCGATGAAGGCGCTGGTGAAGTGGAGCGCCTACTGCCTGGTGACAGAACGGCCCACCACGGTGGACATGCAGTCCTCGCGGTACAACGCGATCGCCGACCGCGACGACCTGAGCTACGAGGAGAAGCTCGCCGGCTACCGCAAGCTGGCCGACGAGTACTTCGAGGCCGACCGGTACTACGACTGGTGCGACTCCCGGCTGCGCAACTTCGACCAGATCGCCCTGGAGTGGTTCACCGGGCCCGAGATGGACGCGGTGATCGTCGACACCGTGCGGGCGACGTTCCCCCCGCACGAGCACGACCAGTTCATCGAGCACTACCGGGGGCTGGTCGCCCTGTGGTGCCGCGATGAGGCGGCCCGGCTGTCCTCAGGCCAGTTCGTCCACCGGTAGCGGCTCGGCGGGTAGGGGCACAACCGGCCTGGTCGTGTCGCCGCGTGCCAACTCGGCGGCGGTCAGCCCATCGAGGTCCATCGAGTCGGTGTCCTGGCCCCATCGGGCGAACTGCGCCCTGACCGCGTCGCGGGCGGAGGCGAAGCGGGAGGCGACCATCCGCCGGGTCGCCCACTCGCGCTCGTTGTCGCGCAGGGCCGCCTCGATGCGCTCGGCCTGCTCGTCGGTGGCGGGCAGGACGTAGGTGCGCTGGACGGCCTCGCGCAGCTCGATCCGGTAGTCGTGACCCAGGCGGACGAACTGCCCCGGCTTGGAGTTCATGCCGTTCTTCAGGTCGATCAGCGTGATGATGAAGGTGATCACCGGCCGGAAGGCCGTCTCCCGTGGGACGCCGGGCGGGCGGGTCTCAGGCGGCCCCATCCACCAGGGGGCGCGCACCAGTGCGGCGTAGTCGAACTTGTTGATCGGGTCGTCGTGGTGCACGACCATCACGTGCCGCGCGGACTCGGGGAGGTCGGCGATCTCGCTGGCCTGCGAGACCAGCCCGATCAGGCCCTTCGGATCGGTCAGGGTCCGTTCGGAGAACCACTTCACCCAGAGCGACGTGCGGAACGGCGTGCCGAGATAGAGGCCCCGTTCGGCGCCGAGCTCCTCGAAGCGCTGCGTCCCTCCGGCCGCGACATCGAGAGCCACCTCGGCGCCCAGGCTCTCGCCGAACTGCACGACCCGCGGCCGGCTGCCCTCGGGCATCGCCGCGATCCGGTCGCGGATTCCGGCCAGGATCAGCTCCTGCTGGGCCTCGCCCTCGCGGGTCTCCTTGAGGGCCAGCGCGCTGGGCACCAGGGCGTACTGCGGGACGACGATCGCGCAGTCGCCCCGGGTCAGGTACTCCACGGCCTCGGCGAACGAGTAGTTGACGTAGCCGACCCCCGTGGGCGCGGCCACCACGATGAGTGAGCGCTCGAAGCCGCCCAGCCGCTCGAGCTCCGCCAGGGCGATCTTGGCCCGATCCTGCGCCGTCGAGGCGCTGGCGAAGCCGGCGACGGCCCGCACCGGCGACTTCGCCGGTTCCCCCATCACCGCCGTGATCTGCTCGGGGGTCAGGGCCATCAGGACGAAGCGCCGGCCCTCCTTGCCGATGGCGTCGAACGCCACGACGCTGTTCGGCCCGGCGGTGACGTGCGGGTTGGTGGGCGCGTCGGGGTAGGCGGGCTCGACGACGTCATCAGCGCGCAACACGTGCCAGCGGACCCGGTTGAGCAGGACGCCCCCCGTCACGGCCAGCAGGGTGGCAGCCGCGACGTGCCCGACCAGCGGGGTCACCGGGTTGGCCGGTCGCCCCATCAGCTTCGACACCAGGATCGGGGTCCCTTCGGCGATGCCGAACTGGGCGCCCGCCAGGGCGACCAACCCGCCCGCGACCGCCCCGCCCATGGCCACGGACCGGCCCAGCTGCTTCGGATTGCGCTCGACGACCACGGCCTTGCGCTCAGCTGCGCGCCCCTCGCCGTGCTTCTTCGCGCGCACGTTGCGAAGGGCGACGGTGAGCCCGCCCATCGCCGCACCGAACGACCCCGCGATCACGAGGTTCACGGGCAGGGCACGCGCGCCGACCACATGGTCGAGAATCCGGTCCGAGCCCACGACCAGTGCCCCGGCGACCGCCCCGACGGTCACCACGCGCGCCACGGATTGGGCGGTGGCCAGCGGCAGGGCGACGCTGTGGTCGTCGGGAACCGCAGCAATGACGGCGATCCCCCCCGCGGCGACGATCGCCGATGCGGCCAGCGCGATGTTCTCCGGGTTCCCCCCCTGCCGGTTGTTCACGATGATCTCCGAGACCGCCTCCGCGATCGACAGCCCCAGGGCGGAGAAGCCCAGTGCGTAGGCCGCCGTGGCCCCGGTGATCATCGCCTGGTCGGTGGTCGAGCGGGGCAGCAGCCCACGGGCGAAGGAGGGGCCGACGCTGGCCACGGCCGTCGCGACGCCTGTGCGCAGCGCGAGGTAGCGCCGCTCCCGGACGAACGTCCATGCGGGCTTGACCTCAACCATCGATGGACCTCCTGGACGGGGCGGGCACGGCGCTGGCCATGCTAGGCCACGGCCGGCGCGAAGGGGCCGCGTTCAGGAGGTGACGACCATCGCCACCGCGAGGTACTGCACCAGGTAGGCCGCGATCGTGAAGGCGTGGAAGAGCTCGTGGAAGCCGAACCATTCCGGGTACGGGTTCGGCTTCTTGCGGGCGTAGACCACGCCGCCGATCGAGTAGAGCACGCCCCCGATGGCCAGCAGGGCGACGGTGGTGGCCCCCAGGTCGCGGTAGAAGGCGGGGAGGAAGAAGATCGCGACCCACCCCAGAGCAAGGTAGGAGCCGGTCACCAGCCAGCGCGGTGCCGACGTCCAGGCGACGCGGACGATCAGTCCGACGAGGGCGATCCCCCAGACCAGCGCGAGGATGGTCCACCGAAGTGCTGCCGAGGGGAGCGCGGCGGCGAACGGGGTGTAGGAGCCGGCGATGAACAGGTAGATGTTGGCGTGGTCGAGCTTGTGCAGGAAGTCGTTCACCCGCGCCGAGCCAGCTCCCAGGTGGTAGGCGGCACTGACCCCGAACAGAAGGACGGTCGTGAGAACGTAGACGGCCACTGCCAGGCGCAGGCTCATCGTGGGCGTGATCACCATCAGGATCAGGCCGAGGATGAACGCCAGGGGCGCAGCACCGAAGTGCAGCCAACCGCGCAGCCGCGGCTTCAGGGCGGCGACCCCGTGGACCGGCGAGTCGCCCGCGTGCACCCCAGCGGCCGCGTCAGGATCCATCGGCCCAGTGTGGGCGCTCAGGGGGCCACCAGTCATCGCGAACTCCTCCCCGGGCGCCACGGGCACCGTCTCACGGTCAAGGATCCCAGCGTAAGTTACGGTCGCGTAGGTTCCCAAATCCGCCCGCTCGCGCGAAACAACCTGGCGGGAAGTTGCTCCTTGTGAAGCAACGATCCACCAGGTTGTCCGCATTCAGCCTGCTCAGCGGGTCGACGGGGGGCTTGAGCTATTGGGCCAACTCACGCTGCAGCGCCGCCATGGCCCCGTGCGGCACCGGGTGGTCCGCACGACCTCCCGCGGGGGCCGCGGCCGACACCCCGGCCCGGAGATCGGACTCCATCGCCCGACGGGCAGCTGCCGGAACGCGGACCGGCGCCGGCACGGCTGCCGGGGCCGGGCACCTGGCGGCGAACCGACCCCCGCGGCACCCTCTGGCCGATGTGGAGCGCACCACCGGAGCTGGGTCAGGAGCAACCATCGACGACACCTGATGTCGAGGGACCATGCTCGGTGCTGCGGAAACCGTCGTGGCCCCTGCGAGCCCGACGAGCATCAGGCATGACGAGGCGACTGCGATTCTGTTGAGCGTGCGATTCATCGAGGTGCCTTCCAGGACGGACCGGTGGATGAACTGATGACCCACCGTCGCCCTGCAGCCGTCCTCGCCGCATCAGGGGTTCCCCTAGTCACGCAACGGAATCCGTAGCCGTGCTTCGGGGCAGTCCCCGCTGCTAACGTCCTGCCATGCTCGTCGGTCGCGACGGGGAGATCAGGCTCGTCGGGGCGGCCCTGCAGCGCGCCCGGAACGACGAGGCCACGGTGCTGCGCATCAGCGGCGACCCCGGCATCGGCAAGACCGCCCTCCTGGACGTCGCGGGGGCCGCGGCCACCGGATCCGGGATGACGGTGGTCCGATTCAACGCGATCGAGTCGGAGTCGGGCATCCCCTCCTCCGCACTGGACCTGATGCTGGAACTCCTGGGTCGGGGCAACGCGGCGTCGACCTCCCCCGCCACACTCCTCGAGGCCGTGTCCAACGCGTGCCGCCCGGGCCCGCTGGCCCTACTCGTCGACGACCTCCAGTGGCTCGATGACCGGTCGATGACGGCATTGGCCTTCGCGTGCAGACGCCTGCTGGCCGACCCCGTCGCGGTCCTGCTCGCGTGTCGGACCGCCGCTGCACGCGACACGCCCTTCGACTCCTTCCCTCAGATCCACCTCGAGCCCCTGACGATCGCGCAGTCGATCCAGGTGCTGGGGACGTCCGCGCCGGAGATGCCGACCGACGTCGCCCACCAGGTCGCCCTCGAGCTCGCGGGCGTGCCCCTCGCACTGGTCGGGGTGCGGGATCTGCTCTCGCCCGAGGAGTTGGCGGGCAGGGCGCCGCTGCCCTCCCCGGTCCCGGTGGACCACGACGTGCAGGTGCGCTACGCGCAGGGGTGGGAGACCCTCGACGACGACGGGAAGCGGGCGCTGACCCTTCTGGCCGCCGACGACACGGCCGACCCGACCGTCATCGTGGCCGGGCTCCTGGAGCTCGGCCTGGACGTGGAGTCCCTGCTCCCGGCGGAGCGTCGAGGACTGGTACGCCTTGACCGGGTCCCGCGCTTCGTGCACCCGCTGGCCCGTGCTGCCGTCCACGGCGCCGCCCCGGCCCAGTGGAGCCGGGAGTCGCATGCCGCCCTCGGGGCGGTCCTGCGCACACGGCGCGACGTCCGGGGGCTGCGCCACCGGGCGCTGGGTTCAGCAGGTCCGGACGAGGAGATCGCCGCGGAGCTGGAGGTGTCTGCCACCTGGCTGGCGATCGATGCACCTGGGCGAGCGAGCCTGCTGGCCCAGCTCAGCGCGGACCTGTCGCCCCACCCGGCGGACCGCCAACGCCGGCTCCTGCAGGCGGCCGAGACCTGCTCGGACTCGGAGAACGCGTTGCGCCTGGCGACCCAGGTGCTCGCAGGCGGCCCCGACCCGAACCTGCGCGCCCGGGCGACCTTCGTGGTCGCCGACAACCTCCACGGCGCCGACCCGACCACACTGATCCGGCTGCTCAACGGGGTGGACCGCGAGCACGTGGATCCCGCCCTTGCCACCGAGCTCCTCGGCCGACTGACATGGACGGCGATGGAGAACGCCGACCTCGCCCTGCTCGACCGGCTGATCACAGCGATGAGCGCCTCATACCGGGGCGACGACTGGGTCCTGCTCTCGGCGATGGGCAGCGCCCTGATGTTCCTCGGCCGCAATGGGCCCGCAGTCCAGGCACTGCGCCGCGCCGAGCAGCTCAGCGCGGGCCTCGATCCGACCTCCATGTCCACCGACCTGCTGACCGGTTGGGCGGTGATCCCCGGATGGCTCGGCGAGGACGACGCCACGGCGCGCTCCCGTTTCCGGCGCATGGACCAACTGTTGCGCACCCGCTCCCGACCGATCGACCAGGTGTACGCGGACTTCTTCGGCGCGGAGCGGGTCCGGCGCGAGGGCGGCTGGGACCGCGCGATCTCACTGCTCACCCATGAGATCTCCGTCCTGCACGCGCTGGGATACCCCGAGGGGGTCGACGAGGCACGGCTCGCGGGGCTGCACGCGTACCGCGGCGACGAGGAGGCGGCCCAGAGCCACATCTCCGCCTCCCAGCTGGCCTTCGCCCGGCGGCCGTCTCCCTGGCTCGAGCTGTGGGTCACCCAGGCTCGCGGTGCGCTTGCCCTCACGATGGGTCGCCCGGAGGAGGCCGTCGGGGTACTGGCCTCGATGCGCGCCGTCCCGTTCCTCGGACGTGGGTGCCGCGACGCAGTGGTCGTCGGACTGGTCGACCTCGTGGAGTCGCTGGTGGAGATGGGCGACCGACGTGCCGCTGCCGATGTCACCGATGAGATCGAGGGGCGGACACGGGGCCTCGTGGACCCATTGGGCAGGGCGCTGGTCGCCCGGTGCCGCGCACTGACCCAACCTGCCGACGCGGACGCGCTGCTCACCCATGCCCTGGAGGAGCTCGATCGCACCGCGGAGGTCTTCGAGCAGGCCCGCACGCACCTGCACCTCGGAGAGCACCTGCGCCGCACCCGCAGACGTCGCCTCTCGCGGACCCACCTCTCGGCCGCGTACGAGGCCTTCACCTACCTGGGGGCGCGGCCCTGGGCTGCCCGTGCGCACCGGGAGCTGATCGCCTCGGGGGAGCGGGCAGACTCCCCGCGATCCCGTGCTGGATACCAGCGACGCCGAGTTGACACCCCAGGAGCTCAGGGTGGCCCTCGAGGTGGCCCGCGGGCTGTCCAACGCGCAGGTCGGTGGCGTGCTGTTCCTCTCCGCGAAGACGGTCGAGTTCCATCTCGGGAAGGTCTACCGGAAGCTGGGCGTCCGCTCCCGCGGTGGCCTGGCGCAGGCCCTGGGCAGCCGCGGCCTGCTCGACATCGGCGGCTGAGCCCGACGGCGTAGGGTCGATCCCGAGCCGAGGGGAGGCCCGGATGCTTCCGACGACATTGACCGTGCGCCTGCCGATCTGGGTGAACGACGTGGATCACCCGCACCTCTGGGCCAACCTGACCGATCGGATGCAGTTCGTCCTCGACCTGGCGATGCGCAACGTCGACCAGGGCACGGGCGGGCCGTTCGCCGCTGCCGTGTTCGAGCAGGCGTCCGGGCGACTGATCTCGGTCGGGGTCAACCGAGTGGTGCCGGAGAACTCCAGCCTGGCCCACGCGGAGGTGCTCGCAATCGGGCTGGCCCAGGCGTCCCTGGGCACCTACGACCTCGGAGGGTCAGGACGGCCGCGACTCCAGCTGGTCAGCAGCAGCCAGATGTGCGCGATGTGCCTGGGTGCGGTCGTGTGGTCCGGGGTGGGCGAGGTGGTGTACTCCACGACCTCCGGCGATGTCATCGCCACAGTGGGGTTCGACGAGGGGCCGACGCCGCCCGACTACTCCCACCAGCTGGCACACCGCGGCATCACTGTCGTGGCCGGGATCATGCGCGACGAGGGCCTCCGGGTGCTGCGACGCTATGTGGAATCCGGCGGCGTCGTCTACAACGCCCACCACTGAAGGGCCCTGGTCGTGCTGTGGCTCCTTGCCTACCTCGTCATGGCGAACCTCGTCTCGTTCGCCATGTTCGGCCTGGACAAACAGCGGGCACGTGCAGGACAGCGGCGGATCTCCGAGCGGGGCCTGCTGCTGTCCGCCGTGGTGTCGGGATCCGTCGGGGCCTGGGTGGGCATGAGCGTGTTCCGGCACAAGACGGCCAAGCGCTCGTTCCAGGTCAAGATGGTCGCCGTGACTGCGGTGGATGTCGCCATCGTCGTCGTGGCGCTGCTCGCGACGCGCTGACCCGCAACCGGGCCGGTCGCCGGGCCAGCCCCGCTTACTGGGCCTCAGCCCATCGTGGCCATCTCGTGGCGCACGGTCTCGGCCCAGCCGACCTCCAGCGGGCGCGGGTCGTAGCCCAGCTCCCGGCGGGCCTTCGCGTTGGAGCCGATGTACGTCGGGCCCGCGATGACCCGCAGGCCCTCGGGCGTGTACTCCGCAGGAAGCGGCAGCACCCTGCCCAGCAGGCCGGAAACGGGGGCCATCGCGCGCATCCCACCCGCGGGGATCCCGATCGGTGCGCGCTTCCCAGCCACCCTGGCAGCCAGCCGCATCGCCTCCAGGAGCGTGGCCTGCGGACCGCCGATGATGTAGGTCTGCCCAGCAGCCGCGGCGTCCATCGCGAGGATGTGGGCATCGGCGATGTCGTCGACGTGGGCCCAGCAGTAGGCGGTGCCCGTCGGCACTGCCGGCAGCCGCCCGCGCAGCAGGTTCCGCAAGGACGTGCGCACGCTGCTGGTGTCCTCCGGGCCGTAGACCAGGCCCGGCATCACGATGACCAGGGGTAGCCCCGAGGCCGTCCTGGACAGGGCGATCCGGTGGGCCTCAGCCTTCGTGGCGTCGTAGACGCTCAGGTGCCTGCCGACGAAGTGGTAGGACTCATCCACCTCGACCCCGTGGGTGTCGGAGTTGACCGCCAGCGTCGAGGTGTACACGCCCTTGGCGATCCCCAGCTCGCCCATGACGTCGAGGACGTTGCGGGTGCCGTCGACGTTGGTCGCCCACGCAGCGTCGCGGTCATCGACTCCGACCTTGTACCAGCCGGCGATGTGGAAGACCCCGTCCGCCCCACGCATCGGCCGCACCAGCGATCCCCGGTCGGACACGTCACCGCGGACCACCTCGACTCCCTGATCCACGAGGTGGCGGGCCCTGCCCGGGTACCGGACGGCGGCGACGACGTCATCGCCGCGCTGGACGAGCTTGCGCACGACCACGCCCCCGATGAACCCTGTCGCCCCGGTCACGAAGTACCTCATGGTGGCGATCGTAGGGCCGCGTCTGCCGCGGCGACAGCCCGGGAGCGACCGGTGGCGCCGCTGTGCTGCGCGCCTGACCGCTTGCGCTCACTGCGTGCGGTGGGGAGCATGGGCCAATGACCGAGGCCCAGCCCACCGTCGCTGCGCCCGCGGAGCCCTGCGCACGCTGCGGCGGGGACTCCGACTTCGAGATCGCCTCGTTGTGGCTGTGCATCGAGTGCTACCACATCGCCGGGTCGACGTGCGCCGGCATCGGCCGCATCCCGGCCACCGCGTCGAACTCAGGCGCAGGCCCTGGCGCGAGCGCCGGACCGGCGTTCGCCGGGCCCGATCAGGTCTGCTGACGCGCCTGGTCGACCCGCCAGAGAGCCAGCGCGATTCCGGCTGCTAGCAGTGCACCGAGCACAGTGGCGGCAACCCGTTGCACGGCAACACCGACCGCCTCTCCTGCGCTCCCCGAGCCGATCAACTCAACACGATGAACGGAGTGAGGACCGTGACCTGCTGGGGCAGGGCCTGGCCGGGCCCGCAGATCCCCTCAGCGGGCGTTCCGGCAGGTGGCGCACAGGCCGAACAGCTCCAGCTGGTGGCTCACGTCGCTGTACCCGTGCTCGGCGGCGACCGCGTTCGCCCACTTCTCCACCGCCGGACCGGCGATCTCCACCGTGCGTCCGCACTGCCGGCAGACCAGGTGGTGGTGGTGCACGTCGCTGCACTGGCGGTACACGGTCTCGCCGTCGTCGCGCACCAGGGTGTCGACCTCGCCGAGCTCGGCCATCAGGCCCAGGTTCCGGTAGACGGTCGCGAGTCCGACCGAGGCGCCGCGCGCGCGCAGCGCGGCGTGGAGGTCCTGGGCGCTGCGGAACTCCCCCGACTCGGCCAGCAGCTCAGCGACTGCCACCCGCTGGCGCGTGGTCCGCTGACGCGGCTGTGCAGGACTGGTCATGACCAGAAGCCTAACGGCCCGAGGCGGGTGAGCAGGCTGCTCCGATCGCACCCTCGGCTCCGGCGCCACACCGGCGAACCCGGGAACCGATCCCATTTGGCGGTGAACCCCATCTAATCTAGACTGATTCTCATTCGTTGCAGGATCGCCTGCGCCAGGAGGCACACATGGCCCACCGCATCACACTCGCCACCGCTGGCGTCGCCGCCGCAGCACTCGTACTTGCCGGATGCGGCTCAAGCGCCGACTCAGCGACCTCCCCCGCGACCGGCGGGGCGGGGGCTGGGGCCACGGTGGTCGCCACGACGACGATCTGGGGCGACCTCACCGCCAGATCGTCGAGTGCGCCGGCGCAGGCGAGGTGACCACCCTGATGCCGGTCGGCACCGACCCGCACGACTACTCCCCCTCCTCGCAGGACGTGGCGTCCATGGTGTCCGCGGATCTGGTGATCGCCAACGGGTTGGGCCTCGAGGAGGGCCTGGAGCAGAGCATCGAGTCCGCGAAGTCCGATGGGGCCACCGTGTTCGAGGTCGCCCCGCAGCTCGATCCACTGCCGTTCGGTGAGAACGCCGAGCCGGACCACGGCAGCGAGGACCCGCACGTCTGGCACGACGTCACGCGTGCGGCCAAGGCCTCCGGACTGATCGGCGCCGAGCTGACGAAGGCCACCGGCAACCCCGACTACGCCGAGTGCGGAACCCTGCTCCAGGGCGAGCTCATGACCGTCAACGACGAGGTGGCCGCGACTCTGGCCAAGGTCCCCGAGGAGCGCCGCATCCTCGTGACCGACCACGACGCGCTGGGCTACCTCGCCGCGGCGTACGGCTACACCGTGGCCGGGACGGTGGTCCCCGGTGGGTCGACCCTGGCCGAGCCGAGCTCCGCTGAGCTGGCGGCCCTGGCGGCGACCGTGAAGGAGGCGGGCGTGCCCGCGATCTTCGCCAACACGGCCAACCCGCAGGCGCTGATCGAC
The DNA here is from genome assembly GCA_963736425.1 of uncultured Actinomycetes bacterium. GTDB lineage: Bacteria > Actinomycetota > Actinomycetes > S36-B12 > CAIYMF01 > Prado023. The sequence continues at coordinate 41,130 of CAVTOX010000013.1, forward strand.
GCCCTGGCCTCGGAGGTCGGCGACATCGAGGTCGTGGACCTCTACGTGGACAGCCTCGGAGAGCCGGGGTCCGGGGCCGACACCTACCAGGGCATGGTCCGGACCAACGCCCAGCGGATCTCCGACGCGCTTGGCTGGCTAGGCTGCGGCCGTGGCCGTGATCGAGTGGTTCACCGAGCCGTTCACGCTGGGCTTCCAGCAGCGGGCGCTCATCGGCGGCATCCTCGCCGGGCTCATGTGCTCGGTGGTGGGGACGTGGCTGGTGCTGCGCGGTATGGCCTTCTTCGGCGATGCCTTCACCCACGGAGTCGTACCCGGCATCGCCGCCGCGGTGGCCTTCAACTTCTCCCCGCTGCTCGGGGCAGCGATCGCCGCAGTGGTCATGCTCCTGCTGATCGAGACGGTCCGCCGGCACAGCAGCCTCAGTGAGGACACCGCGATCGGCCTGCTCTTCGTGGGCATGCTGGGCCTGGGCGTGGTGATCATCTCGAAGGTCGACAGCTACACCGGCAGCCTCACCTCGATCCTGTTCGGCGACGCACTGGGCGTCACGCGCGAGGACATCGCGTGGCAGGTGGCACTCGGCGCCGTGGTCATCGGCGCATCGATCCTGCTCTACCGCCCGCTCCTGGCACTGTCGTTCAACGAGCAGAAGGCCTACCTGCTGGGGATGCGGCCGCGGATGGCGCACGCCGCCCTGCTCGTGCTGATCGCCACCGCCGTCATCGGCAGCTTCCAGGCGGTCGGCACCCTGCTCGTGTTCGCCCTGCTGGTCGGGCCCCCCGCCACGGCCTCGCTGGTCTCGCGGACGGTCCCCCGGATGATGCTCGGGGCGGCTGCCCTGTCCGTGGTCTCGGTGTGGCTGGGGCTGGTGATCAGCTACCACCTGGGCACGGCGGCCTCGGCCACGATGGCGATCATCCCCGTGGCGATCTTCTTCCTGGTGCTGCCGTTCTCCCGGGCGATCAACCGCCGTCGCCAGTTGCGCGACAACAGCGTGGAGCACGCGGGCGACGAGGTCGGGTCGGTGGCGTGATGGCCGCGACACCCAACCACGGCGGGCACGTCCACAGCCCCGGCACCGGATCCGCCGGTGGGGACCTCATCGTCGAGGCCACGGACCTCGAGCTCCGGTACGGCAGCTTCGTGGCCATCGCGTCGTCCACGTTCCGATCCCCCGGATCGGCGTGGTGTCGGTGATCGGCCCCAACGGGTCGGGCAAGTCCACGCTGCTGTCCGCCCTCGTCGGGCTCGTCCCGGTCGCGGCCGGCACCCTCAGCGTGCTCGGCGTCGCGCCGGAATCGGCGCGGGAGCGGATGAGCTACGTCATGCAGGCCACGCCGGTCCCGCGCGTCACGCCCATCACGGTCCGGGAGGTGGTGGGGCTGGGCCGGTACGCCGAGCGGGGGATGTTCGGCCGGTTCCGCAGCTCGGATCGGCAGGCGATCGACGACGCCCTGGAGCGCATGGAGATCAGCCACCTGGCCCGCCGGCACATGCACGAGCTCTCCGGCGGGCAGCGCCAGCGCGTCCTGATCGCGCAGGGAATCGTCCAGGAGCACGAGCTGCTCGTCCTCGACGAGCCCCTCACTGGCCTGGACATCACCTCGGCAGCCACCATCGACACCCTCATCCACGAGCAGCGCGCCGACGGGTGCACCGTGATCCTCACCACGCACGACCTCGACGAGGCCCGAGCGGCCGACTGGGTGGTGCTGGTCAGCGGCCGCGTCGTCGCGTCCGGCCCACCGGCCGAGGTGTGCACGCGCCTCAACCTCGAGGTCGCCTACGGCCTGGGCAGCATGCACGAATGGGAGGGCTTCCTCGACGACCCCGCCCACGACACCCACGAGCGCTGACCGGAGCCGACGGTCTGCCGCGGCAGACGCTCACGCGCGCCCTGCCGTCGTTCGCGCCTCCCGGCCACCGTTCCAGTGCCCGCCGGCCGACGTGCCGCCGAGGGCTTGCCCCGAGGCCGCTACACACGATCTGCTTCCCTTCTCACGATCTGCTTCCGGAATACGAGAAGCAGATCGCTGGGACGGAAGCGGATCGTTGGGCGGCGCCCTGGAGTCGGGGCAGAGGATCGTTGGCGGCGGGTCAGCGCAGGGGGAGGTCCACCATCACCATGTTGTGGTCCGACGCGCGGTAGTTGTTGTCGAACTTCCCGTCGCCGGTCAGGTGCAGGACGACCTCGTGGCGTTCGGGAGCCACGGTGGAGAAGATGTAGTCGATCCGGGTCGTGTCGCGGCCGTAGAAGTAGGGCCGGGGCGGGAAGCCCTTGAACTTGCGCGTCTTGGGCGTGTAGTTGACCGTCGAGTAGCTGCCGTTGACCTTCTCCGGCGCTGCGTACCCGTCGATCATCCCGGCTGTTGGCCAGGATCTGCTGGGCACCGTTCGGCTGCCGCCGCTGGTAGGAGTTGAAGTCCCCTGAGATGACGATGTTCACCCCGGTGAGGCCACTGCCCGCGATCAGGCCGTCAGCCCAGGGCCGCAGCGCTGACGCAACGGCCACGCGCAGGCGTTCCCCCTCACCGGTCTTCTCGGTCGGCAGGTGCACCGAGATGAACAGCGTCGTCCGTGCGCTGCCCAGCGGGGGTCAGGAACGCGTACGAGGCGTTGCGATCCTGCGTCCTGCCGAAGTCGACCCCGGCGATCGTGGACATGCCCGCCATGCCCGCCGCCGGCGCGCCAGTGGGCAGGGTCGCCAGGCTCATCCGCGACGGCTTGAAGAAGATGTGCGCCCCACGCGTGCAGCCGAGGGTGCACTGCGAGTAGTCCGTGGAGGTGATCTGGTAGCCCAAGGAGCCGAGCAGGCCGCGAACGTCGTCCAGATGCGTGCCACCGCCCCACCGCTGGAGGTTGGCCTCCTGGACGGCGAGGACGTCGGGCGAGGCATCCTGCACGGTGTTGACCAGGGCGACCCGACGCTTCGACCACGACCACTTCGACGCGAGTCGCGTCGTCTTCATCACGTTGTAGGTGGCCACGCGGATGGCGTCGTCGGCGGGTGCCGAGCGGGGGACACTGGCCTGGGCGATCGACACGGACCCAGCGAGCAGGCTCATGGCCGTGGCCACGGTGACAGCGAGCGTGCGCACGGATGCGTACACGGCCATGTGCCCCCTCGGTGTCGGTCTCGCCCCCGGGATGGGGCCTGTGCAGGCGTTCGTCGGCATACCCTGCCCCAGAACTTGACCGATGGCACGCACATTCGCCCCCTTTGGCGTGCATCCGTTCACCGCCGACGACGGCGACTGGCTGAGGCTCACACGGCGGTAGAATCAGGCTCATCGGGTGCCCTCGACGGCGCCCCTCGTCCCGGCTCGGTGGAGCGCGTGGGCCCGTCCGAGGAGCACCTGGAGTCCGATGAGCGAGCCGTCGTCCGGCCCGGGATCCGCCGTGGTCATCGGCGTCGGCACGGTGTCCGAGGAGGCCGGACGGCGTCGCACGTTCGCCGTCATCAGCCATCCCGACGCGGGCAAGTCGACGCTCACCGAGGCCCTGTCGCTGCATGCGCGCGCGATCGGGCAGGCCGGCGCGGTGCACGGCAAGGCCGGGCGGCGCTCGACGGTGTCGGACTGGATGGAGATGGAGCAGGCGCGCGGCATCTCCATCAGCTCGTCGGCGCTGCAGTTCACCTACCGGGACATCGTCCTGAACCTGGTGGACACGCCCGGGCACGCGGACTTCTCCGAGGACACGTATCGCGTGCTGACCGCCGTGGACAGCGCGGTCATGCTGCTGGATGCCGCCAAGGGCCTGGAGCCCCAGACGATGAAGCTGTTCGAGGTGTGCCGCAGCCGCGGCGTGCCGATCGTGACGGTCGTGAACAAGTGGGACCGTCCCGGGCGTGACCCGCTGGCGCTGATGGACGAGATCCAGACGCGCACCGGCCTGATCCCGACACCCCTGACGTGGCCGGTCGGGGTGGCCGGGGACTTCCGCGGGGTGCTCGATCGCACGACCGGTGGGTTCATCAAGTTCACCCGCACCGCGGGCGGGGCCTCGATCGCCCCGCAGCAGTACCTCGATCCCGAGGCCGCACTGGCCAGCGAGGGTGCGGCCTGGGCCGAGGCGGTGGGTGAGCACGAGCTGCTCGACGCCGACGGCTACAACCACGACGAGGCCGAGTACCTGGCCGAGCGGACCACGCCGGTGCTGTTCGCCGCCGCGGTGCTGAACTTCGGCGTCGGGCAGCTGCTCGACGTGCTGTGCGACCTCGCGCCGCCCGCCGGCGCGCGACCCGACGAGGCGGGCACCCCCCGACCCGTCGAGGCCCCATTCAGCGCCCAGGTGTTCAAGGTCCAGGCGGGCATGGACTCCGCGCACCGCGACCGGCTGGCGTTCGCCCGGGTGAACTCCGGGGTGTTCCACCGCGGGGACGTCCTGACCCACGAGCCGACCGGCCGCTCGTTCGCGACGAAGTACGTGCACGCCGTGTTCGGCCGGACCCGCGAGACCCTGGAGGTCGCCTACCCCGGGGACGTCATCGGGCTGGTGAACGCCGGGTCGCTGCGCGCCGGGGACACGTTGTACGCCGAGACCGCCGGTCCGGTTCCCGCCGATCCCGAGCTTCGCCCCCGAGCACTTCCGGATCGCCCGCGCCAAGGACCCGTCGCGGTACAAGCAGTTCCAGCGCGGCATCGACCAGCTCGACCAGGAGGGCGTGGTGCAGGTGCTGCGCTCGGACCGGCGCGGCAACCAGGCCCCGGTGCTGGCCGCGGTCGGCCCGATGCAGTTCGAGGTCGCCGCGCACCGGCTGGAGCACGAGCTGCGCGCCCCGATCCACCTCGAGACGCTGCCCTACACGATCGCCCGGCGCACCCGCCGCGAGGACATCGCGGCCATCGAGGCCCGTCGCGGCACCGAGGTGCTCGAACGCGGCGACGGGGCGCTGCTGGCGCTGTTCACCGACCGATGGCAGGTCCAGTGGGTGCAGCGCGACCATCCCGAGGTGGTCCTCGACCCGCTGGTGGCCGAGGTCGACGAGTCCTCGCGGTAGTTGGACTGGGATCCTCGATCTCGCCGGACGCGGAACCTGTGTCCACGGTCGGCTGGCAGGGCTGCGGCTCGCCGGGCAATCCGACTCAGGAGGCGACCATACTTCTGTGGCGCCACCGCGACGGTGGGCACACCAACGACGAAGGAGGCCCCATGGGAATCGGAGACATGGTGAACCAGGCGAAGGACGCGGTGCAGAGCAACCCCGCTGCCGCTGAGGCAGTCGATGGCGGCGTCGACCAGGTCAGGGACGCAGTCGCGGAGAGGACCCCCGACCAGATGGACGGCGCAGTCGACCAGGCCGCCCAAGCGGTCAAGGACCAGATCTAGTCCCCTCTGCAGCGCTGAGGAGCCCCCAACTCGCAGGATCGGCGCGGGCTCCTGACTCGGCGCGCGTGCCCGTCCGTGGCCCCCTGCGGTGGCTGGCCACATTCATCCACTATGTGGTCCTGATTGAGCAGGTCTGGGAGGGATGGGTTTCGATGCACCTGACACCCACGGAGCGCGACCGCCTCCTGCTGTTCTCGGCTGCGGAGCTCGCCCGGCGTCGGCGGGCGAGCGGGGTGCTGCTCAACGTCCCCGAGGCCACCGCGCTGATCGCTGACGCGGTGTGCGAGGCCGCGCGTGCTGGGGCGCGGCACTCCGAGGCCCTGGCGGCCGGCCGGGCGGTCCTCAGGGTCGCCGAGGTGATGGACGAGGTTCCCCACATCGTCACCCGGGTGGCCGTGGAGGCGGTGTTCACCGACGGGTCGCGCCTGGTGGTGGTCGAGGAGCCGTTCGGCCCGGTGCCGGCGCGGGCGGACTCCCCCGGTGCCGTGGTGGCGATGGAACGGGCCGAGGTCGCATCGACCGCCGGGATCCGGCTGGCCGTGGAGAACACCGCGAGCGTGCCCATCTCGGTGACCAGCCACTTCCACTTCTTCGAGGCCAACCCTCGGTTGCGCTTCGACCGGTCAGCAGCATTCGGGATGCACCTGGACATCCCGGCCGGCACCCACGTGCGCTTCGAGCCCGGGGCCGCCCACGACATCGCGCTGGTCCCGATCCGGGGGGATCGGGTGGTGATCGGGTTCTCCGGTCTCGTCGACGGCCCGCTGGACTCCCCCGGAGCCCAGGAGGCCGCGGTGGCACGTGCGCGGGCCTGCGGATTCCTCGACAGCCGCGACCGCCACGATGACGACCCCGCCCGCGCCGAGGGCGCCGTCGCACATCTGATGCGCTCACCCCAGACGGAGGTCATCCCATGACGCTCGACGCGCAGTCGCGGGCCGGAGCCTACGGGCCCGGTCTGGGCGACCGGGTGGTGCTCGGGGACACCGGCCTGGTCGTCCGCGTGGACCGCGACGATCGCGGTACCGACGCCGACGAGCTGCTCCTCGGGTTCGCCAAGACCGGCCGCGACGGCATCGGCCTGCGTGCCGTGCGCACCGGTGAGTCCTGCGACCTCGTGGTGAGCAACGTGCTGCTGCTCGACCCCGTCCTGGGCATCCGCGCCACGAGCATCGGAATCCGGCAGGGGCGGGTGGTCGCCGTCGGCAAGGCGGGTAACCCCGACACGATGGACGGCGTCGACGTGGTCGTGGGCAGCGGCACCGCAGTCGTGTCCGGCGAGGGCCTGATCGCCACCCCAGGTGGCATCGACACCCACGTGCACCTGCTCTCGCCGCGGGTCTGCGAGGCCGAGTTGGCCTCGGGGATGACCACCGTGATCGGCCAGGAGATCGGGCCGTTCTGGGGTGTGGGCGTCGGCTCCGCGTGGATCCTGCGCACCGGCTACGGGGCATTCGACGACTACCCGCTGAACATCGGCCTGCTCGGACGGGGGTCCTCGAGCCGCCGCGACCCCCTGCACGAGGCCCTCGAGGCCGGGGTGTGCGGGTTCAAGGTGCACGAGGACACCGGCGCGCACCTGCGCACCCTCGACACCGCACTGTCCGTTGCCGAGGACTTCGACGTCGCGGTCGCGGTGCACACCGACGGGCTCAACGAGGGCCTGACCGTGGCCGACACCCTGACGGTCCTCGACGGCCGCGCCATCCACGCCTACCACGTCGAGGGCTGCGGCGGCGGGCACACCCCCGACGTGCTCAGCCTCGCCGGCGTCGACCACGTGCTCGCCTCATCGACGAACCCCACCCTGCCCTTCGGTCGCGACGCCGTCGCCGAGCACCACGCGATGATCCGCCACGTGCACGGCCTGCGCGCAGACCTGCCCGGGGATGCCGCACTGGCCGACGAGCGGGTGCGCGCTGCCACCATGGGCGCCGAGAACCTGCTCCACGACCTCGGCGTCATCCCCGTGACCTCCTCCGACGCCCAGGGGATGGGCCGCGCCGGCGAGACCTGGCGACGGACCTTCGGACTGGCCTCCGTGCTGCGCGGCCGCACAACCGAGGACAGGAACGACAACGCCCGGGTCCTCCGCTACCTGGCCAAGCTGACGATCAACCCCGCCCGCGTCCACGGACTCGACCCCTACGTCGGCAGCCTCGAGGTGGGCAAGGTCGCCGACATCGTGCTCTGGGAGCCCGCCTTCTTCGGCGCCAAGCCGTTCCTCGTGCTGAAATCCGGCTTCCCCGCCTGGGGCCTCACCGGTGACCCCAACGCCGCGATCGACGGCGCCCAACCCCGCGTCCTCGACCGCCAGTTCGGCGGGCACGGGGCGACGGCAGCCGAGCTGTCACTGCTGTTCGTCAACCAGGCCGCATTCGCAGCGGGCACGAGCGCTGTCCCGACCCGCCGGCAGCTGGCGCCCGTCTCGGGCTGCCGAACCGTGCGGCTCTCGTCGATGGCCCACCACGGAACCATCGGTCCGGTCACAGTCGACCCCCACACCGGCCAGACCCGCTTCCGGGGCGAGCTCCTGGAGATGGCCCCCGTCGATCGGGCGCCGCTCCAGCAGCTCTACCACCTGTGAGACGCCGTTCCGTGGGGAACCGGAAGGTGAACACCTCGCACCCGGTGCCCGGGTTCTGCTGAGCTCACGCGTCGATCGGTACGCCGCCGCCCTCGATGTCGGAGCGCTGGACGCGGCCGTCCTTGATGGCGGTGAGCAGGGCGCGGAAGTCGTGGCTGTTCTGGTCGGCGTAGGTGCCGGCGAACTCGATCATGGCCTTGTCGAAGGATGCCCCCGACCCGAGGTACGCGGCCAGGGCCTTGGGCGCACCGGACCGGGCGTGCGCCCGGGCCAGGGTCCACCCGCAGATCCGGGCGTAGACGTGGAACCCCACCAGGTCCATGGTCTCCAGGTCCGCGGAGGTCTTCCAGTCCCACATCTGGCGGACGTAGAAGTCGACCAGGTCACCTGTGGGGGTGGTGGCCGTGACCCAGCCCAGCAGGACATCGCTGGCCGCCTGGATCATCCGCTGGCCCTCCACGACCCGCTGACCGTGCTGCGCGAAGGCGCTGGCCGGGAGCACCGACTCCAGGACCGAGGGCCCGGCCTGCTTGAGCTGAAGCACCAGGTCGTCGTTGTCGTCGTCGTCGTTGACGAGCAGGGCGATGAAGCACCTGGTGCCCACGCTTCCGACGCCGACCACCTTGCGGGCGGCACCGACCGTATGGAACCCGCGCATGAGCGCCGCCCGATCCGGGGACAGGGTGGTGGTGTAGTTGGCCAGCACCTGCTCCAGGTAGGCGCTCACCGCCACCTCATCGGCGCCCTGGGCCAGGTCCTCGACCGACACGATCTGCGGCGGTTGACTGATCAGGCGCAGCGCACCGTCCGGGCCGACCTGGGTGTACCGCGAGACCGCCTTGGCGCTGGTCCTGGCCTGCCCCTTGTCGATCACCTTGCGCATCTTCGCGACCCGGGAGGCATCGACCTCGGTCCCCCACCGGTCCAGCAGCCCCTGGGCTGTCATCCGGGCGTACCACACGTCCAGTCGGCTCATCGCCGCGAACTGGGCCACCGTGGTGCGGTAGGTCGCGGCGACGGCGCGGACGAGCTCGTCCTGCTCCTTGACGGAGAACCCCTTGTGCCGGGCCGCAACCGCGAAGCTGGCGACCAACCGCTGCACATCCCACTCGAACGGCCCGGGCAGAGTCTCGTCGAAGTCGTTGAGGTCGAAGATCATCGTCCGATCAGGCGAGCCGAAGCCCCCGAAGTTCGCCAGGTGCGCGTCGCCGGTGAGTTGCACCGTCAGGTCCGTGTGCTCCCGGCTGCCCAGGTCGCAGGCCATGATGGCCGCAGCACCCCGGTAGAACGCGAACTCAGAGGTGGTCATCCGCTCGTAGCGCAGCGGCACCAGATCGGGCACCCTGCCGACCTCCTGCGCCTGCAGCAGACCCACCGGATCGGGCCTGTCGACCTGCGCGCACCCACGCACCCAGACCGGACCGAGGGACCCGCTTGCGGGCCTGCCGCCCCACCTCCCACTGCTGCGCCTTCGCACTGAGATTCACGTTGTTCGGGTCAGCCATGGATCCTCCTCAAGGAGCAGCAGGGTACTTCCGTGGCCCCGCCCGCGGCCAGCCGCCGCGACAGGCCCGGGTCGCTCACTCGAGGATGGCCGCCTTGCCGGTGCCGGCGACCCAGACCTCCCCGGTCGTCGGATCGACGGCCAGCGTCGACTCGCCCTCGAACGCGATGGGGTCGCCAAACTCACGGGTTCCGGTGTCCAGCGCGCGAACCCCGGACGCCGGCCCTCCGATCACCGACAGGTAGACCGTCCCCGCCGCGGGGTCGCACGCCCAGCTCCACACCACCATGCCCGGCACGTCCACGGTGTCGACGACCTCGCCGACACCGGGATCCACCACGAAGACCGAGCCCCGGACAGCGCCGCCGGCGGGTACTGCGGCCCAGCGGGCACCGGGGCTGACCTGCGTGCGCCCAGCCGGGACGATGACCGGCTCGGTCGGGCCGAGCGCGCCCACCGGGACGTCGGGGTCCATCGCGGCATCCGGGTCCGGTGTCCGTGGCGCGCTTCCTGACACGTAGACCAGCCCGGTCGTGGGATCGACCACCGGCGCGCCCAGGTAGAACATGCAGTTGGGGCACGGCTGGTCCAACCCGGGCATCACCTGCACGGCCCGCACCACCTCGCGCCGCGCGCCATCGATCACCAGCATCCGGCCCCGGCCGCCGTTCTCAACGACGAGGACCCGCCCACGGACCGGGTCGAGCGCGAGCCACGCACCCTCCTCGACATCGACCGGGATCCGGGCCAGGACCTGGCCCGAGGCGCCGTCGACCACCGCCACTCGGGCCGATTCCTCCTCGGTGGACCCCTCCTCCATCACCCAGAGCAGGCCGGTCGTCGGGTCGACAGCGATCGCCCACAGGGTCGCGCCGTCCACCTCGATCGTCCGGGTGATCGCGTGCGACGCGGCGTCGATCACCGTGATCAACTCTCCCTGGGCCCCGCCGCGGGTCGCGTAGAGGACCCCCGCCCACGGGTCGGCTGCGACGCGCGGGGAGTTCCCCGGCAGGCTGACCTCGGCGACGGTCTCCCGGGTGGCCAGGTCGAGCACCTGCAGGGAGCCGTCCACGTTCACGAACGCCTCGCCGACGACGGGATCGAGCTCGACGCCGGTCACGAAGCCGTCCGCGATCGGCCAGCTGACCGCCACCTGCGACACTGCCGACCGCGTCTGGTCGACGAGGAGGTCCGCCGGCGCGGGGCGGGTCGGCCCAGGGGTCGTCGGCGCTGACGGGCTTGCTGACCCCGCGTCGGACGGTGTCGCCGTCCCGTCGCCCTCCCGGCACCCGGCGGCCAGCAACCCCACCGCCACGACCAGCGCGGCGACGCGCCACACACAGGACATCCGCCTGCCCCAGGCACCTGCTGTCGGCACGCCTCCAGCATGCTCCCGGCAGCCGGCGCGAGGGTAGAGCAGCAGGTCCCGCGGCGCCTGAGGAGGCGGAAGGGGCGCGGGGTATCTTCGATACGAGGACCGGGCGGGGCGTGCAATGGCTCGAGGACAGGGAGTTCGGATGCGTGATCCGGTGGGTGGATTGACTGGTCGGGATCTTGACCGATTCCACGGCGGCACTGACACGGCATGCTGGCGGTCCCTGGGCTCACACGTCGTCACGATGCCTGCTGAGGAGGGAGGCGAGGTCCGGGGGACCCGGTTCGCGGTCTGGGCGCCGAACGCGCAGGAGGTTCGGGTCAAGAGCGACTTCAACTCCTGGGCTGGCGACTCGATGGCCCTCGTACCCGGCACCGGGGTGTGGGCGGTGTTCGTCGAGGGCGTCGGCGAGGGGGCCCTGTACAAGTACGACGTCCTGGGAGCCGACGGTGTGTGGCGGGAGAAGGTCGACCCGATGGCCCGGTTCGCCGAGACGGCCCCCTCGAACGCGTCCATCGTCCACGAGACCCATTACGCCTGGGGCGATGACCAGTGGATGGCCGAGCGCCCCACCTTCGCTGCCCAGGAGTCCCCTGTCTCGATCTACGAGGTGCACCTGGGGTCGTGGCGCGCGGGGCTGACCTACCTGGACCTGGCCGATGCGCTCGTCGAGTACGTGACGTCGATGGGCTACACCCATGTCGAGTTCATGCCGATCACCGAGCATCCCCTGGTGGCCTCGTGGGGGTACCAGGTGACCGGCTTCTTCGCGCCGCAGTCCCGCCTCGGCCGCCCCGACGAGCTGCGCCACCTCATCGACAGGCTGCATCAGGCCGGCGTCGGAGTGATCCTCGACTGGGTCCCGGGGCACTTCCCGAAGGACGACTGGGCGTTGGGTCGCTTCGACGGCACTGCCCTGTACGAGCATCCCGACCACCGGCTGGGTGAGCACAAGGAGTGGGGCACCTACGTCTTCAACTTCGCGCGCTACGAGGTGCGGTCGTTCCTGGTCTCCAGCGCGCTGTACTGGCTGACCGAGTTCCACTTCGACGCGCTGCGGGTCGACGCGGTGGCCTCGATGGTGTACCTCGACTACGGCCGGCAGCCCGGCGAGTGGGTCCCGAACACACACGGCGGCAACGAGTACCTCGAGGCCATCGACTTCCTCAAGCACCTGAACCACACGGTGGCCGACCAGGTGCCCGGCGTGGTGATGATCGCCGAGGAGTCCACCGCGTTCCATGGAGTCACCCGGCCGCTGTCCGAGGGCGGCCTGGGGTTCGACTTCAAGTGGAACATGGGCTGGATGAACGACACGCTGCGATACCTGGCGCTCGACCCGTTCCACCGGCAGTACGACCACCACGACATGACCTTCGCGATGCTCTACCAGTACACCGAGCACTACATCCTGCCGATCAGCCACGACGAGGTCGTCCACGGCAAGGGGTCGATGGTCAACAAGATCCCGCAGGACCCGTGGCGGCAGTTCGCCACCCTGCGTGCCTACTACGCCTTCATGTGGGCGTTCCCCGGCAAGAAGGTCCTGTTCATGGGGTGCGACTTCGGGCAGCGCCGCGAGTGGAGTGAGGAGGCCAGCCTGGAGTGGTGGGTGACCGACCTGTCGGACCACCGCGGCCTGCAGCGCCTGGTCCGGGACCTCAACACCCTGTACCGGTCCCATCCGGCCCTGTACCGGCTCGACAGTGACCCAGCGGGCTTCCGGTGGATCAACAACCACGATGCCGGCGCCAACACGTTCTCCTGGCTCCGCTTCGACGATCGCGACGAGCAGGTCGCCTGCGTCATCAACTTCTCCCCGCAGCCCTGGACCAGCCACCGCATCGGGCTGCCCGAGGCCGGCACCTGGACCGAGATCTTCAACTCCGACGACGCGGTCTACGGCGGGACCGCCACGTTCAGCAACTCCGGCCCGGTCATGGCCACCGCCGACCCCTACGACGACCTCCCGGCCAGCGCCACGATCGTCGTCCCACCCATGGGAGCGGTGTTCCTCACGCGCGAACGGGCGACCTGACGCAGTCGCTACCCCACTCCCCGGGCTGACTCGTCGATCCTCGCGAGCAGTGCCACGGGGCGCGTTGCCAGCATCGGGGCCAGAGCCTGGGGTCCGCCGTCGAGCGGCGCCGCAGCGGGCCCGTCCAGGACGTTGCGCCACACGCCCTCGGGCAGGACGACCGTGTGCTCGCGCCAGCCACCCGAACGGGTCAGGGAGGCGGTGAGCCGACTCACGAGGGTGATCGCCCGGGGCTGGTGCTCCTCGGTCCGGGCGAACGCCACGGCGTGGGCGGTGGAGGTGGGCAGGGGCAGGTAGCCGGCGCCCCCGCCGACGAAGGCGCCCGGGATCGCCCGGCGCAGGCGCAACGCAGCGGCGGTGAGCGCGAGCTTCTCGTCGGCCAGACCCCGCGCGTCCGCCCCGGCATCCAGCCGGCGCAGGCGCTCGGCCAGAGCGCTGGTGTCGACTGGGCCGCGGTTGTCGGGGTCGACCAGGGCGATCACCTGCGACTCGGTTCCCTGGTAGACGTCGGCCACACCCGGCAGCGTCAGCTGCACCAGCTTGGTCCCGAGGACGGCGGCCCGCACCGCGGGGGCCACGCGGGCAACCCACCCGTCGAAGGCCTGCGCCACCTCCGGGTCGGTGACCACGTGGGTGACGAAATCGGTGAGCGCATCCTCCGCGGCATCGTCCGGCAAGGACCATGAGGTCCAGGTCTTGGCCTCCCTGCTGGCCTTGACCATGTAGGCCGCCAACCGTCCGGCACCGATCGGACCATCCTCGGTCCAGGTCCCGGCCACGGTCTGCCACAGCAGGTTCTCGGTCCGGCCATCGACACCAGGGGGGCGTCGCCCGGCGGTGAGTTGCTGCAGCCTGCCGACCAGCTCGCCCCATTCCTGGGCGTACTGGCTGAGGACGCCCAGGCGTGCCCGGACGTCCTCCCCGCGCTTCGTGTCGTGGGTCGACCCGGCGGTCATCGTGGTCGGGATCGAGCTCGAGGCGTACTGGGCCCACGCGTGCAGCGCGTCGGGCGTGATCGCGAAGCGCTGCGGGGCTCCGCCGACCTCGCACAGGCTGGTCAGGTGCGTCCACCGGTAGAACGCGGTGTCCTCGACCCCCTTGGCCATGACAGCGCCGGTGACCTGCTGGAATCGGACGACGAGCTCGGCCCGTTCCGTCGGCGTCTGCATTGCGATGCCGATCTGCCGGCCCAGGAGCAGGTCCACGACCACCTGCAGTGTGTCGTGCCGTCGAGGATCCAGCACGGCCCGGGCCCGCTGGGCAGTCGCGGCCATGACGTCCTCGCTGATCCGGCTCGGCGCCTCGCCCGGGACGACGTAGGCCCGATAGCGGTCGAGTTCCACGAGGAGCGCCACCACGCACTCCTGCAGCGACGCCCGGGCGTGCTCGCGAAGCCGCTCGTCGGACTGACAGATGTCGGCCAGCAGGGAGGTCAGCCGCTCCACCTCCGCCTGCAGCAGGGTCGTGACGATCTCGCGCTTCGCCTGCGTGACCATGTCCGGCAGGTCGCCGCGCACGTCCCCGGTGAGCTTCTCCATGAGGGCGCCCAGGGGCCGGTCCCCAGCAGGGTCCACGAACAGCGACTGGACCCGCCACAGGGCGTCGTAGCCGGTCGTCCCGGCGACCTGCCACTCGGGCGGGATCTGTTCGTCGGCCTCGAGGATCTTCTCGGCCACGACCCACGCCCCACCGGTCGCGCGGGCCAGGCGGGCGAAGTACTGGCGAGGGTCGGCCAGGCCGTCGGGGTGGTCGATCCGGAACCCGTCGATGTGCCCGGCGCGGACCAGCTCGAGCAGCAGTCCGTGCGTGGCGTCGAACACGTCGTCGTCCTCGACACGGATCGCAATCAGCGCTCTCACGTCGAAGAACCTGCGGTAGTTCAACTCGGTGTCCGCGGTGTGCCAGTGCGCCAGCCGGTAGTGCTGGCGGTCCACCAGCTCGGCCAGGGGCAGGTCCTCGGTGCCGGGGAGCACCGGCAGCACATGGTCGTAGTACCGAAGGACGGGCCGGGGCCGGTCACCGTGGCCCGGGATGGCGATCCTGTCCAGTGCCAGCTGCCCGGCCCCGAGGATCTCCTCGATCGTCGCACCGAGGATGGGCATCAGGACGCGGCCGTTGGCAGCGGCCCAGTCGACGTCGAACCACGAGGCGAACGGCGAGTCCCGACCCTCGGCCAGGACTGACCAGAACGCCCGGTTGTGGTACTCGGGAGTCGGGATGGCCATGTGGTTGGGGACCACGTCCACGATGATGCCCAGGCCCCGGGCGTGTGCGGCGTCCGCCAGCCGCTCGAATGCCGCCCGCCCACCCAGGACCTCGCTGAGGTGGAGGTGGTCGACCACGTCATAGCCATGCGTGGATCCCGGCGCGGCCTGCAGGATCGGCGACAGGTACAGGTCGGTGACCCCCAGGGCCACGTAGTAGTCCAGCCGCGACCGGACGTCGTCGAAGGACAGGTCCGGTCCGAGTTGGAGCCGGTAGGTCGATACCGGTACACGATGCCTGGCGCCGTGGAGGGCGCGCTCAGCCATGGATCACCGCGTCCATCGACGGATCAGACGCCCATCGACGGCCGGGACAGCACCACCACGCTGTGAGCCTCCAGCCTGATCCCGCCGCCAGCCAGGACCACGGTTCCGTTCTTGTGGCGCTGGTTGGTGTCCAGCACCACCAACCAGGTGTCGCCGTAGTCCGAGGTCGGGAGGACGAACCCCAGCGGGCTGGTGTCCGCGTTGAGCAGGATCAGCAGCGAGTCGTCGACGATCCGCTCCCCCCGCGGCCCGGGCTCGAGGATCCGGTCACCGTTGAGGAACACCATCACGGATCGGGCGAACGAGGTGTTCCAGGAGTCGTCGGTCATGTGCTCGGCGTCTCGGGTGAACCACGCGATGTCGCCCAGGTCCGACTGGCCGCCGTGGGAGGCCGCACCCCGGAAGAAGCGCCGGCGGCGCAGGGTTGCGTGATCCTTGCGCATCTGGACCACCTGCCGGGTGAACTCCAGATGTGCGGCGTCCTCCTTGGACAGGTCCCAGTCGATCCACGTGAGCTCGTTGTCCTGGCAGTAGCCGTTGTTGTTGCCGCGCTGGGTGCGGCCGAGCTCGTCGCCGTGCGACAGCATCGGCACGCCCTGGGAGAACATCAGGGTGGCCAGGAAGTTGCGGCGCTGGCGGTTGCGCAGGCGAGTGACGGCCCGGTCCTTGGTCGGCCCCTCGGCACCGGAGTTCCAGGACCGGTTGTGGTTCTCGCCATCGGCTGTTGTCGTCCCCGTTGGCCTCGTTGTGCTTGTGGTTGTAGGAGACGAGATCCGCCAGGGTGAAGCCGTCGTGGGCGGTCACGAAGTTGATCGAGGCGATGGGCCTGCGCCCGGAGTGGCCGTAGAGGTCCGAGGATCCCGTGATCCGACTGGCGAACTCGGCCAACGTGGAGGGCTCCCCACGCCAGTAGTCGCGCACCGCATCGCGGTAGCGACCGTTCCACTCGGTCCACAACGGCGGGAACTGGCCCACCTGGTAGCCGCCGTCCCCGACGTCCCAGGGCTCGGCGATGATCTTCGCCTGCGAGATGACCGGGTCCTGGTGCACCAGGTCGAAGAACGCCGACAGCCGATCCACGTCATGGAACTGGCGTGCCAGCGTCGCGGCGAGGTCGAAGCGGAACCCGTCGACGTGCATCTCGGTCACCCAGTACCGCAGCGAGTCCATGATGAGCTGCAGGACGTGCGGGCTGCGCATGATCAGGGAGTTGCCGGTGCCCGTCGTGTCGAAGTAGCTCGACGGGTCGCCCTCGACCAGGCGGTAGTAGGCGGGGTTGTCGATCCCGCGGAACGACAGCGTCGGACCGAGATGGTTGCCCTCCGCGGTGTGGTTGTAGACCACGTCGAGGATCACCTCGATGTTCGCCGCATGCAGGGCCTTGACCAACGACTTGAACTCCCCGACCTGCTCCCCCCGGGTGCCCACCGAGGAGTACGCGTTGTGCGGGGCGAAGAAGCCGATCGTGTTGTAGCCCCAGTAGTTGCTCAGGCCGCGCCCCTGCAGGATCGGGTCGTCGACGAACTGGTGGACGGGCATCAGCTCGACGGCCGTGACCCCGAGGTCGGTCAGGTGCTGGATCACCGCTGGGTGGGCCATCCCCGCGTAGGTGCCGCGGATCTCCTCAGGGATGTCCGGGTGCGCCATCGTCATGCCCTTGACGTGGGCCTCATAGATCACGCTGTCGTGGTACTCGTGCTTCGGCGGGCGGTCGTGCGCCCAGTCGAAGTACGGGTTGATGACCACGGCCTTCATGGTGTGCGGCCGCAGAGTCGCTGGAGTTGCGCTCCTGCTCGGCGCCGAGGCGGTAGGAGTGCAGCGACGGGTCACCGTCGACCTGCCCGTCTATCGCCTTGGCGTAGGGGTCGAGCAGCAGCTTCGACGGGTCGCAGCGCAGGCCCGCCGCCGGGTCGTAGGGGCCATGGACCCGGTAGCCGTAGCGCTGGCCCGGGATCACCGACGGCAGGTACACGTGCCAGACGTGGGCGTCTGACTCCCCCACCTCGATGCGCGTCTCCACGTCGTCGTCGTCGAAGAGGCACAGCTCGACCCGGTCAGCGACGCTTGAGAACAGGGCGAAGTTGGTGCCGCTCCCGTCGAACGTCGCACCCAACGGGTACGCGCGGCCCGGCCAGATCTGCATACCCGAATGATCCCACGCAAGTCGCTGGGCCGGTGACCGATGGTGGCGGTCGGTGGCCGATGCCGGGCCCTACCCCCCGCGCTGCCTGGGCCACCCGCAGGCACTGGGACGGCCACACCGCCGCTGACATCGCCGCCGCGCTACGCGTGTCCCGGGCCACGGCCCGCCGGGCCTCGCCGTGGCCGTAGAGGCCAGCAGTCAAGAGTCGAAGCGTCTTTGCAGGTCGGCGTAGCCGATCGCACCGTCGAGGAAGCCGAGAGTCCCGGAGTCCAGCAGTTCCCGGCCGGCGCGCTCCAACATGCTCAGCGAGGCTCGGGCCAGGCTGCCGCCCAGGCTGACCCGCGTGACGCCGAGCGCGAAGAGTGTGGGCGCGTCGATGGTGTTCGCCAGCCCCGCCACCATGTTCAGCGGGCCCGGGATGGCCGCCGCGAGCCGCCGGATCGTGTCCTCCTCGACGACTCCGGGCACGAAGACGCAGTCGGCCCCCGCGTCGAGGTACCGCACCGCCCGATCGACCGTCTCGGCGAAGACGTCCCCGGTCGTGCCGGCGAAGTAGGTGTCAGTGCGGGCGTTGAGCACGAAGGTGCCGCGCGGCGCCGCGGCTCGGGCGGCCGCGATGCGGTCGGCTGCCTTGTCGATGGCGAACAACTCACCGTTCCCGGCGTCCTCGAGGTTGCCGCCCACGGCCCCGAGGTCCACGGCCCGGGCCACGGTGCCCCCGACCTCGTCGGCGGTGTCGCCGTACCCGGCTTCGAGGTCCGCGGTCACGGGCACGCTCACCGCGGCCACGATACGACCGACGTGCTCGAGCATCGTGTCGCGGTCCAGGGCTCCTCCGTCCGGGACTCCGCAGGACCAGGCGATGCCTGCGCTGGTCGTGGCGATGGCCGGGAAGCCGACCTGCTCGAGGATGCGGGCGGAGCCGGCATCCCAGGCGTTGGGGAGCACGAAACCAGAACCCGCGTGCAGGGCCAGCAGAGCGGTGGCCTTCTCGCTCGAAGCTCCGATGCTCACCACGCAACCTTACCGACGTCAGACAGGTCCACCGCCGGTACAGCGCACCCGCCGTCGCAGATGCTGGCCGAAGTAGCACGCCTCGCGGCTACTTCATGGATGATCCGGATCGTGGCATCTCCGGATGTGGGGACACCCCATTCTTGGCAGGGTTAGCCTGCACCCTGGAGGCATGACCTCGTCAGATTGCTCAGGAGGCGCAATGGGCAGCAACCCACGAGTCGAGGAGCCCTACGATCTGAGTCCTGATCACACGGTCATGCTGGGTGTCGATTTCCAGCTCGGGTTCGGCGACGGCGCCTGGGAGCACACCCCGCACGCACCAGCAGCGGTGGCCCGGTTCCGTGAGGCTGCGACGAGCTGGCGCGGTGCCGGCGGCCGGGTGATCATGTGCCGGGAGATCTACTACCCGAGCGACTACCCGGGGCCGGATGGTGGGCCGCTCGAGGACGTCGTCGCGCACCATCCACTGATGTCCGGGCGCCACAATGCGGAGTTCCATCCGGGTCTGGTCGAGCCGGAGGACCTGGTGATGCGCAAGACCGGTTTCTCCGCGGTCGCGGCCGGCAATCTGCTCGAGATCCTCGCCGAGCACCGGTGGGACACCGTGGTCATGGGGGGGCTGACAACCCCGGTCTGCGTGGGAACCACTTCTGATGACCTCAGCATGGCCGGCCTCAAGGTGGTCATCCTCGAGGATGCGTGCGCCTCCCAGCCCTTCGAGGGATTCTCGGCGGAGGATGCGCACGCGTTCGCGCTGGCCCGGTTCCGCTACCTGTTCGGCCAGACCATGACAACCACGGACTTCAGGCAGTTCGCCGACAGCTTGCCCACGGACACACGGCCGTCGTCACCCGATACGGCGCGCACCGATGGCACCTGAGGTGGGGTCTTCTCTGCCATCCAAGCAGAGAAGGCAGACCGCGAGTGTGCGCACCTTCTGCCGGATCTGCGAGGTCTACTGCGGTCTGGTCGCGGAGGTCGACGACGGCCGGGTCATAGCGGTGCGCCCGGACCGCGACCACCCGGTGTCGCGAGGTTACGCGTGCGTCAAGGGGCTCGGGCTCGGCGCGCTGCACGACGACCCCCACCGGCTCGACCATCCGCTCAAGCGGGTCGGGGACGACTACCAGCGGATCAGCTGGGACCAGGCCATTGCCGAGATCGGGGCACGGGTGCGGGCACTCGTGGATGCTCACGGGCCCCGGGCGGTGGCGCTCTACCAGGGCAACCCCACGTTCTTCAGCTTCCAGCACGTGCTCATGTCGTCGGCGTTCGTCGAGGCGCTCGGGTCGCCGAATGTCTTCGCGTCGCACTCGGTCGACACCAACAACAAGTTCCACGTGTCGACGGCGATGTACGGCCTCTCGCTCGTGCACCCGGTGCCCGACCTCGACCGGGTGCGCTTCCTCATGTGCCTGGGCTCCAACCCCACCGTGAGCCAGATGTCGGTGCTCACGGTCGCCGACGCGACAGCTGCCCTGCGCGGGGTCGTCGACCGTGGCGGCCGGGTCGTGATCGTCGACCCGCGGCGCACCGAGACTGTGCGCAAGGTGGGCGAGCACGTGCCGATCCGTCCCGGCACCGACGC
This sequence comes from uncultured Actinomycetes bacterium, assembly GCA_963736425.1. GTDB lineage: Bacteria > Actinomycetota > Actinomycetes > S36-B12 > CAIYMF01 > Prado023. The sequence continues at coordinate 61,247 of CAVTOX010000013.1, forward strand.
CTACCTGCTCGCCGCGATGCTGCACGTCCTCACTGCCGAGCTGGGTGCGGACCTCGACCGAGCGCGGGAGTTCGCGACCGGTGTCGACGAGGTCGTCGCGGTGGTGGCACCGTGGACCCCGGAGCGCGCAGCCGCGGTGACCGGTGTTCCCGCCGGGACCATCCGCGAGCTGGCCACGGCGTACGCGACGGCCGAGGGTGCCGCGCTCTACATGTCCACCGGCGTCAACATGGGGCCGTTCGGATCGGTCGCCTACTGGCTGCTGCAGACGCTGAACCTGATCAGCGGCAACCTCGACCGCGCCGGTGGGCTGCTCGTGCCGGAGGGGGCGTTCGACGTCCTGCGCCTGAGCGCCGCCCTGGGCCTCGGCACGTTCGACGAGCACCGGACCACCGATGGGCGCTGGCACCGGGTGGCCGGCGCCTTCCCGGTGGCCGCGCTCGCCGACGAGATCACGACCGAGCACCCCGACCGCATCCGGGCGCTGTTCGTCACCGCCGGCAACCCGGTGCACTCGGTGCCGGGCGGAAGTCGGCATCTGGCCGACGCGATGCGTGGGCTCGACCTCGTGGTGAGCATCGACATCTACCGCAACGAGACCGCGGCCCTCGCCGACTACGTGCTGCCCGCCACCGACATGCTCGAGCGCAGCGACTTCACCATCACCCACCAGGTGCTCCAGGTGGTGCCGCACGCACAGTGGACGCCGGCCGTCGTTCCTCCGGCCCACGAGCGCCGTGAGGAGTGGCGCATCTTCTCCGACCTCGCCGAGGCCAGCGGCGCACCGCTCCTGGGACCGACGGCGGCGAACGTGCTCCCGCGGCTCAACCGCCTGCTGCGCCGGCTGCCCGGCCGACCCGAGGTCACGCCGGACCGCATCGTCGCGCTGCTGCTGCTCTGGGGACGCCGCACCACCATGCGCGAACTGCGACGGCACCCGGAGGGCGTGCTCCTGCCGCCGTCGCAGCCCGGGTCCTTCCTCGGCCGACGGGTGCGTACGCCCGACGGGCTCGTGCGCCTTGCCCCGCCCGAGCTCGTCGCCGACGCCGCCCGGCTCGACGACCTCGAGGCAGAGCTGTCGCGCACCGACGTGCTCCGCCTCATCGGACGCCGCGACCGCCGCTCGCACAACAGCTGGATGCATGGCAATCCCCGCATCAGCCAGCCGCCCGGCGGCAACACGGCGCTGCTGCACCCGCTGGATGCCGCGCAGCGCGGGATCGCCGATGGGGACCCGATCGAGGTCTCCACCCAGGAGGGCACCGTTCGGCTGCCGTGCTCCCTCACCGACGACGTGGCCCGCGGCGTCGTCGTCGTTCCGCACGGCTGGGGGCACGCAACCTCGGGGCACCTGCAAGCCCGCTCGCTGCCCGGCGCCAACGTCAACGACGTGATACCCGGCGGGCCCGCGCAGATGGACCCGGTCAGCGGTCAGGCCGTGATGCTCGCCCACGTCGTCGAGGTGCGCACCGTCATGGCGGACCACGATGCGTCGGCACCCGACGACATGGCCCTCGGGGCCGAGGGCGGTTCAGGCGACTTGCTGGCGTAGCGCTGGCGGTCCGTTCCTCCGGACGTCCCGCGAGGGGCCGAGGGCCGACCGGGATACTCGGCGTTGCGCGCCTGTGTGACGGCGTCGAGGAGGTCCCGCCCAGCCTCGCCCCGCTCAGCAACAGCGCGACGGCTACCTGGTTGGTGGGCCCCGCGGGGCTCGAACCCGCAACCTACGGATTAAAAGTCCGCAGCTCTACCATTGAGCTAGAGGCCCTGGGCCTACGGAGAAGAGGTGGGGGACTACCGGTCTCCGGGGCCTTTCCGTGCCGCCGCTGGTGGGTGGCGGTTCGGGTGGTGCCCATTCTGTCAGATGCTCCTGTTGGGGTGCCGCTGTCGGATGACTGAGCCAGCTGCCGCTCCCAGTGGCGGGGCCACACCTGCCGATACAGTCACCGGTAGTCAACAACGCGCCCTCTGCGATCGGGCGGGAACGGGGACAGCGGGCATGACACAAACACCAGGGTTCGCGGAGTCGGGGAGTCCTTCGGGGGTTCGCTGGACCGCCGTCCTGTTCGGCATCGCGACTGTCGGCTTCCTCGTTCAGGGGATCAACCGCGCATACATCACCACGCAACTGGGTGCCGCCGACGGAACCTACAGCGTTGAGTACGTGGCGAGGACAACGCAGAGCATCCTCGGTGCGCTCGTCTGCCTGACCGCTGCCACGCTACCCACCGTGTGGTGGAACCTCACTCACTCCCGGACGCAGAGGGTTGCGACCGAACCCCTGACAGGGGAACGAAACCCGCTGGGACGGTGAGGCCGTCGTCTTCGACTCGGACGCCGCCGGTGAGTGGTGGGACGTGACTACTGGATGGACTCCCTTTCAGGACTCCCCTGAGGCTGGGGCGAGTCGAACCGGCGAGGGAACGTCGACCAGATCGCCGGCAGCACGGCAATCGCGATGCAGATGACCGCGTACGTGAGGCGCTGAATCGAGCTCAGGATGAGGTCGTCAATGAAGATGCTGGGTTGGGTCATCTTCGTCGCGGTATGCGCGTCGATCACCGCAACCCATAGGAACGGCACCGAGGCCAACCCGAACAGGACGCTCACCCACCGCAACCACCCCGGAACAACCCGCATGACGCTCCTCCCTGGATCAAGACGCGTCCATGGTGTCAGACGCCGGATCGCCGCCCTCACGGCGTCCCCGCCACTTCGACCTCACGATGGCCCCGCCATCGGCGCACCCACCGCCTGGCTGTCGCGTACGGTCGTGCCCATGACTCCGCACGTGCAGCACGCCGCCGACAGCCACGACCTGATCCGCGTGCACGGTGCACGCGAGAACAACCTCAAGGACGTCAATGTCGCGCTGCCCAAGCGCCGGCTCACCGTCTTCACCGGGGTGTCGGGTTCGGGGAAGAGCTCGCTGGTGTTCGCCACGATCGCCGCGGAGTCGCAGCGGATGATCAACGAGACCTACAGCACGTTCGTCCAGGGGTTCATGCCCACGCAGTCGCGCCCCGACGTCGACCTCCTCGACGGGCTCACGACGGCGATCATCGTGGGCCAGGAGCGGATGGGCGCCAACCCCAGGTCGACCGTCGGCACCTTCACCGACGCCAACGCGATGTTGCGGATGCTCTTCAGCCGCCTCGGCGATCCCCACATCGGCTCGCCCAACGCGTACTCGTTCAACGTTCCCACCGTCAAGGGCAGCGGCGCGGTCACCATCGAGCGCGGCGCAAGGACCAGGGCCGAGAAGGCGACCTTCTTCCAGCTCGGTGGCATGTGCCCGCGGTGCGAGGGCCGCGGATCGGTCAGCGACTTCGACGTCACCGCCCTCTACAACGAGGACCTGTCCCTCAACGAGGGCGCCTTGACGATCCCGGGCTACACGATGGACGGTTGGTACGGCCGCATATACCGCGGCAGCGGCTTCTTCGACCCGGACAAGCCGATCAAGAAGTTCACGAAGCGCGAGCTGCACGACCTGCTCTACAAGGAGCCGACCAAGATCAAGGTCGACGGGATCAACCTGACCTACGAGGGGTTGATCCCCAAGATCCAGAAGTCGATGCTGTCCAAGGACGTCGAGGCCCTGCAGCCACACATCCGCGCCTTCGTCGAGCGGGCCATCACCTTCACCACCTGCCCCGACTGCCTGGGCACGCGGCTCACCGCTGAGGCACGTTCCTCCAAGGTCAGGGGGATCAACATCGCCGACGCCTGCGCCATGCAGATCAGCGACCTCCAGCTGTGGGTGCGCGAGCTCGATGAGCCAACCGTCGCGCCACTGCTCGCCGGACTCCAACACCTCCTCGACTCGTTCGTGGAGATCGGATTGGGCTACCTCTCCCTCGACCGGCCGTCGGGCACGCTGTCGGGAGGCGAGTCCCAACGGACGAAGATGATCCGCCACCTCGGCTCGTCGCTCACCGATGTCACCTACGTCTTCGACGAGCCCACGATCGGCCTGCACCCGCACGACATCGCGCGGATGAACGACCTCCTCCTGCGGCTGCGGGACAAGGGCAACACGGTGCTCGTCGTCGAGCACAAGCCCGAGGCGATCGCGATCGCCGACCACGTGGTCGACCTCGGACCCGGCGCCGGCACTGCGGGCGGCGAGATCGTCTTCGAGGGCACGGTCGCGGGGCTGCGAGCCAGCGACACCACCACCGGGCGCCACCTCGACGACCGCGCCCAACTCAAGGGCACGGTGCGCACGCCCACGAACACCCTGAAGATCCGGGGCGCGTCGACCAACAACCTGCGCGACGTCGATGTCGACATCCCACTCGGCGTCCTGGTCGTGGTGACCGGCCTCGCTGGCTCCGGGAAGAGCTCACTCATCCACGGTTCGGTTGCGAAACTAGACGGCGTCGTCGCCATCGACCAGGGCGCGATCAAGGGCTCGCGCCGGAGCAACCCGGCGACCTACACCGGGTTGCTCGACCCGATCCGCAAGGCGTTCGCGAAGGCAAACGGCGTGAAGCCGGCCCTGTTCAGCGCCAACTCCGAGGGCGCCTGCCCCACCTGCAACGGGGCCGGGCTCATCTACACCGAGCTCGGCTTCATGGACACGGTCACCACGACCTGCGAGGACTGCGAGGGCAAGCGGTTCCAGGCCTCGGTCCTCGAGTACACGTACGGTGGCCGTAACATCAGCGAGGTCCTCGCGATGTCAGTCACCAGGGCCGAGGAGTTCTTCAGCACCGGCGAGGCCCGGACCCCGGCCGCCCACGCCATCCTCGACCGCCTGACCGACGTCGGCCTCGGCTACGTCACGCTCGGCCAGCCGCTCACCACCCTGTCCGGCGGCGAGCGGCAGCGGCTCAAGCTGGCCACTCACCTCGGCGAGAAGGGCGGCGTCTACGTCCTCGACGAACCCACCAGCGGCCTGCACCTCGCCGATGTCGAGAACCTTCTCGGACTGCTGGACCGGCTCGTCGACTCCGGCAAGTCAGTCATCGTCATCGAGCACCACCAGGCCGTCATGGCGCACGCTGACTGGATCATCGACCTCGGCCCCGGCGCCGGTCACGACGGCGGCCGGATCGTCTTCGAGGGCACACCCGCCGACCTCGTCGCCGAACGCTCCACCCTCACCGGCGAGCACCTCGCGGCCTACGTCGGCAGCTGACTGGGGGCCGGGACGCGCGCTCGGGGCCACGTGGAGTGACGCCGGATCCGGGGACCGCCCGGACCGCCGCGACCGCACCGCGGCGCGCCCGCACCGCCTCGACCGCCGACTCCGCCAACCCGCTACGCGAGCAGCAGGTCCGGCACGTCCGGGCTGATGCGGGTGCCTCGCGTCCCGGCCAGCATCTCTGGCAGGTCACCCAGCGCCCCGATGACCGCAACCCGGCCAGGAGCTGAGGCCGCGAAGGCCGCCGCTGCCTCCACCTTCGGGCCCATCGAGCCGTCCGGAAAGCCGAACTGCGCCAGGTGCGCAGGTGACGCCGCCCGGATCGCCCGTTGCGCCGGCGTCCCCCAGTCGAGGTACACGGCGTCGGTGTCCGTCGCGACCACCAGGAGGTCCGCCTCCAGCTCTGCGGCGAGAAGTGCTGAAGCACGGTCCTTGTCGATGACTGCCTCGACGCCCACCAGCGTGCGCGGGTTGCGATCCTGCGGTCCGGTCAGGTCCTCGCCCGGCAGGTACATCGTGGGGATCCCACCGCCGCCCGTACAGATCACCACGACGCCGCTCTCGAGCAGCGTCCGGATCGGCCCGATCTCGAAGATGCGTCGCGGAACGGGAGAGGGCACCACGCGGCGCCACCCGGCGCCGTCCGCCTTGACGGTCCAGCCCTTCAGGACGGCGAGCTGGCGCGCCGCGGCCTCGGTGTACACCGGACCCACGAACTTCGTCGGATCGGCCATGGCGGGGTCATCCGGGTCGACCTCCACCATCGTCAGCACGGTGGCCAGCTGCTTGTCGAACGGCAGCAGGTTGCCCAGCTCCTGCTCGATCAGGTAGCCGATCATCCCCTCGGTCTGCGCCCCGAGGACGTCGAACGGGTACGTCGACTCCTGGTCGTAGGCCGAGGCCTGCAGGGCCAGGAGGCCGACCTGGGGACCGTTCCCATGCGAGATCACGAGCTCGTGCTCCATCGCCAGGGGAGCCATGGCCTGGCAGGCGACCCGCACATTGGCGCGCTCGCGCTCAACCGTCATCGGCTCACCACGGCGTTGGAGCGCGTTGCCCCCCAGCGCCACCACGACCCGCATCTCAGGTCAGCGCTGCTTGGTCGAGGGAACCGCGACCCACGTCGGACCGTCGACCGACGGGTTCCCGACCGGCACCTGCTGGGTGATGCAGTGCACGTTGCCACCGCCGAGCAGGATCTCCCGACCGGGCACGGGAATGATCCGCCGGTCGGGGAAGAGCTGCTCGTAGGTCGCGATCGCCGCAGCGTCATGCGGATCGTCGAAGACTGGCAGGACCACGATGCCGTTGCCGATGTAGGAGTTCACGTACGAACCTGCCAGCCGCTCGCCCTCGGTCCGCCGCTGCACGCCCGGGACCGCATCCACTCCGGCGGCCTCCTCGGCTGTGATCGTGATCGGCCCAGGCTGGTGCAGCTTCACGACCTCCAGACGGCGGCCCTGGGCGTCGACCGTGTCCTCGAGGATGGACAGCGCCTCGTTCGAGATCTCCCATTGCGGGTCGTCCTCGTCGTCGGTCCACGTCAGCATCACCACCCCAGGCGAGGCGAACCGGGCGAAGTTGTCGATGTGGCCGTCGGTCTCGTCGAGGTGCACCCCGCGCGGCAGCCAGATGATGCGCGACGCGGCGAGGTGCGTGCCGAGCACCTCCTCAATCTCCTCGCGGCTCAGGTCCGGGTTCCGGTTGGGGTTGAGCAGGCACTCCTCGGTGGTCAGGACGGTGCCCTGGCCGTCAACGTCGATCGAGCCGCCCTCGAGTATCAGGTCCGGGAGGTAGCGCTGCACGCGCTCGAGGTCGCACACCTTCGGGCCGACCATGTCGTCGGCATCCCAGGGGAAGTACAGCCCCCCGCGCAGGCCGCCCCACGCGTTGAACCGCCATGAGACGGCGCGCAGCCCGCCGGAACCGTTGACGACGAAGGACGGGCCGGTGTCGCGGACCCACGAGTCGTTGTTCGACATCTCGACCACGCGGACGTGCAGCGGCAGCCGCTCGCGGGCGTTGACGTACTGCGCCGCCGAGACCAGTACCGTCACCGGCTCGGCCTGCGCGATCGCCTCGGCTACCCGCGCGAATGCCCGCTGGGCGGGCTTGGCGCCCAGGCGCCAGTTGTCGGGACGCTCGGGCCAGACCAGGTAGCACCCGGCGTGCGGCTCCCACTCGGCCGGCATCCGGAAGCCGTCCTCACGCGGGGTGGTGGCAAGGGCGTGCAACATCGGTCACCTCGAGGGCTCTCGGTCGCGGGAAGGGGCTGGGAGGGATCCATGATGCCGGATCCGTCCTCCGGAGCGCTGTCCCTGCTGGCGCTACCCGCCGGACTTGCGGCGGAACATCCGCTGGGTCTGGGCCGCGCTCTGCGCGTGCCCCGAAGCGCCAGCGTCCCCGTGGCCCTGCTTGGCAGACCCCGATCCACCGTGCTTGTGGGCCATGGCGTCGCGGTACTTCTGCTTCATGAGCTCGTCGGGATCGGTGATCTCCGTCGCTGCCTCAGCGGCGGCAGGTTCGGTCTCCTCGCGTGCGCCGACCTCAGTGTCGTCGGCGGGCGTGGGTTCAGCGTCAGTCATGGGGGTCTCCGCTCAAGGGTGATACCTGCAACCTATCCCCGGATCGAGGCCGAGGCGCACCACCGAGTGGGGCAACCAGCCCGACCCGGAGCGATGATGGGCCCTGTGACCGCCCGGCTCTTCGTCGCGATCTGGCCCGACGACGCTTCCCGCGCGGCCCTCGCCGACACGGTCCACGGCGCGCGCCGGGCCGCTCCCGACGTGCGCTGGCAGCCGCCCGAGCGATGGCACATCACCTTGGCGTTCCTCGGTCAGGCGGATCCCGGGAGGACGACGGCGCGGATCTCAACCGACCACGCATCAGGCCGCGCTCCGATGGCCGAGCCGATCCGCCTCGCCGGCGCGGGCTCATTCGGACCGGTCGTCTGGGTCGGGGTCGAGCACGGGATCTGGCTGGCCGACCTGGCAGGCCGGCTGCAGCGGACCCTGCGCGTGGCCGACAGGCGGTTCCGCGCCCATGTCACCGTGGGCCGGGTGCGCGGCCAAGGTGCGGCCGCACGGGCGCTGGAGGTCGCTCCACTACTCCTCCCGCACGCCGGCCGCGCGTGGACCCCGAGCGAGTTCACGCTGGTCGAGTCGACGACCGGACCCGCACCGGAGTACCGCGTCATCGACCGGTGGCCACTCCACCCGCCGGACCCCGCCGCGCCCAGGCCGGCCCCGAACCGCGACACCGCCGCCGACCTGATGCCAGACTCGGCAACGCCCAGGACCCTGGAGGAACCGTGAGCCACTTCCCCGCCACCGAGCGCGTACTCCACCGCGCCGTCACGGTGACCGCCCCCGTCGAGGACGTCTGGTGGGCCTGGACGACCGATGCCGGCATCCGCTCCTGGCTCGTGGACGACTCCCGCATCGAGCTGCGCGTCGGCGGGCCCTACGAGTGGTACTTCCTGTCCGAGGCGGAGCCCGGCAACCGTGGTTCCGAGGATTGCCAGGTGATCGGCTTCCAGGCCCCGACGATGCTCACGTTCACGTGGAACGCCCCGCCGCACCTGCCTGAGGCGCGCGCCCAGCGCTCAGTGGTCCTGCTCCGGCTCCACCCGGACGACGCCGACACCACCCGGGTCGAGGTCACCCAGCTCGGATGGGGCGACGGTGGGGCATGGGACGAGGCCTTCGACTACTTCGACCCCGCATGGGACGGGGTACTGCGCGCGCTGAAGGCGTACTTCGCCAGCGAGGACGAACCCCCAGAGGAGTGAGCGACAGGCGCACCCCATCAATTTGGGAAGGCGTTGCCGATAGATCGACAACTGGAACCCAAGTTCACTGTGCGAGTCGCGACGCCCCGCTCCGCACCGTGATCCATTCAGGTTGCGGACTCTCTGGGCCACCGAACCTGCATGGATCACGCCAGATGGCGGCGCGCAGTGGCCCGCTGGACAGCGATCGGGGCGGGATCCCGGAAGTTCCCGCCCCGATCGCTGTCCTGGCCCTACAGGCTCTGGATGTCCGCCTGCTTGGCGCGGACTGCCTCGGCGGCCTCCTTGAGCCCGGCGAGCTCGGTCTCGGTGAGGTCACCCTCGACGACCTTGCGCACGCCCTGGCGGCCGATCTCGGCCTCGACGCCGAGGTAGACACCCTCGATGCCGTACTCGCCGTCAACCCACGCGCACACCGGCATGACCAGCCCGGAGTCCTCGATGACGGCCTTGGCCATCCGCGCGGCGGCGGCCGAGGGCGCGTAGAACGCAGAACCGGTCTTGAGCAGCGCCACGACCTCGGCGCCGCCGTTGCGCGTGCGCACGACGAGCTCGTCGATCTTCTCGGCGGACATCAGGTCGGCCAGCGGCGTTCCGTCAACCGTGCAGCGCGAGGGCACCGGGACCATCGTGTCGCCGTGCGATCCCAGGGTCAGGGTCTTCACCGAGCCCACGGGGACGCCGAGCTCGACGGCCACGAAGTTGGTGAAGCGCGCGGTGTCGAGCATGCCTGCCTGGCCGATGACCTGGTTCTTGGGCAGCCCGGAGGCCAGCTGCGTCAGCGCGGTCATCTCGTCCAGCGGGTTGGACACCACGACGATGACGGCGTTCGGCGAGTGCGCGACCACGTTCTCAGCCACGTTGCGCACGATGCGCGCGTTGGTCTCGATCAGGTCCATGCGGCTCATGCCCGGCTTGCGCGGCAGGCCCGCCGTGACCACGACGACGTCCGAGTCGGCGGTGGCCTCGTAGCCGGCGCCGGTGGCGGGGTCGGTGGTCTGGCCGATGACGGTGGTCTCGAATCCCTCGATCGGCCGCGACTGGTTGAGGTCCAGCGCGAGGCCCTCCGCGCGGCCCTCGAGGATGTCGGTCAGGACGACCGTCTCGAACACGTTGTACTCAGCCAGACGCTGGGCGGTGGTGGAGCCGTAGAACCCGGCGCCGACGACGGTGACCTTGCCGTTCAGGGACATTGGTTTCCTCTCTCGCGCGTCGGTCCACCGACGCTCTCAGGTGCCCATCCAGCCTACTCGCCCGGGTTCCGCCGCCCCGATGGGCCTCCGGCCCGGGCGAGCGGTCGCGGCACTCTCGGTAGCCCGGGCTCGCCGCCGACCCACACCCTGCCCGCTACGAGGGCGGCGGGACGATGAGCGCGAACACTGAGAGGCCCAGGCCGAGGAAGCCCAGGCACAGCAGGTCGATCCCCTTGCCGCGCACGGCGAGCCACCCCGCATCCCGCTCCGGGAGGAACAGCCGCAGGAAGAAGGCCCCGACGACGAAGCCCGCGAACAGGACGGAGCCACGCCTGAAGTGGTCGTCGGCCACGACGATCAGCGAGACCAGCAGGCCCACCAGGACGATCATCAGGGGCCACTGGAACCGCGGCCCACTCGAGCCCCGTGCAGCCTCGACCGACAGGGCCGCATCCTCCTCGACGCGGTCACGGGTGAAGTCCACTCCTGCCGCGCTCGCCGGATCCGGCGCGGCCGGGGGCCACTGCGCGCCGGGAGGGATGTCGGTCATGACCGCGCCGCGGCCTCGACGACGTTGGCCAGCAGCATCGCCCGGGTCATCGGCCCGACGCCGCCGGGCATCGGGGCGAGGAACCCGGCCACCTCACGGACGTCGGGATGGACGTCGCCCACCAGCCCCTCGGCCGTGCGCGTGATGCCGACGTCGAGGACTGCGGCGCCGGGCTTCACGAGGTCAGCGGTGATCAGGTGCGGCACGCCGGCGGCAGCCACGATGATGTCGGCGGTGCGTGCATGGGTGGCGATGTCGCGCGTCCCGGTGTGGCACAGGGTCACGGTCGCGTTCTCGGACTTGCGGGTCAGCAGCAACCCGAGGGGGCGGCCGACCGTCACCCCGCGGCCGATCACGCACACCTCCGCGCCGTTGATCGGCACGTCGTAGCGGCGCAGCAGCTCGACGATCCCGCGCGGGGTGCAGGGGAGGGGCGCCGGCGACCCGAGCACGAGACGGCCGAGGTTGACCGGGTGCAGGCCGTCAGCATCCTTGGCCGGGTCCATCACCTCGAGCACCGCATTGGCGTCCAAGCCCTTGGGCAGGGGCAGCTGCACGATGTAGCCGGTGCAGGCGGGGTCGGCGTTGAGCTCTCGGACCACCGCCAGGACGTCAGCCTGGGAGGCGGTGTCCGGCAGGTCGACGCGGATCGACTCGATGCCGACCTCCGCGCAGTCGCGGTGCTTGCCTGCGACGTAGGCGCGGCTTCCCGGGTCGTCGCCGACCAGCACGGTGCCCAGCCCGGGCACGACGCCCCGAGCTCGCAGGTCAGCGACCGTGGCCGCGAGGTCGCCCTTGACCGCCGCAGCAGTCGCCTTGCCGTCCAGGATCGTCGCACTCACAGGCAGCATTGTCGCAGGCCGTGAACCAGGGGCTCGCTCGGTCAGTGCACGCACACGCAGAACACGTTGCCCTCCGGGTCGCGCATGACCTGCCACGACTCGTCGCCGAGCTCATGCCACCCGGCATCCGCACGCCCCGCGCCCAACGCGATCAGCCGCTCGATCTCCGGTTCGAGGTCCCCACGCGCGGCGACGTAGAGGTCGAGGTGCAGCCGGTTCTTGCCCGGAGTCGGGTCCGCGACCCGCTGGAGCACCACCTTCGGGCCGATGCCATCCGGGTCGCGCAGCGCGCGGAAGGGCCCGAGCTCGCCGCTGACCTCGTAGCCCAGTGCGGCGGACCAGAATCGCGTCATCTCGTCGATGTCCACGCAGTCCATGTTCACGTTGAGGGTGAATGCAGCCATCGGACCTCCTTGATCGTCACCTCAGCCGGGGCACCACGTACGTCGCGGTGACACCGGCGCCATCGAGCGTCGCCTGCGCTCGGGGGATGTTGACCTCGTCGCCGTCCAGCAGGGAGTCCCCGTGGATCCCGCTGGCAATGAACAGGCTGTCGAGCCGCTGCCGGTTCGCGCCCAGCAGGTCGGTGGTCGGCCCGTCGCCGATGGCAAGGATCCGTTCGCGAGGGATCACCCGTGCGGCCACAGCGGCGAGGACCTCGAATGCGCGGTCGTAGATCGCCGCGTGCGGCTTGCCCGCCTGGACGACCCTCCCACCCTGGGCGGAGTAGGAGTCAGCCACCGCGCCGGCGCACCAGCGCAGCGCTCCTCCGGACATGATCTGCACATCGGGGTTGGCGCAGAGCAGCTCCAGGTCCCGCTCCCGGGCCGCGCACAGGATGGTGGCGTAGTCGGCCGGGACCTCCTGCGTGGTCCGCAGCCCGGCGATCGCGGCGAAGCGTGCGCGGTCGGGGTCTGCGACGAACTGCAGCCCCAGCCCGTCCCACAGTCCGCGATCCGTGTCGCGCCCCAGGCGCAGCACCGGCCCCGGAGCCCTCCGGGCGAGCTCTTCGCGGATCGCGTCCCCGCTGGTCACGATCGCATCCCAGGCGTCATCCGGGAACCCGAGCCGAGCCAGCGCCGCGGGCACCGTGCTGCTGGGGCGCGGCATGTTGGTCAGCAGGACCACCACGACGCCCGCCGCACGAAGCTCGATCAGGGCGTCGCCCGCCCCCGGGAACACCGACCGGCCGTCGTGCAGCACGCCCCACACGTCGCAGAGCACGGCGTCGTACTGCCCGGCCAGGTCCCGGACTGCTCCGATGCTCAGCACCCCCGCTCCCCGACTCCTCAGTGGAAGAAGTGCCGGGTGCCTGTGAGGTACATCGTGACGCCGGCGGCCTCGGCGGCGGCGATCACCTCGGCGTCGCGCACCGACCCGCCGGGCTGCACCACCGCGCGCACCCCACCCTCGAGAAGCACCTCGAGTCCGTCGGGGAAGGGGAAGAACGCGTCGGAGGCGGCGACAGCCCCCCGGGCGCGATCCTCGCCCGCCCGCGCCACCGCGAGTCGCGCGGAGTCGACTCGGTTGACCTGGCCCATGCCGATGCCGACAGCCGCACCGTCACTGGCCAGCAGGATCGCGTTGGACTTCGCCGACCGGCAGGCCCGCCAGGCGAACTCGAGGTCGGCCAGGGTCGCGGCGTCAGCGGGCTCGCCACACGCCAGCGTCCACGTGGTGGGGTCGTCGCCGGGGGCGTCGATGCGGTCACGGGTCTGCATGAGCAGTCCGCCGCTGATCGGGCGGATCTCCGCACCGGCACCGGCCGGGACCGGGGGCGCCACGAGGATCCGCAGGTTCTTCTTCGCCGTGAGCAACTCGAGGGCGTCGGCGTCGTAGCCGGGGGCAACGATGACCTCGGTGAACACCTCGGCCACCTGCGCGGCCATCGCTGCCGTCACCGGCCGGTTGGCGGCGATGACCCCGCCGAACGCCGACACCGGGTCGGTCTCGTGCGCCCGGGCATGCGCCTGCGCGATGTCGTCGCCGATGGCGATGCCGCACGGGTTGGCGTGCTTGATGATCGCGACGGCCGGCTCGGCGAAGTCGTAGGCAGCGCGGTAGGCGGCATCGGCGTCGACGTAGTTGTTGTAGGACATCTCCTTGCCGTGCAGCTGCTCGGCCGAGGCGAGCCCGCCGGGGAAGTGCGCCGACGTGTAGAGCGCCGCCCCCTGGTGCGGGTTCTCGCCGTAGCGCAGAACGGCAGCCCGCTCCCACGCCGCGCCGACCCACGCCGGGAACCCGGAGCCCTCATCGGTGGGTGCCACGACGTTGCCCATCCACGAGGCCACGGCAATGTCGTACGTGGCCGTGTGCACGAACGCCTCAGCGGCCAGCCGCGCGCGCTGGGCCAGCGTGAAGCCCTCGCCCTGCACGGCGGCGATGACCTCGCCGTACGACCGCCGGAGACGTGACGACCGCGACGCTCGCGTGGTTCTTCGCCGCGCCGCGGACCATCGACGGCCCGCCGATGTCGATCTGCTCGATGCACTCGTCGGGGCTGGCCCCGGAGGCGACCGTCGCGGTGAACGGGTAGAGGTTCACGACCACCAGCCCGAACGGCTCGATGCCCAGGGCCTCGAGCTGGGAGTGGTGATCGTCGAGGCGCAGGTCCGCGAGGATCCCGGCGTGCACCTTCGGGTGCAGCGTCTTGACCCGACCGTCGAGGCACTCCGGGAAGCCGGTCAGCTCGGAGACCTCGACCACCGGGACGCCGGCGGCAGCGATCCGCGCTGCGGTCGATCCCGTCGAGACGATCTGCACCCCGGCGGCGTGCAGCGCGGCGGCAAGCTCGTCGAGCCCGGTCTTGTCGTACACGCTGACCAGCGCGCGGCGGATCCGCACGGTTCCGTCGGGGTTGCTCATGTCAGGGTCACCTTCCTGCCGGAGATGTGCACGTTGTGGGTGGCCAGCCGGCGAACGACGTCGACGAGCAGCTCACGCTCCGCGACCTTGATCCGCTCGTGCAGCGATGCTTCGTCATCGTCGGCCTCGACCGGCACGGCTCGCTGGTCGATGATCGGGCCGGTGTCCACGCCCTCGTCGACGAGGTGGATCGTCGAACCGGTCACGCGTACGCCGTGGGCCAGGGCGTCGCGAACGGCGTGGGCCCCGGGGAAGCTGGGCAGCAGCGCGGGGTGGGTGTTCACCACCCGCATCGGGAACGCCGAGAGGACGTCGGGTCCGAGGATCCGCATGAACCCGGCCGAGACGACCCAGTCGGGCTCGAAGGACTCCAGGGTGTCGCGCAGGGCATCGTCCCAGGCTGCCCGGTCCGGGTAGCCGGCCAGCGCCACGGGGATCGCGGGGATGCCGGCGTCCCGGGCACGCACCAGGCCAGCGGCATCTGCCGAGTCCGCCAGGACGCCGACAACCTCGGCCGGGTAGTGCGGGTCGGCGCTGGCGTCGAGCAGGGCCTGCAGGAGCGTCCCCGAACCGGAGATCAGGACGACGAGGCGGGTGCGCGACACGGCGATCATCCTAATGGGGCACGGGTCGGTCCGCCGGGCCGCGACGACCCGCACCCGCCGCGGCCGCCGCTCAGAACGACCACACCACCGGTACCCACAGCACCGCGACCAGCCCGAACAGCAGCGCCAGCGGCAGGCCCAGCTTCCAGTAGTCGCCGAACCGGTAGCCCGCGGGGCGCATGATCATCATGTTCACCGGCGTGGCCACCGGCGTCAGGAACGCCACGGCCGCACCCACGCACAGGCTCATCAGGACCGGCCGCGCGGAGATGTCGAGCTGGTCAGCGGCGGCGACCGCGATCGGGATCATCACCAGCGCCGTCGCGGTGTTGCTGATCAGCTGCCCGAAGATGACCGTGATCACGAACAGCCCGGCCAGCAGGGCCGTGGGTCCGTACGAGCCGACGGTGTCGACCATCGCGGTGGCGATCAGGTCACCGGCCCCGGAGTTGGTGATCGCCGTGGACATCGGGATCATCCCGGCCACGAGCAGCAGGGTCGTCCAGGAGATGCCGCGGTAGGCCTTCTGCATGGTCAGCACGCGCAGCAGGATCATCGCGCCGGCCGCGAGCAGGGCGGTCACGACCGCCGGGATCACGCCCGGACATCAGCAGCAGCGACCATCACACCCAGGATCCCAGCGCCGTGGCGCTGCGCGGGCCCAGCGGGACGGCCTGCCGGCGGACGAGCTCCGGGGAGTCGACGACCAGGACGTCGTTGTAGTCCTCGACCTCGTCGAGCAGGCTCCAGGGCCCCTCGACCAGGACGGTGTCGCCGACCTCGAGCTCGGCGGGCTCGGGGCCCAAGGGCACGGTCGTTGCGGCTGACGGCAATGACGACCAGCCCGCCGTTGACCACCTGGCCGGGCTGGACCGCGCGCCCGACCAGCCCGGACCGCGGCGGGATGATCACCTCGGCCGCGCCGCCGTCGGGCGAGAGCAGCCCCTCGGTCACGGTCCTCTGCGAGCGCACGTCCTCGACGTCCAGCCCGTGGTCGACGGCGAACTGGAGGGCGACGTCCACGTCGCCGAGGATGGTGATCCGGTCGCCGGCCTCGAGGTCACCCGCGGAGGTGGGCCGGCCGGAGTCGTCGGCGACGGTGATCATCGAGACGCCCGGGTAGCCCGACAGGTCGACGCCGATGCGGGGCTGGCCGATCAGGTCGGAGTCGTCGGCGACCCGCTCGTGCACCACGTTCTCGATCGAGTAGTGCTCCACCAGGGTGCGGGCGTGCTCGCTGAGGTCCGGGGGCAGGACGTCGCTGGTGCGCTGCGGGACGAGCCGATCGCCGAACAGCAGGACGATCGCGAGGGTCCCGATCACCACCGGGACGCCGGCGATCGCGAACTCCGCGAACCCGAACGCCCCGACGCCGGCGGTCTGCGCGGCGTCGGAGATCACCACGTTCACAGGACTGCCGGTGAGCAGCAGCAAGCCACCGGCACTGCCCGCGAACGCCAGCGGCATCAGCAGCCGCGAGGGCTGCAGGGAGCGGCGCATGGCCATCACGATCGTCATCGGCAGCAGCGCCGCCACCGCGCCGTTGAGCCCGATCAGCGCGGTGAGCCCGGCCGAGAGCAGCATCGTGTAGAGCAGGAGCTTGCGCACACCGGTCCCCGCACGGCTGACCACGGCCTGCCCCACCCACGTGGTCACGCCGGTGGAGTCCAGCCCCTCGCTGACCACGAACAGCGCCCCGATCAGCAGCACCGCGGGGTCGGCGAACCCGGCCAGGGCCTCGGTCAGGGAGATGATCCCCAACCCGTAGAGCACCAGGGCGGAGCCGACGGCGACGATCTCCACCGGGACACGGTTGGAGACGAACAGCACGACCACGCCCGCCAGGGTCAGCAGGGTCAGCGCGGCCTCATTCACGCGGCACATCCTCGCGCGGTTGTCCGACGGGCGCTCGGTGCCGGCGGCCGCAGGCTCGGGCGGTCGCGGGAGTCGGGCGGTCGCGGGTCGGGCGGACTCCAGGGTCGGAGCCGACGGGGTCGGGCCTCACTGGGTGTTCGCGACGATCGCCTCACGCAGCGCCGCCCTCGCGGCCTGGTCACCGGTCGCGCTGATCCCCGCGCCGTCCGCGCGACCCCACAACCAGAGCAGCAGGTCAGCCGGGCGCGCCCTCGAGGACCGCATCCGCCGGGCCGCCGGGCCCGCTCATCGGCTGGTAGTCGGGCTCGTCGTGGCCCTGACCGGACGGGTCGACCCCGCGGAAGCGCCCAAGGCGGACGTGCCAGGCACGACCCGTCGGCGCACTGCGGACCTCGACGAGCAGCCCTGAGGGGTCGAACGCGCCCCACGCGGGCGGCTCCGAGCCGAACTGGGTCAGCAGCTCGTCGACGCCGTCCTCGGCGAGCTCCGGGTCGATCTCGCTGGGCAGCCCGGCCGTCAGCTCGGCATCCACGCGATGCATCAGCGCCTCCTGCGCCTGCCGGCGACGGACCCACCCGACGGTGTGGTTCGGCGTCCAGGTCCAGGCCGGGACGTCGTCACCGGTGACGTCGAGCTTCATGGCCAGATGGAACGAGACCTTCTCGAAGAGCGCGATCGCCGCGTCGCGGTCGACCGGGCGCCCGGGAGCAGTGACGGCCCCGACCTCCTCGTCGGTCTGCAGGCCCTGATCGACGATCGTGAGCCAGAAGCTCTGCACCTCCGTCAGGTGCCAGAGCAGGTCGTCGGCGGCCCAGTCAGGGCACGAGGGAACCCGGGTTGCCGCAGGGACGCCGGCCAGGACCTCGCGGAACCGGTTGCTGTTCGCGGCCAGGACCTCATTGAAGTCGATCATGGTCGCCCACCCTACGGACTTCGCTGCCCTGGCGTCGGCCAGCGCGAGGCCCTCGTGCCGCCCGCTGGCACATTCGCACGCGGAACGCCTGGATGCGCGGCTCAGGGGACGCTTCGCTCGTCGCGACGGCGGATTCCCACGACCCGATCCGACGATGCCGCCCCGGACCCGGGCGATCGCCCATGGGGTGGGCGGTCCACACTGGGACCGTGACGACCCCGGATGCCACCACGGCCTACCCGCACCTGCTCGCCCCGCTCGACCTGGGGTTCACGACCCTGCGCAACCGGGTGCTCATGGGCTCGATGCACACCGGGCTCGAGGACGACTCCAAGCGGTTCGCGGACCTCACGGACTACTTCGCCGAGCGCGCCCGCGGAGGGGTCGGCCTGATCGTGACCGGCGGCTTCGCGCCGAACATCGAGGGCTGGACCAAGCCCCGCGCCGGCACGCTGTCCACGAGCGGCGCGGCCCGCAAGCACGTGCCCGATCACCGAGGCGGTGCACGCCGAGGGCGGGCACATCGCGCTGCAGATCCTGCACACCGGCCGCTACGGGTACCACCCGCTGATCGTGGCCCCGTCGCGGATCAAGAGCCCGATCACGCCGTTCCCCCCACGCGCCCTGAGCGAGCGCGGCATCGAGCGCCAGATCAAGGCCTTCGTGAACTGCGCGGCGCTGGCGCGCGAGGCCGGCTACGACGGCGTCGAGATCATGGGCTCCGAGGGCTACTTCATCAACCAGTTCCTGGTCACCCACACCAACAGGCGCACCGACGGCTGGGGCGGCTCGTACGCCAACCGGATGCGCCTGCCGGTCGAGATCGTGCGCCGCACGCGCGAGGCGGTCGGCCCGGACTTCATCATCATCTACCGCCTGTCGATGCTCGACCTGATCCCGGACGGGAGCACCTGGGAGGAGGCCGTCACCCTCGCCAAGGCGATCGCCGCGGCCGGCGCGACGATCATCAACACCGGGATCGGCTGGCACGAGGCGCGCGTGCCCACGATCGCCACGAGCGTGCCGCGGGCGGCGTTCACCTGGGTGACCCAGAAGATGCGCGCCGAGCTGCGCGCCGACGGGATCGACATCCCGCTGGTCACGACCAACCGGATCAACACGCCGGAGGTGGCCGAGCGGGTCCTGGCCGAGGAGTCGGCGGACATGGTCAGCATGGCCCGACCGCTGCTGGCCGATGCGTTCTTCGTGACGCAAGGCCGAGGCCGGCCAGTCCGATCGGATCAACACCTGCATCGCGTGCAACCAGGCGTGCCTGGACCACGCGTTCAAGAACAAGACGGTCTCGTGCCTGGTCAATCCCCGCGCCGGCCACGAGCGCGACCTCGTGATCGCCCCGACCACGGCGCGCAAGCGGATCGCGGTCGTGGGCGCCGGGCCGGCCGGCCTGGCGGCCGCGACCACGCTGGCCGAGCGCGGCCACGAGGTGGACCTGTTCGACGCCGCTGACGAGATCGGCGGGCAGTTCAACCTCGCGAAGCGGATCCCCGGCAAGGAGGAGTTCCACGAGACGCTGCGCTACTTCGGCAACCGGATCGAGGACACCGGCGTCCGGCTGCACCTGTCGACCCGGGTCTCGGCCGACGACCTGACGGCCCTCGGCGTGGACGAGGTGGTGCTGGCCACCGGCGTGACCCCGCGCGACCCGCACATCCCCGGCCAGGACGGCCCCAACGTGGTCAGCTACATCGACGTGCTGGCCGGCGGGGTCCCTGTGGGCCAGCGAGTCGCGATCGTCGGGGCCGGTGGGATCGGCTTCGACGTCGCGGAGTTCCTCGTGGTGGCGCCCGGCGAGTCGCCCACGCTTGGACCTCGCGGAGTGGCGCCGGGAGTGGGGGGTCGGCGACCCGGCCGAGGACCGCGGCGGGCTGGTCAAGGCCCAGCCCGTGCCCGCCACCCGCAAGGTCACGCTGCTGCAGCGCAAGCGCGGCAAGCTCGGCGCCGGGCTGGGCAAGACCACCGGCTGGATCCACCGCTCGTCGCTGGTCGCCAAGGGCGTGACGATGCTGCCCGGGGTCAACTACGAGCGGATCACCCCGGAGGGACTGGTCGTGTCGTTCGGGGAGAAGCACGAGCGCGAGCACCTCGTCGAGGCCGACACGATCGTGCTGTGCGCCGGGCAGGAGCCGTTGCGCGAGCTCGAGCCGGCGCTGGTCGCGGCCGGGATC
This sequence comes from uncultured Actinomycetes bacterium, assembly GCA_963736425.1. Taxonomy (GTDB): domain Bacteria; phylum Actinomycetota; class Actinomycetes; order S36-B12; family CAIYMF01; genus Prado023. The sequence goes on from CAVTOX010000013.1 coordinate 81,218, forward strand.
CCCGTGCACGTGATCGGCGGGGCCGACGAGGCCGCCGAACTCGACGCGAAGCGCGCCATCGACCAGGGCACGAGGGTCGCCGCCGCGATGTGAGCCGCGCGTTCTGGCGATCCGTCCGCGGTTGGCTGCGGTCGCCAGGCGACAGCACCTGCCCATGACAGCCGAGCGGATGAATCCGATGCCGCGGAGGTCGGTGCCTCGGGAACTGGGCGACCGCCGGCCGCGGCGGGAGTGGGCCAGTGGCGAGCCGGCGTCGGCGACCCGTACGCGGTGGGCGGTGGCGGGACCCGTCACACCTCGATCGTGCCCTCGGTGACCAGCACCGAGCTGCCGCCGATCCACACGCCGGCCACCTCGCCGTCGACCCGCTGGACCCGCGCCTCGAGGACGCTCGGGCGGCCCATCTCCACGCCCTGGGCGATCCGCCACGACCGCTCGCCGTCGCGTGTCGTCGAGGCTGGCGAGCAGTCCGACCAGGGCGCAGTTGGCGCTGCCGGTGGCGGGGTCCTCAGCCACGCCGTCGAACGGGGCGAACATGCGCGCCCGCAGGTCGAAGCCGTCGCGTCCCGTCGGCCACGTACAGGTGGATGTCCGGGGTGGACGCGCCGAGAGCGACCAGTCGCTGGAGAGCGGCCTCGTCGGGGCGCGCCCGCTCGAGCGCCGAGCGGTCCGCGAGCTCAGCGACGATGAACTCCAGTCCGACCGAGGCCACGCGTGGCCCGTGCCGGTCCGACGACGATGTCCTGCGGGGTCAGTCCGACCGACTCGGCGACCGCCGCGACCGGCAGCTCCGGACCCAGGGACAGGGCCTCCGGGGCCTCCAGCTCGCACCAGATCCGACCGCCGTCGAGTCGCTGCACCGACACGGGCACCAGCCCGGCGACCTCCTCGAACGTCACCACGAGCGGATCATCGAGGGGGCCGAACTCGCCCGATGAGGCCAGGACGAAGGCCGTGCCCACATTCGGATGACCCGCGAACGGGACCTCCCTGCTCGGGGTGAAGATCCGCACCCGTCGGTCATGGCCGTGCTCGGCGGGCAGCACGAAGGTCGTCTCGGAGTAGTTGAACTCGCGCGCGACCTGCTGCATCTGGGCGTCGCTCGAGCCCCTCAGCATCCAGCACCACGGCCAGGGGGTTGCCGCCGAACCGGGTGTCGGTGAACACATCACAGGTGACGAATCGACGGCGCACGGGGGCCTGCCTTCCGGGTCGGATGCCCATCCTGCCGGTCCGGAGGCCGAGCCCGCCGGGCGGCCACGCCTGCGGGGAGACATGGCCTCCCCGTGCCTGCCCTCCGGCGCGCGCCTGCGCGGACCGGAGCATGATCCATTCGGAGGTTGGTGCCGCAAGAGACGTCAACAACCTGAATGGATCATGTGGGGACCTGGATCACGGGCGCGGGACCTCCTTCCCTTGCGGGGGCGCCACCGCGGTGGAACCGTGAGGCTCGGGGAGGGCGACCCGCGCGCACGCGGACCGGCTCCTCGAAGGGGGTGTGCGACATGCGTGGTGCACGACTGGCGTGGCTGATGGCAGCGATCATGGCTGCTCACAGGGTGCGCGTCAGGGGGGTCGGATCCCGGCGCCTCACCTGCGCCGACATCGACACAGACGGCGGTCGAGCGGGCCCAGGCCGCACTCGTTCCCGCCGAGGAGATCGCGCCAGTCGCGCCCGGGACTGTGGGCGATGCCACATCGGGCGCCTACACGGCCGAGGGCGACCAGGTCAGCGCACCGTGGGCCGCAGTTCATGATCTGCTCGACTGTCGGGAAGGCCGACGAGGGGCCGCCGAGCGTGGTCGAGGCCGGGGCAGCGGCGGGCGCGTGGGCCTTCGGCACGGCAGGCGCTGCTGCAGGTGGACCAGTACGCCATCGTGTACGCCGACGAGGCCGGCGGCCACGGATGCCGTGACGCGGGCGCGCACCCAGGCGCAGTCCTGTGATGAGGCGTTCACGACCAACCCGGATTTCTCCGGCGAACCCCCGAGCGTCACGATCGGCGAGGTCCCCGACACGGTGGACGGATTCCGGGTGACGGCCGTGTTCCGGCCCTCGGACGACGAGGTCAGCACGGTCATGCGATCGGGTGACACCGTCCACTACATGCGCTTCCGCGAGTTGTACGCCGTGGAGTCCGAGCCCGGGGAGTCCGAGAAGAACCCCGACACCGCGCTCGACCCGGCCTGGACCGACGCCCTGATCGACCAGGCGGCGGCGAACCTCGTCGGGTAGCCGATCGCCGCCCCTACTCCGGCGGGGCCAGGGGCGTGACCGAGCCGTCCTCGTCGATGGTCCCGAGCCAGACGTCGCTGGTGAACCGGATCGGCGAGAACGACGGGTACAGGCTGTGCGGCCAGCGGGCCATGCGCGTGCGCAGCCAGGGGTCCGGCCAGGAAGCCGACCAGGGCACGAGCTGGCGGGCGTCGGTCATCACCAGGACGTCACCGCCCCACGCGTCGCGGATCGCGGCCAGGTCCTCGGCGGTGGGGCGCGGGCCCACCTCGACGACGTCGACATCGCACATGATCCGCAGGGTCGGCAGCCACGGCGGTCCGGCCTCGCGCACCACCACGACGCGCTTGCCCGCCACCGCGTCGCACACCTGCGCGACCTGGTCGGCCCGACCCCCGTACTCGGTGGTCACGATCAGCGTGCCCCAGGTCGCCAGCGGCGGGAGCAGGACCCCGGCCACGAGTACCCAGGCGCCGATGCGCTGCCATCGCGACCGGGCCGCCCGAGTGGATCCGTGGCAGGGTCCAGCCGGCCATCAGCAGCGCGGCGGGGATCACGGCCGGCAGGAACCGGCGCATCGCCCAGATGTGGTCCGGGGTGATCGCCGGGCGGATCAGGTAGAGCAGCGCCGGGATCCCGAGCGTGGCCAGCAGCACCAGGACCTCGGGGCGCCAGCCGACGATGGAGCGGCGCATCAGCAGCGCCGTTCCGGCCACCGCGAGCACGAGCGTGAGCGGCCCGAGGTACCACCCGAGCCAGGTGACGGTCATCTCGTCGTAGCTGCGGGTCCCATCGACGCCCACGCCCGCGGCGCGCTGGGCGGCCGCGATGAACCACGCCTGCCCGGAGCCGGGCTCGATCAGGTGCCGCTGCATCCACAGCGGACGACTGGCCAGCAGGACCGCCGCGGCCACGACCAGACCGGCGGCGACCGAGCCCAGCAGCCCCCGCCGGGCAGCCAGCCAGGAGCGCAGCCGCCCCCAGCGCAGGATCACGATCAGGGCTCCGACCGCCACCAGGCAGGCCCCGAGCAGCGCCAGGAGCTGCACGTACAGGCTGCGGTGGTCCTCCAGGTATCCGGCACTGTGCAGCGCCAGGTCGAGGTACCCGAGCCCGACCATGGCCAGGGAGGCGGCCGTCGCAACGAGCAGCCCCCAGATCCGGGGTCGGCGGTCGTCCGGACCGCTCACGGCGGCAACCACCCCGAGCCCGAGGATCAGGCCCGCGGAGACAGCGGCCCCGTCGATGCGACTGAGCGCAGTGGCCCCGACCATCGCCCCGCCGAGGGCGAAGCGCCAGGGCCGTGGGTCGCGGAAGGCGCTCCACAGGACGGCCAGGCCGCCGAAGGTGAGCACGATGTTCGTCGGCTCGGTGAACGTCGCTCGGCTGAAGTAGATCATCGGGGTGCTCAGGGCCAGTGCCGCCATGGGCACCAGGCCCCATCGCGGGCTGATCAGGCGCCGGGCCACGTCGTAGACCGCGAGCAGCCCGAGGGCACCGATGCACAGGTTGCCGACCAGCACCCCGCGAAGTCCGAAGACCCACCCGACCATCGCGAGCAACCCGGGGAAGGTCTTGGCGCCCTGGGCATGCATCTCGTCGCCGAACCGCCAGAACGCATCCGAGATGACCCGCACGTCGGGGATCTGGCCAGAGAGCTCGGCCGCAGACCGGATCGGGATGCTCGGATCGGCGTGCGTCGTCAGCCAGACTCCCTCCAGCGCCAGGAACCCGGGGTCGCGCTGGACCAGGAGCACCTCGCCAGCGAACGCGATGTTGACCACGACCCAGGCCACGACGAGCCCGAGCGCCCATGCGGCCCCGCGGCGGAACTCGCGGGTCACGGGGACGCGCTCGGGGAGCATGCGCCAGGTCAGGGCCACGACGAGGATGAGGATCGGCAGCACCACGATCGGGCGGAACATCCCGAGCGTGACGGTCAGGCACACCACGAGCGCGCACCAGAAGAAGATGACCGGCAGCCGCGAGGGCAGGTTGGTGACGGCCGACGCGAACCGCCCCGCCTCGGGCGACCGTCAGCGCCCGCATGCGGGGCTCCCGAGGTCCGGGGCCCACCGTTCTCCTGCGTGGCGCTGCCCGAGGTGACGCTCACCGCACCTGGGGCTGTATGTCGAGGCGCACAGCGGGCTCCGCTGAAGCAGGGCGGGGGTCCGTGGCGATGGCCGGCGGGACCGCATCGCCGACCCCGTGCGGCGCCACCGACCGACGGGGTGACCCGGGCGTCCGGCGTGGCCGACGGGGTGACCCGGGCGTCGGCGTAGAGGGTCCCGTAGTGCATCTCCCGGGTCTCGCGCAGGGTCCGGATCCCGATCGCACGCAGGCTGGAGATCTGGTCGGCGATGACCCCGAGTGCGAACATCTGGACGCACGAGATCGCCAGGACCGCGCCGAGGATGATGGACTGCATGTGACCGCTGGCGTTCCCGTCCTGGAGCCAGTCGATGGTCCATGGCAGCCACGCCACAACCGCACCGACCGCCAGCACCGCAGCCAGCGTCCAGAAGAACTTGAGCGGCGTGTAGTACGACAGGACCCGGAACAGCGCCAGGCTGTTGCGCCGCACGTACCCCCACATCGACCCGAAGAGCCGGCTCGGCCGGACCGAGTCGTTGCGGGTGACGGGCACGTTGGCCAGCGCGAGGCGGCTGTTGCCCGCCTGGATCAGCGACTCGAGCGTGTAGGTGTAGGGCGTGGTGATGACCAACGAGAGCGCGGCCGCCCGGGAGTAGGCGCGGAACCCGCTCGTGGCGTCCCCGACGGAGAGCCCGGAGAGCGAGCGGACCACGCTCGTCCCGGCCGTCTGCAGCGCCCGCTTGATCACGCTGAACTCGGCGACCCGCCCGGTCTGCCGGTCACCCACCACGATGTCGGCCTCGCCGGCCAGCACCGGGGCGACCAGGGCGGGGATGCACGACGAGTCGTACTGGTTGTCGGCGTCGGTGTTCACGATGACGTCCGCGCCACGGCGCAGCGACTCCTCGATCCCGTAGGAGAAGGCCGCCGCAAGGCCCCGGTTGCGGGGGAAGCCGATCACGTGGTCGACGCCGCACGCCAGGGCGACCTGGCGGGTGTCGTCCGTCGACCCGTCGTCGATGACCAGCCACTCCACGACGTCGAACCCCGGAACCTCTCGCGGCAGCGTGCTCAGGGTCGCGGGCAGGTGGTCGGCCTCGTTCAGGCAGGGGATCTGGATGATGAGCTTCACGACAACCTCGCAGGGGCGGACACGCGCCCCGCGGCAGGGGCTCTGGATCGAGGATACCGGCCCGGTCGGCTGGGCCCTAGTCCGTTGAGGGGCGCCCAGCCCGCGACCGGACCGCGCGGGCAGCGCCGCCCACGCCGAACAGGCCGGCCATCACGAGGTCCACAGCCAGCAGGACCAGGCGCGACACGAGGCTGACGGTGAGCGCGGCGGGCGCCCCGATCGACCCGGCGAGCGTGGCAACCAGGACTCCCTCGCGCACACCCGCCCCGGCCGGCAGCGGCACGACGAGCAGCCCGGCGACGAATGCGAGGGAGAACGCCCCGATGGTCGGCGCGAGGTCGCCCGCCCCAGCGCCGAGCGGTCGGGCGAGCAGCCAGGCGTGCAGTCCGAAGAGGCCCCAGCAGGCGATCAGCCAGGCCACTGATGCAGCCAGGGCGCGGCCGGGCAGCTCGACCGGGGGCGGGGTCCGGCCGGCCCGGGCGAACGCCCACGCCAGACCCCGGTTCATCCACCCGGGCCGCAGGAGCGCAGCCCCCACAACGGCAGCCAGGAGCAGCATCCACAGCGCCATGGCGCGAGGGGCCCCTGCCCCGAAGAGGACGAGCAGGCCGACCAGGCCGCCGGTGGCCACCGCGATCATGAGCGCAATCACGTAGCTGACGAGCATGGTCGGGCGCGCGATGTTGCGGCGGCGGCCCAGGTCGGCCTGGATGGCCGCGGTCCACACCGAACCCGGGACGTACTTGCCCAATTGCCCCGCGAAGAAGATCGTGAGCGCGGGGTGCACCGGCACACGTTCACCCAAACCCGCCAGGACAACGCGCCATCCCATCCCGGAGCAGGTCACCGCCAGCGCGCCGGCGACTCCGGACGCCAGGAGGTCGACCCACGAGAGCGCCTGCAGGTCGCTGCGCACGGCCTGCCAGTTGCGCACGAGCGCCACCGAGAGGAACACGGCGACGAGGACGACGAGAACCAACGACACGGTCCGCCCGCGCCACCCTCCCGCGCTCACCCTCCCGGATCGCTCCGGCCCTCCAGGAATTCCGGGAGGATCCGCGGACTCCGGGAGGGTGGGCGGAGGTGCGGCCGGGTTCGGGGTGGGGGCCGGCCGCTCCGGAGTGGGCTCGGTCACTGTGGGGCGCGGGCGATCAGGACCAGCCCGGTCCCAGTGTCAGGGCGGCGGCGCTGCATCCAGATCCCCGGCGCGGAGGCGACCTTCGTCAGCCGACCCGACCACGACGGGGGCTGCAGGAACGAGCTGCTCTGCTCGGTGGCCGCGGCGACGACCTCGTCGCTGCCTGCCTCACGGTCGGCCCTGGCCAACCGCCGCGCGGCGACCGTGTTGCGCACCCTCTCCAACAGGTAGCCGACCGGATACCCCACGTGGGTGACCCGCACGTCGACCAGTCCGCAGTCCTCGGCCATCGCCGCGAGCCCCTCGGCCGAGTAGCGACGGAAGTGACCCGCGATCTCGTCGGCGGCGCCCATGCGGTCGGGTCCTGAGGGTGTCGAGATCAGCAGGGTGCCCCCGGGGCGCAGGCGCGCGGCCCACGAGGCGAGAGCCTCCCGGTCTGTGTCGATGTGCTCGATGACCTCGAAGGCGCAGACGAGGTCGAAGCGCTCGTCCTCCGGGAGGTCATCCAGCGACGCGACCAGACGACCCGGCGCTCCCAGCTGCTCCAGCCGACTCGCGGTGATCGCCCGCGTCCGATCGGAGAGCTCCACCCCGGTGTAGGTGTGCCCGGGGGCGAGCCGGCAGGCGACCGCCCCCTCGCCGGGCCCGATCTCCAGCACGTCGGTCACGTCGAGTCCGGCGAGCTCGCGGGTGATCACGTCCCAGCGCAGGTGGGCGTTGAAGGTCAGCGGCGGTATCGCGGCACGGCGGCTCGGGGCAGCCTCGAGGCGGGCGTCCAGATCGGCGGTGGCCGACTCGGGTGAGAACTGCTCGGCGGCAGCGCGGGCACGGTCACGGGCCACGGTGAGCGACTCCTTGTCGAGGGCGAGGTGTCGCAGCGCGTCGGCGAGGGCCTGTGGATCGCCTGGCGGCACGGACACGACTGCGTCCCCGAGGGTACCTGCCGCGGGGGTCTGGGCCGTCACGACCGCACAGCCCGCAGCCAGGCCCTGGTAGACCTTCGTGGGCACGACCCGTTGGGCCTTGGGACCAGTGCCGAAGATGCCCAGGCTCACGTCATGCCCGGCGACCAGGCCCGGCAGGTCATCGGAATCGACCCAGTCCAACCAGCGCACACGCGGGTTCCCTCGGGTCAGCTCCCGGGTCTCCGCAAGGTCCTGGCCGTGGCCGATCATCGTGAACTCGATGGGCTCCTCGCGAAGCAGGTCGATGGCCCGCCCGATCGTCGGCGCCCCCTGCAATGGCGTGAACAGGCCGAAGAAGACGACCGTCAGGGCGGGGATCGACCCGGACGCGGGTATCGAACCGGACTCCCCGGCCGCGATGACGCCGTCACGCACTCCTGCGGCACGCCGATCCACCACTGCCCGATCCACCGCCGCCCGATCTGCCGCCGCGAACCACGCGCGGGCCGCACCGACCGGGACGACCACGACCCGTTCCCGCGCTTGCCACGGGCAGCATCTGGGCCTGGAGGGCGGTATCCACGACCACCACATCGGCGGCGCGCAGGGCGCTTCGGTCGACGACGTCGAGGATGCGCAGCGTCGCCCCACCGCCCAGCTTCCGATCGCGAACCGTGTCCGCGAGGCCAACGAGGTGGTCCAGGGCGATCACCGACCGCCGATAGCGCAACCGGGCCAGGTGCACGTCGGCGTGACCCATGTACCCGACCAGCACGACATCCGGGTCGGGACCTGCACGCGAACGGCGGACCAACCCGGCCCATGACCGCACCTGCCGCCCGGCCAGTCGCAGCGCCGCGGCCGGCGACCCCGCCGCGGCGACCTTGTCCGAGGTTGCCGCGCCAAGTGGCTCATTGAGCTCCTCGACCTGCCACCCACGGGCGGCGAGCCCGTCGCGCAGCACGGCGACCCGGGGATGCAACGTGGCGTCGTAGGACCCGAACACGAGCAGCCGCCTGCCATCGACACCCATCGCGTCCCTCCTCGTCGTCGCGTGCATCGGAGCCCCGATGGGTCCTCGCGGTGCATCACGTCGACCGGAACCATGACGCAACACACCCGGTGGCGACCAGGCCGGTCGTCGTACGACGATTCTCCCGCATGTGCAGCCGTCGCGAGGCCATCGAGTGTCGCGGGCAGGCCTTCCCGGTTCGGCTCGTCCGGTGGGGCGTCCCGCTGGCGGAGTGCGGCTACCCGTCGAGCGCGGGGCTGTAGCGGTCGTCCGCCGGCCACCAGCCATCGATCTGCGGGTCCCGCGGGCCGGGGACGATGACCGGCGCGGACGAGTCCTGCTGCTCACGTGCGTGCAGAGCCGCTCCGACCCGCGCCATCGCCGCCCGCAGCCTGGCAGCACGCACCGCCTCCACGGGGTTGGGACGCCGTCGGGCGATGTCGGCCAACCGATGCTCCGCCCGGATCATCTGGCCGTCGGGGGCCGAGTGCATGTCGGCGTACACCAGGGCGTCGGCGAGCAGGGACCGCTCGCGCGGGAACTGCTGGTCGAGGTCCAGGACGCCGTGCTGGACGGCCAGTCATGTCCGCCTCGGAGTGGTGCGCGACCAGGCTGCACAACCGCTCGGACAGGCCGATCGAGCGCAGGTACAGCGCACCGTCGAGGGGGTGGAAGCCGGTCTGGGCGATTCGCGGCGCGTAGCCCACGTCATGCAGCGTCGCGGCGGCCACGAGCAGCGCCCCCTCGTCGGCGCCGAACAGCACACCGAGCCGGTCGGCCATGGACCCCGCGGTGTGCACATGCGCGAGGCGGGTGCCCTGATCACCGAGCAGGTCGCGCGCGATCGCCTCCGCCTCAGCGTGCGTGGGCACGGCGAGGGCGGTGGCAGGGCGGACCTTGTGGATGGCCATCTCCAGAATCATCGCGCAGGTGGCCGCCGCCGACAAGTGGTGCCGTCGGGCGATCACACACGGTCTACTCGGCGGGCGACCACAGGCAGGGGCCCGGGCAGCCCGGAGTCGGAGGTCGCCCGATCCCGACGGACACCCGGCCCCGCTCGCTGCTAGCGTCACCGGGGTGACGACCGACGAGGAGGTCCGCCAGCGGATCGTCGATGCGGCCGCGGAGCTCTTCGCCCAGCACGGCTATGAGGGCGTCGGCGTGCGCCAGGTGGCCCAGGTGGTGGGCGTCTCCCAGTACCGCGTGCGAAAGCTGGCCGGCGGGCGCACCCAGCTGTTCGCCGCGGTCATGGCCGAGAAGGTCACTTCGGACGCCGGTGACCGGATCGCCCGAGCAGTCGATGCTCCCAATGAGCTGCCTCCCCTGGCCGCCATCGTGGCCGCTGGTGCGGCGGTCTTCGCCGCACCGGAACGCAGCTGGGACCTCCTCGAGCTCGAGGCCCTCACCCGCTCCCATCGCGACAACGACCTCCGCGAGATCGAGACAGCACGGATGCAGGAGCGCTGGGACAACATGCGCACCGTGGTCCAGCGGATCCGGGTGGCCGGGGGGATCGATGTCGACGTCGACGATGACGCCCTGGCGCACTTCTCCCTGACGCTGTCGGTCGGCCTGGCCATGCTCGATCCGGTCATCATGAGCAAGCCGAGCCAGCTGAACTGGGACGCGATGATCGCGCGGATCGGCACCGCCATGGCTCCCCCGGAGATGCTCCTGCGCGACGATCACGAGGCCCGCAGCTACTGGCGGCTCCTCGTCGATGTCCCCGACCGCCCCGGCGGCGTGGACATGTTCGTCCGCGCCCTCGCCGCCCTCTACGGCTACTCGCTCGGCGTGAACGTCGTGGGCTCGGGCGGGGGTACGAGGACGCTGGACATGCGTCTGACGGCCCCCAGCTCCGTCACGGAGCAGACCCTGCTGGCGGCGGCGATGTCTGCCGGCAGCAACGTGAAGATCTCCCCGGGATCTCCCGACGATGCGCTCGACCTGCCGACGCGGATCCTGGATGCCAGCACCGAGCTGGTGACCAACCCGGGGTGGGCCCCCTCGGTGGCCAAGCACCTGGTGGCTGCCGACCATGTCGAGGTCGTACGCGCCACGAAGGGCCAGGACGACGGTCCCGACGTGCTGCGCCTGCAGTGGACCCCCGAGCGTCATGTGCTGCTGCGCCGGAACTGGGCACCGTTCACCCGGGTCGAGCAGGCCCGCGCCTCCGCGCTGCTGCGGCTCTCGGCTGCCATCGCCGTCGCCTCAGGGGACGCGGACGCCCAGGGCTGGGTGGAGCCGGTCAAGGACGGCACGGTGTGGATCCGGCTGGCCTACCCCGAGGATGCCGAGGCGGTCGGCGCGATGCACCGGCGGTGCTCGGACCGGACCCTCTACCTGCGATACGTCTCCTCCGGGGACTGGCACGAGATCCAGATGCGCCGGCTGTCCGGCGGGCACAGCGGGGCCACCCTGGTGGCCATCGGGGACGAAGGAAGGATCATCGGGCTGGGCAACGTCTTCCCCGAGCGCCCAGACGACAACACGACTGCGGAGATCGCGGTCCTCGTCGAGGACGCCCACCAGGGCGAGGGGGTCGGCACGGCCCTGCTGCGCCGGCAGCTGCGGATCGCCGAGCGGATGGGGTTCACCGAGGTGATTGCCGTCGTCCTGACTGAGAACGGGGCCATGACCCGGATGCTCGAGCGGACCGGCCTGACCTGGACCACCCGGATCGAGGAGGGTTCGTCCACCATGCGCGCCCCACTCTCCGGCGCCAGCGCCGAGCAACCCAGCCCGACCTGACACCGGCTGGCGGCGGCAGCGGGCGGCAGACAGCGCGAGACGGTGGTTGCCGCGGCCGGAACTCCGCGTCCTCTACCCGCGCTGCTGCTCGAGCAGCTCTCGGCGCCGCGCCGGCATCTGGTCGGCCGTCCACCGCTGGTCCCCCAGCGAGGCCCGGGTGCTGACCTTGCGCGGCGTGGCGAAGTCCACAGCCATGTCGATCGCACGCAGGGAATCGGCCAGCCACCGATCCCGCTCCCCATGGGAGAAGAACTGGTAGGCCAACCCGTCGCGGAAGGCGGTGAGGATCGTGGCCAGGGCGTTGAGGTCGCTGTACTCCTCGCCGGCCGCCACGGAGATCTGCACGAGGCCGTCGCGGGTGAACTCCCAGGAGGAGTCCCGCGTATGGCGCAGCCGCAGCTCGTGCGGATCCTCCGAGCGGCAGCCCAGGGTCATCTGGTAGCGCATCAGCTGCACGTTGGCTTCGTCGCCCATGTGCTCGTACATGCGCATCGCCGAGTTCGTCAGCTCGTGGCGCAGTCCGCCGTCGCCGACGAGGAACACGGCGGTGTAGGTGGCGTCCTCGAACTCCAGCAGCAGGTCGTTGAGCAACGTCGAGGTGATCGAGTACGCACGGTGCAGAGTGCCCAGGGACCAACCCAGATGACCGGCGACGTCACGAAGGGTGAGGTCCTGGAAGGTCGTGCCAGCGCCCAACATCTCGCGCGCTGCGGCCCGCACCAGAGCGCGGCGCTCAGCCAGCTTCAGGTAGGTCACCACCTCGACACGGTATCCCGCGCCCCCGGAATTCGCAACTCCAGTTGCACATTGGAGTTGCGGTTTGGAGTTTGATCTGCGTCCCAGTTACGATCCACGTGCTCCAGTACCCCCGTAGGCATGGATGCAGCCTGCGAGTGCGGGGGTGGCGGTGAAGGGCACCGAACCCACGGGGGTGGCTCGGTGCCCTTCACGGCGTGACGGGTACCGAGATGGGCCGCACGTCGGCCGTGGGCGCGTGACGTGAAACACGTGATAACGCCCACCCCATAGGCGTTTCCGGTGTTGCCCGCGGGAGACAATGAAGTCATGGACACCGCAGTGCTGGGCTGGGACCCCGACCAGGCGAACCGGTGGAGCCTCTCCTACGACGACTGCGTCCGCCGCTGTCGGGATGACCACGGCCTGCTCGAGCGATGGCCCGTGCGCGACTGGCGCCTGGTCTCCGCGGGCACTCAGGTCCACCTGATGCTCCAGGGTCGCCAGCGGGGCCTGATCGGCCGGGGGACTGTGCGCTCGGCACCCCTCCTGTCAGGCGACGCAACGCGGCCGGGCCAGCTTGTCCATCACGTCCTGGTCGAGTGGTCCACCCTCCTGCCGCTGGACAGGCGGATCCCGGTGGAGGCTTTGGAGGCAGCCGTCCCCGAGCTGCCATGGCGCAGTTCGTACGCGTCGGCCATGGCCCTCTCGCCGGCTGGGGCCCAACAGCTGGACCTGATGTGGGCCGCCGACGCCGGATCGCCCGCTCGACGGCTCACCCGAACCGCCATGAGGCTGTTACGGCGATAATGTGGCAGGCCTAGCCACCATTCCGGTGGGCAGAAGGCGGTCACCACCCATGCACGAGTTGTCCTTCCCCGCTGCGATCACGCTGCCGATCACCGACACCCTCGCCTCGATCCCCGCCACCCGGGCGGCCACGTCCCCCGACAGCCCGATGTACGCCCTGCGCTCCGGCGACGGCTGGACCGATGTCACGGCCCGGGAGTTCAACGACCTCGTCCGATCCGTGGCTCGCGGGATCGTGGCGCGAGGCATCGAGGTCGGCCAGCCTGTGGCGATCCTGTCGCCAACTCGCTACGAGTGGACCGTCCTGGACTTCGCGCTCTGGACGGCGGGGGCCTTCGCCGTGCCGATCTACGACTCGTCCTCTGCTGAGCAGATCGAGTGGATCCTCCAGGACAGCGACGCCGTGGCCGTCATCACGGACTCGGCCCTCTCGGCGGACCGGGTCCGCGGGGCGCTGCTGTCCACGCCACCGCCGATCTGGGTGATGGACGACGGGTTGATCGACGCCCTGGTCACAGCCGGGGCCGAGGTCGCCGACGAGGTCCTCACCGCCCGCTGCGCGGCCGTCACGCCCCAGGACCCGGCAACCATCGTCTACACGTCAGGGACGACGGGGCGGCCCAAGGGCTGTGTCATCACCCACGAGAACCTGATGTTCGTCGCCCGGACGCTGGTCGTGGGCACTGGGCCGGTGGTGACCACCCCGGGCGCCAGAACCGTGCTGTTCCTGCCCCTGGCCCACGTCCTGGGTCGGGGCGCACAGGTCTACAGCGCCGAGGGCGGGATGCAGGTCGCGCACTGCCCCAACGCCAAGCTGCTGCCCGGCGACATGCTCAGCTTCCGGCCGACCTACCTGGTGGGTGTTCCCCGGATCTTCGAGAAGATCTTCAGCGCCTCCCAGCAGAAGGCCTACGAGGCAGGCAAGGCGAAGATCTTCGACCGGGCCACCAAGGTGGCCATCGACTACGGCCGAGCCCGATGGGCCGGGGGTCCGTCCCTGCGGCTGAAGCTCGAGCACGCGCTGTTCGACCGGCTGGTCTACAGCAAGCTGCGCGCAGCGATGGGCGGGGAGCTGCGCTACGCGATCACCGGGGGCGCCAGCCTCGGCGAGCGCCTGGGCAGCTTCTACGCCGGTATCGGGGTGATCGTGATGGAGGGCTACGGCCTGACCGAGACAACCGCATCGGGCACGTTCAACCGCGCCGAGGCACCGCAGATCGGCTCGGTCGGCCAGCCGATGCCGGGCACGTCGGTCCGGATCGCCGAGGACGCCGAGATCTGGCTGCGCGGGCCCTACGTGATGGCCAGGTACCACAACAACCCCGACGCGACAGCGCAGGTGATCGATGCCGACGGCTGGTTCCAGACCGGCGACCTCGGCAGCCTGGACGCCGAGGGCTACCTGCGGATCACCGGGCGAAAGAAGGAGATCATCGTCACCGCCGGCGGCAAGAACGTGGCACCGGCGGTCCTCGAGGACCGGATGGGGACCCACAACCTGATCAGCCAGGTGATGGTCGTCGGCGAGGCAAGGCCGTTCATCGGCGCCCTGGTGACCCTCGACCCCGACGCGCTGGCCGCCTGGGCGGCGGCGCACAACAAGGCGGGCCGAACGGCGGCCGAGCTCCACGATGACCCGGACCTGCATGCCGAGATCCAGGCAGCAGTCGACGACGCCAACGCCGCGGTGTCCAAGGCGGAGTCCATCCGGTCCTGGCGGCTGCTCGACACGCAGTTCACCGAGGAGTCAGGCCACATGACCCCCACGCTGAAACTCAAGCGCGCAGTCGTGGCCAGCGATCACGCCGAGGACATCGAGGCCCTCTACACCCGCTGATCGCGCACTTGCTCCGGGTCTCGGGCGCATCACGCGGTTCGCTCCAGGTCTCGGGCGCGAGTTCGGCCCGGCACTTGGCTCAGATCGGGATCTCCGGCGGCTCAGTCGTCGCTGCCGGGCTCGGGGGCCGTCCCGCCCAGGCGCGCCGGCTGCCACCACTGGCCCGTCCCGTCGTCGGGGTAGCCGGCCTGAGCCTTGCCGACCAGGTCGATGATCGACTCGCGGAGCCGCGCCGTTGCCTGCTCCGGGTCACCTGAGGGGTCCACCGGCTCGCCCACGTGGATCTCCACAGGGACCCCGTACTGCTTCATGCTTGAGCGCCGGTCGTAGCACCAGAGCCGCTGCGTGCCCCAGAGCGCCATCGGGATGAGCGGAACGCCCGCCTCGTCGGCCATCCGGACCGCCCCGGTCTTGAACGCCTTCGGCTCGAAGGAGCGGCTCATGGTGGCCTCCGGGAACACGCCGACCACCTCGCCGGACGCCAAGGACTCCACCGCATGGGAGTAGCTGGCGGCGCCGGCATCCCGGTCGACCGGGATGTGATGCATGCTGCGCATGATCGGCCCGGCCACGCGGTGACGGAATACCGAGTCCTTGGCCATGAACCGCACCAGTCGGTCCGAGGGCCGCGCGGCGTAGCCGGCGAAGATGAAGTCCAGATAGCTCACATGACTGCTGGCCAGGACGGCACCCCCCGAGCGCGGCAGGTGCTCACCCCCGTGGACCCGCACCTTGAGCCCGAGGGCGGCGAAGGCGCCGTAGCCGACGAGCAGGACGGGCGGGTAGACGAGGTCAGCCATCCCGACAGCCTAGGTCGGCCGGCCGGGGGTTGCCGCACAGGGCTTCGGTCCCGGGTTCCCGGGCGCTCAGCCCGGACCCAGGACGAGCACCACCCGGGCACCGCCGAGCGGACCGGTGCCGCGCTCCACCCTGCCACCGGACGCGTCGGCCAGCCGCTCGGCGATCGCCAGGCCGAGGCTCGTGGATCCTGTCCGCTCCCCCGGCACGCCCTGGGGGTCGAGGCCCGGGCCGGCGTCCTCGACGCTCACCTCGACGCACCCCCCCGTGCCCGCCCGAACCTCCAGTCGCAGTGCCACCCCCTCGTCGGTGTGCACGAACACGTTCTGCAGCAGGATGTCCACGGCCGTCGTGAGGTCGTACTCGGTCAGCCGGACCGGCAGCGGCCCTGCACCTGTGCCCGCGATCTGCATGTCGCGGGCCTGGTACTCGGCCAGCACCGCCCAGAAGGCCGCGCGGTCGGCGACGACGGCCGCGGCGTCGCAGGACGCGTGCAGGCCCTCGCGACTGGTACGACGCGCGCTGGTGATGATCTCGTCAGTGGTGCGCTGCAGGGTCAGGACGTCGTCGTTGAGGCGCTGACGCACGACCGGGTCGGCGACCGCGTCGACGTCCGCGGCCAGGACGGTCAGCGGCGTGCGCAGCTGATGGGCGAGCTCGGCGGCTGCCGCCCGCTCCTCCTCGAGCAGCTCCTGGACTCGCGCAGCGAGGCGGTTCAACGCCACGCCGACGTCGTCGACCTCGGGGATCGTCGACGGCTCGGCCCGGGCGGTGAGGTCCCCGGCGGCCATGGCATCGGCCGTTCCCGCGAGCCTGCGGATCGGCGCGGCCGTGCGCCGAGCCAGTTGCCAGGCAGCCAACCCCGCCCCGACCAGCAGCAGGGCGCACAGCCCGGCCAGGGCGAGCAGGCGGGGCTCGATCCCCTCCTGCATCTGATCCGGGCTGGCCACGGCGAGCACCACGCCGGTCTTGTCGTCGAACGCCGCAGGAGCCGCCGCGTACCCACTGCTCCCGGTGTCGACCGAGGCGGCATTCCCCCCCTTCGCCGAAGCCACCACCCCGGCCGCCTCGGCGGGCACAGGACCGCCCACCACGGTGCCGTTGGGGTACACCAGGATCACCTCCCCGGGGTCGCCGGGAAGCTTGATGACCGGCGCCGCGCCGTTGTCGTCGCCCTTCTTGCCGGTGGATGCCGACTCCCAGGCCTCGGCCAGGGAACGCGCCTGGTCGGAGAGCGCAGACAACGCGCTGCCCCGCACGAGGTCCCGCGCGGATAGCGCCAGCGGGATCACCAGCACCGTGGCAGCGACGGTGACCACCAGCAACGCGAACGTGACCAGGCGTCGGTACATCAGTCGTCGGGGAGCTCGGCGTCGGACCGGTCCTCGAGCATCACGCCGACACCGCGATTGACATGGATGAACCGCGGCTCGGCCGGCGTGTCGCCGAGCTTGCGCCGCAACCACGACAGGTGCACGTCGACCGTCCGGGCTGCGTCCGTGCGCTGCCAGACCTCGCGCAGGAGCTCACTGCGGCTGACGACCCGCCCGGGGTTCTCAGCGAGGTAGGCCAGGAGGTCGAACTCCAGCTTCGTGAGCTCCACCGGGCGGCCGTCCACTTCGGCGGTCCGGCGGGACCGGTCCACCCGCAGGCCCCCCACCCGCAGGGGCGGCTCGATGACCTGGTCGCTGCCGGCCGAGACCCGGCGCAGCACGGCCCGGATGCGCGCCTCGAGATGGGCTGGGTCGTAGGGCTTGATCACGTAGTCGTCAGCACCTGCGTCCAGCAGACGCACGATCAGCCCCTCGTCGTCGCGCGCCGTGGCCACGATCACCGGGACCTCGCTCACGGAGCGGATCATCCCGAGCAGCCGCTCACCGTCCACGTCGGGCAGGCCGAGGTCGAGCACGATCGCGTCCGGGGATCCGGTGAGCATGGACTGCAGACCGTCCAAGCCCGTGCCGGCAGAGTCCACGGCGTGGCCACGGCTGTGCAGCGCGCGCACGACGGCCGTACGGATCCCGGCGTCATCCTCGATCAGCAGAACATGGGCCACGGAGCGAGCCTAGGGCCTCGTCCGACGCTCGAGCCGCAGTGCTGCCGCGGGGCACATGGCCACCGCCAGCTTGGCCGCGCGCACCAACGTGTCCGGGATGGCCTCACCGCGGGTCGTGACCCCGAGCGGATAGCCCCAGCTGTCCAGGTCGATGCGCTCGCCGAGTGCGGCGGCGCACACCCCGTGGCCGGCGCACCGTTCCCAGTCGACCGCCAGGACGTGCCTGCCCGTTCCGGTCCGACTGGTGGGCTGGGTCGCGGTCATCGGTCCTCCCCGATCAGGTCCAGTGCGCTGCGCAGCGCAGCGACGGCGGCCGACGGGTGGGCGCAGATCCCCCGGCCGTCCACCTGTGCCATGAGGTCCTCGATCTCGGCGCGACGGCCGGTCGCTCCCGCAGCGCTGGCGATGACCTCGGCCACGGCGGGCAACCCCCGCCAGCAGGGGCCGCACTGCCCCGCCGTGCCCTCAGCGAGCTCGCGGGCGATGCCCGCCAGGGCGTCCCACGCCGGCAGGTCCTGCGGGATCCAGACGAACGCACCGGCGCCCCAGCGCCCGCCCAGCTGGGACAGCGCCTCCCGGGTCAGCTCGGTCCCCGCGCTGAGCCCGTCCCACGGTACCCAGCGCCCGTGCCAGCCACCGGTGATCAGCACCTCGGGAGCGCCCACGAGCCCACCGGCAGCGGTGGCAAGGTCGGCCAACGTGCTGCTGTCCGGCAGTTCGACGACACCTGGCTCGCGCACGGCGCCCGACGCGCTGGCAAGTGCTGACCGACCCGCAACACCGCGCGACGCCAGTGCCATCCGCGCGAACGTCTCGGCGTTGCTGAGCAGCACGTGCGTGCGCCTGCGCCCAATACCCGTGCGGATCGAGGGCGGACGGCCGAGATCGGCCGGCAGTGCAGGGCCACCGGTGATCGCTCGGATCACGGCCGTCGCCTCGCCTGCGACAAACGTCGCGGGGCCGATCGACAGCTCGATGGGGACGGCGTCCCGGCGCTCCGCCAGGCAGTTCGCCAGCGAGATCGCGAGGTCCGGGCGGTCTGCGCCGATCCGCACGATGATCCGGGGAGCCCCGAGGGCTCGGGCCGCGGTGATGGCACCGTCGAGGACCAGATGCGGGACGTGGCCGAGCAGGACGCCGTCCTTGCCGCTGGCCGTCTCCCCCTCGGCACCGTTGACGATCACGTGCGAGACACGCGCGCCCGCCAGGGAGGCGAGCTTGCGATCGGTGGGGAACGCCGCACCACCGGCCCCGACCACCTCATGAGCGGCCACCCGGGCGATCAGGTCGTCGATGCCCAGGGCGGGGGCGGAACCCCAATGACGCCGGTGCTCCTGCCCGTTCACGGGGCGGCCGGGCTCGACACTGGCCAGGAGCAGTGTCCCGGGGGCGAGCAGCTCCCTGGGGAGCCGACCGGGGAGCCGCCCAGGCAGGGCGAGTCCGGGCAGGCCGGGGGCCGGTCGGGGACCTGCTGTGGGCATCGCCCAGGTCCCGGCACTGCGGGGAGCGCCCGTCGCGTTGGCGGTCATCGCACGACCCCCGCCCCGACCAGTTCGGGCCGCACAGCCGGGACGCTCCGCGGACGTACGAGGACCCGGATCGTCAGGCCGAACAGGACAACCGCGACGCTGACCATCGCCAGGGCCTGCATGACTGCACCGTCAGTGCCGACCAGCAGCCCATGACCCACGGCCAGTGCCCACACGGGGTAGGCCAGGAGATGCGCGCGCCGCCAGAGCCTCGGGGTGCGCATCCGCGTGGCCGTCGTGACCAGGACGACGATCAGGAGGTCCACGGCCAACGCGCCCAGGGCGACCCCCCAGCGCTCCCAGCTGGCGACACCGGGCAGCAGCGCGGCGGGCCAGTCAAGGACGATCCACTTGTCCAGCAGCGCAAGGACGATGTGCGCGACGATGAGCAGCGTCCCGGCGACAGAGGCAGCCCGGTGAACGCTGATGCTCGTGAGGCGGGCGGTGGGACGCAACCGCGGCCCGACCAACCCCATCAGGACCGACACTGTCAGCAGGCCCACAGCGACCAGGCCGCTGGAGCGCATCACGAACCATGTCCACGGCACCTCGTTCATGCTGCCCCCTGCATCTCGGGCCACTGGCCCACGGTGTGGGCAGTTGCCCGCCCGGATCCCGACCATCGCGTGAACAGCCCGTGCAGCCCGCGGTCCGCGAACCAGGCAGGTGCGTCACCGTCCAGGAGCATCCCGGTGGTGGCAGCCACGTTCGCGGCCGTCGCACTGGCTGCCAGCGCGGAGACCGCCCACCAGCCGGTGGCCGCGCTGCGACCCGTCCGCGGATCGATGAGGTGGTGGGCCGGGCCCGCCGTGGTCAGCCACCGGCGCCGGCCCTGGCCGCTGGTCGCGAGCCCCCCATCGGTGATCCCGATCGCCCGTTCGGGCACCCCTGGGACCTCGTGGTCGGCGCTGACGACCCAGCCCGGCGACTCGGCGATGACCCTCAGGTCACCACCCATGTTGGCGATCACGTCGAGTTCGAGCTCGTCGGCGATCCGCTCGGCCACCTCGTCGGCCAACCAGGCCTTGGCCGTCGCCCCCAGGTCGAGGGCGACGCCCGTGGGGATGCGCACCCGCCCGGCGGCCACCTCGACCTCGCGCCACGACCCTGTGTGGGAGGGACCCGTGCTCGCCGCAGCAAGCACGGCGACGTCACCAGCGGCCCAGGAGCGGTACCCGGCAGCATCCACCTGGCGACCGAGGCACGGGTCGACCAGGCCGCCGGTCGACTCGGCGGCGGCCAGGGCCACCTCGACCAGCTCCACGAGCAGGGCGCTGGCCGGGGCCCACTGCCCGGCGGAGCGGTTGACTCCTGAGATCTCGGAGTCCGCCCGGAACCTGCTGGCCACCTGCTCGAGCCGGCTGACCTCGTCGGTGAGGATCTGCCCAGCTCGGCGGACTCTGGCCGCGTCGGCCGAACCCGGCAGGGTCACGGCCAGCGTCGTGCGCCAGCGCCGTTCCACGATCTCGAGGGTGCTCATGAGGTCTTCGACTTGGCCTTCGGGGCGGCCTTGGGCGCAGCGGGGGCGGGAGCCGGCGCAACCACCCGCCGGGAGGGCCGCGGCTTGGGCGCTGACCGAACGGTGCGGCCCTGAGACGCTGCCGTGGACCGGGGCGCCTGGACACGGGTCGCGCCCTGCGATGAGGGGACCCGGACGTAGACCTTGCGGTGGACCACGACGGGCTCGGGCGTGACGTGGCGCTCCTCGGTCCGCGTGACCACCACGGGCCGGGGGACCGTGACGTCGATGACCGGATCTGCCACCACCTGGGCGGCCGCCTCCAGCGCGGCCTGCTGCGACCACTGCGCGGACATGTCGGACGCAAGGACGCCGACCGCGGCTCCCGCGCCGACCACGAGCGCACCACTGCTGACGACGGCCACACCACGCTTGACTGACTGCTTTCGGCTCATGTCCATAATGTTCGGCCACAGTCCGGCAAGCCATCAGGGCCGCACGTGTCAAGGCTGTGTCAAGGCCCGAGGAACGCAGCCTTGACACAGGGATTCCCCCACCCGGACCCGGGTACCGGCAGAATGTGGATCAGCCAACGACCCATGAGGGGGATTCGGATGCGCACCGTGATCGGATGGATGGCGGCCATGCTCGCCAGCGCCCTGCTGGGCGCCGCGGTCTACCAGACCGTCCTGAGCAAGCCGCTTCCCGAGCTGGACCCCACCGCAACCGTGGAGACGATCGCCCGGGACCCCAGCCCGGGGCCGACCCAGTACCGGACCGAGGTCCGCACGGTTGTGGAACCGACTCCGACCGTGACCGTCGAGGACAAGATCCTGGTCACCGAGGAGGTCGTGCAGGTCAGCCAACCCCGGACCGCCAACTCTGCACCCGCCAGGACGTCCGCCCCGAGGCCCAAGCCCCGGGCGACGGCCGAGCGCGAGAAGGACGACTCCGCCGAGGGCAGCGATGACTCCGGTGTCGCCGAGAAGTCCGCGAACGAAGCCCAGGAGCCCGCGTCCGACGACTGAGGGAGCGCGCCTCGACTCCGTCAGGCCGGATCCTCGTCTGTCGGGCCGTCCCGGCGAGCGGCGCGGATCTCGGCCAGGTCGGCTGGATCCATGATCAGATCGACCGTGGAGCTTCCGTCCATCTCTGGGACGGCTGAGCTCGGATCGGCCTCGCCGATCGTCGCCGACTCCACCACACCCGGGTCAGGGCTGGCCACGAGGACGGGGATCACCAGCGACTCCCGGACCGGACGAGGTTCGCGACGAGGGGCAGTGCTCGGTGCGGGGACCTCGACGTTCTCCACATCGACGATCTCGACCTCGCCAGCGCCATCGACCTCGACCTCGCCGTCGACCTCGGCCGCAACGGTCACCTCGGCGGGGTCTGCCATCCCGCGCGCGGCCAGGCGCAGTCGGCGCTCCTCAGCGCGCCGCTCCGCCTGGTGCAGCTGCCAGCTCAGTCGCATCGACTGGAACGCCGCTTCTGCGAGGAAGCCCAGCAGGACAAGGCCAGCAGCGGCCGAGGCCACCGGAAGCAGGCGCGGGCCCACCTCAGCCAATCGCCCACCGCCCAGCGAGCCGGAGGCAAGCAGGACCAACCCACCCACGAGCGCAGCGACAACGCCGGCCAGCCCAGCACCCGAGACGGCGGCACCGGTGAGCGTCGGCAGGTCCCGGCCCCACCGGATCCGCCCGGAGAGGGCGCCCAGGGCGACCGGCACGAGCATCAGCACGGGGCCCCAGGCCGGCACCGCACTCGGGATCGCGGCCAGGATGGGCAGCGCCGGCAGGGTCCCGACCTGTCCGCCGAATGCGTTGAGCGCACCGGCAGATCCGAGGTCGAAACCCGGACCGACGACGACGGCCATG
Source organism: uncultured Actinomycetes bacterium (assembly GCA_963736425.1). Classification (GTDB taxonomy): domain Bacteria; phylum Actinomycetota; class Actinomycetes; order S36-B12; family CAIYMF01; genus Prado023. Next base: position 103,586 of record CAVTOX010000013.1, read on the forward strand.
CCCCAGACGTCCAGCGTCGGCAGGCACAACGCACCCAGGGCGGTCAGCGCCAGCTCACCGACTGGCCCCGCGTCCAGATCTGCCATCGTGGTGGCGAGCTGCCCGAAGTGCCGAACAAGGCTCACCGTGACCAGCAGGGCCCCCATCGCGAACAGCCCGAGAACTGCCGCGAGACCGCCCACTGCCGTCCGCCATGCTGCGTCCGAGACCCGTGCCCTGCTCCGAGCCACGAGTTCGGCCTCGCGCGCGATCCCCCAGGTGGCCCCCACGAGTGCGACCACCCCGGTCCACACGAACGCCTTGGGGGGGCTCGCACCCGTGCCGGGCCCCGCGGCCAGCCATGCCACGCCCGCCCCGCCGGCGCCGTAGACCAGGGCACACGAGGTCACGATCGCCACTGCCTCACCCGCAGTGGTGCCTGGCAGCAGGCGGCCGGCCCATCGACCACCACGCCTTGTGAGGAGCAGCCCGAGGAGCAGCGCCCCGAGGGGCAGGAGCGTCAGCGAGCGCTCGCCGATCTCCAGGGGCACCTGGTGGGCGCCCAGCCAGACGGATCCCGCCGCACGCCATGCCGCTGCGGAGTCACCGGCGGAGTTGGGCGACACCGCCCAGGCGAGCATGACCAAGCAGGTGACCAGGGCCACGCCCACGAGCAACGCCCAGAGCCCCGCCGCGACACCCGCCACAACCGGTCGCCGGGACTGCTCAGGGGCGTCGGCATCGACGTCGAGCACCTCGGGATCACGCACGCTCACCCCGGGATTCTCCCCCACCGGAGGTCGTGGTCGGCACCGACCACCCGCGTGTCGCGACCTCGGCGGCGCGAACACGCCGGTGCCCCGACCATGATCAGCCGGGGCACTCACGCAGGGTCAGCGACCGAGCACCTCACGCATCAGGCGCGCGGTCTCCGAGGGGGTCTTGCCCACCCGGACGCCGACGGCCTCGAGGGCTTCCTTCTTGGCCTGGGCCGTACCCGAGGAGCCGGAGACGATGGCGCCGGCGTGGCCCATCGTCTTGCCCTCGGGAGCCGTGAACCCAGCCACGTAGCCGACCACCGGCTTGGTGACATGCTCAGCGATGAACGCCGCCGCACGCTCCTCGGCGTCGCCGCCGATCTCGCCGATCATCACGATCGCCTCGGTCTGCGGGTCGGCCTCGAACGCCGCCAGGGCGTCGATGTGGGTCGTGCCGATGATCGGGTCCCCGCCGATGCCGATCGCCGTGGAGAAGCCGATGTCGCGCAGCTCGTACATCATCTGATAGGTCAGGGTTCCGGACTTGCTGACCAGTCCGATCGGCCCGGCACCCGCGATCGAGGCCGGGATGATCCCCGCATTGCTCACGCCCGGAGAGATGATCCCGGGACAGTTCGGGCCGATGATGCGGGTGGTGCCGCGGTTGACGGCGTCCTGGAAGAACGCGGCGGTGTCGTGCACGGGCACACCCTCAGTGATGACCACCACGAGTGGCATCCCGGCATCGACGGCCTCAGTGACCGCGCCAAGGGTCCCGGCCGGGGGCACGAACACCACCGACACGTTTGCGCCGGTCGCGGCCATCGCCTCGGCGACGGTGCCGAACACCGGGAGCTCCGCGTCCGGGAAGGCGACCGTCTGGCCAGCCTTCTTGGGGTTGACCCCGCCGACGATGGCGGAGCCGGCGGCCAGCATGAGCGTGGTGTGCTTCATGCCCTCGGAGCCGGTCATCCCCTGCACGATCAGGCGCGATGCGCCATCAAGGAAGATCGCCATGGTCCTACCTCACTTCCCTGCTGCGAGCTGCGCCGCCCGGCGGGCAGCCTCGTCCATCGTCTCGACCAGTTCCACACCTGGGATCCCGGCGTCCCGCAGGATCGCCCGGCCCTCCTCGGCCCGGTTGCCGTCGATCCGGCAGACCAGGGGCTTGTCGACCGGCTTGCCGGCGTCGGCCAGCATCACGAGCGCCAGCTTCACGCCGTTGGCGACCTCCACGCAGGAGGTGATACCGCCGAACACGTTGACGAAGACGCTCTTCACCGAGGGATCCGTCAGGACGATGTCCAGGCCGTTGCTCATCACCTCGGCACTGGCGCCGCCCCCGATGTCGAGGAAGTTGGCCGGGAGCACCCCGCCGAACTCCTCGCCGGCGTAGGCCACGACATCCAGGGTGGACATGACCAGGCCGGCGCCGTTGCCGATGATCCCCACCTCACCGTCAAGCTTGACGTAGTTGAGGTCGAACGCCTTGGCCCGCAGCTCGATCGGGTCGGAGTTCGCGGTGTCCACCAGGTCGGCGTGGGAGGCGTGCCGGAAGTGCGCGTTCTCATCCAGGGAGACCTTGCCGTCGAGGGCGAGCACGCGGCCGTCGGTGGTCTTCACCAGCGGGTTCACCTCGACCAGCGTGGCGTCCTCCTCCACCAGGACGACCCACAGCTTCTCAAGCACGTCGGCAACCGCCTCAGCGACGTCGGCCGGGAACTTCGCGGCCGCGACGATCTCACGCGCCTTCTCCGGCGGGCAGCCCTCGAGGGCGTCGACGCGGATCATCGCCAGGGCCTCAGGGTTGTCCCTGGCGACCTGCTCGATCTCCACGCCGCCCTCCACGGAGGCCATCGCCAGGAAGGTCCGGTTGGCCCGGTCGAGCAGGAAGGAGACGTAGTACTCCTCGGCGATCTCCGCGGCCTCGGTGACCAGGACCTTGTGCACGGTGTGGCCCTTGATGTCCATCCCGAGGATGTCGGCGGCGCGGGCGCTCGCCTCGTCCTCGCCGTCGGCGAGCTTGACGCCGCCTGCCTTGCCGCGACCGCCCACCTTCACCTGCGCCTTGACCACCACCGTGCCGCCGATGCGGCGCGCGGCCAGCCGGGCGGCATCGGGGGTCTCGCACACGGCTCCGGGGACGACCGGGACGCCATGCTTGCCGAACAGGTGCTTGGCCTGGTACTCGTACAGATCCACGCGGGACTCCTCACCGACGAAGGGACGCGGACCACACTAGTTGGGTCCCTGTCCCGACCTGACGGCCGGTACCCCGTTCTGCGACGAGCGGCGCAGAAGGTGCGTCAGGCGGCGTGGGCGACGTTTTCCCTGACCCAGTCGACGATCTCGTCGGTGCGGGTCCCGGGGGTGAATACGTGGGCCACGCCCATCTCGTAGAGCATCGGGATGTCGGCCTCGGGGATGATCCCGCCGCCGAAGACGCGGATGTCACCGGCGCCGCGCTCGCGCAGCATCTCGATGACCGACTTGAACAGCGTCATGTGCGCACCCGACAGGATGCTCAGGCCGATCCCGTCGGCGTCCTCGGAGATGGCCGTGGCCACGATCTGCTCCGGAGTCTGGTGCAGTCCGGTGTAGATGACCTCGATCCCGGCGTCCCGCAGCGCCCGCGCCACGACTTTTGCGCCACGGTCGTGACCGTCCAGTCCGGGCTTGCCCACGATGACCCTGATGTGCTCGGCGTTCGGTGTGCTCATGGGCAAATCGTAGTCCTGCCCGATGGCCACAGGTTGCCCGAGGATGCGCTACCGTGCCGGAGTGCCGAGCAGCCACCGGGCCCCCCACGCCCAGGACCCCAGCGGTCCCGGGCACGGCCCGGCCACGGGGGGTCGGATCCGGCGCGCCGGGCGGGCCACGGGGCGAGGCCTGCGGCGGGCCACGAACCCGTCGGTGATCCGCGGCTCGGCCATCGAGGTCGCGTGGACAGCCACCCACGTCGTGACCTACCCGTTGGGCGTGCTCGAGGAGCAGGTGCGCCACCCCGAGGAGCGGCTCAACCTCGACGGGCTCGACCCGATCAAGCGCGGTCTCATCATCGGCGACGTCGAGAACGCCGGCACGCCGATCATCCTGATCCACGGCGTGGTGGACAACCGCTCGATCTTCGCCCGGATCAAGCGGGGCCTGCGCCGGCGCGGGTTCGGTCGGATCATCACCCTGAACTACTCGCCCCTGACCGACGACGTGCGGGTGGTCGCCGAGCGCCTCGAGGCCCTCGTCGAGGCGCTCTGCATCGAGACCGGGTACGAGCGCGTCCACGTCATCGGGCATTCGATGGGTGGGCTGGTCGCGCGCTACTTCGTCCAGCGGATGGGCGGGGACTCCCGCGTCCACACGCTGGTGACCCTCGGCACGCCGCACCAGGGCACCGCCCCGGCGAACTTCGTGCCGCACCCCGTCGCCCGGCAGATGCGCCCCGGATCGGACATCATGACCGAGCTCGCCGCCCCCGCACCGGGGTGCCGGACCCGTTTCGTGGCCATCTGGTCGGATCTGGACCAGATGATCATCCCCAAGTCCAACGCCCGGATCGAGCACCCGGACCTGAACGCCCGCAATGTGTTCGTGCCGTACGTGGGCCACAACTCACTGCCGGTCGACGGCCGGGTCGTGCACGAGATCTGCACGACGCTGGCCCACGTCGACCAGGACGGCTCGACGGTCGCCGAGGGTGCGACGTCGATCGCCAGTGCCCCGAGCCGCCAGGGCAACCCCGGGCGCACCCCCCCTCGCTGATCCCGCGCTACAGCTTCTCGACCGGGGCGTAGCGCAGGAGCAGCCGCTTGACGCCCTCCGAGCCGAAGTCCACCGAGGCCTCGGCCTTGTCGCCGGAGCCGAGCGTGCTCACCACCGTGCCCATCCCGAACTTGGGGTGCAGGACCCGGTCCCCGGCCGACAGCGACACCACCGCCCGGGCCACCGGGTTGCGCGACTCGTAGCGGTCGGCGGCCGCCGACAGGGATGGCGCCGATCCATAGCCGCCTGCCGAGGCACCCGTGTACCGGGCTGGCTCCTCACGCTCCCACCTGATCAGCTCGGTGGGGATGTCGGCAAGGAACCGCGACTCCGGGTTGTAGCTCGGCGCGCCCCAGGCCGACCGGCTGATGGCGCGGGTGACGTAGAGGCGCTCACGGGCCCGGGTGATGCCCACATAGGCAAGGCGCCGCTCCTCGGACAGCTCGAAGGGGTCGGCCATCGCCCGCATGTGCGGGAACACCCCGTCCTCCATCCCGCTGAGGAACACCACGGGGAACTCCAGGCCCTTGGCGGTGTGCAGGGTCATGAGGGTGACCACACCCTCGTGGTCCTCGCCCTCGGGGATCTCGTCGGCGTCGGCGACCAGTGCCACCCGCTCGAGGAAGTCCCCCAGGGTGCCCGACCCATCGCCGGCCTGTTCGGCGTCCCGGGTGAACTCGGCGGCCACGGCCTCGAACTCCGCGACGTTCTCGGCTCGGACCTCGTCCTGCGGGTCGCTGGAGGCGCTGCAGCTCCGCGAGGTATCCGGAGCGCTCCAGGACTGCGCGCATGATGTCGGCCGGGCCGGCACCGGAGTCCACGACCGCGGCCAGGTCATCGAGGATCGCAACGAAGGCCGCCACGACCGTGGCGCTGCGCCCGGCCATCCCGGGGATCTCGCCGGCCCGGCGCAGGGCCTCGCCGAAGGTGATCCTCTGGGCGTCGGCGAACCCCGACACGTAGGCCTCGGCACGGTCGCCGATGCCCCGCTTGGGCACGTTGAGGATCCGGCGCAGGCTGACGTCGTCGGCCGGGTTGGCCACGACGCGCAGGTAGGCCAGGACATCGCGGATCTCCCGGCGCTCGTAGAAGCGCGTGCCGCCGACGACCTTGTAGGGCAGGCCGGTGCGGATGAACACCTCCTCCAGGGCCCGGGACTGGGCGTTGGTCCGGTAGAACACCGCGACGTCACCGGGCTTGGCCAGGCCCTTGTCGGACAGGCTGTCGATCTCGTTGCCGACGAAGGCGGCCTCGTCGTGCTCGGAGTCGGCGACGTAGCCGACGACCTGCTCACCGGCGCCGGCATCGGTCCACAGCTTCTTCGCCTGCCGGTCGGAGTTCCGCGCGATCACCGCGTTGGCCGCCGAGAGGATCGTCTGCGTCGATCGGTAGTTCTGGTCCAGCACGATCTGGCGGGCGTTGGGGAAGTCGGTGCTGAACTCCACGATGTTGCGCACTGTCGCCCCGCGGAACGCGTAGATCGACTGGTCGGAGTCACCGACCACCACGAGCTCACCGGGCGGGACCTCGCCGCCGGCCCGGCCGACGAGCTCGGAGACGAGCCGGTACTGGGCGTGGTTGGTGTCCTGGTACTCGTCGACCATGATGTGCCGGAACCGCCGGCGGTAGTGCTCGGCCACGTCCGGGAACCCCACCATCAGGGCCACCGTGTGCCCGATGATGTCGTCGAAGTCGACGGCCTGGGCCCGGGCAAGCCGGGTCTGGTAGGCGGAGTACACGTCAGCCAGCGTCATCTCGGTGTCGTTGGTGGCCTGGGAGCGGAATGCGTCGGGGTCGACCAGCTCGTTCTTCAGCCCGGAGATCTTGTTGAGCAGGCCGCGCGGCGGCATCCGCTTGGGGTCGAGGTCCAGGTCACGGGACACGAGGGTGACCAGGCGAAGGCTGTCGGCCTGGTCATAGATCGAGAAGCTCGACCTCATCCCGAGCCGCTCGGCCTCCCGGCGCAGGATGCGCACGCATGCTGAGTGGAAGGTCGAGACCCACATCGCCCGGGCCCTGGGCCCCACGGCCACCTCGACGCGCTCACGCATCTCGGCGGCGGCCTTGTTGGTGAACGTGATGGCCAGGATCTCACCGGGCCGGGCGTCGCCGGTGGCCAGCAGGTGGGCGATCCGACGCGTGAGCACCCGGGTCTTGCCCGACCCGGCCCCGGCGACGATCAGCAGCGGACCCCCGCGGTGCTCCACGGCGTCGCGCTGAGGGGGGTTGAGGTCGGCGACCAGGTCGACCAGCTCCACGACCCTCTGCGCCTCGCGCTGACTCCGGCGATCGGCCGCCTGGGCCTGCGCACCCCCCTTGGCCAGGGCGACCGCCGCACGCACCATGTCCGCGGCTCGACCGGCCTCCGCGGCGCCCGGAGCATCGGGGGTGGCGGCTCGGGTGGGCGCAGGCGACCTGAACAGGGTCCCCTCGTCGGCCTCGCGGTCAGCCACCAGATCGAGGTCCTCTGCGGGCATGGTCGTCCGCGGGAGGCGAGGCAGCAGGTCATCCGCGAGCACCTGTGGATTCTAGGTGCCCGGGCCGACACCGCCGGGACAGGTGCCCCGCCGCCTCAGCGGACCCGGACCTTCTTGCGCGCTGCCCAGGTGGCTCCGCCGGGGTTGGCGACCGAGACCGACATCCAGTACTTGCGGCCCTTCTTCAGGCCCGTGATCGTGCACGAGCGTGCCGCCGGCGCCGCCGAGCAGGACCCAGCCACGGCAGCCCCCCGCTTGGAGCTCGTGAGGGCCTCAACGCGGTACCCGGTGAGGGCAGCCCCGCCCGACCGGCTGGGCGCCTTCCACTTCGTCGTCACTGCGCGGCGCGAGGACTTGACCGCGACCGAGCGCGGCTTGCTCGGCCGTGCGATTGGTGCGGGCGCCGGTGCGGGCGCCGGTGCGGCAACGGAGAAGGTGCTGCTGCCCGGCGCGTACCCGATCACAGTGGCCGAGAGGTTGGCCGCCCCCAGCGACGTGCCCAGCGCCACCGACCCGTCCGAGGCCAGCGGGACGACCACCGTGGCCGTCGTCGTGCCGATGGGGGTGGGCACCTGGCCGGGAGGCCGCGGGGAGCCGGAGGACCAGGCGGCGAGCGCGGCCGGGGCGTTGCTCGTCGAGGTGACCTGCAGCACGACCGCACCCACTCCCGCGGGCACCAGCCCGGTGAGCGCGGCAGTCGGGTACAGCGAGCGGCCGGCGAGGCTCCGGCACGAGCCGGTGAGCCCCGCACCCACGCCTGCACGGGTGTCGAGGATCGCGGTCGGGGTGATCGGGACCGCTCCCGGGACGGCGCTGAGGTCGGGCACGACCAACCCGGCACCGGTCCCAGGCGTGGCCCGCGACGACATCGTCGGGCAGTACGGCTGGGTCTGGGCCGCGCCGGTCCACCAGCTGGTGATCGCTGCTGCGCCGTCCCACGACAGCGACATGTGCACGTGGTTGCGATGGCAGGTGGTGTCCAGACTCGCACCCGAGTTGGCCGGAGCCTGGCACCCCCG
>CAVTOX010000014.1:0-414896 GCA_963736425.1 uncultured Actinomycetes bacterium
CCTTCAGTCGAGGACTGGAAGGACGGAGACCAAAGCGGACCCGCCCGTCGCAACGCCAGAGGGGTTCTCCTGGGCGCGATCACGAGCCCATTGACTCCCAGCGCTTGTGGGGAGGATCTTCGTGGCGTTGCACAGTGGTCGGCACGCCGTGGGTAGTGGGATTGGCACCCAGTCGGGCCCCGGCAAGAGAGGAAGGGGCTGGTCATGCGGGGCAGGTGGGGCGACGGTGGCTCAGGGGAACTCGACGATCTCCCAGAGTGGAGGGTCCGTCAGTGATGGCCGGGGATCTGCGGGCTCGGTTGGTGGCTGCCGCTCTGGTCACCGTGTCGCTCATGGGTTGCACCGGTTCGACGGGCTCGGTCTCGGGCCCCGCGGTCACGTCGGAGTCACCGGATGCTGCGGTCGTCGCTGGTGAGATCCCCTCGAAGTGGGTCACCCAGAGCGGGCCCTCGCTGACGGCGGCGGTTGAGTACGGGTTGGCTGACGATGAGGCGCAGTACGACCAGATCCGCGAGTTCGCCGCGAGCCTCCCGTGGAGGCACATCCGAGCCGGCGGTGTGGTGCAGGCCGCAGCGTGCACCGGGTCAGGGGCGCCCACCGTGGTCTACAGCAACGGGTCGGGGGACAGCTCTGTGGCCAACAGCTCGGCATGGGTGTTGGCTCGTGCCGCTTCAGCGCAAGCAACGGTGAGCCGGGTGTGCCTGTTCGACCGTCCCGGGGTCGGATTCTCGGGCCCGCGCCCGGAGGGTGCGGCACCCAATGGGCCGGTGGCCAACGCCACTGAGTTGACCGCACTCATGCAGGCGTTGAATGAGCCGGGGCCGTTCGTCCTCGTGGGTTGGTCCTACGGGGGACTGGTCGCGCGGACCGCATCAGCCCAAGAGCCGAGCAAGGTGGCGGGCATGGTCCTCGTGGACGCTTCCAGCCCGGGCCAGGTAGCCGCCTTCGACCTGGTGCCGTCACAGCTGAGCGAAGGTGGCGTCCCGCAGGACTGGGAAGCCGCGGACCAGGTGATCGCAGATGGGGCGACGATGGGCAGCAAACCGGTGGTGGTGCTGCGCGCAGGCAGGCCCGACGGAGGACCGGCGAAGTTCTGGAAATGGTGGAAGCAGGCACAGGCCGAGACGGCCGCATCGATCTCTGACAACTCCGTGCTGGGCGTGGTCCGCGAATCCGGTCACGAGATCCCGCTGCAGGCCCCAGAGGCTGTCGTCGTCGCGACGAACGCAGTCATCGAATCGGTGACGACGGGGCAGATGCTGCCCACCTGCCCCACCGACTTCCCTGAGGCCGGGATCACCTGCTGATCTGGCCCCGCGTACTGTGGCCGGTGCACGCGCATCACTCCGCCGTGTTGACGCGTTCACACGGAGGACCGCTGGAGCCTCGCGCCACGGTGGGAGCTACGGCGCTGTGCAAGGTCAGCCGGGCACCGCGGACGGTGCAGACTCTCCCCATGGGCACGCCGATAAGCGTCGAACTCCTTCGGGTGGCGGTCTACCGCCGTTTTGCGCAGGCAGGTCAGGCAATCACGGTCCCTGAGCTGGCTCACCAGTTCGCTGTGCCCGACGCCTCGGTTAGGGCCGGACTGCGCGAGCTGGCGGCCGGACGGCATCTGGTCCTCGACGATCAGGACCGGATCGTGATGGCGCACCCGTTCTCGTCGGTCCCGCTGGGTTTCTCGGTGATGGGCACCGACACGCTCTGGTGGGGAGGGTGCTCGTGGGATGCTTTCTCGCTCCCGCACCTGATCCCGGGTCAGAGCCCGGTTCTCGTCGCGACCCGATGCCCGAACTGCGGGTGCGCCCTGGCGTGGAACGTCGGCACCGAGCAGGCGCCCGCAGGGACCGAGGTCGCGCACTTCCTGGTGCCCGTTGCCCGCATGTGGGACGACGTCGTCCACACGTGCGCTCACCAGCGCCTCTTCTGCTCAACCGGGTGCGTCGACCAGTGGCTGGAGGCCAGCGGCAACACCCTGGGCTACGTGATGGACCTGTCCACCCTGTGGGACCTCGCGTCCGACTGGTACTCCGGCCGGCTCGAGCTTGGCTACCAGCGCCGCGAACCGAGCCAGGCAGCCGACTACATGCGCAGCGTCGGCCTCCAGGGAGCGTTCTGGGGCCTCTGACTCAGACACCTCGCCAGGGACCCACCACCGCGCCCACACCGCCGCCGGTCGCGCACCTCCGGGCAAGCGCAGCGCCGCGCCCGCAAGGGCCGCGCTCTTGTGGCGGGACGCTAGATCCCGGAGTCGGCCGATCGGCTGTTGCTGAGGGCCCAACGCCTTGCAGATGTACGGTACGAGATTCCGTGGCCGACATCCCGGCAGGGTGACTGGTCAGCCGGCCGGTGTGGGTTCGCATCCGGGCGTCGAGGACTCGGGTGGGCGGCCGGTGAGGATCTCGTAGTACTGCGCGAGCTCGTCGCAGGAATGAGGTCCGACCTTGGGGTTGACCTGGATGGGCTGGTCCGTCATCGCCCAGGCGAGGGTCTCGGCGGCGAGCTCGACGCCGCGGTCGCCCCATGCGTGCGTCGGGCTGGCCCAGGTGGGCATCCCTGTGACCGCCAGGAACTGCTTGATCACCTCGGCTGTCAGGTGCTCGTCGATCCACGCGTGGGCGAGCTCGTGCAGGACTGCCTTCTTGGCCCATGTCTGCCAGCCGGTGCAGTTGCGGTCCACGCATGCCGCTGCAGAGCCGAAGCAGACGGTGACGACATCGCCCAGGATCAGGCCGGCGACGCCCTCGCACTTGTCGATCTGCTTCTCGTGGAACGTCACGCGACGGACCATCGGCGTGCCCAAGCCGTGGGTGCGGAACTGGTCGAACGACCAGGCGATGAGGCCTTCAAGGCCTGGTGTGCCGTTGTACACCTCGATCTCGAGGTCACCGACGGCCAGGGTGCCGGTGCGTTCCACCAGGACCGTGGAAACCTGGCGGGGGCAGGAGCCATCGGCAGGGGGGCGACAGCTCGTGTGGACTCGGGCGGTAGGCGCCGTAGAAGCGCTACCCTGCGATCGGGATCCACATCGTGCGTGCACGCGTGTGCGATGCGGCTCCTGACGATGCGGTTGCATCGTGAAGCTCTAGGAGGAGTTGTGGCCACCGGACCGGCTCGGGGCCCCGCGATGGTGGACGTGGCGCGTCTGGCTGGGGTCTCGCACCAGACGGTTTCGCGCGTCATCAATGACCACCCGAGGGTCAGTCCCGGGACTCGCCTGCGGGTTCAGGCCGCGATGCAGGAGCTCGGGTACCGGCCCAACCGAGCAGCGCGGGCGCTGGCCAGAGGCCGCAGCGACCAGATCGGGATCGTGGCTGAGCCGTCAACCCTGTTCGGACCCGCATCCATGCTCCACGCAATCGAGGCTGCGGCCGCGGAGGCCGGGTACGGCGTGAGCGTGGTGAGTGTCGCGGCCCTCGACGGACGGTCCTTCGAGGACGCGGTCAACCGGCACCTCGAACAGCGCGTCGGCGGGATCATCGTGATCGTTCCAGTGGTGTCGGCGGCCGAGGCCACGCGGGAGGTTCCGGCCGGGGTGCCCCTGGTCACGATTGGGGGCGACCCCACAACATCCACGCACAGCGTGCGGATCGATCAGGTGCGTGGCGCCATGGAGGCGACGCAACTGCTTCTGGACGCCGGCCACCGGACCGTGTGGCATGTTTCGGGCCCTCCCGACAACTTCGACAGCATCGACCGCATCACAGGGTGGCGCACCACGCTCGAGGCAGCCGGTGCGCACGTGCCGCCCGTCATCACCGGCGACTGGTCGTCGGCGACCGGATACGAGGCAGGCCGGATGTTGGCCCGCATCGAGGAGGTCACAGCGATCTTCGCTGCGAACGACCAGACCGCCCTGGGGATCCTGAGGGCCCTCCACGAGCACGGTCGCGCGGTGCCGGGAGATGTGAGCATTGTCGGCTTCGACGACCTGCCTGAGGCCGGCGACTTCATCCCGCCGTTGACAACGATGCGCCAGGACTTCGATTCGGTCGGCCGCAAGGCCCTTGCCATGCTCGTGACGCAGATGGATGGTGCGCAGAGCCCCGTCAGCGAGTTGATCGCCCCCTCACTCGTCAGTCGTGACAGTGTCGCCAGCCCTCCGCCCAGGGTGCGGTAACCGAGTCGGACCATTCGCGGGAGCTCCGAGCGACCCGTGGATCGAGGCGGCGAGATCGATCCAGATTCGGGACTTCCTGTGGGCGAGTCGACCCTTGCGGCGAACTGATGTTATCGGTAACATCCGGATACGTGAGTGAATCCTCCTCCTTTGGGATGGAGATGTGAACGGTAACAGCGCCTGCGCTGTGTCTTGGTCGCGACGAAGGAGAGCAGCATGGGTCGCAGCATCGTGCCGAACCTCGCCAGGTACGAGGTCTGGTTCCTCACCGGGAGCCAGACCCTCTATGGGGACGAGGTGCTGGCACAGGTCGCCAGACAGTCCCAGGGCGTGGTGGAGCACCTCGCAAGCAGCCCATTCGTGCCCGCAGATGTGGTGTGGAAGCCAGTCCTGACTTCACGCGGCGCCATTGAGCGCATCATGCGAGAGGCCAACGGCGCGGACAACGTCATCGGCGTGATCACGTGGATGCACACGTTCAGCCCCGCCAAGATGTGGATCGCCGGTCTCCAGGCGCTCACCAAGCCCCTGCTGCACCTGCACACCCAGGCCAACGTCGAACTCCCGTGGGCCACCATCGACTTCGACTTCATGAACCTCAATCAGGCCGCCCACGGCGACCGCGAGTACGCCTACATCGAGTCTCGGCTCGGCGTCCCACGGACCACCGTCGTGGGCCACGCATCCCACCGACGGGTCCAGGAGCAGGTCGGCGAATGGGCCCGGTCGGCTGCCGGGGTACTGGCATCGCGGAACATGAAGGTCGCGCGGTTCGGGGACAACATGCGCTTCGTCGCGGTCACCGAGGGCGACAAGACCGAGGCCGAGGCGGTCTTCGGCGCCCAGATCAACACGTGGGGAGTGATGGACCTCGCTGCTCGTGTGGACGCGGCGACAGATGCGCAGGTCGACGGCCTGATCGAGGAGTACATCGACTCCTACGATGTCGCTTCCGAGCTGATGCCCGGTGGCGTCCGGTACCAATCGCTTCGCGACGGTGCGGCGATCGAGGTCGGGCTCCGCTCGTTCCTCGAGGAGGGGGCGTTCCAGGCCTTCACCACGACCTTCGAGGACCTGGGCTCCTTGCGCCAACTGCCGGGGCTTGCCGTTCAGCGCCTCATGGCCGACGGCTACGGGTTCGGTGCGGAGGGTGACTGGAAGACGGCGATGCTCGTTCGGCTCGCGGCTGTCATGGGCGCCGGGCGTCCCGGGGGTGCGAGCCTCATGGAGGACTACACCTACCACCTGGTGGAGGGAGAGGAACTCTCGCTTGGGGCGCACATGCTCGAGGTGAGTCCCTCGCTCACCTCCGGGCGCCCCACACTGGAGGTGCATCCCCTGAGCATCGGAGGCAGGGAGGATCCCGTTCGCCTCGTGTTCACTGCCGACCCGGGGGAGGCCGTCGTCGTCGCCCTGTCGGACATGCGAGACCGGTTCCGGCTGGTCGCAGCGGAGGTCGAGAGGGTGCCGCTCCCGGCTCCGATGCCGCACCTCCCGGTCGGCAGAGCGGTCTGGCGATCCAAGCCGGACTTCGCGACAGCGGCCACCTGCTGGATGGAAGCAGGGGCGGCTCATCACACCGTGATGTCGACGCAGACCAGCCTGGCCACCTGGGAGATGTTCGCGCGGTCGATCGGGGTGGAGCTTGCTCGCATCGACGCGGAGACCACGGTGCCGGCGTTCGTTCGGGACCTGCGGGCCAATGCCGCCCACCATCGACTCACCCATGCCTTGTGAGGACCCAGAGGCGGCCGATGAGTCCCGTCGGCCATCCGTGAAGGAGGAGCCATGGCGATGAAGGCTCGGCAGATTCGTCCGGGCGGCTGGATCGACGTCCCGGGCAGGGGGACCGGTCGCATCCGAGGGCTGACCGCCACTCCGGGATGTGCGCAGTACGTGGTGACCCTCGAGTCCGGGTGGACCTTCGTGATCGGCTGGAACGAGTCGGTCCTGTTCTGGCCTGTCTGAGCAGTCCGGGGCCTCTGTCGTGGCGCGAGGCGCACAGCGGCGAAGGAGCCCGACCGCCGAGTGCTGAATGTGAAGGCTAACGGCCGGAGTCGGAACGGTCCGCTTCGGGATTAGATCGTGAATCCTGAGCACGAACAGGCAAGTCATCGTTATCAAATCGTGATATTTGAGTTCTTGCCATGGGACTGGATGTTAGGGTTAACATTCGAGTAACGGTCCGCTCGGGCCGGGAGAGTAAGCCCCGTTTCCGGTGACGCAACCGGATCAGGTCAAGGAGGATCGGACATGAGGAAGCGCATGCTGGCAGGAGTGGTTCTGATGGGAGCGATGTCGCTCACCATCTCGGGCTGCTCCTCGGGCTCGACTACGGACGCGGGCGCCGGCAGTGCGCCGGCCACCGATGCCGCGGCGTCCGAGATGATCAAGGTCGGGTTCGCCCAGACGGGCTCGGAGAGCGGTTGGCGTTCAGCGAACACGGAGTCGATGAAGACCGCGTTCTCCAAGGAGAACGGATTCGATCTGACCTTCAACGCCGCCGACAACGATCCGGCGGCACAGATCGCCGCGGTCCGCTCCTTCATCAACCAGAAGGTCGACGCCATCGTCATGGCGCCGATCGTCACCGACGGGTGGGACGACGTCCTGAAGGAGGCCCAGGCGGCCAAGATCCCGGTGGTCCTCGAGGACCGCACCGTGTCCGCCTCGGACGACCTGTTCGCGAGTTGGGTCGGTCTGGACTTCAAGAAGGAGGGCGTGACGGCCGGAACGTGGGCCAAGGAGCAGTTCGGCGACACCGCCACCAAGATGGTCGTGCTCGAGGGCACGACGGGCTCGGCCCCGGCGAACGATCGTGCGACTGGGTTCGACGAGGCCATCGCAGGCAGCCAGATCGAGAAGATCGACTCGCAGACCGGTGACTTCACCCGTGATGGTGGCAAGAAGGTCATGGAGGGCTTCCTGCAGAAGTACGGCGCCGACGGCATCGACCTGGTCTACGCGCACAACGACGACATGGCACTCGGTGCCATCGAGGCGATCGAGGCCGCGGGAGCCAAGCCCGGCGAGGACATCAAGATCATCTCGATCGACGCGGTCAAGGACGGCATGCAGGCCCTCATCGACGGCAAGATCAACTACATCGTCGAGTGCAACCCGCTCCTGGGCGACCTGGCCGCAGGGCTGGTCAAGGACGTGCTCGCCGGCAACCCCGTCGAGAAGGCCATCTACGTCGAGGATGCCTCGTTCACCCAGGAGCAGGCCGCCGCGGTCATCGATTCGCGACTGTACTGACTCACTTCGTACTAACCTGAACGACAGGTGAGCACGCGATCGGGGGGCCGGCCTTCCGGCCCCCCGATCGGTGTCCCGACCCACATCGGAGAGGTGGCTGACGTGAGCAATCACGAGGCAAACCCGCCAGGGCCCGCGATCGTCGAGATGCGCGGCATCACCATCAGCTTCCCGGGCGTGCTCGCCCTGGACGACGTGGACTTCAGCCTGCGTTCCGGTGAGATCCATGCGCTCATGGGCGAGAACGGGGCTGGGAAGTCCACACTGATCAAGGCCCTGACCGGGGTCTACGCCATCGACTCCGGGCGAGATCGTCGTGGCCGGGCCGCCCCGTTGTCTTCCGCACGCACCGCCGACGCGCAGGCCGCCGGCATCTCCACCGTCTACCAGGAGGTGAACCTGTGCCCGAACCTGACCGTCGGTGAGAACGTGATGCTGGGCCATGAGCCGCGACGTGGAGGCCGGATCGACTGGAAGGGCGTCCACGAGCGGGCCGCCAAGCATCTGGGCAGCCTCGGCCTGGAGATCGACACCCGCACGATGCTGTCCAGCCACTCGCTGGCCATCCAGCAGCTGGTGGCCATCAGTCGCGCAATGGTGCTGGACTCCCGGGTGCTCATCCTCGATGAGCCCACGTCCAGCCTGGACCGAGGCGAGGTCGAGCAGCTCTTCGCGCGTCATCCGCGAGCTGCGGTCCACCGGACGTGGCCATCCTCTTCGTCAGCCACTTCCTCGAGCAGGTGTACGAGATCTCCGACTGCGTGACCGTGCTGCGCAACGGCCGGCTGGTGGGCGAGTACCTGATCGAGGACCTGCCTCGTCAGGACCTCGTCACCAAGATGATCGGCCGCGAGCTCGATGATCTGGAAGCGATCTCCGCGGCATCGAATCGCGAGGTCGACCGATCGGGCGTACCGGTCCTCAAGGCCACGGACGTGGGGCGCCGGGGGGTCCTCGAGCCGGCAGACCTTCAGGTGTTCGAAGGTGAGGTCGTGGGCCTGGCCGGGCTGTTGGGCTCGGGCCGCACAGAGCTCGCCCGCCTGCTCTACGGCGCCGATCGCGCCGACTCCGGATCCATCTCCATCAATGGCGAGCCCGCGAGGATCGGCACGCCGCGCCACGCGATCGAGAATCGGATCGTGTTCTCCTCCGAGGATCGTCGCGGGGAGGGCATCGTCTCCGACCTCACGGTCGCCGAGAACATCGTGCTGGGAATCCAGGCCCGCCGGGGCTGGAGGCGCAAGCTCCGCAGGTCCGAGCGGGACGCCGTGGTCGCCGAGTACATCGAGGCACTCGACGTGAAGCCGGCCAACCCCGACGCCGTCGTCAGCACCCTCTCCGGCGGCAACCAGCAGAAGGTGCTCCTCGCGCGCTGGTTGGCGACCGCGCCCGAACTGATCATCCTCGACGAGCCCACGCGCGGCATCGACGTCGGCGCGAAGGCCGACATCCAGCGCAAGGTCGCGGAGCTCTCGGCGGCCGGCCTCTCGGTCATCTTCATCTCCTCGGAGCTCGAGGAGGTGCTGCGTCTTGCGCAGCGCGTGGTGGTGATGCGCGACCGCCGGGAGATCGGCCAGCTCGATTCCACCGGGGTCGGCCTGAATGACCTGATCGACTACATCGCCAACAAGGGTGAGGGGAGCGCTGCCTGATGGGTGTCGTGAAGCATCGGCTCTTCTGGCCGATCGTGGCTCTGCTGACGCTGGTCGTGATCAACACGATCGCGCGGCCGCAGTTCATCAAGGTCACGGTTCGCGACGGGCAGCTCTACGGCGCGCTGATCGACATCCTGCGCAACAGCGCCCCGCTCATGCTGGTCGCACTGGGCATGACCATCGTGATCGCCACCCGCGGCATCGACCTGTCGGTTGGCGCGGTCATGGCGGTCTCGGGGGCCGTGGCCCTGACGATCATCGACGGGTCGGGTGACCCCGACAACCTCGGCACGGTGGTGGTCGCGGTCGTTGCCGCGCTGGCGGTGGCGCTGGTGCTGGGGTGCCTGGAACGGCATGCTCATCGCGGTGCTGGGGATCCAGCCCATCATCGCCACGCTCGTGCTCATGCTGGCGGGCCGTGGCGTGGCGCTGCTGATCACCCAGGGCTTCATCACCACCGTCAACAGCGGGCCCTTCGAGTACATCGCCACCGGGTACCTGCTGGTGCTGCCGTTCGCGTTCCTCATCTCCTTGACCGCGATCGTCCTGATCGGCGTCTTCGAACGCCGGACGGCGCTGGGCATGCTCACCGAGTCGGTGGGCATCAACCCGGAGGCGAGCCGCCTGGCCGGTGTCCGGTCGCGCGGGATCATCTTCAGCGCGTACGTCCTCAGCGGGCTGATGGCCGGGATCGCGGGCATCATCTACAGCTCGAACATCAGGGCCGCCGACGCCAACGCCGCGGGTCTCTTCATCGAGTTGTACGCCATCCTCGCCGTCGTGCTGGGCGGCACGTCACTGCAGGGCGGCAAGTTCAGCATCGCCGGCACCGTGATCGGCGTGCTCATCATCCAGACCCTGAACTCGACCATCCTCTTCCTCGGCGTCCCCTCGGCGCAGAGCCCGGTGTTCTTCGCCCTGGTGGTGGTGCTCGTGGTCATCGTCCAATCACCGCGTCTTCGCCAGCTCGGACGAAGGTCGCGAGCCGCGACGGGTTCCCATGGAACGGCCGATACGCCTGTGAAGGTGGAGGTGGGGGCATGACGACCATGGAGCGGGCCGGAGCCACGGGCGCGAGCCTCAAGCAGGCCAATGATCGTTTCATCAACAGGCATGCCTCGCTGATGCCGACCTTCGCCGCACTCGGGGTGCTGGTCCTGCTCCTGATCGCCGCCCAGCTGTACTTCGGCGATTTCGTCAGCCCGGGGAACATGTCGGCACTCCTGCTCGACAACGCCTACCTGATGGTCATCGCGGTGGGCATGACGTTCGTCATCCTCACCGCCGGGATCGACCTGTCGGTGGGCTCCGTCATGGCGTTCACCGGGATCCTGCTCTCCAGTCTCCTTGCAGACGGGACGCCCGCGGTGGTGGCCGTTCCCGTCATCCTCTGTGCGGGTGCGGTGATCGGCCTGCTCATCGGCATCCTCGTCCAGTACTTCGAGGTGCAGCCGTTCATCGCCTCACTTGCCGGTCTGTTCCTCGCCCGCGGTCTGGCGTTCGTCGTGAGCCTGAAGTCGATCCGCGTGGATGACTCATCGGTCCTGTGGTTGCAGTCGACCCGTTTCCAGGTCGGCGGCTGGTACATCACCCCGACCGGCATCATCGCCCTGTTGGCGGTCGCGATCGGCGCCTTCGTCCTGCAGTACACGCGCTTCGGCCGCACCGTCTACGCGATCGGTGGCAACGAGCAGTCCGCGCGGCTGATGGGCCTGAAGGTGGCCCGCACCAAGGTGCTGGTCTACCTGATCTCCGGGAGCCTCGCCGGGCTGGCGGGCTTGATCCTCACTGCGTACTCCGGTGCCGGATATCCGCGCAACGGGATCGGCACCGAGCTCGACGCGATCGCGGCGGTCGTCATCGGCGGCACGTTGCTCTCGGGCGGCCGAGGGTACGTGCTCGGTTCCATGATCGGCGTCTTCGTGTACGGCACGATCAAGACGATCATCTCGTTCCTGGGCGCTGAGCAGGCGTGGATGCAGATCATCGTCGGCGGCCTGCTGCTGCTGTTCATCCTGATCCAGCGGTTCATCGTGGCGCGCTCCGAGCGCCGGGAGTAGACACGCCCGGGGATCGGTGCGTTGCCCGTGTCTGCCGCCACCGACGACAATGACCGCGTGGACCCTGTTCAGCCGCTGCTCGAGCTCACCGGGGCGACGGTTCGTTTCGGGGTGGAGACGGCGTTGGACGGCGTCGACTTCCAGATGTTCCCCGGCGAGGTGCACTCGCTCATGGGGGAGAACGGCGCCGGCAAGTCGACCCTCGTCAAGGCGATCACCGGAGCCCTGGCGATGGACTCCGGCGTGCTGCGGCTCGAGGGGCAGGAGGTCGCCTTCGCCAGCCCGCACGCCGCCCAGGTCGCCGGAATCAGCACGGTGTACCAGGAGATCGAGCTACTGCCGAACGTGTCGGTGGCCGAGAACATCGCCCTCGGGAGGGAGGCGCGCCGGTTCGGCCTGATCGATTGGCGCGTGATGCGGCGGACCGCCACGACGGTGCTGCACGAGCTGGGACTGGACATCGATCCGGCGTCGATCCTGGGCACCCATCCAGTGGCAGTGCAGCAGCTCGTGGCGATCGCCCGTGCCATCTCCACCGACGTCAAGGTGCTCGTCCTCGACGAGCCGACGTCGAGCCTGGACCTCAATGAGGTCGCCGAGCTCTTCCGGGTGATCCGCGAGCTGAAGGATCGCGGCGTCGCCATCCTGTTCGTGTCGCACTTCCTCGATCAGGTCTACGAGATCTGCGACCGGGTCACTGTGCTGCGCGATGGACGACTCGTCGGTGAGTACCGGACGAGTGACCTCCTGCGCGTGGACCTGGTCCAGAAGATGCTGGGCCACGAGGTATCGGCCTACCTGGCCAGCCCGAGCGGTCCGGCACCCGAGGGGGACGGGCCCACGTTCTTCAGCGCGCGCGGGATCACCGCCGCGCCTGGGATCGCCGATGCCGATCTGGACCTTGCCGAGGGCGAGGTGCTCGGCCTGGCGGGCCTCCTGGGCTCGGGGCGAACCCCGCTGGCGCGGGCGATGACCGGGGTGGATCGTCTCCAGGCGGGCACCATCCGCATCGAGCAGCGTGACGAGAACCTGTCGAACCCGCGGCGGGCGATGACCTTGGGCGTGGTCTACTCCCCGGAGGACCGACGCGCCGACGGCATCGTCAGCCAGCTCAGCGTCCTGGAGAACATCACGCTGTCGGTGCAGTCGCAGCGCGGCATGATGCGACGCATCAGCACCGCACGTCAGCGCGAGCTGGCGGCCAGCTGGGTCGAGGCGCTGGACATCCGGCCTCCCGACCTGGACAAGCCGGCGGGCCAGCTGTCGGGTGGCAACCAGCAGAAGCTCCTGCTGGCTCGTCTGCTCGCGGTGTCCCCCCGGGTGCTCGTTCTCGACGAGCCGACCCGCGGGATCGACGTCGGTGCGAAGGTCGAGATCCAGAACCTCGTGTCCGAGCTCGCCGGCAACGGCTTGTCGGTGGTGTTCGTCTCCGCCGAGCTCGAGGAGGTGCTGCGCGTCGGTGACCGCGTGGCGGTCCTCAAGGACGGCAGGATCGTCGAGACGGTGCGCTCAGCTGACGTCTCTGTCGACCAGCTCCTGGCTCTTGTTGCGCGTCCCTCTGTCCCGGAACCCGAGGACGGACGTGACTGAGAACAAGTCCGAGCGGGCCCCGAACATCTTCGATGTGGCGCGGTTGGCTGGGGTGTCCCACCAGACCGTCTCGCGGGTGTTGAACGGCTCGCCCAACGTGCGTCCGGCCACGCGGGAGCGGGTGCAGCGCGCCATCGTCCAATTGCGCTACAGCCCGTCCCCGCAGGCTCGGGCCCTGGTCACGAGGCGCACGCGGACCATTGGCCTGATCGCTCCGAGCGTCGCTGATCATGGGCCGAACGTGATTGCCATGCACTTCAACATGGCGGCGCGCGTTGCCCGGTACCGCGTCGACACGGTCAGCACGGCGGGCGACGACCCGGTGAGCGTCAGGTCGACCATCGAGGCGCTGCTGCGTCAGCGAGTCGACGGGATCGTGCTGATCGTCATCGACAGCAACGTGCTGGAGATGGTCCGGGGCCTGGAGCTCGGCGTGCCCGTCATCGCGTCCGCCTCCACTCAGCGGCGCAGCCCCATCCTCGTGTCCATCGACCAGTACCGCGGTGCGCGCTCAGCGGTCCGACATCTCGCAGAGCTGGGTCACGAGCGCATCCTGCACCTGACGGGTCCGCCGCGCGCCAACGACTCGATCGAGCGGGTTCGGGGGTGGCGCGACGAGTTGGCCGAATGGAGGCTGAGCATCCCAGAGCCCATCATCGGCGACTGGACCGCCCGATCGGGCTATCTGATCGGCAGGGAGATCGAGGTCGAGCCGGGCACGGCGGTCTTCGCCTCGAACGACCTCATGGCCATGGGCCTGATGGCAGCGCTGCGCGAGCGCGGGCTGTCGGTGCCCGGTGACGTGAGCCTGGTCGGCTTCGACGACGTACCCGAGGCGGCCTACCTGTACCCACCCCTGACGACCGTGCGTCAGGACTTCGCGGCGCTGGGCGAGCTGATGATGCAGAAGGTCCTCCTCGCACTCGAGGAGCAGGAGCCAGCCACCCCCGATACGCCCCTGCCCACGCACCTCGTGGTGCGCGAGTCGACCCGCCCGCGGTAGGACTCAGACCAGGCGCATTCCCCAGCGCACGGTGTGCTCCTGGCCGCTGCCCAGTCGGATCAGGTCATCGCCGGTCCGGAAGGCGTCGGCGACGCAGGTCATCGGTTCGGCGGCAAGCCCTCGGCGTCGCTGGTCGGGCGGCTCGATGGCGTCGCCGGTGCACAGTTGCCAGCTGGTCGCGCTGGTATCCATCCAGACCGCCGCGGTCCGCCCGTCGGATCCGGTCAGTCGCAGCCACGACCGCCCGTCGCTGAACGTGGCATCGACGAAGGCGTCATCGAGCGTGAGGGGGCCGAGGAGTCGTCCGGCCCGGAAGTCCAACTCCGCCGGCACGGGGACCCGTCCGGTGGGCAGGAGGCGGTCGTCAGTCGGGATCCACGAGTCGGCGTCCAGGCTGAGGGTTGCTGCATCCAGGGCGCCCTCGCCGGGTGAGAGCCACGGGTGGAACCCGGCCCCGTAGGGTGCATCGCGCAGGCCGAGGTTGCGCGTGGTCAGCGTCACGACGAGGCCCTCGTCGGTGAGCTCGTAGGTGATCGCGCTGCGCAGTGGGAACGGGTAGCCGGGCGTGGGCACCATGTCCAGTTGCAGGGTCACCCGATGCGGCGCCCGCTCCACCGCGGTCCAGCGCTCCCAGACGGCAAGCCCGTGCAGGGCGGTCTGTCGCCCGGGCTCGGTCAGGGGGACCTGGTAGTCAGTGCCGTCGAAGGTGTACTGCCCGTCTCGCAGGCGGTTCGGCCAGGGCACGAGAACTGCGCCGTGGAAGGCGCCGGCGATCTCGTTGGCGGCGAAGGGCACGATCACGTCACGGCCATCCACGCGGTAGACGCGCAGGGCGGCACCCACCTCGGTGACGATGGCCTCCTGGTCGCCCAGTCGGAGCGCGTGCTGCTCCCCGGACGGCAGGGGACCGAGGGTCACGTCCTCAACTGGATCGGGCGCCACCGACACCTTCCCGGGCTGCTCCGGAGCACTGAACACATGGCCTCCTTCGACCTGCGCCGAGCCTAGTGCGACAGCGTCCCACGTCGGGGGGCCAGCGCCGCGGGAGCGGGAATCGAGCCTGCTGGGTATCCGTGGCGCTCCTCAGTCCCTTCTCGGGTGCGGCTAGTGGCGCACTGCGCGACTGCCTTCGATGAACGCCATAGGTTCCCGACGCGAAGTCGGCCGGTTGGGCCGCCAGCACGGCGTCGGCCGCTAGGGGAGGACGAACTGGGTCTTGTACGCCTCCGATTGGGCGCAGGTCAGGTCGGGCTCGCTCGAGGGGTCGGCGAGGAACTTCGAAGCGCTGTCCCCCACGCAGGGCGTAACCCCGGTGTGCAGGTGCTGGATCATCTCCAGATCACCGCGGAGGAGCGGTCGCCCTGAGCATCCGTTCGCTGGCCTCCCGGACGACGCGACGCTCCTCTTCGGTCAACTCACCGCATCGTTGCTCCACAATCCAAGCGACCCGATCGAGGTCGAACAGCACCCACGGTGTCAGACGCTCGTCAGACCGCCACGCGCTGGACGTCGTTGCCATACCCACATCTTCACGGTACGCCCCGAGGCGCATGGATGGAAGCGAGTCCGACGTCGAACAGGGGGAGCCGCACCGGTGCTGGCGAGGTCGTGGGTGGGACAGGAGAGTTCGAGAACGTCGTGGGCAGCCTGGCTCACACCTGCGTCACCTCGATCGGTGGCGCCCAGCCGTGGCCTGTGAGTTCACATTCGACGGACCCCTGACCTACTGAGGCGGCAACGTGACCCTCACCAACATCACGGCGACAGACCCGCGCGCCCCCCGCGACTGCCTAGGAGGGACCAGTCGCGGGGGTCGCTGCTTGTGGTACTACCCCTCCTCGTGTCGCCCATCCCGTCACACGCTCAACTCCACGTCGTCGGCTCGGTATGGCTACCTCGGTGTCGGGTACTAAGTCGGGGGTGGTCCCGCCGTCCACGCGGGGGTGCCACCCAGATCGGGCCCCGCCGCGTTGTATCCCCCGCACAACGCGGTGGGGTCTGGCCCAACCCAGCGCTACCGGCGCGCAGCGTGTCGACGAACTTAGCGAACCTCAAGGAGATGCTCGAAGCCTGATCCGGGCGGCGGGCGGCGGGGTCTCGAGCTTCTACCCCGATCGGCTGGTGGACCTGATCGACCGCACCGGGTTCACCCCGGCGGTCAACCCCGAGCGGATGGCGGCCAACCTCGACGTCTTCGACTTCACCCTCACCGAGCAGGAGATGGCCAGCATCGGCGCCATCGACACCGGGCCACCCTGTTCTTCGACCACCGCGACCCCGCCATGGTCAGCCTCATCGGCAATCGACCCATCCGCACCTGAGCGCCTACCGCGACAGCAGGATTCGTGGTGATCGCCACCGAGTTCGGCTGGGACATCGTCGACGGGGCGATGGTGGCCTGGATTGCTTGCCTCCGTCACCCTACCTTCCTATGCTGGTCGATGTGGTCTTCCGCAAGCAGGGCACCCTGATCCCGTTGGAGCGCGCCATCCTCGAGGTGGGCGCACGCAACGGCTTGGACGGCATGTACGGCTTCTCGCTTGCGCAGACGCTCGCTGGGGAGAAGGGGGAGACCCGACTGGTGTCCCAAGGAACGCTCTACAAGGCCCTGGACCGGCTGCGCAAGACTGGGTTGCTCGAATCGGAGTGGGAGGACGCTGACCTGGCCTCAGCCGCCGGGCGTCCCCGGCGGCGCATCTACCGAATCACCAGCGCGGGTGCCACCGCCCTGGCCGAGGCGGAGCAGTCAGGTGTCAAGGGTCAGCGGTGGGGGGAGGCTCTGGCGTGACCTCCCCCGGCGGCTGGGCAGGACGCCTGACTCAGCGCTGGGTCAGGCTCTACACACGTTCAGCCCCGGCGGGCGACACCGTCGATCGTCGTGCCGAGATGGAGTCGGACCTCTGGGAGCAGGTTGCGACTCGTACTGCGAGCGGAGCGCCACCAAGGCGGATCAGGCGCGAGCTGGTGGGACGGGCCCTGCGCGGTGTTCCGGCAGACGTGGCGTGGCGGCTCGAGGTCGAGCAGTCACCGGGCCGGTTGCGCTGGCACGTGCAGCATCCATCGACGGTTCTGTTGTCGACGTGGGCCATCCTGCTCCCCATCAACCTCGTCGCGGACGGCTTCGCGCACGACGCGAAACGATGGAGCGCGGCCGGCTTCTTGGGTGCCGCGACGGTAGCTCTCGGGGCGTTCATGATCGCCTTCGTCCTGGTGTCGCTCGTGCAGCGAGCGAAGGCGGGTCTGCGAGCAGCGCCGAGGTCGGCGCGGGACTTGCGGGTCGGCGTCCTGTGCGCGATGGCCGTCGCATTTGCGTTCTCGGGGATCTGGAGGTTCGCACCTGCACCGTTGTCGTCGATCTCGTCCCTCGCGTGGGGGGCCTTGGGGCTCCTTGCCATCGCGTACGGGCTGCTCGTCGCGTATGCGTTCACGAGGCGCGTGGCAGTTGACTTTAGGAAGATACCTTCCTAAACTGGCGTCCTCCTACATGAGAGGAAGGTCATGACTCCCACCGAACGCTGGATTCGTCTCTCGGTTCTTGGCTGGGCCTTGGTGGCTGCCTTCGGGGTCCTCGCGGGACTCTTCGTCGATGATCACGCGACCTTCGGGCTTGTCAATGTGGTTGTCGCCGTGGGACTAGCCACCTGGGTCTGGTTGCGTCGCAGTCGACTCGCCCTTGGCGCTTCTTTCGCGATCGGTCTGTTGGTGTTCGTTGAGCAGCTTGGCTACGTTGTGGCGGGCGTGCGCAGCGGCGAGTACGGGACAGTCTTTGCCCAGGATCTGCTTGGTCTGGCCGGCGGCCTATGCGTCGTGCTTGGTTCGGGGACCGCGTGGCGCCTGGTAGGCAGGGCGGCAGCGGCCAGTCGAGCGACGGCCGACATCTCCTGAGAGAGGCGTGGTTGCGCGTACGACAGCGCCGTGGTTGTCGAATCCTTCATGGGAGCTTCGGGAATGACGGTGAACAGCGGCCGAGTCCTGCCGCACAAACAAGACGCACGCGACCAGGCAACTCGCAGCATGATCCTCACACTCACAGCGCCGTGCGGACGCACCGTGTCGAGCATGGTCGGTCTCGGCTGCACTGGCGTTATCACCGCCCAGAGGGCCCCGCGAATGCCCTGTCCGGGGCTCGCCTCGTCTTGGTGATCAGTCGAACTCGGTAGCGGTGTCTTGGAGGCGTTGGTGGTAGGACTTCCACCACTTCGCGTCACCGGAGGGCATGTTCGTGTGCCCGGCCCGCATACCGACTCGGCCGTCGATCAGTTCGCGCAGGATGTCGGCATGGCCCGCGTGGCGACTGGTCTCCACGACGACGGTGATCATCAGCGTGTTCAGGGTCGGGTACTGCTCCGCTGTGGGCCACCACGGGACGTGCCCGGTCTCGGCGAGCGCCAGCTCTGCGATGGTGCCATCCGAGTGGGCGCAAGCCCGGCGGTAGAGGCCCACTACCTCGTCACGTGACTCCTCGGCGGTGGCCCACATGTCCGCGTTGGCTTCGGCGTCGTCGTCCCACCACGGCACAGGCTCGCGCGGTGGTCGGTTGAGCGCCGTCCCGAGGTAGGCATACTCGACGCAGGCCAGGTGCTTGACGAGCCCGAGCAGATTCGTGCCGGTCGGCACCATCGGCCACCGGACCTGGCGTTCGGAGAGGCCGTCGAGCTTCCAGAGCACGCCCTCACGGAGCCGCTGCAGGTGTCGGTGCAGGACATCCTTGCCCCTGTCGGCTGCCACGTCGATCACACTCGCACAGCAGTGATCGACCCGCGACACCGGGAGCCATCGGAACCGACCCTCGACTACCAGTCCGCCGACTCCAGACCAGCCCCACAGCGCCGCCTGCCGGGCGCCTTCGCGGGGCGAGCGTCGTGGCGCCGGCTGGGAGGTGGCGGATCAGCCTGACGTGGTGTCCAGGCGGAGAGGCGTGGGGACGAGTCGACTCAACCGCGGACGCGGGGCCGTAGTCTGGCTCCGGTGGAGCTCATCACCGCGGAGAGCGATCAGCTCGACGACGCCTGTCGGCTGGCTTTGCGAGGACTATGGGACGAAGCATTCGGCGACCGCTTCAGCGACGAGGACGCTCAGCACGCCTACGGAGGCGTGCACGTCCTGGCCCACGACGGGGGCCGCATCATCGCCCATGCCAGCGTGGTCCCGAGACGAATCAGATTCGGTGACTCGCCCTGGCGCATGGTCGGCTACGTCGAGGCCGTGGCGACCCGTCCTGATCGTCAAGGCGAAGGAATCGGCCGACGCGTGATGGCAACGCTGCAGAACGAGAGCTTCTCCCGCTGGCCAGTGGCACTGCTCTCGACTGGTCGTGCCACCGGCTTCTATGAGCGGCTCGGTTGGCAGCGCTGGCTCGGGCTCTCCTACACGGACACCGCCGCAGGCGTGGTTCCCGACGGCGAGCACGGCGGGATCATGATCCTCCGCGCTGACGCAGCCGAAGTCCCGGACCTATCCGTATCAGTGACCTGCGAGGACCGCGCCGGCGACGCGTGGTGATGAGCGCACCCGCGCGCTGGGCATCACCACCCGCAGGCTCCTGAACCCCCTCGACCTCTCCACGTGGCCCACTCCGCCGCGGATCGCCCACGCAGCGAGGAAGCCCTGGGACCGCATGAAGGTCATACGATCCGCTCATGCTCTCCGACTCGTTCGTTTCGCCGGGCTTCGAGCCGCCGACCTCGCTTGTCTCGGATCAGTTCGTCCTCGAGCCGCTGGGCCCGCAGCACAACGAGGCCGACTACGCGGCGTGGACCTCCAGCATTGAGCACATCCGAGCGACGCCCGGTTATCGGAGTCGGTCCTGGCCACCGCTGGAGGGGATGTCTCTCGAGGCCAATCTCGCCGACCTGCGCAGCCATGCCGATGACTTCGCCGTCGGCAAGGGATTCACCTTCACGGTCCTTGACCCGGCCGACGGCGACGTCATCGGCTGCGTCTACCTGTACCCCCCCGAGTCCGAAGGCCAGGTCAGCGTCCGGTCGTGGGTGCGCGCCGACCGGTCCGACCTCGACCAACCTCTGGCACGTGCTGTCGCCAACTGGATCATGGCCGAATGGCCATGGCAGCAGTTGGAGCGATTTGGCCGCTGACACGCGATCGCGGGGTCGGATCCGCATGCCTGCCGCGCCAGGTGACAGGTGGGCGACTATTATGCATTGCATGGGAGTGGTCGAGAGCCCGACCAACCTGTGGCTCAGGGGGCTGTTGGATGTCTGCTTGCTCTCAGTCCTGGAACGCGGTCCGCTCTACGGCTACGAGATGACCAAGCGATTGGCGGATGCGGGACTGGACGTCGTGGCTGACGGGTCGATCTACCCGGCGCTGGCGCGGATGCAGCGGGCAGGTCTCGTGACGGCGTTCCGTGAGGCGAGTCCCGAGGGTCCGCCTCGGAAGTACTACGAGCTGAGTGCGCCGGGAGCGGCGCTGCTCGACGTCCGACGGCAGCAGTGGGACGAGTTCACACACGCTGTCTCGAGGGTCCTTGAGCGAGAGGACGGGTGATGGCCGACGTTCTGGTGACGTGCCGAGCGACGTGGAAGCGGCTGGGGGTCCCTGCGACAGCGCGGGCAGACTGGGAGTCCGAGTTGGTGGCGGACCTCGCTGAGGCGGCCGCGGACGGGGTGGAAGCTTCCAGGTTTGTGGGTGGAGATGCGGCCGGTTTCGCGCGCGAGTGGGCTCTCGCTCGGGGACTCGTCCGAGCTCGGTGGCACGTGCTCGGGTGCCTGGTTGTGGCCGGCGTGGTCGGGTTCGGCGCCCTGATGCTGGTGGACCTGATCGCCCGCCCAGCTTGGCTGGACCAGGCGTTCGGCCAGCAGCGACTCAGCGCCGGATCGTGGCTGGCGCTCTACGGGGCTGATGTCGCCCTCGACTTCCTGACTCCCGTGCTGGCGGCAGTGGCTGTCTACCTCTCCATCGTCAAGGACGGGCTAGTGCGCACCCCGGCGTCCGCTGAGCCTAAGGGCGGCGACTGGCTGTGACTGGTCAGTGCGTGGGTTCCTCTGGGGGTACGCCCTTGATGAGGAGCCATAGCGCGAGGCTGACCTCGGCGATGAAGCCGACTGCCCAGGAGGGGTAGCTGATCGCGGGGTATCCGGGTGCGAGGAGTGCTTGGAGGAACCAGACGAGGACCGCGACGCCGTCCAGGAGGAGCAGCCAACCGAGGAACCGGGGGAGGAACCCCGAGCGCAGGACGAGCCAGCCCAGGGGGAACAGCCATGCGGAGAAGAACACCTGGGCCATGATGAAACTGGTCTGGTGGGTGGTGACGGACAGCATCGCCAGGGCGTCGAGTTGCGGGTCGGTGAGTCCCACGGCGTCGCTCTGCGCGAGAACGGCGAACAGGGGCAGGTAGCTCGCGCACTGCACGGCCACCCCGATCGCGTTGAGTACGAGCAGGAGCAGGGCAAGCGGTTCGTTGACTGGGCGCAGAAGCACGTAGAGCGCCCAGGCGGTGAGGACGAACAGCAGCGCCGAGCTGATCGCTGCGACCAGCCCCAGCCGGAACAACACCTCGTCACCGGTGATGGTCGCGCGCAGCGTGTCCGCGTCGCTGAGCCCGATGTGCCCGAGTTGGCTGGCGAGCACGTTGGCCAGGACGTAGGCCAGGTAGAGGCCGCCCGCCCAGCGAGCGACCGCGGTCCGTGGCCACGCCGTCCCGATCACGGCAGCCCCCCTCGTTCGGTCACCTGTGCGAGGGGACCTGCTCCAGCCTGCCCTGCCCGGGTGACCAGCCCGACCGCCACCCCGAGGGCCAGGACGCG
Source organism: uncultured Actinomycetes bacterium (assembly GCA_963736425.1). Taxonomy (GTDB): domain Bacteria; phylum Actinomycetota; class Actinomycetes; order S36-B12; family CAIYMF01; genus Prado023. The sequence goes on from CAVTOX010000014.1 coordinate 21,453, forward strand.
GATCACGTTGAACACCGTCGCCACGAGCAACCAGTGGCCGGGGTCAGACACGCCCGATCGCAACTTCGAGGGCAGCTCGACGACCACGGTGAGAAGGATGAGGGCGGCTGCGCTGAGCCACAGCGCCCGGCTCAGAGGGCCGGTACCGGGGACCCGCTCCGGGTATCGCACCAGCACCAGAGCCACGACGCTGGCGATGAGCAGCCCACCGACTGCCGCCTCCACGAGCATTGGCACATAGGCAATCGACAATGCGGACCGGTATGCGGCGGCGATCGGGGTCACCGAGATGACGAGGTTGGCCGACCAGAACGCAACCGCTCCGGCTACGGCGGGTCTCCGCCAGCCGCTGCGGGGCGACCCCGCGGGCATCGCACTCCGGGAACCGGACGAGGGGACCTCGACGACATCCATCATCACTCCCACGGGCCAGACCCACGATCCAACCCGACCCATCATCCCGCCGAACGGGCCCGATAGCGAGGTGGCTGACGCACCGGTAGTGCAGGCGCGGGTGCGTCAAGTAGCCGCGAAGCGCGCACGTTGGGGCGGGGCATCGCCGCCCCGGTCGACTCGGTGGGACTCGCAGCCAAGCGTGCTCGCGGCTTGACGCGTGGATCGGCTGAGCGTGGCGGAGGGCGGGGGTCGCTGGCGGCGGGTTCGCGGCCAGTAGGTTCGCTGTATGGGTTTCCTCGAGGCCGATGTCCGCGCGACAGCTCAGGCGGTGGGCTTCTCCGGCGTGGTCCGCGTCGACCGACGCGGTGTTCCGCGGATCGTCCAGGCGTTCGGGTTGGCCGACCGCGCGTACGGGATCGCCAACACCGCGGACACCCAGTTCGGCACCGCCAGCGCCACAAAGGGGCTCACCGCGCTGACCGTGATGGCGCTGGTGGAACAGGGCAGGCTCGACCTGGCGACCACCGCCCGGTCGCTGCTCGACGAGGACCTGCCCGAGATCGCCGACGACGTCACCGTGGAGCACCTGCTGGCCCACCGGTCCGGCATTGGCGACTACTTCGACGAGGACGTGTGTGACGACATCACCCAGTACGCCATGCCAGTACCGGTCCATCAGCTCTCCACCCCTGAGGAGTACCTCGCCGTCCTCGCCGACCACCCAAGGGTCTTCCCGGCTGGCCAGCGCTTCGCCTACAACAACGGCGGGTACGTGGTGCTGGCCCTGCTCGTCGAGCGCGCAGGCGGTGCCCCGTACCACGAGCTGGTGCGTCGCCACGTGCTCGAGCCTGCCGGCATGATCGACACCGCATTCCTGCGGTCCGACGAGTTGCCCGCGCGCGCCGCGCGCGGGTATCTGGCCCGCGGTGGGCTCCGGACGAACGTGCTGCACCTGCCGGTGGTCGGCGTGGGCGACGGAGGCGCGTACTCGACCGCGGCCGACCTGCACCGCCTCTGGCAGGCCCTGTATTCCGGCCGGATCGTCTCCCCGGACGCTGTCGCACTCATGATGAACCCGCGCAGCGACTGGCCCGAGGAGTCCCGACGCTACGGCTTGGGCTTCCACCTGCACGCAACTGGTGAAGCCGCGTGGCTGGAGGGCTACGACGCCGGAGTGTCCATCATCAGCCTCCACGAGCCGCGGCAGGACCTCACCTACACCGTCATCTCCAACTGGACCGACGGCGCATGGCCCATGGTCAACCTGCTCAACCAGCAGCTGGGACTCTGAGCGAGATCGCCGGCACGAACACGTCGAATCCCTGCGTCGAGAACCCGTTGGCCCGGGCAAGGCGACCCGGTGCCTCCAGGTGGCGGCGGTCAGGCCTGTCTCCTCGGCCAACTCGTGGCGCGCCAGATCTACGACGCTGCCGCCGTGGCCCGGTGGCCAGGACCCCATCGGGAACTCCCACCCGCGTCGGCCAACCGGGTAGCGGAACTGCTCGACCATCCAGAAGCCGCCCTCCGCCACGGGAATGACCAGGGCGAAGTCGGGCTTCTGCACGACGCCGTAGACGCCGAGTGACCCATCCGGCATCCGGACCGAGTCCTCCCGGACGGTCATCCACGGATTGGCATGAGCCACACGGGTGCTCACTTGCTCCACCCCACGATGATTCCTTCATGTCCTTGTTGGGCACTGGCGTGGGTGGGATCATTGGCCCGTGGACCCCGTGGACGACCAGCGCGAGCACAACCGCTACAAGGTCACCCTCGACGAGCTCGAACGCACCGTCCGCGTTCCTGTCGAGGATCAAGTCATCGAACAACCCGCCGACCCGATCACCGCTGGAGAATCCGACTGGGACAACGAACGACGGCAGCTGCGCCTGGCAGGTGGCGCCTGACCGACCAACTCGAACAGTCACTGACAGCAGGCCAAACCTGGTGCCGGGGGTGGACGCCCTCGGAGCGATCTGGTCTGATGTGACCGTCTCAGGCGGGCCCGTGCATGGTTTGGGTGGGCGACCGCACCGGTCGCCGGACCTGACTTCCAGGGAGGCAGCGTGAAGCTTCTACTCACCTCCGCGGGCGTGACGAACGCCAGCATCCGCGATGCGCTCGTCGAGCTCCTGGGCAAGCCGATCGCCGAGTCCACCGCGCTGTGCATCCCCACCGCTCAGTACGGGCATCCGATGGTCGGCCCGGGGGTCAATGCGTGGCAGTTCATCAGCGGCAACTCCCCTCACCCCATGGTCGACCTGGGCTGGAAGTCTGTCGGCGTGCTGGAGCTGACCGCGCTGCCCAGCCTCGGCACGGAGTCGTGGGTGCCGCTGGTCCGGCAGGTTGATGCCTTGCTCGTCGCGGGCGGTGACGTCCTCTACCTGTGCCACTGGATGCGCGAGTCTGGGCTGGCGGACCTGCTCGCGTCGTTGAGCGAGACCGTGTGGGTGGGGCTCAGCGCGGGGAGCATGGTGCTGACCCCTGCGGTCGGGGACGACTTCATCCAGTGGCGACCCCTCAACGGTGACGAGACCACACTGGGCGTCGTGGACTTCTCGATCTGTCCGCACCTGGCGCCAGACGGCGAGCCGGGCAATTCCATGGCCGAGGCAGAGCAATGGGCAGCTGGCATCTCGAACCCTGCATACGCGATCGACGACCAGACCGCCATCACGGTGGTCGACGGAAACGTCGACTTCGTTTCCGAAGGGCACTGGCAACAGCTCCACGCTTGAGTCCTGAACCCCCGACCATGTCGCAGTCCGCTCAGGCGCACCCGTCAGACAGAGCGTTCACTAGACAAAGCGCGCGCCTGAGATGGCTCTGGCGACCGCATGTGTCTATTCGCCGCCAGTCGGGCCCGTGGGGGAAGGCAGCAAGGGCCCAGTGTGGCGCGGGGGCGCCGTGAGCCGCGGGTCCCAGGGCTGCGTGCGTGCACTTCCTCACCGCCTACGTCGCCGGCGTCTGAACACCGGTCCGGGTCCGCCCAGGACGTTGGCAGGTCTGTACTACAGCGTACGACGCGAGGTACCCTGCTTGAGTGGGCGAAGAGATCCAGTGGGACCCCGACGCCATGGCGTACGTCTGCTCCCGTGGCGCCCGCTACCCCGACGGCCTCGAGATCGAACCGCAGTGGACTCAGGAAATCATGGCAGACGTGAACCTCCTGGCCCTCGAACGGGACCCGAAATCCCGCATGGGAGCCTCGCGCTTCATCGGCCACTCCCAATCCGCCGGGCGAGTGCTGGTCGTGATCGCCTATCGCGACCTCGACGGTGACCTGCACGGCATCAATGCGTGGCCCGCCACCGGAGCGGACCTGAAGCTGTACCAGCAAGGAGATGACAATGGCCAAGACAATTGATCCAGCACTGGCTGAACGGCTCCGACGTGAGTCCGAACAAACCAAGGATGACCCGTACCCCGCTGGCGCGGACGGCCGGCGGCCGAACCGCCAGAAGGTGTACTCCGTGCGACTCAGCGCCGACGAAGAGGCCGAGGTCCTAAGAGTCGCAGCTGCTAAACACCTACCCGCGTCCACGCTCGTCCGGTCCTGGATTCTGGAACGACTCGACCAGGAACGCTCCGCCTGACCCGCGTCCTCCGCCGCGTATGACTGTCCAGCGCTGGGCCGCAGATCGTCCGATGCATTTTCCAAGGGCCGGACACCGTTGCGGTCACCGCAATGAGTGCAGAAGCAGGTGCAGAGTCGGAATCGTGAGGGATCGGTGGCTCCACTAGATGCCTTCTGACCTGCGATAACGGTAGGGCGGGCGGGACCCGTCGGCCCGCATACGCGGGCCTCCTCCCGAATACCGCCAAGCCACACCGGGCACACGGCCCCGGGCTGCGCCCAGGACCGCGAGCCCAGTAGGGCGGGCGGGATTCGAACCCGCAACCTGACGGGTTATGAGCCCGCTGCTCTGACCAGTTGAGCTACCGCCCCGAACGGCCCAAGCGTAGGGGACGGGCCGGCCGTCGCGACGCGTCTGCCCTCGACGTTTCCTCCCGCGCCCATTCGGGTACGCACGACTGCTCGGTCACGCACGGCCGGAGAACAGGTGATACTCAATGTCCATGGACCTCATCCCGGTGGGCCCGGCCGGTAGCGGCGAGCCCACGACGATCAGCAGCACACCGCCGAGCGACCCTCCCGCCCCCCGTACGGGGGCGTTCGGCGCACTGCACACCCGCTGGCTGCTGCTCTGGGCCGGAGCGGGGGCCGTCCTGATCTCCGTCGTGTTCGGCGCCTTCGGCGAGCTGGGGACCTCCGCATCCGATGAGCTGCTCAGCGCACTGCTGTACCTCCCCGTAATCGCCTGGATCTGGTTCATGGTCGTCCGTCGTGGGGGAGTGCGCCTGCGCGCCATGCTGCGCTGGCCTGCGCTGGGGACCTACTGGTTGGTCGTGGCCGGGATCCTCGTCGTGCAGTTCATGTTCTCGCTGGCAGCCATCACCCTGACGGAGCTGGTTGCGCCGTGGATGGACGACTCGCTCGCGGGCGTGGGCCAGGGCAACCTCCTGCTGGCCCTCATCGGCATCGTGATCCTGCCTCCGCTCGTGGAGGAGATCACGTTCCGCGGGATCCTGCTGGAACGCTTCGCGGTGAAGTGGAGGGTGGGAGTCGCCGTGATCGTCTCGGCGGTCTTCTTCGGCATCCTGCACGCGGACCCGATCGGCGCGGGCATGTTCGGTGTCGTCACCGGCCTGCTGTACCTGCGCACCGGGTCGCTGTGGCCGGGGATCCTCATCCACTTCGTCAACAACCTCGTGGCCGTGATCTCCATCCGGGTCGCGGGACCCGAGGCCGCGACGCAGACCCCGACACTCTCGGAGTCGCTCACGTCCGCGGGACTGTTCCTGGTGCTGAGCCTGCCGTTCCTCGTCTGGTTCATCTGGACCCACTGGCCCGCCCGGGGCAGCCTCACCCCGTACCAACGCTACGAGATCGAGGCTGGCCTCCCGCCGCGGATGTTCCGCGCGGTCGCATGGTCGGGCGCGGCCGCCCCGGTCCAGGTGGAGGCCACGAGCACCCACGTGGTGGTCAGCGATGCCGCGGCGGCACCTGTTGCGGTGCTGCCCCTGGAGCGGGTCAGCGCGGTGTACCCGTCGAACGTTCCCGGCGGCACCCAGGTGGTCATCCTGCTCAACGACGGCTCATGGACCACCATGCAGGTTCCGCCCGGCGATCCCACGGCCAACCGTGCGCTGGCTCTCACCCTCAGCGAGCGCGCCCAACTGGTGGATCGCCAGAGCTGGTAGTCGATTCGGTCATGGACACGTCCGAATCGACTACCACGACCGGTCAGCCGCGGACCCGCTGGCTGCGGGGGTCGTACATCGGGGCCAGCGACACCCGGGCGGGAACGATCCGGTTGCCCACCTGCACCGTCCACTCACCCGAGGCCAGGAATTCCGCGTCGACCGCCCGGCCCGGCCCGACCAACCCGGCATCGACCATCGCCAACCCGACCGCTCCACCGAGCGTGAACCCGTAGGACGCTGATCGCAGGTATCCCACCTCGATGCCGTCGCGGCGCAGGACCTCCGCATGGACCATCATCGGCTCCGGGTCGGCCAGCAGCACCTGGACGAGCCGCCGCGTCGGCGGTCGGCCGTCACGCGCCGCGCGTCGCTCCGCGAGGGCCTCCCGACCCAGGAATCCGCCTGTCTTGTCCCACGCGACGGCGAAGCCCAGCCCGGCCTCGAGCGGGTCGTCGGTGTTGTCGATGTCATGGCCGTAGTCGCGGTACCCCTTCTCCAGTCGCAGGCTTCCCAGGGCTTTGAGCCCGCAGTGCTTCAGGCCGAACTCCGCGCCCGCGACGACGATCTCGTCGTAGGCGGCCACCGCCATCTCCGCGGGCACGAACAGCTCGTAGCCGAGCTCGCCGACATAGGTGATCCGGGTGCACCACCCGAGCGCGAAACCGAGGTCGATCTCGCGAGCAGCCCGGAACGGGAGGGCGGCATCCGACAGGTCCACGGTGGTCACCGCCGCAAGGACCTCGCGCGAGCGCGGACCCTGCACCGTGATCTGCGCCAGCCCCGACGTCACGTCGGCGATCGACACCCGCGCATCGCCGGCGTGCCGGCGCAGCCACGTCAGCACGTGCCGGTGGGCGGTGTCCGACGCGACGACCAGGAAGTCGTCGTCGGCGCGCTTGGTGACGGTCACATCCGCCTCGATCCGGCCATGGGAGTTGAGCCACTGCGTGTAGGTGATCCGCCCCGGCTCGCCGTCCACCTCGTTGGCGCTGAGCCGCTCGAGCAGCGCCCCGGCGTCCGGACCGGTCACCTCGAACTTCGCCATGAACGACATGTCGAACAGCCCCACGCCCTCGCGGACGGCGCGGTGCTCGGCGGCCCAGTGCGCCCAGAAGTCGGGGCGGCCCCACGTGAGCCCGGGCTCGGAGGGGACGATCCCGGCACCGGCGAACCAGTCCGTGCCCTCCCATCCCGAGACGTCCTTGAACCAGGCCCCCTGCGCGGTCATTCGCTCGTGCAGCGGTGAGCGCTTCACCCCCCGAGCGGTGCGCATAGAGCGCCCCGGGTAGTGGCACTCGTAGACCATGCCCAGGCTCTCGACGGTGCGCGTCGCCCGGTAGCGCGGAGTGGCCTGGTAGGGGTGCAGGCGGTCGATGTTGACTCCCGTGACGTCGATGTCCGGTGAGCCGGTGGTGATCCAGTGCGCGATCGCCCGGCCCCACCCGCCGCCGGTCAGGATCCCGATCGAGTTCAGCCCGGCGGCCACGAAGTAGTTGCGCACCTCGGGGGCCTCGCCGATCACCGGCAGCAGGTCGGGCGTGAACGACTCCGGGCCGCAGAAGAACGTGTGGATCCCGGCGTCCAGGGTCGCGGGCACCCGGCTCATCGCCGCCTCGACGTAGGGGCCCATCCGGTCCCAGTCGGGCGGGATCGTGCCGAACGAGAAGTCCTCGGGGATCCGACTGACGTTCCACGGCGCGCAGACCGTCTCGAACAACCCGACCATCAGGCCGTCGCCCTCGGGTCGGATGTAGGTGAAGTTGCTGGGGTCCTCGAGCACCGGCCAGTCCGGGTCGACCTCGGGCATCGCCCCGGTGATCAGGTAGTAGTGCTCGGCGGCCTGGAGCGGGATGCTCACCCCCGAGCGCTCGCCGAGCTGGCGGGCCCACATGCCCGCGGCATTGACGACGTACTCGCACTCGATGTCCCCAAATGGCGTGCGCACACCGACGACCGCGCCGTCGCGGGTCAGCACGTCGATCGCCGGCGTCCCCTCCAGCAGGGTCGCCCCGCGCATGCGCGCGCCCCTGGCCAGGGCCATCGTGACGTCGACGGGGTTCACCCGGCCGTCGGTGGGCGTGTAGAACGCGGCGAGGATGTCGTCAGTGCGCGCGATCGGGAACAGCTCGCCGACCTCGCGGGCGCTGATCTCGTGGACGTCGACACCGCAGTGGCGGTTGAACGCCGAGACCCGCCGGTACTCCTCGAGGCGGCCCTCGTCGGCCGCCACCTCGATCAGCCCGATCGGGCGGAACCCCGTGGCCTGCCCGGTCTCGGCCTCGAGCCGGGAGTACAGCTCCTTGGTGTACATGCGCAGCTCGGTCGAGGTCTGCGAGGTCGACCCGAACGTGACCATCAGGCCGGCGGCATGCCAGGTCGTTCCGGAGGTGAGCCGGTCGCGCTCGAGAAGCACGGTGTCGGTCCAGCCCAGCTCGGCCAGGTGGTAGGCGATGGACGTGCCGATGATCCCCCCGCCGATCACGACGACGCGGGCTCTCGCGGGCAGGCCAGGGGAGCGTGGGTCGCGTGTGTCGGCGGGTGCGGCGCCGGAAGCTGGGGTCGGGGGGAGCGCGTCGATCATCACCCTCTCGACTCTAGTGAGCCGGCTGTGCGCGGCCACCCACACCTCGGTGTGCCCCCCATACCAGTGCTTCGGCGAGCGCACCTGCGCGCTCAGCGTGATTGGTTGGTCACTGGTCTAGCCAAAACGACACTCTTGTGATTATGCTCCCCTCAGGGATGGTCACATCCGATCGACGAGGACGCTGGGGAAGGCGAAACTCGCCGGGATCGGAGGTCGGCCATGGCCGTGCATATGGTTGCTGAGCGCCCGGGTCTCACCCGTGGGGTTCTGTTCGTGCACTCCACGCAGCGTGCTTTGTGCCCGCACCTGGAGTGGGCGATCAGTGACGTGCTCGGGTCGCGGGTGAGTCTTGACTGGCTGCCCCAGCCCGTGCTGCCCGGGCAGGTCCGCGGTGAGGTCTCGTGGCAGGCCAAGCCGGGTACCGCCGCGCGCATCACCTCCGCCCTGCGGCAGTTCAAGGCGGTGCGCTACGAGGTGGCCGAGGAACCCGGCAAGGGTGCCGAGGGCGAGCGCTTCGCCGTCACGCCGGAGCTCGGCGTGTTCCGCGCCACGATGGGCCCGCACGGCGACATCATGATCCACGAGGACCGCCTCCGCGCGATCCTCAATGCAGCTGGTGACGATCCGGCCCAGCTGCGTGACGGCCTGAACCTGATCCTGGGCGCGGCCTGGGACGCCGAACTCGAACCGTTCCGGCGCGCAGGTGACGGCGTGCCCGTGCGATGGCTGCACCAGGTGGTGTAGTCCGACAGACCTCGGGGGAGGAGCCGGCTGGCCCGGGCAGGGGAGACCCGCCCGGGCCAGCCGCTGTCCGGGTGCGCCTCCCGGCTCCTTGCTCAGCGGAACAGGGGGCGGTGAAAGCTGACGAACTCGCTGTCCGCGACCATTCCGACGGACTCGTAGAGCCGTGTGGCTCCGGTCGGGCTTGTGGCGTCGACGTGCAGGATCGTGCTGATGAAGCCGCGCCCGACGTCGTCGGCCATGCGCGCCTGCAGCAGGGCGCGGGCCACCCCGTGGCCCCGGTGCTCCTGCAGGACCCCGATGCTGGCCACGTAGCCGCAGTCCTCGCTGGCATAGACGTTGGAGCCCCTTGCGTAGCCGATGATCTCCCCGTCGTGCTCGGCCACGATCCACTGGGTCGAGTCCTCGGTCTCGCCCATGTGCAGATCGCGCCACGCGCCGAACTCGAGCGGTGTGGAGTCGAAATGGTCGAGGAAGGAGGTCGCGTTGGTCGAGTGCATGCCCCGCCAGTCCGAATCGACGTCCCGGAAGGGCCGGATCCGGTATCCCCCGGCAACTCGCGGACCGCTGAGGGATCCGACGGGGCTTCTGCAGCACCCGACGCGCTCCGGCCCTCGACCGACCAGTGGTTCACCTTCATCCGCCAGAACCGGCGAACCTCGACGAACCCGCGTTGTTCCAGATCGGCGCGCAGGGCGCCGTCGTTGACATAGCAGCCCGCCTTTGCTGTCGGCAGCGGCAAGTCGGGGTCCATGTACAGCGCATCCCAGCGGTAGCGGCCCTCGCGGAGGGATGCATCGATGAGAGCCCCCTGGATCGCGTGCGCCCGAGCGTCGCCGGGACGTGCATAGACGTCGATCATCCAGCCGCGCCCGGTGACCAGGCCGTCGAAGACCAGGACTGCACCGACGAGGTCTGTCCCGCGCCACACCATGGCCGATCCGTACTCCCACCGGCACTCGGGATCTGCTCAGGTTGTCGGTGATCTCCTCGATGTTGGTCGAGGAATGGCCGCAGCCTGAGATGTCGACGGTTCGCACAAGTGCCGTGAAGGCGGTGACGTCGGCCGGGGTCGCGGGTCTGACGACATGACCCTCGGGCAGGCCCCCGACCTCCTCGGCGAGCACGCGCCGGACGTGGGCGCCCCGGGATCGGTCACCCGCCGCCCTCGCTGTTGCCGGCGTCAGCGGCGGTCGGATCCCACAGGCGGTAGCGGTCGAGTGCCTCGCGGACGACCTCGCGGCCGATCTCGCCGCGCTCGGCCAGTGAGAGCAGCGTGCGCACGACGATCGACTCGGCGTCGACCAGGAAGTGCCGCCGCAGTGCCCCGCGGGTGTCGGACATGCCGAACCCGTCGGTGCCCAGGGTGGCGAAGTCGCTCGGGACCCACTTGCGGATCAGGTCGGGCAGGGCGTGCATGTAGTCCGACACGGCCACGACCGGCCCGGGCCGGCCCTCCAGCCGCGTGGTCACGTAGGGCACGGTCAGCTCGCCGGTCGGGTCGAACAGGTTGTGCTTGTCGCTGGCCAGGCCGTCCTTGCGCAACTCGGTCCAGGACGTCACGGACCAGACGTCGGCGGCCACGCCCCAGTCCTCGGCGAGCATCTCCTGGGCCTTCAGCGCCCACGGCACCCCGACGCCTGAGGCCATGATCTGGGCCTTGAGTGCGTGCTCGGCGGTCGACGGATTGAGCAGGTACATGCCACGCAGCAGGCCGTCGACGTCGAGGCCCTCGGGCTGCGGCGGCATGACGTAGGGCTCGTTGTAGAGAGTGATGTAGTAGAAGACGTTCTCGGAGTCCTCGCCGTACATCCGACGCAGCCCGTCCTGGACGATGTACCCGATCTCGTAGGCGTAGGCCGGGTCGTAGGCCACCACCGCGGGGTTGGTCATCGCGATGACGTGGCTGTGGCCGTCCTCGTGCTGCAGGCCCTCGCCGTTGAGGGTGGTCCTTCCCGCCGTGGCACCCATCACGAAGCCGCGCACCATCTGGTCGCCGGCCAGCCACAGGGAGTCGGCGGTGCGCTGGAAGCCGAACATCGAGTAGAAGATGTAGACGGGGATCATCGGCTGGTCATGGGTCGAGTACGCCGATCCGACCGCCGCGAACGACGCCACCGAGCCGGCCTCGTCGATGCCCTCATGCAGGATCTGGCCGTTGGTGGCCTCCTTGTACGACAGCATCAGGTCGCGGTCCACCGACAGGTAGTTCTGCCCCTTCGGGTTGTAGATCTTCAGGGTCGGGAACAGCGCATCCATGCCGAACGTGCGCGCCTCGTCGGGGATGATCGGGACGAAGCGGTAGCCGATCTCCGGGTCCCGGGTGAGGTCCTTGAAGAGCCGCACGAAGGTCATCGTCGTGGCGACCTCCTGCTTGCCCGAGCCGCGCGTGACGATGTCGTAGGTCTTCTGCGGCGGCTGGGCCAGGGGTCGAGACGTCGCCTGCCTGCGGGGCATCGAGCCACCGAGGGCGGCTCTGCGCTCCATCATGTACTGGGTCTGCGGGTCGTCCGGGCCGGGCTTGTAGTAGGGCGGCAGGTACTTGTCGAGCTTGTCGTCGGGGATCGGGATCTGCAGGCGGTCGCGGAATGTGCGCAGGTCCTCCAGCGACAGCTTCTTCATCTGGTGGGTCGCGTTGCGGCTCTCGAAGTGCTGGCCCAGTGACCAGCCCTTGATCGTCTTGGCCAGGATCACCGTCGGCTGCCCGGTGTGGCTCACGGCAGTGCGGTATGCCGAGTAGAGCTTGCGGTAGTCCATGCCCCCGCGCTTGAGCGCCCACAGCTGGTCGTCGGGGATGTCGGCGACCATGGCGGCGACCCGTGGGTCGCGGCCGAAGAAGTTCTTGCGCAGGAACGCGACGTCCTCACCGCGGTAGGTCTGGTAGTCGCCGTCGGTCGTGTTGTTCATCAGGGCGACCAGCGCCCCGTCGGTGTCGCGGGCGAGCAGCCGGTCCCAGCCGCGGCCCCAGATCACCTTGATGACGTTCCAGCCGGCACCGCGGAAGTTCGACTCCAGCTCCTGGATGATGTTGCCGTTGCCGCGGACGGGGCCGTCGAGGCGCTGCAGGTTGCAGTTGATGACGAACGTGAGGTTGTCCAGGCCCTCGCGCGCGGCGAGGCTGATGTTGCCCAGCGACTCCGGCTCGTCGGTCTCGCCGTCGCCGAGGAAGGCCCACACGCGCTGCTGGCTGGTGTCCTTGATCCCGCGGTTGAGCAGGTACCGGTTGAAGCGGGCCTGGTAGATGGCGTGCAGCGGGCCCAGGCCCATCGACACGGTCGGGAACTGCCAGAAGTCCGGCATGAGGCGGGGGTGCGGGTAGCTGGGCAGGCTGCCGGCCGGGTGCGAGAGCTCCTGGCGGAAGCCGTCGAGCTGGTCCTCGCTGAGGACGCCCTCGAGGTACGCGCGGGCGTAGATGCCGGGGGAGGCGTGGCCCTGGAAGAAGATCTGGTCGCCGCCGCCGGGTGCATCGGGGCCGCGGAAGAAGTGGTTGAACCCGACCTCGTACATGGCCGCCGACGAGGCGTAGGACGAGATGTGGCCGCCGACCCCCACACCGGGGCGCTGCGCGCGGTGCACCAGCATGGCCGCGTTCCAGCGGGTCGCCGCGCGGATCTTGTACTCCATCGACTCGTCGCCGGGGAAGGACGGCTCCTTGTCCGGCGAGATCGTGTTGATGTAGTCGGTGCTGCGCAGGGCGGGCACGCCGACGCTGCGCTCAGCCGAGCGCCGCAGCAGCTCGAGCATCAGGTATCGGGCACGGGTGGGGCCGGCGTTGTCGACGACCGCGTCGAGGGACTCGAGCCACTCGCTGGTCTCTGCGGGGTCGGCGTCGACGTACTGGTCGGGCAGGCCACCGGGCATCAGCGGGTCGTAGTCGGTCACGTGGGCAACCTCTCGGATCGTGGTCAGGTGCAGCGGGGGCAACTATTCCGCTTCCCAGCGGCACGTGCGCGTTGAGGTGGGCTTTGGCGCCCTTCTCGCACCATACTTGCGCCCAACGGCGCCGCACGACCGTGCGGAGCTGGTGACACGAGGTGAGGGGACACAGGTGGGTACAACGGCCGACGACGCCGATCAGGCATCGGCGTTGGCCAAGCGGCTGGGCATGAGCACGGGACAGACCGTCCAGGAGATCGGGTACGACACCGACACTGACGATCTGGTTGCCGATGCCGTGATCGCCGGAACTGGGGAGCAGGCAGTCGACGAGGACTTCGATGGAGTCGTCGACATGGTCCTGCTGTGGTGGCGTGAGGACGACGGGGACCTCGCCGACGCCATGGTTGACGCGAAGTCCCCGCTGGCGGACAACGGGGTCGTATGGCTCCTGACTCCCAAGTTCGGACGCGAGGGGGCCCTGGAGCCGGCCGACGTCGCCGACGCCGCGGCAACCTCGGGACTGCGACGTACGACGTCGGTGACGCTTGCCCACTGGCAGGCCGTCAGGCTCGTCTCGCGGTAGCTGGGGCCGGCGCTCGCGACGGTGCGGGATGGTTCGAGACGCCCCGCGCGTGAGGCTCCGCGCGCCAGACGTCAGCGGCGGAGCCGGCCGAACAGCCCGCCGACGGCATCGACCACCGTGAGTGCGCGACCGACCGCGCCCATGGGGGGTATGCCCGGCACGCCGTCGAGCACGGGTGCGAGGCGCACGAGGCCCCCGAGGTCACGTACGCGCAGCTCACCCGTCCGGTAGAGGTGCCCCACATTGGCCCGCCCGCTGGTGGCATCGATCACCATGCGGGTCGGTGCCAGCACGCCGGGGCCCATGTTCGGGTCCTCGTCGAGCTCGGCGGTGCGCCAGTGCCCCGCGCGTGCGCCCGCACCGACGATCCTCTCCGGGGTCACAGCGGTGAACGACCCGGTGATGTGCTTGCGTCCCGCGAGGGCGCCCGTGGCGTCGATCAGGGCGAACAGCCCGATGCCCAGGAGCTCGTCGGGTGCCGTCGTGCCGCACTGCTCGAGGTCGAGTGCGGCAATGCTCAGCTGGTAGGTCATTGCGTTCATGACCGTCAGGACCGGGAGCGGTCCCAAGGGGGAGGACGTGTGCACCAACCCCCAGGTCGCGGGAGCATCTGAGCCGAGCCACTCGTGGGTGGTGGTCCGCGCCGCCGCCAGGCCGGCACGGACGTCGTCGAACGGGAGGTCGGCCGTGGCGAGCCGGACCTGCTCGTCCACGGTATCGGCGTCGTAGTACGCGGCGTCGCCGTCATGGGCATCGGCCAGGAGGTCGCCCAGCCTGCGCCCCGACTCCCACTCCCCGAGGCGGGCGATCAGCTCGCGAGCCGTCCAGCCCTGCTTGCGCGATGGCGCATCGGGATCCACCTCGGCAGCAACGCCCTCGAACAGCTCCCACGCCCGGTCGATGTCGCCCGCCAGGGTGGCGAGGTCGCCGGAGGCAAGGCCGTGCTCGTGGAGGTCCGGCTCCAGCCCGGGTGGGAGCGGATGCGCGTCGGCCATTGGCCAATCCTGCCAGTGCGATGCAGGATTGGCGCACCTAGGCGGTGCCCACAACGAGGAGGAACTGAGATGTCTGTCACGGTCGGCCAGGAGGCCCCGGATTTCACGCTGGTGAACCAGGACGGTGAATCGGTCACGCTGTCTGACCTGCGCGGCCGCAAGGTGGTGCTGGTGTTCTACCCCTTCGCCTTCTCGGGTCTGTGCACCGACGAATGGTGCAACGTGCGCGACCGGATCGGCTGCCTTCGACGACGACACCGTGCTCCTCGGGATCTCTGTGGACAGCAAGCACGCACTCAAGGCGTACAAGGCGGCCGAGGGCCTCGGCTACGACCTGCTCAGCGACTTCTGGCCGCACGGCGCCGTCGCCCAGGAGTACGGGGTGTTCCTGCCCGACCGCGGCATGGCCACGCGCGCCTCGTTCGTCCTCGACCGTGACGGCGTGGTGCGTTGGGCGGTCGTCGGCGGCACCGGCGACGTCCGCAACCCCGAGGACTACCGCGAGGCGTTGGCCGCGATCGCCTGACCCCGGGTGGGGCGCCGCCGCACAGCGCAGACCCTCCGCGAAGGTTCGAGACCCTCCGCGCAGACCGGGAAGGTCTGCGCTTTCGCGGAGGGTTTGCTGGTGGGGCGTGACCACGCGGCGCTTTGGTGGTTCTCGGCTTCGTGCGTACCCTTGCCCGCGGGCCCGTGGCGCAGCTGGTAGCGCAACCCGCTTACACCGGGTAGGTCGTCGGTTCGAGCCCGGCCGGGCCCACCACCGCATGTGCGTCAGTGACGCTGGGCGCCTGAACGGGCGCCTCTTCCAGCGCGCGGCGGGTAGTCTGCGGGACGTGCCCGACCCCTCCTCCGCCGCGACGCTGGGCAATGTCGTGACGCTGTTGCACCGTCGCTACGACCCGCGGACGGCCGACTCCTGGGACCGCGTCGGACTCGTCTGTGGCGACCCTGATGAGCGCGTCGAGCAGGTGATGTTCGCCGTCGACCCGGTGGCGGCCGTGGTCGACGAGGCGATCGCCGACGGCGTGCAGCTGCTCGTGACGCACCACCCGCTGTTCCTGTCCGGGGTGCACGGCATCCCCGCCGACGACGCCAAGGGCCGGATCGTGCACCGCCTGGTACGTGCCGGGATCGGCCTGCTGGCCGCGCACACGAACGCCGACAACGCCCGGCCCGGGGTCTCGGATGCCATCGCCGCCGCGCTCGGCCTGGCCCGGGTCGCGCCTCTCGAACCGCTCGGGGCCGAGCCGGACCCGATGGACAAGTACATCGTCTTCGTCCCGGTCGCCGACACCGAGGCGCTCATCGACGCGATGGCCGCCGCTGGTGCGGGCCAGATCGGCGACTACGACCGTGCGGCGTTCTCCGCACCGGGCACCGGGACGTTCCGCCCCCTGGCGGGCGCGAACCCGACGATCGGGACGATCGGCCGGATCGAGTCGGTCGCGGAGTCGATGCTGCAGATGGTCGCGCCCCGACGCCGACGGGCCGACGTCATCGCCGCCCTGCGCGCTGCCCACCCCTACGAGGAGCCGGCGTTCGACGTGATCGCGCTGGCCGACGTCCCCAGCGGGCGTGGGGGCGGCCGAGTCGGCGAGCTGGCCGAGCCGATGTCCCTCGCGGATTTCGCCGACATCGTCGCCGCCACGCTTCCCACCACCGCCCAGGGCGTACGGGCGGCCGGGGATCCGAATCGGGTCATCCGCCGGGTCGCGATCTGCGGGGGTTCCGGCGACTCCATGCTCGGCGCCGCGAGCGCGGCCGGCGCCGACGTGTACCTCACCTCCGACCTGCGCCACCATCGCGCCAGCGAGCACCTGGAGGCCGGTGGCTGCGCGCTGGTCGACGTCGCGCACTGGGCGGCGGAGTGGATGTGGCTGCCGCAGGCCGCGCGGCTCCTCGAGCAGGACGCCGCCGCCGCCGGCTACTCCGTGGGCACTACCGTGTCCACCACCGTCACCGATCCGTGGACGTTCCACGTGGGGAGGCCCACCGATGCGCGCTGATGCCGCTGCCCAGCTCCGACTGCTCGACCTGCAGGCCCTGGACACCGTCCTTGGCCAATTGGCGCACCGCCGTCGCGGGGTCCCGCAGATCGCCGAGCTCGTGGCGCTCGATGCGCGCGCGGGGGAGCTGCGCGACCATGAGGTCGCGGTGCGCACCGCCGTGTCGGACCTCGAGCGGGAGATGACCAGGGCCGAGGCCGACGTCGCCCAGGTCCGGGAGCGGATCGCGCGCGATCAGGCCATGCTCGACGCCGGGTCGGTTGCCTCCGCCCGCCAGCTCGAGGACCTGCAGCGTGAGATCGGGAACCTGGCCCGGCGGGTCAGCGACCTGGAGGACGCCGAGCTCGAGGTGATGCAGAAGCTCGAGGATGCGCAGACCCGCGCGGCGTCGGCCACCGCAGCACTCAACGATCTCGCCGAGGCCAGGCGCACCGCGGAGGGTGCCCGCGATTCGGCGTTCGCCGACATCGATCTCGAGGTCGAGCGGGTCGGGGGCGAGCGGGCACGGGTGGCGCCGGAGATCCCTGCTGACCTGCTGGCGCTCTACGACCGCATCCGTGCCGGCTCGGGAGGGATCGGCGCCGCGCCCCTGCATCGCGGACGATGCCAGGGCTGCCAGATCACGCTGACCCCAGCAGACCTCGGTCGGATCCGTGCGGAGCCGGCAGACGAGGTCGTGCGCTGCGAGGAGTGCCGGCGGATCCTCGTGCGCACCGCCGAGTCCGGCCTGTGAGGCACCTGGTCATCGAGGCCGACGGCGGATCCCGGGGCAACCCCGGCCCGGCCGCTTACGGGGCCGTCGTGCTCGACGCACGCACCGGCGAGATCCTCGTCGAGCTGGCCGACTACCTGGGCATCCAGACGAACAACGTCGCCGAGTACGAGGGCGTGACCGCCGGCCTGGTGGCCGCGCAGGAGATCGACCCGACCGCGCGGGTCGAGGCGCGCCTGGACTCCAAGCTCGTGGTCGAGCAGCTCTCCGGGGGATGGGCCATCAAGAACGCCAGGCTGCGTGAGCTCGCCCTGCGCGCCAAGGCGCTGGCCCCACCGGACCGCGTGCGCTTCACATGGGTGCCGCGCGCGCAGAACAAGCGGGCCGACTCCCTGGCCAACCAGTCGCTGGACGCCGCAGCCGCCGGCCGGCCGGCCAAGATCGAGCGCTGGAACCGGGGGGCTGGTGACCCCGACATCTACGTCGACGTGGCCGATCACCTGGGCGCCGAGGCGCAGGCCGAAGCGCAGGCAGAGGCAGCCGCCGCTGCGGGGCAGGCGCCCGGGTCGTGGGTGAGCGGGGCGGTTGCCGCTGAGGCTGGTGCCGCCCAGATCCGGGCCACGTTGCGCGGGGAGCCGACAGGCCCCGACACGGCCGAGCCCGCCCTCTTCGACGCGCCCGTGGCCCCCGGCGCCTCGTCGAGGAAGATCGTCGGCTGGTCGCGCGCGGACCTCGGCGCGCCGACGACGTTGCTGATGGTGCGCCACGGCGTGACCCAGCAGAGCATCGAGCACCGGTTCTCCGGCGTCAACGGGTTCGACCCGCCGCTGATCGATCTCGGCCGACGTCAGGCCGAGGCGGCGGCCGAGGAGATGGCGCGCCGCGGAGGTGCGGACGTCATCGTGTGCTCGCCGCTGCAGCGCACACGGCAGACGGCGGCGATCATCAGCGAGCGGCTGGGGATGGGTGAGCCGATCGTCGTCGACGGGATCGCGGAGGCCGACTTCGGCGAGTGGGACTCGCTGAACTTCGCGGAGGTCAAGGAGCGCTGGCCCGATGAGCTGGCCGCGTGGATGGCCTCGACCGAGGTGGCGCCGCCCGGCGGGGAGTCGTTCGCGACCGTGCGGCGTCGGGTCGATGCCGCACGCGCTGAACTGGTGGAGAGGTTCCCCCGCCAGCGGGTGCTGGCCGTGAGCCACGTGACGCCGATCAAGGTCCTGGTGCAGCTCGTTCTGGAAGCCCCGGCGTCGAGCGCCTACCGGTTCGAGCTCGCGCCCTGCTCCCTGACGACGCTGGCGTGGTGGGCCGACGGAATCAGCACGGTCTTCGGCATGGGGGAGTCCGGGCACCTCCACGGCGTCATGCACGAGACCGCCTGATTGGTCCGGGTGCGTCCCGGATGCCAGCGTTGGACGGCCCATGGGGTCGCGGATCCCCGGCGTGTCCCAGATGCGCCCGTGCTGGGCTGTGGGAGTCTCGGAGGTGCTGCAAAGGGTTGGGGCTCCTCGATGGTTGAGATCGAGGAGCCCCAAGTTCCGTTCAAAGCGTGATAGGTGCCTGTCCTGACGCTCTCGCGTCGGTGATTGTCCTGTCCGGCGATTTTGTGTGATCTGCGGCTGCCTTGTGGCTGCTTGCTCGGTTCTTCGCTTCCTTGGGTTTGGTCAACCGTGGTGTTGATCCGTTTCCTTCGGTGAGCTCGACTTCTCAGTCGTTCTTCCTGCTTCGCTGATCTCGTCGGTGGAACTGTTCACTTGTCGGTCAGACGGTGTATTGCTTTGTTCGGAACACGTCTCACGGTAGGGCCCCGCCCGGCCGGAAGCAATACCGGCGGAGGTACTTCTTCAACCGTTCTTCGTCTCAGCCGGGGTGCCCGTCGCGCGTGGGCGCCGACGACGGTGCTAGGCATGGCCCGACGATGTGCAGTCGATCTCTGGGAGGGTGTGCCATGGGCAAGGGGAGCAAGGCCACAGGCAAGGGGAGCAAGGCTAAGGGGAGCAAGGCGAACGACAAGTCCGCGGTACCGAATGCGCCGGGGGCTGCGAACGGGGCCAACCCGGGCAACGTTCGTGAGCTGTATCGGGTGGGCCCCGGCTTCGACCTGGCGGAGATCGATCCCGAGGTGGTGGCCCACGGTCCCGAGGACCGGGACGCCGCTCGGGCGGCCTGCCTGGCACTCGAGGAGGAGGCCTCCGAGCTGCACGAGAAACTGTGGGCGGAGTCGCGCAAGGGTGGCAACCGCTCGGTCCTGATCTGCCTGCAGGGGATGGACACCTCGGGCAAGGGTGGGGCGACCAAGGCCATCGACAGGCTGCTCGATCCGTTGGGGTTCTCGGTGACCGGTTTCGGTGCGCCGAACGCGGAGGAGAAGCAGCACGACTACCTCTGGCGCCACGAGCGGGCTCTGCCCGAGGTGGGCAAGGTCCGGCTGTGGGACCGCTCGCACTACGAGACGGTGCTGATCGAGCGCGTGCGCGGGTTCGTCCCGGAGGAGACCTGGCGGGCCCGCTACGACGGGATCAACGCGTGGGAGGCCGGGCTCAACGAGCGCGGCGTCACCATCATCAAGGTCATGCTGCACATCTCACGTGACGAGCAGAAGCAGCGGCTGCTCGAGCGGCTCGGCGATCCGACCAAGCACTGGAAGTACAACCCCGGGGACGTGGACGAGCGCATGCTCTGGGACGACTACCAGGCCGCCTACTCAGACGCCCTCACGAAGTGCTCGACGGAGGGCTCGCCCTGGTACGTCGTGCCGGCCAACCACAAGTGGCACCGCGACTGGATCCTTTCCAACGTGCTGGTCGAGACGCTCCGGGCGATGAACCTGTCCTACCCGCCGGGGGACTTCGACGTTGCTGCCGAGGTGGCGCGGGTCGAGGCGAGCTGATGGCCATGAAGGCAGCTGTCGAGGCAATCGTGGAGAGGATGGATCGATGACGCAGGAGCCGACCGGGAATTGGGCGCAGCGGGTGTTCGCGATCACGCTGGTGGTTGAGGACCTCGACGCTGCGCGTGAGTTCTACGGGCGCGCCTTCGAGCTCCCCGAGCACTACTTCAGCGGGGACTCGGCGGTGTTCAAGTTCGGCGACCTGCTCATCAACCTCCTCGAGGCGGACAAGGGGCCGGGGCTGCTGGACCCGGTTCCCGTCGCGCCTGCTGAGTCGGGGGTGCGGGTACAGCTGACTGTGCCGGTCGACGACGTGGACGCGGTGGCCGCCGGTCTCGTCGCCCGGGGCGTCGAACTGCTGCGCGGCCCGGAGGACCGTCCGTGGGGGCCCCGCACAGCGAGCTTCCGCGACCCCGGCGGTCACGTGTGGGAGATCGCCCAGCGCTGAGGTTGTTCGACGTGGGGGGTCGTGGCCGCTACCCTTCGAGGGCGGATGAGTCGGTCGGGCGGCCGCGGCGGCACGGTCCCTCGGGGCCGGCGTCGTCGAGGAAAGTCCGGGCTCCACAGGGCACGGTGGTGGGTAACACCCACCCGGGGTGACCCGCGGGACAGTGCAACAGAGAGCAGACCGCCTCGCGCCCTTCGGGGAGCGGGGTAAGGGTGAAACGGTGGTGCAAGAGACCACCAGCGCCCCAGGTGACTGGGGCGGCTATGCAAACCCCACCCGGAGCAAGGTCATAAGGGACCGGCGTTCGCGTCGGGACTGCGTGAGCGTTCGAGGGCGGCCCGCCCGAGCTCACGGGTAGACCGCAGGAGGCTGTCGGCAACGGCAGTCGTAGATGGATGGCCGCGCAAGGGTGTTCCGGTGACGGACCCCATGGACAGGACCCGGCTTACAGACCGACTCATCCGCACATGGGGGTCTGACCTGCGACGGGGTCCGCCGCCGGGAATCTGGGTCAGTTCGGGTCTGCACCTTTCACAGTCGCCAGCGGGTGCGGTGTTGGGTGTGGATGGTCCAGGGTGATCCGTTGTTGCCTGGCCAGGGTGTTCCGGGGGGTGCTCCTGGGGGTGGTTCCGGGACTCTGTCCCCGGGTTCGGCGGGCTCGATCGTCCACATGTTGAGGTCGACCTGGCGGTGGTGTGTCCAGCACAACAAGGCCAGGTTGTTGATGTCCGATGGTCCGCCGTCGGCCCAGTCCTGTATGTGGTGGGACTGGCAGTTCTCGGCTGGGATCTGGCATCCGGGGATGATGCATCCGCCGTCGCGGGCGGCCAGGGCTTTGCGTTGGGCGGGGGTGGCGGTCCGGGAGGTGCGTCCGACTGCCAGCGGGATCCGCGGCCCGTCGAACAGCAGCGCGGCCAGAGCCGCGATCCGGGCGGTGGCCGCGGCCGTGGGTGCGGGTTCGGTCGTGGTTGGGGATGGAGGTCCAGTGCCGTCGACCGGTGCCGCGCCGCCGATGGGTGCCGTGCCATCGATGTTGACGATTCCCTCGAGGGTGTCTGGGCAGTGCGCGCCGTGGTCGGCTGATTCCTCGGGGGTTCGCCGTCCGGGGGTGGTGACTGCGATGGGGGTGAGGGTGGGGTCGCAGGCGGTGAACCGCTGCTCGGCGGGGGTGAGGAGGTGGCCGCGGCTGGTGGTCCAGATCGGGTCCCCGAGCCGGGTGTGTTCCAGGGTGACGGTGAGTGCCACGGGCAGCCCGCCGCGTGTGGGCAGGGCACCGGCGGTGGCGGCGGTGTTGGCCAGCTCGACGAGGGCGTCGGCCCGCCGGGCTCCGGCGGGGACGTGGTCGGCGGTGCTGCGCAGCCGTTCGGCCAGGGCGTCGATCGCGGCGATGACGGCTTCTCCTTCCAGGCGGGGCAGGGTCCCGGCCAGGATGACGGTGTCGCCGAGCAGGGCGAAGGACAGGTCGCGGCTGGCGTGCGCGGCAGCCTCATCCCCGGTCGGCTGGTCGTCTGCGGGTGGGTGCAGCAGTCGGATGGCGCTGAGCACGAGGCGGGTGATCATCGGTGGGGACCACTGCCCCCATCGGGTGCCCAGCTCGGCGATCACGGCCGCGAGCTGGTCGGCGGTCAGCGGTCCGGTGTTGCGGGCGACCGCGTCGACGTGTTCGGAGGTGATGATCCCGGCCGCCCATGCTGCGGCCACCGATGGGTGCGCGGCGGCCAGTGCTCCGGTGCGGGCCAGACGGCGGGATTGGGGGGAGGCCCACCCTCGGGCGGCCAGTACCGCTCCGGGGCCGACCAGGGGCAGGCTGCCCGCGGTGGTGGCGGCGTGCAGCCGGCGGGCCAGCTCGTACTCCACCGCGGCGAACGCCCCAGCCAGCACCTCGACGTCAGCGGTCGGGCGGTCCCCGGCGAGCAGGCCCATCTGGGGCAGGACCCCGACCGCGCACGACGTGCTCCGATCCCAGAGGGCCACAACATCGGCCGACGCGGCCGGCAACGCGCCCACCGCCCGCGGATCGACCACCGCCTGCTGGTCGAGAATCGTACTGGTCACCCCCACCCCCCCGCTCGAACTGATGTTCGAATCCTATCAAGTGGACCGACACTCGCAAAGCCTGTGTCACGGTGTCCGTGGACAAGTCCCGGACTCCGACGGAACGCGCGCGGCGCGCGACAAGCGCGTGGGTGAAGTGGTGCTGCGTGTCTGGGCGTGCCCTGAGAGCCTCAGGCCACGCCGACGGCGGCGAAGTCCGGGTACAGGTCGGCCGGGATGGGGTGATCGAGCTTCCACACGACGGCCATGGGTAGCCGCCCCTCGTGCGAGACGTACGTGGCCGTGCCGAGGAACCAGAAGTCCCTGTCCGCTTGGGACATCCGGGCGAAGAGCATGACCCGGGAACCCCCGGCGGTGTGGTTCTGGTACCGCTGGCCGGTAGGGGACTCGGGGCTCGTGGTCGACTGGCTCTCCCAGTGGAAGAGCGTGCGCGTCATGGCGTAGTCACGGTAGGCAGTGGTGGGGGAGAAGCTGCCCTCGGCCTTGTTGAGGGTGACCAGCAGCGCGTCGACCTGCTCGTCGGGCAGCCACCGTACGCCCTCGCGCCAATCCGGCACCTTCGCCCTGTCGCCATCGCCCAGGGCCGCTTGGACCTCGATGCGTGAGTACCGGGCGTGGACGAGCAGTGGGCAGGGGTCGCCGCCAGGGAGCGGTATGTGCTCGTGGTCGATCCGCCCGGCCAGGACCTCGAGGACCTGGGCGAGCTCGGCCCGAACCTGGGGATGGGACCAGAGCAGGTCAGTTGCCTGCTGGACGGTCGCGTCCTTGGTGAGTGCCTGCTCGGTGACCTGGGCGATGAGCATGCGCCAGAGCCGCGCGGGACGTTCGTCGAGCTGGCCGACGATCGGTCGGTTGCCTGCGAACAGGGTCCGGTAGAGGCCGATCCGCTCGAGGTCGTCGAGGTGCAGCAACCGACCCAGCGCCTTGCGCAGGGGCCTCTCGTGGTGCCCGGACGGCTCGATCGGGAGGCCGGCGGCGTCGAGGAGATCCGAGAAGCAGCGGCCGGACGAGTACACGGACCGAAGCTCGACCCCGGTGTGCGCCAGGAAGTTCGGCAGGGTGGGTTCGTGCCCAGCGGACACCATTGCCCGGAGTTCGCCGACGAACTGCGGCTTCGTGGACGGTAGCGAGTTGCGGATGGACGCCAGGACGATGTCCTGGGCGACTGCGTCCATGCTCGCGCTGGCCCCCGGCGGCAGATTCGGGAAGCCCTGCTCGATGTTGCGCAGGAGATCCTTGCGCGAGCCCCCACCGACCAGGGCCCGCATCTTCAGGTCGAATCGGAATTCCCGGTTGTGCTGGGAGACGAAGTCCAGGACGGTGCAGAACTCCTTGTCGTCGGTCTTGCGAAGGCCGCGGCCGAGCTGCTGGAGGAACAGGGTGGCCGACTCGGTGGGCCGCAGCATCAACAGCGTGTCGACGTGCGGGATGTCCACGCCCTCGTTGAACAGGTCGACGCTGAAGACGGCTCGGATCCTGCCCGCGCGTAGGTCGGACAGCGCTTGTCGGCGCTCGTCGTCGGGGGAATCGCCCCACACCGCCACTGACGGGATGCCCGATGCGGTGAACTGATCGGCCATGAAGCGTGCGTGTGCGACGCTCACGCAGAAGCCCATCGCCCGCATCTGCGTGACGTCGGCCTGTTCGGCCGTCTTGCGGATCACGAGGCGCGCCCACGCCTGGTCGGAGGTGAAGACGTTGGACAGCGCCTCCACGTCGTACCCCTTGCCCCGCTTCCAGGGCACCTCGGTGAGGGACGCCCCGTCATGGATCGCGAAGTACTGGAAGGGGGCCAGTCGCCCCTCGGCGATGGCATCCCAGAGTCGCATCTCAGCAGCGATCCGCCCGTCGAAGTGGTCCAGGACGCTGAGGCCGTCGGCCCGCTCGGGGGTCGCGGTCAATCCCAGGAGCTCGCGGGGTCGGACCTGTGTCAGGAGCCGCTCGTAGGTGGCGGCGGCCGCGTGATGGAACTCGTCGACGATGACGACGTCGAAGTGGCTCGGGTCGAGGTCCGTGAGGCCGTTTCGGCTCAGCGACTGGATCGAGGCGAACACGTGCTCGAAGTGCTTCGGCCGGTGGGTGCCCACCCACTTCTCGCCGAAGGCCGCATCACCGAGGACCATCCGGAAGGTCTGCAGGGACTGGTCGAGGATCTCCTCACGGTGTGCGACGAAGAGCAGCCGCGCTCGTGGCTGCCTGCGAACGAGGTCCTTGTAGTCCAGGGCAGCCATCACGGTCTTGCCGGTTCCGGTCGCGGCGACAAGCAGGTTCCGGTGATGGCCCAGCTCGCGTGCGACGCGGATCTCCTCGAGCATCCGCTCCTGGAAGGGGTGGGGTGCGATGTCGAAGAGCTGGAGTTCAGCCGAGCCGTGTGGCGGCAACGGGGTGGTGGCCCTGGAGCGGAACTCGTCGGCGTCGAACGCGACGAAGTCGTCTGACTCCCAGTAGGAATCGAACACCCGCATCATCTTCTCCACCGCGTCCGGGTTTCGCCGCTGGGAGAGCCGCACGTTCCATTCCATGCCGGTGTTCAGGGCATGCGAGGTGAAGTTGGAGCTGCCGACGAACGCCGTCGAAGCCCGGGCCGGCCGGTGGAAGATCCATGCCTTGGCGTGGAGTCGTGAGCTGCTCGTGTCGTAGGAGACCCGGATCTCGGCTCCGGCGTCGGCGAGCATCGTGAGGGCCTCAACCTCAGTGAACCCGGTGAAGGTGGTCGTCAGGATCCGCACTCGATGCCCCGTCTCGACCACTCGGCGCAGGTCCGCGAGCAATGGGCGGACACCGGGCCGTCGGATGAACGCGATGATGGCATCGATACCCGAGGCAGAGCGGATCTCGGACTTCAGGTGGGCCGACATGTTCAGGTCCTGCTTGCTGTTGGTCAGGACAGTCGTGTCGAGCAGGGGCGTGATGGGAGAGTGCACCTCTGGGGTCGATCCGTCGGGGTTGCGGGTCACGACTCCGGTGAGGACGGCGGGCTCTTCGGCGGGGATGTCTGGCGCCGCGGTGTAGCCGCGCAGCTCAACCTCGAGCTGCCGGAGGAGGGCTGTGACGACGCGGGAGGACTCGACCGCGCGGCCGTGATCGGGCTGAGCAGCGATCGCCCGCCGGAGCGCCTCGGAGACGTGCAGGGCGAAGCGATCTGCGGCCTCGGAATCCATGAGGCGACGCGTTATCGGGGTGTCAGTCGCGAGGAGTTGATGCAACCGCTCCTCAAGGGCGGAAGTAACGAGGTCCTCGTAGACGCCCGTGTCCATCCCCCGGTCGGCCATGAGCCGAAGCTTGCCAGGGTCGGTGGTTCCAGTCCTGGCAGGCCGGCTGACGGATGCAGCCGGGCGCTACCGGGGTGCCGTCCCCCCCGCCGATCCCGGCCCGCAGCGCCCCGCACGCCTCGAGGAACGCCTCGCGGCTGCTGTGGCCAACCCCGGTCGAGTTGACGAAGGCGTGGATCAGGCGGTCGTGCCGGCGCAGCGCGACCCGCACCCCGGCGGCGGCCATCCGGCGTGCGTACGCCTCGCCCTCATCGCGAAGCACGTCGAATCCTGAGACGGTCACATAGGCGGGCGGCAGGTCCGAGAGGTCCTCAGCGAGCAGCGGGGAGACCCGCGGGTCGTTCGCCGGGTGATCACCCAGGTAGTGGCCCCGGTACCAGTCCATCTGCTTCTCGGTGAGGAAGAACCCGTCGGCGAACTCGCGGTAGGACGGGTGCTTGGTCACCAGATCGGTAACCGGGAAGAAGAGCAGCTGGAACGCCGGTCGAACCTCGTCGAGTGCCCTCAGGTCCTGGCAGAGCACCGCAGCGAGGTTGCCACCGGCCGAGTCCCCGCCAACAGCAATCCATTGAGGATCGTGGCCCCACTCCTCGGCCCGGTCGACCGCGAATCGGAAGGCGGCGAGTGCGTCGTCAGGCGCGGCGGGGAAGCGATGCTCGGGGGCGAGTCGGTAGTCCACGGACAGAACGGAGACGCCTGCGTGCCGGGCGAGGAACCGGCATTCTGTGTCGGCGCTGTGCAGGGCCAATACTTGCCGCCCCTCTCGGCGGTGGCTCCCTGACCGGGGGTATCCGTGGAGTTCAGGCTGCCTCGACCATCCGACTCACGATCCACGCGTGCTTGCCGACCGGCCGGACGCGGGTGAATCCATGCTCCTCGAGCAGCTCGACGGTGGCGCTGAACAGGAACCGGCCGGGCGCCTCGCGGCCGACGGTCACCTCCGAGATGGCCTCGACGAGCCCCCCGCCCGCGCGGGCGATCTGGTCGAGTGCGCCTTCCAGGGCCACTCGCGCGACGCCCTGGCCGCGGTGCTTCCGGTCGACGAATACGCAGGTGATCCGCCAATCCGGTTCAGCTGGCGCGTCCTTGGAGTACTCACGCTTGTTCTTGATGTTGGGGAGCTCCTGCGGGCTTCCGTACTGGCACCAGCCCTGCACGGCTCCGTCCTCGTCGAGCACCAGTGCCGCGTGGGCGCGATCAGAGCGAACCCGTTCCTCCTTCACCGCGCGAGCGATGTCCCACTGGCCGCGCTCCGGGTGGAACCCGATGCACCAGCACCCGCCGTAGATCCCGTTGTTGCGCTCCACGAGCTCCGCGAAGCCATCCCAGGTGGAGGCATCGAGCGGCTGGACCGTCCATGGCATGACGCACTCCATTCTGCGGGCGAAGTGCGCCCATCCTCCCCGCAGCGGCCCCTTTCAGGCGACCGGGGGAGAGGCGTCGCCGACCGTGAGGGCGGCCCGACGTCGGCGGGCGACCAGCATGCCCAGGGCGCTCGACCCGAGCATGACCAGGCCGGCGACCAAGATGGCCAGGGCCGGCCGGTCCGCCCCGCCCACAGCCCAGAACACGAGGGCCGTGACGCTGGCGATTGCCGCAGCCAGCCACGGCCAGTAGCCGTCGACGAGGAAGCGCCAGAACCCAAGGGTCGCCAACAGTGCCATGACGACCATGCCGACCGCGCGCGAGGAGTCCGCACCGATGATCGGCAGGGCCGACATCAGGGCCACGGCCATCCCGACGAGGACCGCCAACTCCCGATGGGCCAGGCGTCGGGACACCACCAGCGCCCACAGCACGCCGAATGCGACGACCGCCAGCGGTGCGTAGCGGTCGTAGGTGGTCATCTCGTCGTAGAAGGAGCTGACAGCCTCGGGGCGGAACGCCTCGATGATCGACTGGACCATCCCGAAGCTCGCAACGAACATGCCGAGCTCCGTGATGGTGCTCGACGCGACCAGGTGCGCTCCCACCATCACCGCAAGGGCGACCACGAACGCGGCAAGGCCGGTGTAGTCGGTGTCCTCCCCGACCAGCAGCGCCGTGGTGCCGGCCGCGCTCATGGCCGCGCCCACGAACAGGACGCCGGCCAGCCGACGGCGAACTGAGCCCGGTCCTGCCCCGTGGGCAACGACCAGGGCCGCCCCACCGGCGACGAGCGCGGTCACGCCGAGGATGGCGATCTGCACGCCCAGGCTCATCGACTCCCAGTTCTGGGCCACAAGGACGACCGCGGCCGCGATCACGAGAGCACCGCCGACGTAGAGCCCGACCTCGATCAGGACCTCGCTCAGCGATCGACGATGGCGTGTGGGGGAGGGGGCCGGTCGTCGTTCAACTGGTCCCGAAGATGCGGGCACAACGCCGCCCACCTCGGCGATGATGGCGGCGCGTTGGTCGCTCGAGATGGTGCCCCGGCTGACGAGCGTGTCCAGGATCTCGGTCAGGGGAAGTGTCGAACCGGTGGGCAGAGTGTCACTCATGGCGCACGGCCTTCCTCCCCCGTGATTCCAGTGTGCTCCGGGGGCTCGTACGGGGTACGTGCCGTTCGGCCTGAGTTGCGCGGGGACCGGAGGGGTGCCGCAGCGGGCACCCCGTGCCTCAGCGACTCAGGCCCAGCTCCGCGAGCCGGGCATCGACCAGGGCGCGCAGGATCGGCTCGGGAAGTGGCTCGTCGATCGGGAACTTCACCGACCCCTTGGTCGTCTCGTATCCGGTCAGCTCGTCGGCCAGCGTGGCCGTGACGCCCCCGCTCATCGGCAGGTAGCTGCAGTGATGGGCGAACGCCGCGAACCCGGCAACGCCCTTGCCGCGGACCTTGAACGTGGGCGAGCCGTAGCTGATGGTCTGCTCGGCGCCTGGCAACAGGACCTCGAGACTGGTCCGGACCTGGGCCAGCGTGCTGCGCTGCGGCTCGGGCACAGCGTCCATGTAGGCATCCACCTCGTGCGTGCCCATGGGGCGGGCCTCCTTCGATCAGGTCAACCGCCGCGGCGGTGACGGGTCGGATCGGAACCAGTGTCGCGCCCAGGCTCCCCCGCGCGCACGTCGGTGGCTACTGTGGCGGGATGACGCAGACCCACCCCGCGACCCCGTCCGATCCCACCACCGCCTCCGCCCTTCGGTGGGGCGTCCTCGGCGCCGGCGGGATCGCCAGCGTGTTCACCGAGGCGGTCACCCGGTACACGCAGTCCTCCGTGGTGGCGGCGGGATCGCGCGCCCAGGAGCGTGCCGACGAGTTCGCCGCCCGCCACGCGATTCCCACCGCGCACGGCAGCTACGAGGCCCTGGTCGGCGATCCGGACGTCGATGTCGTCTACATCGCCTCCCCCCACTCCGAGCACCGCGACCACGCCCTGCTGGCCATCGGGGCCGGGAAGCATGTCCTGGTCGAGAAGGCGTTCACCGTCAACGCCGCTGAGGCCACCCAGGTGTTCGACGCCGCCCGTGCGGCGGGAGTGTTCGTGATGGAGGCGATGTGGACCCGCTTCCTGCCGCACGTGGTCGTCCTGCGAGACGTCCTTGCGCGCGACGAGATCGGTGAGCTGGTGGGGGTCATCGCCGACCACGGCCAGAACATGGGTCACCATCCCGCGACCCATCGACTGCACGACCCGGCGCTGGCCGGAGGCGCGCTGCTCGACCTCGGGGTCTACCCCGTCTCCTTCGCCCACGACCTGTTCGGCGCCCCCGACCGGGTCTCGGCGATCGGGACATTGACGCCCAACGGGGTCGATGGGCAGGTCTCGATCGCGCTCGGTTTCGGTGATGCTCAGGCCAGCCTGCACACGACCCTCGAGGCGAACACGGCCACGACTGCCGTCGTGTTCGGAACCCACGGCCGGATCGAGATCCAGGGGAGGTTCTACGCCCCGACGCGGTTCACCGTCGTGCGTGACGACGGCTCCCGCTGGACCTACGACGGCATGGTCGACGCGGGGATGCAGTATGAGGCGGCCGAGGTGTCCCGGTGCATCTCCGCGGGTCTTTCGGAGAGCCCGCTCATGAGCTGGCAGGGCACCCTCGAGGTGATGCGCACCATGGACGAGGTCCGTCGCCAGATCGGCCTCACCTACCCGACGGAGGGGTAGCGATGACACCCCACTGGGGTGCCATCGACCTGGTCGGCTTCACGACCGCGGAGCTCAGCGAGCGCCACGGCCCCGAGGCGCCACGGCGTGCCTCGACCGCCGCGTTACGTCGGCCCGGCTGCGCGCACTCGCCCGGATGTGCCTCGATCACCGCGTATGGCGCCCCTGTGCCGGCTCCTTCGCGGCATTCGGGGCACGGGTTGGCCCTGGCCGGTCTAGAGGCGCGTCAGACGCGGCAATCGGAGCACCAACACCCGCCAACGCGCCTTCGACGGGTACGCCGAGGTCATCGCCACCAACGGGGCTGGCCTGCGCCAGGCATGACGCCCTACGTCGAGGGCATCAGCTTCTTCATCTGCCTCTGGATCAGATGGGTGGCCTGACGGGGCGCCACGCGGGTGGCGGCGTTCATCAGGCGTGAGTCGCGGCCGACGAAGATGTGCAGGCGTCCGGCCTCGATGCCGTCGAGCATGATCCGCGCGGCGTCCGGGGCGGAGGTTGTGGGGTAGTTGCTGGTGTCGGCCGCCTCGGACCCGCCGGGGGCGCTCACCCCGGAGTTCTGCGTGATGTTGGTCGCCACTGCCCCGGGCATGATCACCGAGACGCCCACGTTCGTGTCCAGCAGCTCCGCGTAGAGCCCCTCGGTCAGCAGCTTCACGGCCGCCTTCGATGCCCCGTACATGACCTGGCCGGGCACCGGTAGGAACCCGCCCATGCTCGACACGTTGGCGATGTGCGCCTCGGGGCGCGCCTTGAGGTGCGGCAGGAACGCCTTGACCATGTGGATCGTGCCCATCAGGTTGACGTTGAGGACGCGCTCGATCGTCGGGTAGTCGAGGTCCTCGATGGTCACGAACGGCTGGATGATCCCGGCGTTGTTGATCAGCCCGTCGACGCAGCCGTGGTGGGCGAGCACCTCGTCGGGCAGGCCCTCGCACGCCGCGCGATCGGTGATGTCCAGGACGTGGGTCGACATGCGCTCGCCGGCCACCGCAAGGACGGCTGTCTCCTCGAGCCCCTCCGCACGGACGTCGACCGCTGCCACCCGGGCACCGCGACGCAGGAGCGCGAGGGTCAGCTCGCGGCCCATCCCACTTCCCGCCCCGGTCACGACGACGACCTTGCTGCGAACCTTCATCGGCACTCCTCGCCCGGCTGGTGGTCGCCATCGAGCCTAACCAGAGTGCCAGCGCCTGGGCCGATCGGGAGGCCCGGGAGGACCGAGTACCACGCCACGGTGGCGCAGACCGAGTTCGAGGTGGCGACGATGGAGCGACGTTCGGTGCCGAGGTGCTGGCCGCGGCTGCCGCCATGCTCGGGCGCTCGGGGTGCCGGACGTCGGCAGACCTCGACGCGATCATCGCCGGCCTGCGCGCCCGGATGCGCTGAACCTGCCCGGGCGGCTCAGGTCGCGGTGCCCTCGGATTCGGTGACGTCGGCCACCTGTGCCCCGAGGGCCTCGACGAGGTCGGCAGAATCCACGGTGAAGGCGGTCCCGCTGACGCCCCCGCCGATCGAGATCGGCCCGCTGGGCATGGCGGCATCGGCGATCACCGGCCAGGGCCGCGACGACCCGAGTGGTGTGATCGTGCCCCGCGAGTACCCGGTGACGGCCAGGGCCACGTCCGCGTTGGGCATCGACAGGCGGCTCACGCCCAGCAGGGCCCGCAGCTTCGGCCAGCTGATCGTGCGTCCCCCGGGCACGAGGACGAAGAGGAAGTCGTCGTCGGCCCGCCGCACGACCATCGACTTCAGCAGGCGTCCGGGCTCCAGGCCCCGGGCCGCCGCTGCCTCCTCGAGGCTGTTCACGTGGCCGTGACGGGTCACCTCGAAGGCGATCCCGGTCGCGGCGATGGCTGCCAGGGCGCGCTCCGCGGGAGTGGCGTCGATCGGAGCATCCTGGGCTTCCAGCGGCTCATCCACCGTGGACGACCCTGGCCTTCATGATCTCGAACTCCTCGGGCGTGATCACGCCCAGATCCCGGAGCTCCACGAGGTGCGCCAGCTCCTGGGCCGGTGATGGCGAAGTCACGGGTGCGACCGGCGGCGCAGGAGTGTTGGCGGCCGCGATCAGGGCGCGAAGGGACTCTGCTGCGGCTGCTGTGGTCTCGAAGGGCGGCACCACCGGGAGGGCGTTGGGCGCCTTGAACGGGTCCTTCTCATACTGGCCGCGCAGGCGCTGGGTGCGCCCGACCTGGCTGCTGGCCTGCAGGACGACGGCACCGGCCTGCTCGGCGATGAGCATCTCGACCCCCGTCAGGTGCGCGTAGTCCCAACTGATCAACTCAGTGGTGAACAGCGCCCCGCCGGCCGAGCCCTTCTTGAACACGAATGCCCGTCGCTCGGTGCCGATGATCGCCTGGTCCTGCTCGCCGAGGATGACCACGCGGACTCTCTCGCGGGGGAGAAGCGCGCGGGCCAGCGACTCAAGGGCCTTCCTGTGCAGACCGCTCAGGTCGACGGAGGTCGGCACTGGGCGCTGGCTCGCGCCCGGGTCATCAGCGGGGTTGGGCGTCATCCCAGGACATCCTTGATCGGCGGCTGGACATTCCCGCGCGAGACTACACACCCCCGGACCGGAGGAGGAGATGCGCGCGGCGGTCGCTCTCCGCTCCCTCGAGCACGGTGGTGCTCATCGCAGCAGGAACAGGCCCCTGAGGTACTCGCGCAGCACTCCGGCGTCGACAGCCACCCGCTGGTACCCGTCATCCTCCGGCGTTCGGGTGATCAGGTCCACCCGCGACTCCCCGGTGCGCAGCACCATCGACTCGACCACCAGCCGAGTGCCCGTCTCACGGCGGGGGACCCGATGGATCAGTTGCCAGCGTGCCGGGGCGGCCTCGGCTACTCGCCGCAGCTCGGCATCGCCGATCGAGACGGGTTCGTCCGCCCCAGCCGGGATCCTGGCCTTCCCGTCGATCATGCGATCGGCCACCACGTCGGCGATCCCGCCGACCGAGTACATCGACAGCCGGTGCAGGCCGAGCGTGTCGATCCGGTCGATGCCCACGACGCCGTTGCCGAACAGGGAGATCAGCCAGCGCCACGGGGCATCGGCCGGGCCCTCATGTCCGCGACGGATGTCGAGGGTGCCGACGCTCGTCGCGACCAGGGCGACGATGAGGCCGAGGTCTCCGACGACCTCGGCAGCGGCCTGCCCGGGCACCCGGTGCAGCACCCCGCGGGCCGCCAGGGAGCGCACAGCCTCGGCGAGCACCGCCTCCTCGACGCCGGCCAGGGCTGGGACGTCGCCGAGCACCACGTTCATCTCGGCCTGGGTGAACGCGCCCATGTCGACCGGCCCGGTCTCGACCAGGGCGGCCACGTCGGCCAGTTGCTTCTCAGCAAGGCCGGGGATGTCGGGCTTGTCGACGGCAGTCATGGGAGATCCTCCTCGATTCCGACGAACGCGGGTCGCATCGCAGTGGCGTCCTGGACGACAGCACCCACCGACAGGCGCGTGGTTCCCACCTGGACGTCGACCGTCTCGGCCTGACCCGCCTGGGCATCCGCGAACTCCACTGACGCCCGGGCGTCGAGCAGCGCCTGCACCGCAGGTCGCAACGGTGTGTTGGCCCGGACGATCGCCAGGGACCCGAACAGGCCCAGTCCGAGCTCGTCGGAGTAGGGGGAGTCGGGCAGCAGGTCCTCGGGGTGTGCAGGGTCAGGCGGCCCGAAGAGGTCCCCGAGCGGCCCCACAGGCTCGATCTCGGGCGAGAGGACATCTGACCAACGGCCCTGGTCATGGGGCGACATGGTCAGGTCGGCTCGCCGACGCGCGAAGGCGGCCAGCGCCTGACCGGCAGCACGGCTCGGTGTCGTGTTCGGCGGGCGCAGCAACATCGGGCGGGTGTCCACGTGCGCCGAGAGCCCCCAGGGGCCGACGTTCTTCCCCGTGATCCGGTAGAGGATGTAGTCGCGCGTGTGCACCACATCCGACCAGGTGGGCAGCTTCCCCCACTGGAACGACGCCTTGGTTCGTTCCAGCTGAACCCACGTGCCCACAGCGGCCTTGCCGTGCAGGGACTCGCGGACCAGGGGTCCGTCAAGGCCGTAGTCCGGGGTCACGCCCTTGTCCACGGCCCGGTGGTGGCTGGACATCCTGCGCCGGCTCTTCGGGAAGATCCACCGCTCGTACAGGTCGTCGTCGCCGACCAGGACGTGTGCGCCCTGCAGGAGGCCGACCAGGTCGGGGATGGACATCCCGCGTTCCACCAGGTCGGACATGACCCGGACCTCGGCATCGCTGGCGTGGTCCACGGCGATGGCGAGCTTGGGGGAGAAGTCCCCGGCCGAGGACGCCACCTTGACCAGCAGCGCCAGGCGCCGGCGCTCGGACTCCGGCGAGCGGGCCTCGTCCGACTGGCTGCCTGCCATCCTGGTACCTCCCTGTGCCGATTCGCACTATCGCAGAACCGGCTCAGGGGTGTCAGTGCGGCGGTGGCCCGCCCACGAGCGCGACCACTATCGGGCTCGGGGGCCCTCGACGGGGAACCTGCTCTAAGGTGCAGCCATGCTATCCGTGAGCGCCTACCCCCAGGGGTACATCGACAAGGCGCGTGCCCGGATAGCCGAACAGGTCGCGGTGTACGCCGAGTTGGCCCGCGAGCTGCGTGGCGCCGGCTCAGCCGCGAGCGGGGCCATGACCGCGCTGGACGCGGTCGAACCGGAGTACTTCGCGAACCTGGTGATCGCCCTCGACAGCCACTTCGTCCACCGCAGTCGTGGTCAGGAGCGCAAGGACGGCAACGCGATGAACGAGGTGCGCGTGCTGGTCAGCTCGATCCAGAAGCACGACTCCGTCATGACCGCGGAGAAGGGCATCAGGCTCGACGCGGTGAGGTCGGTCCTTGGTATCGAGTACGGCGAGCGGATCCGCATCCACGCGGACGGTTTCGAGCGCCTGGCCGCGGCCTTCTTCGAGGCGCTGGAGGCGACCTACTCGGAGCCGGACCGGGTCTGACCGGGCAGCTCGACGTCGCTCTGACGCCCGAGGGTCGCCCCGGTCGGAAGTCCCTACCCGCGCCTCGTGCGATGTGGTAGGCAGGGGATGAGCGCTCGGGGCAACAACTGCCGAATGCGTCGGGCATCAGGAGGCGACCATGCCCACATCGAACAACGATGTCCTCATCGAGGTGACGGAAGGCCTGATCAACCGCACCCTCGCCATCGCCTTCTACACCTCGGCCATTCCCACCGCGGCCGAGGGGCGTTATCGGCTCGGGGAGGTGTTGCGCCGCAAGGATCCCGGGCTGGCCTTCGTCGGGGACCTGGAGTTCGCCCTGGCGGTTCTCGAGCCACCGGTCGTTGATGCCCTGACCGACGAGTCGGTTCGTGTGCTGATCCGGGTGCGCTTGCGGCTGTCGATGATCGAGGAACTGGGCACGGTAGTACACGCCACAGCGGGGGTGACAGCAACACCCACGCTGTCGGCAGACCGCTCCTCGGTGATCCTCGACCTCACCCACGCCCAGATCGACGAGGTCGTGTTCGAGCGGGCGACGCAGGTGCCTGCCAGGACCCGCAAGGCCGCCAACGTGATCATCCGCCAGGTCCTGACCACGAGCGTTCTGGACAGCCTGGAGCGGTTGGATCTGACCCCATTCCTCAAGGCCCTGCGAGCGCCCAACCCGCTGGCGGGGGTGGACGCGTTCGTCCGCCGCTCCGATGGGAGCCTGCATGTCCTGGCAGGGGAGTTCGAGCACACGTTGGACTCCTCGAGCAGAGCGGTCACGGGAGCCGGTGCCCGGATCCGCGACTCCTGGCCGGGGGTCTGGGAGCAGGGCGTCGACGCAAGTCTGCAACTGCGCGACGGGACCACGTACTTCTTCCGTGACGACCGCTACGTGCGCATGTCACCGGGTGCCGTGATCGTCGACCCCGGCTACCTGCCTCCGTTGTCCCCCACGATCGGTGCTGGGTGGGACGGCATCTGGAGGGACGGGGTCGATGCGGGCCTGTGCTACCCGGACGGGAGGGTGTTCTTCTTCCGTGGAGGCCAGTACTCGCGGTTCGACATGGCTGCCAACGGGGGCAAGGGGTGCATCGACGATGGCTACCCGAAGCCCATCTCCGAGGGCTGGCCGGGCCTGTGGGCCGACCGGGTCGACGCAGCCCTGCTCTGGGACGACTCGCTGGTCTACTTCTTCCGCGACGACGAGGTCATGGCCTTCGACGTCGCAGCCGACCGAGCTGTGGGGCCGGCGAAGCCCATCAACGAGGTGTTCCCGGGTGCATGCGAGGCCTCCTGGCCCTTGCCGGTCGCGGCGCAGTCCCTGCGGGTCATCGATGGGCGGACGCTGGCGATCGGCGTCGACCTGTTCGAACCCGCGACCGGCCGGACGGCGCCGGCCACCGACCTGACGGACGGGGCCGACCTGTGGGTCTCGATCTCGGAGCCGACGATCCAGCGATGCTTCACCGAGGCCTGGGCGCGGATCCCGTCCCACGGCACCCGCCGCAACTGGAACACGAGCTTCTCGTCTGACGACCTCTGGGAGTTGTTCTGGGAGAAGGCCCTGGGTGTCGATGCCTCGAAGTTGGGCGAGCTCAAGAAGGTCCTGCCGGCGCCCCCGGCGGTCTCGGGGTATGTCTCGGCGACCGTCCGGGCTCCGCGGCCAGGACTCATGCTGGGGGTCGGAGAGGTGACCCTTCTCGACCTGGGTGCCACCGTCCACATCGCAGCCCGGGCCACGGTCAGGGTGCCGACGTTGACCCTGGAGCAGAAGGCGCAGCTGAGCTTCATCCTGGGGCCGCTCGCCTTCTTCGACCTGCCCGGAGCGGGCGAGGACTTCGAGATCCTGGACGTCGACCATCAGATCCCGGTGTCGTTCTCGCACGTGACCACGAAGATGTGGGGAGGGCTGAACGAGGGGTTGCGGGTCCGGGCCGTGGACCTGAGCGTCGAGCGCTTCGACCTGACCGGGGTCACTCCAATCGACTGGGTCAACACGAAGATCCTCGACGCAGTTGCGGGCTTCCTGCTCGACTGGTCGCCCGAGATCGTGCTCCTGCCAGCCCTCGTCTCCCGTGACCTGCCCATCCCAGCACTGCGCAAGACCGTGAAGCTCAAGGGCCAGCCCCTCGAGGTCCGGGTCGAGGACTGGGTGGTCCCGCCGGATCTCACCTTGGCGGTCACGCCGGGGGCCACCACGATCACCGCAGAGTCCTTCGCCGCAGGCGCCGGGATCGACGTCACCGACCTGCCCCGCACGACCGTGTCGCTTCCGCTGTTCGTCGCCAACCGCAACCCACGTCGCACCGAGGTCCACCGGGTGGGCTGCCGGCACGTCGAGAACATCGACCAGTACTACCGGGTGGGCTACTACATGCTGATCGATGCAGTGCGCGATGGCTTCGATGGCTGCCGGGACTGCATCCCGGAGTATCACTCGCGCTGAGGAGGATCAGGCGAAGATCGGGCCGATGCCCGGGTGGCGGCGCACCAGCCGGTCACGCATGGCTGCCAGGCGCAGCGGCGGGGAGGCTGGGTCGGGATCGATCGACGTGGACCCGGGCGTCGTGCCCGACGGTGCTGGGGCGCCGAACCGGGTGTCGAGCAGCATGCGCCGTCCCCAGGCCAGGACCGCCTCGTACTGGGTGGCATCCGTGAGCGCCCCGCCCCAGTCGGGCCGGCCGAAGACGATGTCGCCGCCGATCATCACGAGCTCGACATCCGCCGGGTACGCGGCGACCACGCTGTCGTAGGGATCCTCAGCCCGGCGGGCCAGGACCACCAGGTCGGCTGGGGCGCCGGGGCGAAGCGACCCCAGCCGGTCGGCGAAGCCGGCGATCGTTGCAGCACCCGAGGTCATCCAGCCCACCAGCTCGGCCGAGGGCCGCGCAGCGCCCTGCTCGGCCAGCGATCGGGCAGCGACCTTCACCTCGTGCAGCAGGCTCTGGCTGCCCGAGGGGAGCCAGTCGGCGCCGAGGGCGACATCCACCCCGGCTGCCAAGGCAGCTGCCAGGTCGGTCGTCTGGCCGTACAGCCGCAGGTTCGACTGCGGTGACCAGACAAGGCTGGCGCCGGCGGCGGCCATCTGGTCGAAGTGCCCCCTGCCCAGGGCCATGCCATGGATGACAACGGTGGCGGGCCCCAGCAGGCCCGATGCGGCGAAGTCCTCGAACTCCCGCACCGAGGGGGCGTGCGAGGGCAGACCCTCGGCCAGGTGCACGTAGTGTGCGCGGATCCGGCCCGAGTCGATCCCTGTCCTGAGGCCTGCGATGTCGGCGTCGTCCAACCTTCCGAAGTCGATGGTGCTGCGCGCCACCTGCTCACCGAACACGTACAGGTCGACGTTGCGGACCAGCGCCTCGTGCGCCTTGGGGTAGTGCTTGGAGGCACCCTGGATCGCGGTCACCCCGCCCACAGCTGCGCGGGTCTCGGCGTACCGGGCCATCGTGGCCTTGAGGCTGGGGGAGGTGCCGTCCTTCGTGAGCAGTGCCCATGGCTCCTTGACCAGGGCTGCGTAGGCCGGGCTGTCACGCCACTGCATGCGGTTCGTGTAGAGCCGCGGCGGCTCCCACGCGGGGAACACGTTGTACTCGGGATGGCCGTGCAGGTCGATGAGGCCGGGGAGGATCACCCCGTCGGTCTGGATCGCCTGGACCCCCGAGGGTCGGGTCGATCGCACCTCGACGATCGTGGATCCCTCGACGACGACCCAGCCGCGGGCCACGGTCCCGGTAGGCGTGATCACGGTCCCGCCGAGCGCGTACGGCTCGGGAGGCACGGCCATCGTCCAGCCCGCTGGATGGGCCGGTGCGTCGGAGGCCGCTGGCGGCCGTGTGGCCCGCGCAGGTCGGGGAGGCGAGTTGAGGCCCTGCCTGTAGGCGACGTCGAATGGGTGCTCGCCGGTCATGCCACCTCCTCAGGGCGGGGCCGCTCCCGAGCTGCGCAGGTGGCAGCGGTCGCGGCGATCTCCAGCCTGTGTCACCAGTGTCCTCACCGGCGCCCCGGGGAGTCCTGCTGGCGCGCGGACGTGTTCAGGGCAGCGATGTGGCGGGCGGTCAGCCGCGAACTGGTCGACAATCGCCTCGTGGCCAACCGCTTGGGTGATGCGCTCTCCCCGTACCTGCGCCAGCACGCCGACAACCCGGTCGACTGGTGGCCGTGGTGCGACGAGGCGTTCGCCGAGGCGCGTCGGCGGGACGTGCCCGTGCTGCTGTCCGTCGGGTACGCCGCCTGCCACTGGTGCCACGTGATGGCCCACGAGTCGTTCGAGGACGCGAGCACAGCCGCGCTGATGAACGAGTGCTACGTGAGCATCAAGGTGGACCGCGAGGAACGCCCCGACATCGATGCGGTCTACATGGAGGCCACGCAGGCGCTGACCGGTCGGGGTGGGTGGCCGATGACGGTCTTCCTCGACCACGACGGGCGGGCCTTCCTCGCCGGCACCTACTTCCCCCCGGTGGCCCACGGTGGGATGCCGTCGTTCCCCGACCTGCTTCGCGGTGTGGATCGGACCTGGCGTGAGGACCGTGCGCGCGTCACCGGGGCGGCCCAGCAGATCCACGACGTTCTCGCCCGCCCTCTTCCCGCCCCCGGCAGGCCGGGCCGGGAGCCGACCCTGCGCGAGGTGGTAGCGGCGGTGGCTGCCCTGGCTGCCCAGTTCGACCCTGCTGGCGGCGGGTTCGGG
This sequence comes from uncultured Actinomycetes bacterium, assembly GCA_963736425.1. Lineage (GTDB taxonomy): Bacteria > Actinomycetota > Actinomycetes > S36-B12 > CAIYMF01 > Prado023. Next base: position 61,011 of record CAVTOX010000014.1, read on the forward strand.
GGAGCACCGAAGTTCCCGCCCTCGATGGTGCTGGAGTTCCTGCTCCGGGTGGACGCGCTGAGCCGTTCCGAGGGCCGGCCGGACGAACGGGCGTTGACAATGGCCGAACGCACGATGCGGGCGATGGCCCGCGGCGGCATGTACGACCAGCTCGCTGGCGGGTTCGCGCGCTACAGCGTGGATGCCGACTGGGTGGTGCCGCACTTCGAGAAGATGCTCTACGACAACGCCCTGCTCCTTCGGGTGTACCTGCACTGGTGGCGGGCGACGGGCGACCCGCTGGCCCGTCGGATCGCAACACAGACCGCAGGGTTCCTGATGGACGACCTGCGTACCTCCGAGGGAGGGTTCGCCTCCGCCCTCGACGCGGACAGCGAGGGTCGCGAGGGCGCCTGCTACGTCTGGACCCAACGACAACTGGTGGAGGTGCTCGGCCCGGAGGACGGAGCCTGGGTGGCGGACCTGTGCCAGGTCACTCGGGGCGGAACCTTCGAGCGGGGCGCGTCGGTGCTCCAGCTCCGGTCAGATCCCGACGACCCGAACCGCTGGGGCTCGGCCCGCTCCGCGTTGCTCGCCGCCCGCCGCCTCCGGGAGCAGCCGGCCCGCGACGACAAGGTCGTGACGGCGTGGAACGGCCTGGCGGTCGCGGCGTTGGCCGAGGCGGGCGCCCTGCTCGACGAGCCCGAGTGGACAGCTGCTGCCGTCGCGTGCGCCGACCTGCTCGTCGGCTCCCACTGGGATCCCGGGACCCGACGCCTGGCACGGGTCTCGCTCGACGGCCGGGTCAGCCCCGACGCCGCAGGGGTCCTGGAGGACTATGCCGACCTCGCCGAGGGGCTCCTCGCGCTCTACCAGGTGACCGGCGACGAGCGCTGGTTCGTCACTGCGCAGGACATGCTCGACGTCGTCCTCGAGCGGTTCGGTGACGGCGAGGGCGGCTTCTTCGACACGGCCGTCGATGCTCCCCGCCTTGTGCGCCGACCGCGCGACCCCAGCGACGGGGTCACCCCCTCGGGTGCGTCTGCGGCTGCCCACGCGCTGCTCTGCCTGGGTGCTCTCACCGGCGACACCCGCTACCTCGCCGCCGCCGATTCCGCGCTGGCCACGCTGATGCCCCTGGCGCTCAGCTCCCCCCGGTTCTCCGGATGGACATGGTCGACGATCACCGCGCGGCTGGCCGGCCCGATCCAGGTGGCCATCGTCCTACCGCCCGGAACGGGCACATCGGAGCTGCACCGCGTGGCGCTGTCCTCGACCTCGCCGGGGCTCGTCGTCGCGGTGGGGGAGCAGGGGCGCGCGACAGTGCCGCTGCTCTCGGAGCGCCCGGCGCTCAGGGGACAGCCGACGGCCTACCCGTGTCGTGGGTTCGTGTGCGAGCTGCCTCTCACGCGTGCCGATGACCTTCGGACGGCTCTGGGTCCAGCTCCTCGGGGCTGAGGGATCCGCCAGCGCAGGTGGAAGCCTCCACTTTACGCGGACCTGACATTGGCCTCCCCGACGGTTCACATCCGCTGTGCTGGACTGTGCCCAGCGGACGCGGGGACGACTCCTGCGCCGGATCGGCAGGAGGCGTCATCGGTGTTCGCAGTTGCAGGCAGGGTGCTCAGCGAGGGGTCCGGCGAAGGGTCGGGGGGACCGTTCGACTTGATCAACGGGATCCCGGTGCACCCCCTGGTCGTGCACGCGGCCGTCGTGCTCGTCCCCCTGACAGCGCTGGGGTTGATCGTGATGGCGATCTGGCCGCGGTTCTCCGCCCGGTACGGGTGGTTGGTGGTGGCGTCGGGGGTCATTGCAACGGTCTCAAGCTTCGCGGCCAAGGAGTCCGGGGAGGTCCTGGAGGGCCGTGTCGGGGAGCCGGGCTACGACCATGCCGAGCTCGGTGACCTGATGCCGATCTTCGCCGCAGTCCTGCTCGTCGCGGTGGTGGTGCTGTGGCTCATCGATCGCAGCGCACCGGCAGAGGGCCCAGCGCCCCGACGCGGCCTGCGGATCACCGTTGCCGTGGTCGGAGTCGTGATTGCGCTGGGCAACCTGTTCTGGGTGTACCGGGTCGGGGACTCGGGCGCCAAGTCCGTGTGGTCCGGCGAGGTCACGGCCGCTGCCTCCCAGGGCGATTCAGGCGACGGGGATCAGGACTCCGATGGCGACGAGGCTGGTGCGCCGGCCACTGCGACCAGCACCACCACCGCGGCGGCGTCGACGACCATCGCCGTGGCCGACCTGGCCGCCCACAGCACGCAGGCCGATTGCTGGGTCGCCGTCGACGGCAACGTCTACGACCTCACGGCGTTCGTGGACCAGCACCCCGGCGGATCCGAGAAGATCATCGAGCTCTGCGGGACGGACGGCAGCTCGGCATTCCGAGGGGAGCACGGCACCCAGCAGAAGCCGGCGGAGGTGCTTGCAGGAGCGGAGATCGGCGTCGTGGGCTGAGCCGCAATCGTGCCTGCACGGGGCCTCAGGCCTCGTCCTCCAGGGCCTCGAGCGACTCCACCCGGGTCCGTGCGCGCGAGGTTGCTGACTGCAGGGGCGGGATGCACACCGCGGTCAGGGTGAGGGTCGCAAGGCAGGCCAGGACCAGGGCTGCGGCGATGCCGAGGGCGTCGCTGAGCCCGCCTGCCAGGGCGGACCCGAGGGCGATGGCACCCACCGCGAGGGTGTCGTAGATCCCGAACACGCGGGCTGTGACGGCCCCGGGAGTCAGCCGCTGGATCAGGGTCACTGCCACGATCTCGGCGATGACGGTCAGCATTCCTGCGAGGAAGACCATGGGGACCGCAGCCGCGAGGTTTGGGGCGATCGCAGCGCCAGCAGCTACGGCGACGAACAGCGACAGGGTCACGACGAGCACCCGGGGCTCCCGACCCGCGCCAGCCAGCCTCGGGGTGACGAGCATGCTGGCGAGGGCGCCCAGGGCGAAGGCGGTGTTGAGCCAGCCGACTCCCCGTTCCCCGGCGTCGAACGTGCGCTCGCCGAGCAGGACGATCGCGACGACCAGGTATCCGTAGAGGAAGTTGTCGACGATCGCCAGGGCGAGCGCCGCACTGATCCGACGGTCGGCCCGGATCGCCGTGACCCCCTCGAGGACCTCCTCCGTGAACGAGTCGTCACCGCCTCCTGCCCGTCCGGGAGGTGCAGTTCGCGTCCGCCCCAGGCAGGCCAGCGCGAGGGCGAAGCATGCCGTTGCCGCCAGCCCGCCGCCGGACACCGGTGCTCCGGTGAGCAGGACGAGACCCAGCAGTCCGGGACCGGCCACCCACGCGGCGTTCTCGATGCCACTGCCCAGGGAGTTCGCGGCAGGCAGGTCGACATCGCTGACCACTTGGGGAGTGGCCGCCGCCAGCGCCGGGTAGGACGGGGTTGCCACGATCGCGGTGAGCGCGGCAAGGGCGATCACCATCTGGACGGGCCAGCCGAGGACGAGTCCCAGGGTCGTCGTCGAGCCAGTGACCACGCGCACGCTGATCGACCACCGCAGCACGGTGCTGCGCCGGTGCCGGTCGGCCAGTACTCCTGCGGAGGTCGAGAACAGGACGTAGGGGGCGAACCCCAGGGCCACCGCGGCCGAGACCCAGACCCCCGAGTCCGTCCGAGCCAGGACGTAGACGCCGACGGCCATCGTCAGCTGGAGCTGCCCGAGCGTGGCGATCCCGTGCCCGGCGAGGAGCCGGAGGAACGGACCCGTCGTCAGGGCCCGCCGGTATGAGGCCGACATGCACTGTCCCGTCGATCGGCGATGGGGAGCCGCGAGCTACGGGTCAGGATGCTCTTGTTCAGGTGAGCCTGTCCATACCTCCAGGCGACCTGGTTCTCGCGAGGAGCGGCCACGTCCGACTCAGGCTCTGGACGGAACCGAGCACCTCACGTTCGCAGCTGAGCCCGGACCGGTCAGCCGCCGAGCTCGGCCAGCGCCTTGTCGATCCGGCGGGCGCGGGTCTCTGGCGCCTTGGCGCCCTCGACTGACAGCACGATCCGCCGCTTGTTGCTGTAGGACAGCTTGTCGAACGCCGCGCCGGCAGCGTCATCGGCTGCCAGTGCGAACGCCAGGTCCTCGGGGACCTCGACCTCCCGCGGGGCGTCGTCCACCTCGAGGTCGACCACCACCTCCTGGCCGGCTGAGACACCCGCCGCCTCACGATGCTCCGCTGCCAGTGGGAGCATGTAGTGCCCGCTGTAGGCGGCGATGGTGCTGCGGTAGGCGTATCCGCCGATGGTGACGGTCACCGGCACGCGCTTGCCGCGCCCCAGTCCGAGAACCACCTCCTCCGGAACGGGGATGCCCGTCGCGGTCTTGCCGCCGAGTTCGATGGTTGCCGTGAAGCGCATGGGCGGAAGTATCGCCCACGTCGGTCTCTGAGGGTGGCCAGTGGGTGACCTTCGGCCCTGCGATCGGGCTTGCTGCCCGAGTTGACTGGGAGGGAATCCCGCCAGGAGGCCGACCATGGGGCACACGCTCGTCGATCCCGACCTCGCCTACCAGCGTCTGCAGCAGCGACTGGACCGGTTGCCCACGGGGGCGCCGGACTCCCCGGTGTTCCAGCAGATCCTGCGGCTGCTGTTCACCGTCGAGGAGGCCGAGATCGCAGCGCGGATGCCCACCATCTGCTCGATGCCGACCTTGGCTCGCCGGACGGGCCGGACTGAGGACGACCTCGGACCGATGGTGGACACGATGGCTGCCAAGGGCCTGGTGATGGACCTCGAGAACCACGGACAGCGCTACGTCGCGCTCGCCCCGGTGGTCATCGGGTTCTTCGAGTTCACCTTCATGCGGGTGCGTGAGGACGCCCCCATGGAGCAGCTGGCCGAGCTGTTCCACGAGTACATGTTCCACGACGACACGTTCGCGAACGCGGTCTTCCGGGGCAGCACCCAGATCGGCCGCTCCCTGGTGCGCGAGGAGGCACTTCCCGAGGACTCGCAGGTCGAGGTCCTGGACTGGGAGCTGGCGACGCACATCGTGTCCGAGGCGCCGTCGGTGGCTGTCTCGCTGTGCCCGTGCCGGACGCACGCGGAGCTGATCGGCGAGGGATGCGGCAAGCCGACCCGCACCTGCCTCACCTTCGGTGGGGCCGCGGATGCGCTGGTCCGCGCGGGCATCGCTGAGCCCATCTCCAACGCGGAGGGCTTGGAGATCCTGACCATGGCGAAGAGCGCCGGACTGGCGCAGACCGCCGACAACGTCAAGAACGGCATCAGCTACATGTGCAACTGCTGTGGATGCTGCTGCGGGATGATGCAGTCGATCCGCCGGCACGGGATCACCGGCTCCATCGTGAGCTCGAACTGGGTCGCCCACGTGGACCTGGACAAGTGCCGGGGCTGCAAGAAGTGCTTCCATGCCTGCCCCGCGGATGCCATCACGATGGTCGACAACGAGGGCAAGGGCCTGCGCGTGAACTGGGCGATCGTCGACCCGCTGAAGTGCTTGGGCTGCGGGGTCTGCGACGAGCGGTGCAACTGGGGCGCCCACTCGATGGTGCCCCGCGAGGCCCGCGTGTTCACCCCGGAGAACACCTTCGACCGGATGGTCACGATGGCCATCGAGCGGGGGAAGCTCGGCGAGCTCCTCGTGGACACCCTCGACGGGGCGGGGCCGCATGCGCTTGCCCGCGCGTTGGGCATCCTGCACGCGAGCCGTCCGGCCACAGCAGCGCGCGCGATCGAGCCACTGAACTCGGTGTTCCTGCGCGGCATGCTTGCCGCAGTGCACGCCACGTCCCGGGCGGCAGCCCCGATCTCGCCGGTGTGACTGCGGTCTGCCGAACTGGCTCGAGTCGCGCGACGGCGTGGGACTGTTCCGCGCGACCAGACGTGCCCGGATGGGGCACTCTTCCCTCATGGGCGAGGACGTGGCGGGTCGGACATTCAGTCGTGAGGACCGGCAGCGATACCGCGACAAGGTCCATCGCTGCCTGGACGTCCTGGCCCAGATGCTGGCCGAGGAGCAGTTCGAGTTCGACAGCCCACTGACCGGCATGGAGGTCGAGCTCAACCTGATCGACGCCGAGGGCAACCCGGCGATGCGCAACTCCGAGGTGCTGGCCAGCATCGACAGTCCGGCGTTCGTCCAGGAGCTCGGCCGGTTCAACCTGGAGATCAACGTCCCCCCGCAGAGCCTCGTGGGAGATGGGGCGCGCCAGTACGAGGACCAGGTGCGCGAACAGCTCAACCATGGCGACGCCCGGGCGCACCAGCAGGGCGCCGGGTTGGTGATGGTGGGGATCCTGCCGACGCTGCGACCCGAGCACATGACCTCCGAGTCGATCAGCACCAACTCCCGGTACGCGCTGCTCGACGAGCAGCTGCTGCTGGCGCGCGGCGAGGACCTGCACATCGACATCCGTGGGCCGAAGGAGTCGCTGGAGACCTACGCCGACTCGATCGCCCCGGAGGCGGCCTGCACGAGCGTGCAGTTCCACCTGCAGGTCAGCCCGGATGAGTTCGCCACGTCCTGGAACGCCGCGCAGTGCCTGGCCGCCGCGCAGGTGGCCCTCGGAGCGAACTCCCCGTACTTCCTGGGCCGCGAGCTGTGGCGCGAGACCCGGATCGCGCTGTTCACGCAGGCCACCGACACCCGACCCGCGGAGATGAAGGCGCAGGGCGTGCGACCGCGGGTGTGGTTCGGGGAGCGCTGGATCACCAGTGTCTTCGACCTGTTCGAGGAGAACCTCACCTACTTCCCCGCACTGCTGCCGGTCCTCGACGATGAGGATCCCGTGGCTGAGCTGGCCGCGGGGCGGACGCCGGCCCTGCGCGAGCTGCGCCTGCACAACGGCACCGTCTGGCGCTGGAACCGACCCGTCTACGACGTGGTCGCCGGCCGCCCGCACCTGCGGGTCGAGAACCGCGTGCTGCCCGCCGGCCCGACGGTCGTGGACACCCTGGCCAACGGCGCCTTCTACTTCGGGGCGCTGCGCGCACCTGGCCGAGGAGGAACGGCCCATATGGTCGCGCATGTCGTTCGGCGCGGCCGAGGAGAACTTCACCCGTGCCGCCATGCGTGGGATGGACACGACGGTCTACTGGCCGGAGATGGGGGAGGTCCCGATCGGCGAGCTCGTGCTACGCCGGCTCCTGCCGCACGCCCACGAGGGCCTGCGCGAGTGGGGGGTCGACGACGACATCCGCGAGCGACTGATGGGGATCATCGAGGGCCGGTGCACCTCCGGGCGCAATGGGGCGCAATGGCAGGTGGAGACGGTCCACACCTTCGAGTCGCACGGCATGGACCGTTGGGAGGCGTTGCGCCGGATGACCCTGGAGTACACGGCCCGGATGCACACCAACACCCCGGTGCACACGTGGGACCCGGTCTGACCAATGCCGTCGGGGCTCCCGGTGGCTCGGCCCCCGGCTACTCTTCTCGTCGACACGTTGAGGAGTGCTCATGCCCGAGTCCATCACCGTCGCGGACCTTGCGACCCGGATGAACGCCGGAGTCGTCGACCTGGTCGATGTCCGCGAGGTCCACGAGTTCGCGGCCGGGCACGTGCCGGGCGCACGCAGCATCCCGATGAGCGTCCTGCCGGTGCGGGTGGATGAGATCCCCCGGGGGACCGAGGTCCTGCTCATCTGCCAGTCAGGGGCCCGTTCGATGCAGGTGGCGATCTGGCTGGCCAACCAGGGCTACACCCCGACCAACGTCATGGGGGGCACTGGCGCGTGGGTGCTGGCCGGTGGGCCCATCGACCAGGGGATGAGCGCCTGACCCCTCACGATCCTTGTGGGTGCGGCAGACTTCGCAGCATGCCGACCAGCCCCGAATCCGACCGACTGAACGACCCGCTGAACTGGGAGAAGTGGGGTCCCTATCTCTCCGAGCGCGCGTGGGGCACGGTGCGCGAGGACTACTCGGGCGATGGCAATGCGTGGGGGTACTTCCCCTACGACCATGCTCGTTCGCGCTCCTTCCGCTGGAACGAGGACGGGATGGCCGGGATCAGCGACATCAACCAGGACCTGTGCCTGGGTCTGGCGCTGTGGAACGGCCACGACGACCACCTCAAGGAGCGCATGTTCGGCCTCGCCGGCCCCGAGGGCAACCATGGCGAGGATGCGAAGGATTACTGGTGGTACGTCGACGCCACGCCGAGTCACTCGTGGCTGCACTGGCGCTATCACTACCCGCAGGCGGCCTTCCCCTACCAGCGCGTTCGTGACGAGAACCGCGCCCGGGGCAAGGACGTGGGGGAGTTCGAGCTGCTGGACACCGGGGTCTTCGAGGAGAACCGGTTCTTCGCCGTCGAGGTCCAGTACGCCAAGGCAGGCCCTGAGGACATCGTCATGCGGGTGACCGTCACCAACCACGGCCCCGAGCACCACACGATCCATGTCCTGCCGACGCTGTGGTTCCGCGACACCTGGACCGGCGGCGAGGTCGAGGGTCGCCCGCACCTGCGCCTGGGCGACCAGCACATCGTGGCCGAGCACCCGCGCCTGGGCCGGTACCGGCTGCACGCCCAGAGCGGGCCCGGGGGAGCGAGCCCAGAGGCGCTCTTCTGCAACAACACGACCAATGAGTCCCGCATCTGGGGCACAGATCCAGTCACCCGTCACCCCAAGGACGGGATCAACGACCACGTGGTCTCGGGCGCGGCAACCGTCGACCCGGAGCACGCAGGGACCAAGGCCGCGTGGTGGTACCGCGCGGACGTTGCCCCCGGCGAGACCGTGGAGTTCGTGCTCCGACTGGAGGAGTGGCTCGCCGACGACGAGGTGGCCCCGACCCCGGCCGATTCGCAGGAGGTCCTTGCGGGCCGGCGCGCCGAGGCCGATGCCTTCTACGCCTCGGTCACCCCGTCCGCCTGCTCCATCGAGGAGGCCCGGGTCCTGCGAGAGGCGTTCGCCGGCATGATCTGGGGCAAGCAGTTCTTCGCCTACAGCGTGAGGCGCTGGCAGGACGGCGACCCGGGTGAGCCTGCCCCGCCGCAGGGGCGCGCGGCCATCCGCAACCGCACGTGGCGGCACCTGAACGCTCGCGATGTGATCTCCATGCCCGACCCGTGGGAGTACCCGTGGTTCGCCGCCTGGGACCTGGCCTTCCACACCGTCGCCCTGGCGCACATCGACCCCGGATTCGCCAAGGGGCAGCTCGACCTGCTGCTGCGCGAGTGGTACCAGCACCCGAACGGCGCGATCCCGGCCTACGAGTGGAACTTCAGCGACCTGAACCCGCCGGTGCACGCGTGGGCAGCCCTGCGCGTCTTCGAGATCGACGGGTCGCGCGACACCGATTTCCTCGTGCGGGTCTTCCCGAAGCTGCTCATGAACTTCACCTGGTGGGTCAACCAGCAGGATCCCGACGGCAACTCGCTGTTCGGCGGTGGCTTCCTCGGCCTGGACAACATCGGCCCGATCGACCGCAGCAACCTCCCTCCCGGCTATACGCTGCAGCAGGCCGACGGAACGGCGTGGATGGCCTTCTACTGCACCCAGATGCTCGGGATGCTCAACCACATGGTCCACGCGGGCCAGCCGGTCGACCACCTGCTCGTGACATTCCTGCAGCACTTCATCAGCATCAACGAGGCCATGGACGACGAGGGGATCTGGGACGAGCAGGACGGCTACTTCTACGACCAGCTGGTCTACCCGGACGGGACCCGCGCCCCGCTGCGGGTGACGTCCCTGGTGGGGGCCATGCCCGTCGTGGCGGCCGAGTCGATCCAGCTCAGGCCGGACAGCGCCCAACGTGCCCGGGCGACTGCGCAGCGCATGCGCTCGGCCCTGCTCGAGCGGCTCGAGCACAGCGGCGACCTGCTGACCGACTCCGAGGACGTTCCGATCGAGCTGTCGGTCGACATGCGGGCGCTGTCCCTGTCCGTCGTGGGCCCGGACGACCTGCGGCGGGTGCTGGCCAAGCTCTTTGATGAGGCGCAGATGCTCTCGCCATTCGGTATCCGCTCGCTCTCGGCGCATCACCGGCAGGCGCCGTTCCGGATCGGCGCTGCCGGGCAGGAGTGGTCCATCAGCTACGAGCCGGGCGAGTCGACGACCGGCATGTACGGCGGCAACTCGAACTGGCGCGGCCCGATCTGGATGCCCATCAACCACCTGCTGGTGCACGCCCTGGAGGAGCATCACGAGACCCTGGGCGAGGGCTTCACCGTGGAGTACCCGACCGGCTCCGGCCAGCAGCAGACGCTGGGGGATGTGGCCGCCGACCTGCGCGAGCGGCTGATCTCGATGTTCGTCCCGGGCGCGGACGGCATGGTTCCCTCGGCGGGCCGGCCGGGGGCAGGGAGCCCGCTGCAGTCCGACCCGCTGTGGGCTGGGCACACCCTGTTCTACGAGTACTTCGACGGCGACACCGGGGCCGGGCTCGGAGCGTCGCACCAGACCGGCTGGACCGGGCTGGTCGCCGACCTGATCATCCGGGCCCGGGCATGACCGCACCCGCCGAGGACCGTGCCGGCCCGCCGGACCGCATGGGGTGCAGCGACTGCGAGCGGATCCGCGACGGTTGGCTCGCCCAGCCGGTCAATGCGCTGACCAGTCTTGCGTTCGTCGGCGCGGCGGGCGTGGTGCTGGCGCGCACCTGGCGGCCCAGCCGGGACCGGCGCGTGGAGGTAGCGGCCTACAGCACGATCCTGGCACTGGTCGGCCTGGGCAGCGTGGCGTTCCACGGACCCCAACCCACGGGGGCACGGGCGATGCACGACGTGCCGATCCCAGTCCTGCTCGGGCTGGCGGTCGGGACCCCGCTCGTCCGCCGGCGACGTGGACAGTCCCCGCTGCCCGGATGGGACCGGCGGCGTGGAGCCCTGCTGACGACGACAGTCGTGGCGGCACTCACCGCCTACGCCGGGGGCCGAACCGGGGCACCGACCTGTGACCCGGACAGCCCCTTGCAGCTGCACGGCGCGTGGCACGTGCTCAGCGCCGCCGGGTTCGTGACCGTCGCCGACATCCTGTACCGGGGAGGCGCGGCATGAATGAGGTCGAGGTCGCCCGTCCACGCGGCGGGGTTCCGCGTCGGCTGGCGCGCCTGGCCGCCAACCTTGTCTACCGCGACATCGACGTGCACCTGCCCGCCGAGCCCATCCCCGATGGGCCTGTCCTCGCCGTGGCCAACCACTTCGGTGGTCTCGCCGACGGGGTGCTGCTGGTCGACAGCGCACCACGGATGCCTCGCGTGGTGGCCCGTGACGTCATCTGGAAGGTTCCCGTGGTCGGCCGCCTGGCCACCGGCATCGGGATGATCCCGGTGCACAAGGCCGCCGACGGGGGAGCCAGGGCGAGCAACGACCAGATGTTCGCCTCCGCCTACCGGGCGCTCGGCGATCACGACCTGGTCCTGATCTTCCCCGAGGGAGTCACCCAGGACGTGCCGTACATGGCCGAGGTGCGCACCGGCGCCGCCCGGATCGTCCTCGGGGCCCGCGAGTCCGGCGTTCGGGGGATCCATATCCTGCCGATGGGCGTCCACTACGAGGACAAGGCCGGCTTCCGGTCGCGGGCGCTGGTCAACGTCGGTCCGCCCATCGACCTCGACGAGTGGGTGCGCGGGCGGGGTCCGGTTGTCGGCGGGGCCGACGACCGGGAAGCGGTGGGTGACCTGACCGCTCTGGTCAACGACAGGTTGCGTCACGTCGCCCCCAACTTCCCGGACTGGGGGCAGGCGCACGCCCTGGAGGCGGTGGCCGAGGTCCTGTTGACAGACGTGGATCCCGCCCCCTCGCCGCCGCTGCAGTACGGCGACCGCGAGCTCCTGGCCGCGCGGCTGAACCGGGTCCCTGGGCTCGACCGGGACCAGCTCGTGGCTGCGGGTGCCCGATACCGGGACGCCCTGCGGGCCGCGGGGACCTCAGACCATGCCGTAGCCACGGCGGGCGACCGGCCGCCCCGGACCTGGGGCTGGCTGCGCGACCTGATCCTCGTCATCCTGCTCGCGCCGTTCGCCCTCGTGGGGCTGGCGGCGGCGGCCATCCCGCTGTTGCTGGTGCTCATCGCGAGCAAGCTGCGGATCGCGCCCGCGGTAAGGGCGACAGTCGTCCCCGGTCTGGCCCTGCTGCTGTTCCTCGGGGAGTGGATCATCTTCGCCGTCCAGTCCGGCGACGAGGGGTCGCCGACGATCGGGCTGGCTGCCCTAGTGCTCTTCCCGTTCTTCGTGGCCGCACTGCTCCTCGTGGTCGAGCGGATCAGCCTGCTGTGGCAGCGCTGGCGTCGCACGCGCAGGCCACCCCGCGATGAGCTGGCGGGCCTGAGGGCACTGCGCGGCGAAGTCGCCGGGAAGGGATGGGCCGCCCTGTGACGTCAACCCAAGGCGCCTACCTGCTGGTGGTCGTCATTCCCCTGTTCGCGGTCTGGCTGATCGCGCTGGTCGACGTCGTGCGCCAACCGCACATGTCGCGTCGGGTCAAGGGGCTCTGGGTGATGTCGTTCTCCCTGATCTGGCCGCTGCTGGTCGTGTACCTGCTCACGCGTCCGGTGCAGGGTCGCTTCGAACGTCAGGAGAGCCGGGACTACCCGCACGCACGGCTCGTGGATGCGGCACTGGCCCACGAGGATGGCCGGATCGACGACGCGCAGATGGCGTCCCTCGTGCGCGAGCTGCGCGGCATGTAGCCCGGCTGCGTGGCAGGCGTGCACCCATTCGGGGTCCGGGTTCAATCCGGCCGCGAGGAGATCCCGAAGAATCGGCCATGGGTGGATCCGCCGGCCCCGGCAGGCTCCGAGGCGAGTCGCTGCGCGCGGTCGCGGCGGTGGGCCTGGCCGCGGCTGTGGCCGTGACCGGGATGTCGGGCACGGTCGCTGGGGCCGTCCCGACGGTGGGTTCCGGGTGAACCCGGCACCCCGTGCGTGGACCCGGTACTGGCCGCTCCCACCCGGGGGGAGGCAGCAGTGCGTGCCCTGGGTGCGGACGTCGCGTCGGTGGCGGCGCAGAACGACACGACCAGTCGTGAACTCGTCGAGGACCTGCGCGAGGATCGGACCCTCTGGCTCGACAAGTGCGGGGCCCTGTTCTTCCAGGACGAGTTGCCGGCGAGCCTCGGGCAGGCTCCTGCTCCGGCTGAGGGAGCAACCTGGCCCGTCACGGTGGCGCCCGCCGACGCCTTCACCCTGCACAGCCGTCCGGGGTCGCAGCGGGTCCTGTACCTGGACTTCGACGGGCACGTGATCGCAGGCACGGCGTGGAACTCTGCGTCAGTCACCTCGTGGACGGCGCCACCGTTCTCGACGGACGCCGATCCCCTCACCTTCAGTGACTCGGAGCGCACCGTCGCCATTGACGTATGGCGTCGCGTGGCCCAGGACTTCGCCCCCTTCGATGTCGACGTCACGACTGCGGACCCGGGGCAGGACGCCATCACCCGCTCGGGTTCGTCGGACCTCCTGTTCGGCACCCGGGTGCTGATCAGTCCCGATGCACAGCAGGCCGTGTGCCAGTGCGGCGGCCAGGCCTACATCGACGTGTTCGACAGCCCCTACAACCACGACGTCTACCAACCGGCGTGGGTGTACCCCCAGGGGCTGGCGAACAACGCCAAGTACATCGCGGATGCCGCCAGCCACGAAGCGGGCCACAACTTCGGCCTGAGTCACGACGGGACCCAGACCGCCTCCTACTACTCAGGGAGCGGCGGGTGGGGCCCGATCATGGGCGCGCCGTACGGGCAGGCTGTCACGCAGTGGAGCAACGGCAGCTACCCAGGTGCGAACAACACCGAGGCTGACCTCTCGATGATCGCAGCAAATGGTGCCCCGCAGGTGGCTGACGATGTCCCGCAGGCTGTGTCGCTGCCGTTGCCGAGCTCAATGGCAGGCTTGATCAACTCGACCTCGGACGTCGATGAGTTCAGCGTCCCGGCACCGACCGGGACGCTGACGGTCTCCGCGGCGCCGCATTGGCCCGGCCCGAACCTGGACATCGCCCTGGCCCTGCGTGACGCCGCGGGTGCCCTCGTCGCCACCTCGGCACCGACCTTCGACTCGACCACGGTGCAGACATCCCTCGGAGCCGCCATCGTGGTGCCGGTCAGCGCCGGGACCTACACGGTCAGCGTGGAGGGCTCAGGGAATGGGATCGTCGGGTCCGCGGGCGAGAGCGACTACGGGAGTGTCGGCTGGTACACCCTGACTGCGAGCTCGACGGGCACCGGGACGCCATCCCCGACCCCGACCCCGACCGCCGACCCCGACCCCGACCCCGACCCCGACCCCGACCCCGACCCCGACCCCGACCCCGACCCCGACCCCGACCCCGACCCCGACCCCGTCAGCTACGGCGACCTCTCCAGTCAGTCCGCCCGTCACCCAGCCACCGGCAACTCCGCCGGTGGTGAGCCCTCCTCTGCCGACAGCGATTCCGCTGACAGCCGCAGCCGCACCCGTGACCGTCGTGACCTCGACCCTGCCCAGCGCCGCCAGGAAGAAGCCCTACCGGGCGACGCTCGTGGCCTCCGGGGGCAGCGGGTCCTACACGTGGAAGCGAACGAGGGGCTCACTGCCCAAGGGCCTGACATTGTCGAAGTCGGGGGCGGTCTCAGGCAGGGCGAAGTTCCGGTCGACCACGCGGATCAAGGTGCGTGTCACTGACTCGACCGGTGCCTCCAACCTGCGGTGGGTCCGGATCCGCGTGCGCTGACCCGTCCCTCCTCAGATCGAGAAGTCGTCGAGCTCCTCCCACTCACCGGTCCCGGTCGAGTGCAGGTGGAACTCGTTGACGTGCCCGGTCACAGAGAACTCCAGGGAGTCGACGCGGTCGAGCAGGTTGGCCACGGCCGCCCCGATGAGGTCCGGCTGGTTGGTGTGCTCGAGATCGGGCTTGTCCGTGGCGGTGTGCGGCTTCATCCGGGCGATGACCTGCCCGGGGACGCCCACCACGACGGAGTTGTCCGCGACAGGCCGCACGACCACGGCGTTGCCGCCGATGCGCGAGTCGTGGCCGATGTCGATCGGGCCCAGTACCTTGGCGCCCGCGCCGATGGTGACCCGGTCGCCGACCGTGGGGTGGCGCTTGCCCGGCTCCAGGCTCGTGCCGCCCAGGGTGACGCCGTGGTAGATGGTGACGTCCTGGCCCACCTGGGCCGTCTCGCCGATGACCACGCCCATGCCGTGGTCGATGAACAACCCCGAGCCAAGGGTGGCGCCCGGGTGGATCTCCACGCCCGTCAGGGTTCGGGCCACCTGGGAGACGGCGCGCGCGGCGAGGTGGTGCTCGCGACGCCACAGGGCATTCGAGACCCGGTGCGCCCAGACGGCGTGGACGCCGGAGTACAACAGGGCGACCTCAGTCCTGGAGCGCGCGGCGGGATCGCGTTCGAAGACGCACTCCACGTCGCGGCGCATGTCAGCCAGGATCCCCATGCCGGACGTCATGGCCGAACCGGCTGTCTGGTCCCTGCCGGCCCGCCCTCCCCTGCGCACCATGGATTACTCAGCCAGATCGGCGAACAGCGCCGTGGACAAGTAGCGCTCGCCGTAGGACGGAATGATGACCACGATCGTCTTCCCGGCGTTCTCCGGACGTGCTGCGACCTTGCTTGCGGCCCAGATCGCGGCACCCGAGGAGATCCCGACCAGCAGGCCCTCCTCGGCGGCGGCGCGTCGAGCGGTGGCCATCGCGTCCGGGGCGTCGACGGTCACGACCTCGTCGTAGACGGTGGTGTCGAGGATCGCGGGCACGAAGCCGGCGCCGATGCCCTGCAGCGGATGCGGGCCCTTCGCCCCACCGGACAGCACCGGGGACGCCGCAGGCTCGACAGCGATGATCTGCACGCCGGGCTTGCGCTCCTTGAGGACCTGGCCGATTCCGGTGATCGTGCCGCCGGTGCCGACTCCCGACACGAGGATGTCCACGGTGCCCTCGGTGTCGTTCCAGATCTCCTCGGCAGTGGTCCGCCGGTGGATCGCCGGGTTGGCGGCGTTCTCGAACTGCTGGGGCATCAGGTAGTTCGGGTTGGCGGCCACGAGCTCCTTGGCCCGACCGATCGCCCCACCCATGCCCTCAGGCCCCGGGGTCAGGACGATCTCGGCGCCGTAGGCGCGCAGCACCATCCGGCGCTCCTTGCTCATGGTCTCGGGCATCGTCAGGACGCACTTGATCCCACGCGCCGCGCAGACCATCGCAAGGGCGATGCCGGTGTTGCCGCTGGTCGGCTCGACGATGACCGTGTCCGGGCCGATGAGGCCGGCCTCCTCGGCCGCGTCGAGCATGGCCACGCCGATCCGGTCCTTCACCGAGTTTGCCGGGTTGAAGAACTCGAGCTTGGCCAGCACAGTCGCTCCTGCGCCATCGGTCACCCGGTTGAGGCGCACGAGGGGGGTGTTGCCGATGAGCTCAGTCACGTCGGAGGCAATATGCATGAATCAAATCGTAGTCATCGGAGGGAATTTGGCAACCTAGGGGTTGGAGAAATCGCTGGACGTTCGCTGCGGGCGAAGCCGAGCGTGACGGCGGCGAGCCCCCTCGGGTGTGCGGGCCGACCCCCATGGGCGAGGATGGGGTCATGTCCGACAGCGCACAGAGCCTCCCGTGGGGGACCCAGTGGGATCTGGTCACTGCGGCCGATGAGTCGGTCGACTGGTCGGCGTACCTGGTCACCCTCGGGTTCCAGGACGAGCGGGCCGGGGGGAAGGCGCCCGTGAACCGCTACTTCGGCATGTGCGCGGACCAGCGCGACGGCGGACTGGCGCTCGGGCCGTTCGGGATGACGATGATGGCCGGCCCGCCCGAGGCAATGGCCGCGGAGGCCTCCTACGTACGGTTGCTGGAGCAGGTCCGGGCGTTCCGGCTCAGCGAGGACCGCTTGCTCCTCCTGGACTCGGACGGGGCTGCGTTGCTCGAGTACAGCGCGTCGGCGGACCCGGAGTAGACGGCGATGACCGCGGACCGGTTCGGGGCGATCCCGTCAGGGGAGTACACCGCCCTGGCCTCGGTGCGTGACAACGAGTACGGCCGCTCGATCGCCTCGCCGGTTCCCCCGATGGCCGCGGCGACTGCCACAGGTGAGCCGGCACCCGCGCCTCGTCGGGAGCGTGCCTGGCGTCCGTCGATCCCACCGCAGCACGGTGCCTGGGCCTTCCTGATCGTCCCGGTGCTGTGCGGGTTCGCCGTGGCCGGAGCGAGCCCCGCAGGGTGGCTGTTCCTCGCCGCGTGGGTGTGCGCCTACCCCGTGGGCTACTACCTGGGCCGGGCGCTCACCGCACGCGCGCGTCGGGGCTCGTGGAGCCGGCTCGCCCGCCGCGAACGTGCACGGGCGGTCCCGTGGGCCGTGCTCACCGCAGCGCTGGGGCTGCCCCTGGCGCTGACACGACTCTGGCTGCTCGTCGCGGCGGGCCTGCTCGCAGTCCTGTGGGGGACGGGCCTGGCCATCGCCGCCCGCAGGGGTGAGCGCAGCATGGCCAACGACCTCATGCTGGTCGCCCAAGCTGCGGTGGCCCTGCCGTTGGCCGTTGCCGTGGTGGCCGGGCCGTCGGCCCTCACAGGCGACCTCGTCGGCCAGACCGTCCAGGCCACCCTGATCGTCGGGGGCTACCTGGCCGGGTCGGTTGTGCATGTGAAGTCCCTGCTGCGCGAGGCGGGCAACGTGAGGTTCCACCGGGTGAACGTGGCCTGGCACGCGGTTCTTGCCGTGGGTGCCGGGCTGGCCAGCCCGTGGTGGCTCGTCGGGTTCCTCCCCGCGCTGGCCCGCGCGGTGCTCCTGCGCCCGGGGATGCGCCCCGGCGCCATCGGTGGCGTGGAGGCCCTTGTCGCTGTCCTGGTCGTCGTCTCGGCCTTCCTCGCCCTGTAGGTAGCCCGTGAGTGGATAGGCTGCGGCCAGTCACTTCGAGGGGAGGGTACTGATGGGCAGCGGGTCTACGGAGATGTTCGAGGCTGCCGCCGCCGAGGAGCGCATCCCCCGACGGCTGCTTGTGGCTGCGATGGGTCGCGTGCTCGGCGTCGTCGCGGTGACACTGCTGGTGTACTTCCTGGTCCCGGTCGAGGGGGAGGGGGCGGCAACGGCAGCGGCAGTCGGTGCCTGTGTCGGCATCGCGACCATCCTGACCGTGTTCGCCCGTCAGATCTCGCGGGTTTCTCGATCGCGGCGACCAGTCCTGGCAGCCGTCGAGGCGCTGGTCCTGGTGTTCGGGCTGTTCCTGTGCTTCTTCGCACTGCTGTACGTGTCGGTCTCGACCAGCGATCCGCAGGCGTTCACCCAGGACGTCGACAAGGTCGCAGGCATCTACTTCACGACCACGGTTCTCACGACGGTGGGATTCGGTGACATCTCGCCTGTCAGCGACACAGCGCGGGTCCTGGTCACGCTGCAGATGGTGCTCGGGATGGTGCTGATCGGGACCGCATTCAAGGCGCTCGGGTTCTCGGCGAAGCGAGCGGTCACCGCGCGCAACACGTCAGTCGCTGCTCGGATTCTGGAGTCTGACCCCGCCGAGGCTGACCCGGGGATCTCCAGCGCCCGTGGCTGAGGTCACGCTCGGGCTGCTCCTGGTCCTGATGCTCCTGGCGAGCGTCACGACCTTCCACGTCAGCCGGCGCTGGTACGTGCCGTTGGCGCTGGTCTGGACCCTGGCCTTCCTGCTCTTCGGCTACCGCGTGGGGCTGTCGCCGGCGGAGATGGCACTGCGCAGCTGGCTCACCGGGCTCGCATGGGGGCTCGGGTGCATCGTGGTGGTGTCCCTGGCGATGGCCGCAGGAGTGGCCATCCCACGGCTGCACCCGCTGTTCGCCGACGAGCGGGTGATGGGGGCCACGGGCGCCCAGGTGGCTCGCAAGTCGCTCGTGGAGGTGCCGCTGGGCACGGTCCTGCTGGAGGAGGTCGTGTTCCGCTCGGTCCTGCTGGGCCTGCTCACGAGCATGTACGGCACGGTCGCGGGGGTGCTCGGGTCGGCGTTCGTGTTCGGCCTGTGGCACATCCTGCCGGCCCTCGAGATGCACGACTCGCACTCCCTGACCAGCCAGCTGGGCTCCGGTTGGGGTGCGAAGCTGGCGACGGTGGGCGTGACCATCCTGGCCACGGGCGGGGCCGGCATCCTGTTCGCGCTGCTCGTCGTGGTCAGCGGGAGCGTCCTGGCCCCGATGGGCCTGCACTGGGCCATGAACGGGCCCGGGTCGATCGCCGCGTGGCTGGTGGGCCGTCGGCAGGCCCGGGACAGGGCTGCCGGGGAGGAGCCGGAGGAGCAGAGGAGCCCGAACCGGCGGAGCCCGACCCGGCGGAGCCCGACCCGGCGGAGCCCGACCCGGCGGAGCCCGACCCGGCGGGCTAGGACTCGTCGTCCCCTGACCGCAGCGCGTCGGCGAGCGTGATGCACGCCTGGCCGAAGGCCTCGAACTGCTCCGGGGTCAGCCGGTCGACCAGGTGCCGGCGCACGCTCTCGACGTGGTCGGGCGCAGCGGCGACGAGGGTCTCCCAACCCTGGTCGGTCATCACTGCGAACATGCCGCGGCCGTCCTGGGCGCACTCCTGGCGGGTCACCATGCCCGCCCCGGTCATCCGGTCGATCTGGTGGGACAGCCGGCTTCGGGAGAGCTGCGTGCGCTCGGCCAGCGTGCTCATCCGCATCCGACGCTCAGGGCTCTCGGACAGCTCCACCAGCACCTGGTAGTCCGTGCCGGTCAGGCCGTGCTGTTCCTGGAGGTCACGGTTGAGTCGCTCGGGCAGGAGCATGCTCGCGGCCAGCCAGCCGCGCCACATCCGCTGCTCGTCCTCCGTCAGCCACCTCGTCATGCCCCACATGATACCCGGTGGTTGAACGGCCAACCGGGTCGAAGGTCCTGCCTCAGGGCAGCGTCAGGATCTCCGCTCCGTCCTCGGTCACGAGCAGCGTGTGCTCGAACTGGGCGGTCCAGCTGCCGTCCCTGGTCACGGCCGTCCACCCGTCGGACCACATCGTGTAGTCGTAGGTGCCCAGGGTCAGCATCGGCTCGATCGTGAACGTCATACCGGGCAGCATCAGGGTGTCCGACTGCGGGTCGTCGAAGTGCGGGATGACCAGTCCGGTGTGGAACGAGGTCCCGATGCCATGGCCGGTGAAGTCGCGCACGACCCCGTACCCGAAGCGCTTGGCGTAGGACTCGATGACCCGACCGATGACGTTGATCGGCCGGCCTGGGCGCACCGCCCCGATGGAGCGCATGGTGGCCTCGTGCGTGCGCTCGACCAGCAAGCGGACGTCGGAGTCCACCTCGCCGACGAGGAAGGTCGCGTTGGTGTCGCCGTGCACGCCACCGAGGAAGCCGGTGATGTCGATGTTGCAGATGTCACCCTCGCGGAGCACCGTGTCGTCGGGGATGCCGTGGCAGATCACCTCGTTGAGGCTGCTGCACAGCGACTTGGGGAACCCGCGGTACCCGAGGGTTGACGGGTAGGCGCCGTGGTCGCAGAGGAACTCGTGACCGATCCGGTCGAGCTCGTCGGTGGTCACACCCGGGGCGATCGCGCGACCCACCTCGGCCAGGGCCTGGGCCGCCAGCCGGCCGGCGACCCGCATCGCCTCGATGGTCTCGGCGTCCTTGACCTCGCCGCCGGTGTAGGGGGCGGGCCGGGGCCGGTCGACGTACTCGGGCCGCGCGATGCTCGCCGGAACGGGGCGTCGGGGGGAGATCCGTCCCGCGGTCAGGGGGGCGCGAGTGGGTGCGGTCGGCATGGATCAAGAGTACGCAGGACACGCCCTGAGCGCGGCCGGTAGCGTCGGGGGTGGTCGTAGCCCAACCCGAGGAGGTCATCGTGTCGTACTGGTTCTGCCTGACCCACGGTGCCGTGGAGCCTGACGAGGGCTGCGCCCACGCGGAGCGGCTCGGGCCTTACGCCGATGTCGAGACCGCGCAGGCGGCTCTGGATCGCGCGCACAAGCGTTCCGAGGCCTGGGACCACGACGTTCGCTGGAACGACGACGACCTCGACGACTGAGCGTCGGTCACTCCGCGGCGGCGAGGCCTCAGGTGCCGGGCGCCTCGACGGCGGCCCGAGCGGCCCGGATGCCCCGTTCGCGCACCGCGTTCGGGTCGGTCCTGTCATCGAAGCGCCAGAGGCTCGGCAGCGCGAACGCCAGCAGGACACCGCCCGCGGCGCACAGCAGGCCGCCGGACACCAGGCTCGTCCGAAGTGAGGTCAGTGCTGCCACGCCGGTGGAGCGGACCTGTCCCAGGGTCGGGCCGATCGAGTAGCTGAGCAGCTCGATCCCGGCCAGCCGCCCGCGCAGCTCGTCGGGGATCGTCTGGTTCCAGATCAGCATCCGGAACAGCCCCGAGATCATGTCCGCGGCCCCGGCCAGGCCCAGCATCAGCAGGACGATCGCCACCGAGTCGCTCAGGCCGACGCCGGCGATCGCCAGCCCCCAGCAGATCGCCGCCACGAGGACCGCCCGGCCGTGATGGTGCACGTGGCTGGTCCACCCGCTGGTCAGGGTGGCCACCAGGCTGCCCACCGCACCGGCGGAGTACAGGAACCCGAGGACCCACGGGGCGCCGAGGTCCTCGGCGAGGAAGGGGAACAGCGCGTAGGGGAACGCGAAGACCATGGCCATCATGTCCACCGCGTAGGTGCCCATCAGGTCCTTGCGCGACCAGGCGTAGCGCATCCCCTCTCCGATCCGGCTCAGGCTGGCCGGCTCGGCCTCCCGGCCCGGCGGGATCGACCGGAGGCGCCAGAGCGCCAGGCCGGAGATGAGGAAGGTGGCGGCGTCGAACGCGTAGGCCGACCAGACGCCGAACCCCGCGATGAGCAGGCCGCCGAGAGCCGGACCGACGATCTCGCCCACCTGCCAGCGCAGGGAGTTCAACGCGCCGGCGGCGGCCAGCTCGTCGTAGGGCACGACCCGGGGGATGATCGCCTCCATCGAGGGCCGCTGGAGTCCGTCCACCGCGGCGAAGAGCATCGCGACCACGTAGATCACCCACAGGTACGGGTCCGGTTGCAGGGCATTGACCAGCAGGATCACTGAGAGCGCCAGGCTGGAGAACTCGGTGACCAGCACCATCCGGCGGCGGTCCACGGCGTCTGCCATGGCCCCGCCCCAGAGGCCGAACACGATGAGCGGCACGAGCTCGGCCAACCCGATGAGGCCCACCGCGATGTAGGAGTCGGTCAGCTCGGCCACCTGGAAGGGCAGGGCGACCATCGTGACCATGGAGCCCAGGAAGGTCACCAGGCCGGAGGTGAACACCCAGCGGAAGTCGCGCGAGTGCCGCAGCGGGCGCAGGTCCATCCGGATGCGCACGCTGCGGGTCGGCTCGCTTCCCTCAGGCACGGGGGTCGATTGTCCACCTCTGGTGGGGCTGGGGCAATCGGCCTCAATCGGCCTCCCCGCTGGCTCAGCTGTACTGGTGCTCCGGGCCCGGGTAGGTCCCGGCGACGACCTCGTCGGCCCATTCATGGACTGCGGCCGAGAGCACGCCGCCAAGATCGGCGTAGCGCTTGACGAACTTCGCCGGCCGCCCCGGGGTGAGCCCGGCCATGTCCTGCCAGACCAGGACCTGGGCATCGGTGGACGCACCGGCGCCGATCCCGATGGTGGGGATCGACAGGCTGCGCGTCACGCGCTCGGCCAGGTCGCTGGGGACGACCTCGAGCACGATCGCGAACGCACCCGCGGCCTCCATGGCCTTGGCGTCCTGCATGAGGATCTCGCCGTCCTCACCGCGTCCCTGAACCCGGTAGCCGCCGAGCTGGTTGACCGACTGCGGGGTCAGGCCCAGGTGCGCCATCACGGGGATGCCGGCCGCGACCAGTGCCTCGACCTGTGGCAGCACGCGGGCGCCCCCCTCGAGCTTCACAGCCTGGACACGGGCCTCCTTCATGAAGCGTGAGGCGGTCTCGAGGGCCTGTTGGGGCGAGCCCTGGTAGGAGCCGAACGGGAGGTCGCCGACCACCAGGGCGCGCGATGACCCGCGGACCACCGCTGCCGCCAAGCGGAAGGAGGTCGTCGACCGTGACGGGAACGGTGGAGTCGTAGCCGTAGACGACCATCGCCGCCGAGTCGCCGACGAGCATCACCGGGATGCCGGCGTCGTCGAAGATGCGCGCGGTCAACGCGTCGTACGCGGTGATCATGGGCCACTTCTCGCCCCGGGCCTTCGCCGCGATCAGGTCGCGCGTGGTGACCCGCCGGCCCGTCGGCGCAGCGCCGTACAGGGCGGGGGAGGTGGGTTGGGGGGCGCCGGAGGCGGCGGACAGGCTCATGTGCGATCTCTCCCATCTCGAGGCTCACGAACGGAGTCCCCGGACGACTCGAATGGTCGCACGTCGTGCGCCACTTCGCCAGAGCCGGTGTACCCGATTCCGCGACCGGGGAAACGCCCTGCTGGGGCGCCTGCGGTGGTCGCCTGCTCAGTCGGCGAGCTCCCGGTACCGGTTGGTGATCGGCTGACGGCGGTCGCGACCGAATGAGCGGGGGGTGATCTTGGTCCCGATCGGGTACTGGCGGCGCTTGTACTCGGCGAAGTCCGTCATCCGCAGGACCCGCTCGACCAACGCCCTGTCGTAGCCGTCGGCCACGATCTCGTCGGCTCCGTGGTCGCGCTCGACGTAGTCGTCGAGGATGTCGTCGAGGACCTCGTACTCCGGCAGGGAGTCGGTGTCCCTCTGGTCCGGTCGGAGCTCGGCCGACGGCGGCTTGTCGATGGAGTTCGGCGGAATGGGCGGCGTCTGCCCGAGGCGCTCGGCCTCGGCGTTGCGCCAGCGGGCCAGTCGGAACACCCACGTCTTCGGGACGTCCTTGATCGGGCCGAATCCGCCGACGGCATCGCCGTAGATCGTCGAGTAGCCCACCGAGAGCTCGCTCTTGTTCCCCGGGGCCAGCACGAGGTGGCCCTCCTGGTTGCTGATCGCCATGACGGTCGTGCCGCGGATGCGGGCCTGCAGGTTCTCCTCGGCCAGGCCGGTGAGCTCCATCGAGGCCATGAACGCGTCGAAGATCGGGGCGATCGGGATCCGGCGGATGTGGGCGCCCAGACGCTCGGCGAGGTCGAAGGCGTCGTCCTGGGAGTGCTGGGAGGAGTACTTGCTCGGCATGGAGATGCCGTACACGTTCTCGCCGCCGATCGCGTCGGCGGCGATCGCGGCGACCAGTGCGGAGTCGATGCCCCCGGACATGCCGAACGTGACCGAGCGGAAGCCGTTCTTGCGCACGTAGTCGCCCAGCCCGAGGGCCAGGGCGGCGTACATCTCGGCCTCGTCGGTGAGCCGCGGCTCGATCACCGGGTGGGGGAGCGACTCGTAGGGCGCCACTGGCCCCCCGGGGATCTCGGCAGTGCAGTACCCGCCGGCCGCGGGCAGGTCGAGGTCGACCACCAGCAGCGCGTCGGCGAACTGCGGGGCGCGGGCGATCAGCTCGCCGTCGGGACCGACCACCAGGGAGTCGCCGTCGAAGACGAGCTCGTCCTGCCCGCCGACCATGTTGACGTAGGCCAGCGCCGCCCCGGCCTCGACAGCGCGACGCGAGGCCAGCGCGAGGCGCGTGTCGTCCTTGTGCAGCTCGTAGGGCGAGCCGTTGATCACCACGAGCAGCCCGGCGCCGACCTCGCGCACCTGGGCGACCGGACCACCGTCCTGCCAGAGGTCCTCGCAGATCGCCAGGGCGACGTCGACTCCGGCGATCCGCACCACGCACGCATCGGTCCCCGGGACGAAGTAGCGGAACTCGTCGAACACCCCGTAGTTGGGCAGGTGATGCTTGCTGTAGCGGGCGACCACCTGGCCGCCGTGCAGGACGGCGGCTGCGTTGACGGGCGCCCCGCGTGGGGTGCCCAGCGGGTGGTCCGCGCTGCCGTCGCGCAGGTCGAGGTACCCGACGATGGCCGCTGTGTCGCCCAGGCCCTCGTCGGCCAGGGTCACCGCCAGGGAGTCCAACGCGCTGATCGAGGCCTGCTGGAACGACCAGCGCAGGGCGAGGTCCTCGATCGGGTAGCCGGTCAGGACCATCTCGGGGAAGGCCACCAGGTGCGCGCCCGCCGCGGCCGCCTCCCGGGTCCGTTCGACGATCATCCGCGCGTTGCCGGCGAAGTCGCCGACGACCGGATTGACCTGGGCCAGGGCCAGGCGCAGTTGGGGCACGAGGAGCAGGCTACCGACATCGGAGAGGACCGAGCCCGCCCCCGCCCCACCCGCCGCGCGAGAACAACCTGGTGCCGTTCGGTCTCTCTACCAGCAGGACGGCACCAGGTTGTGGCCGAGAGGAGCTGTGGCGACGGACCTGCTCACGGGTTCGTGGCGCACAACTCGTGGCGTGCGCGGGCATGCCGGGGGGCGTGGCACACACACCGAAGACATCCGCTCGTGAGGCTGACCTGTGGATGGGCGCTGGACCCGACGGGAAGGCCGACGGACCATTCTCCCGTGCCCCGGAAGAACCCTCAGGATGCCCGCGCCCTTGCGGCCATTGCCGTGGTGGCCTCGGAGCAGGAGGGCGTCATCACGTCGGGGCAGGCGCTCGCGACGGGCATCTCGCCGGGTGCGATCCGACGGCACGTAGAGTCCGGCCGCTGGCAGCGCCTGCATCGTGGGGTGTTCCACGTCCGTTCGGGGGAGCCCAGCCTTCGGGGCCGGATGTGGGCCGCCCACCTGGCCCTCGGCCCGGGCAGCGTGGTGGCCGGCGTCGCAGCCGCCCACTACTGGGGCCTGCTCGACGGAGACCCCGCACGCAGCCAGCCCATCCTGATGCTCGTCGAGGAACGCAGCCATCTGAGGACCCCCGGAGTACGGACCCGTCGGGTCCGGGACCCGGGCGGCCTGGCGCATGCAGTCCGCTGCCCACCTGTTGTCACGGTCGAGCACGCAGTCGTCGACCTCGCAGGGCGTGCGATGACGGATGCCATCGCGGTCGAGACGGTCCTGCGTGCCTGTCGGCTCCGGCTGACGACGCCAGATCGGCTCCGGGCTGTGATCGACCAACAGGCACGACTGCGCCGCCGCTCGTTGCTGACGTCCCTGTGCACCGAGGCGCGCGTGGGCGTGACCAGCCCGCTGGAGCTGCGCTACGTCACGGGAGTGGCTCGAGCGCACGGGCTGCCACCTGGGCAGCACCAGGTGCGGGCGACCTCGTTCACTGGGGGGACCGCCTACCGTGATGTGGTCTACCGCGAGCAGGGCGTCCTGATCGAGCTCGACGGGCGCCTCGGCCATGAGGACGAGTCGGCGGTGTTCCGCGATCAGTTCCGCGACAACGACGCCGCACTCAGCGGCCTGGCCACTTTGCGCTTCGGGTGGCTGGCGGTGGTCGGCGGCCGATGCCAGGTCGCGATCCAGGTGGAGCGAATCCTGCAGCGTGGCGGGTGGACGGGCAACGCTCAGCCCTGCAATACCGGTTGCCCCGTGTGGGCACAACAACCTGGTGCCGTGGTGCCGTTCTATCGACAGAACGGCACCAGGTTGTTGCGGGGAGCATCTGATCGGCGGGGAGCGTGACAGCGGATCGCGCTGGCAGGTAGCGGGTCGCCGTGGCTACCCGGGGGCGCCAGTCCATGGGGCAGTATGTCCCCCATGGACAAGCAGACGGAGTTCGTGCTGCGCACGGTCGAGGAGCGTGACATCCGGTTCGTCCGGCTGTGGTTCACCGACGTGCTCGGGTACCTGAAGTCGGTGGCGATCGCTCCGGCCGAGCTCGAGAGTGCGTTCAGCGAGGGGATCGGCTTCGACGGCTCGGCCATCGAGGGGTTCGCCCGGGTCCAGGAGGCCGACATGCTGGCCATGCCCGACCCGGGCACCTTCCAGGTTCTGCCCTGGCGCGGGGAGTCCCAGGGCGTGGCGCGCATGTTCTGCGACATCACGATGCCCGACGGGAGCCCGTCGTTCGCCGACCCGCGCTACGTGCTCAAGCGCACCCTGTCGCGGGCCGCCGACCAGGGGTTGACGTTCTACACGCACCCGGAGATCGAGTTCTACCTGTTCAAGGAGCCGCACCGGCCCGGGGCAGACGCCGGTCCCGATCGACGAGGGCGGCTACTTCGACCACACGCCCCAGGGCTCGGGCTACGACTTCCGCCGCCAGGCGATCGGGATCCTCGAGGCGATGGGGATCTCCGTGGAGTTCAGCCACCACGAGGGCGGGCCGGGCCAGCAGGAGATCGACCTGCGCTACGCCGACGCGCTGACGACCGCGGACAACATCATGACGTTCCGGCTGGTCGTCAAGGAGGTGGCCCTCGAGCAGGGCGTCTCGGCGACCTTCATGCCCAAGCCGCTGCGCGACCACCCGGGGTCGGGCATGCACACGCACCTGTCGCTGTTCGAGGGCGACCGCAACGCCTTCTTCGAGGCCGGTGCCGAGCTGCAGCTGAGCCAGACGGCGCGGTCGTTCATGGCCGGCATCCTGCACCACGCGCCCGAGATGAGCGCCGTGACCAACCAGTGGGTCAACTCCTACAAGCGACTGGTGGGTGGCGGGGAGGCCCCGGCGTGGGTGTGCTGGGGGCACAACAACCGCAGCGCGCTGCTGCGCGTGCCCATGTACAAGCCGGACAAGGGCAACTCGACGCGGATCGAGTACCGCGCGATGGACTCCGCGGCCAACCCGTACCTGGCCTACGCGCTGCTGCTGTCGGCGGGCATGAAGGGCATCGAGGAGGGCTACGAGCTCCCGCCGGGTGCCGACGACGACGTCTGGGCGCTGAGCAACTCCGAGCGCCGCGCAATGGGCCTGACCCCGCTGCCGACGAGCCTCAACCAGGCGATCCAGGCGATGGAGCGCAGCGAGCTGGTGGCCGAGACGCTCGGCGAGCACGTCTTCGACTTCTTCCTGCGCAACAAGCGCGCGGAGTGGGAGGAGTACCGGCGCCAGGTGACGCAGTTCGAGCTGGACCGCTACCTCCCCGTGCTCTAGGCGTCGATCGTGACCGAGCCCCCGTCAGGTCGAGCCGACACCCCCGCCGGCCGGTTGGCGCGACTGGGCGTCCCCGACGCGCAGCGCACCGGGGCAGCGCTCATGGATGTGGGCTGGTGGTCCGAGGATCTCCTCGAGGAGGTGGGCGCCGCAGCCGACCCGGGGCAGGTTGTGCGCACCGCACTGGATCTCCAGGCGACGGCCCCGGAGCGCATCGCCGCCGTCGCGGCCGATGCCCGCGCCTGGCGCCGGTTCGCTCTGGTCACAGGGGTCTCGGTCGCGCTCGCCGAGCATCTCGCGCGCCACCCTGAGCATCTCGCGATCCTCTTCGAGGACGCCCCTCCGCCCGTCGCCCAGGCCCTGCGCGAGCAGATCGTCGCCGCCACCTCGGGGGTGGGAGCCGGGGCCGCCGACGCCCTGCGCGTGGCGTACAGGGCAGCCCTGCTGCGGATCGCGATCGCCGACGTGGCGCACTCGGCGCACTTCGAGCTGACGGCCCTGCGGCTCTCGGAGTTGGCCGACGCGGTCCTCTCCGGCGCACTGGCCGCGGCCCGCGAGCAGCTCCCGGACGGTGCCCCGGCGGCCCGGCTGGCGATCATCGGGATGGGCAAGTGCGGCGGCCGGGAGCTGAACTACATCAGCGACGTCGACGTGATCTTCGTCGCCGAGCCGGCCGAGGGGGTCGAGGAGTCCGACGCCCTGCGCACCGCGACCACCCTGGCGTCGGCCGTGATGCGCCTGTGCAGCCAGCCCACCGGCGAGGGCGCGATCTGGGAGGTCGACGCCAACCTGCGCCCCGAGGGGCGGGCCGGGGCGCTGGTGCGCACGCTGCGCAGCCACGTGGGCTACTACGAGCGATGGGCCAAGACCTGGGAGTTCCAGGCCCTGCTCAAGGCGCGTGCCGTCGCCGGCGACGAGGAGCTCGGGGCCGCCTACATCAACGCGGTACTGCCGTTCGTCTGGTCGGCCGCCGACCGCGACGGGTTCGTCACCGAGGTGCAGCGGATGCGTCAGCGGGTCGAGCGCAACGTGCCGGCCAAGGATGCCGACCGTCAGCTCAAGCTGGGCCGGGGCGGCCTGCGGGACGTCGAGTTCAGCGTGCAGCTGCTGCAGCTGGTGCACGGCCGCAGCGACGTGATGCTGCGCAGCCCGACCACCCTGACCGCCCTGGAGTCCCTGGCCACCTGGGGGTACGTCGGCCGCGAGGACGCCTCAGGGCTCGCCGGCGCCTACCGGTTCCTGCGCACCCTGGAGCACCGGATCCAGATGCACCGGATGGTTCGCTCGCATGTGGTTCCCCGCGACGACGAGGACCTGCGACGCCTCGGGCGTTCGATGGGATTCATGGCCGATCCCGGCAAGGAGCTCGTCGAGGCCTGGCAGCGCCGGGCCCACGAGGTCCGTCGCATCCACGAGAAGCTGTTCTACCGGCCGCTGCTGGACGCCGTCGCGCGGCTGGACAGTGGCCAGGCGCGGCTGACCCCGCAGGCGGCCCGTGAGCGTCTCGACGCCCTGGGCTTCCGCGACCCGGCAGGGGCACTGAACCACATCGAGGCCCTGACCGCAGGGGTGAGCCGCCGCGCGGCGATCCAGCGGACACTGCTGCCGGTGATGCTCGGGTGGTTCGCTGATGCGCCGGACCCTGACGCCGGGCTGCTCGGGTTCCGGCGCGTCAGCGAGGACCTCGGTGGGACGCCCTGGTACCTGCGGCTCCTGCGTGACGAGTCGGCCTGCGCCGAGCGGATGGCGCGGGTCCTGGCCAGCAGTCGCTACGCCTCCGAGCTGCTGCTGCGGGCTCCGGACGGAGTGGCCCTGCTCGCTGACGCCGCCGAGCTCAGGCCTCGTCAGTCAGGTCCCCTGACCGCGGAGTTCCTGGCCACCGCGGCGCGCTACGACGAGGCGGCGGAGGCTGTGGCCGCCGTGCGCGCCCTGCGCCGGCGCGAGCTGTTCCGGATCTCAGCCACCGACATCCTCGAGCCGCTCACCGTCGACGACGTCGGCAACGCCCTGACCGACGTCGCCGACTCCACCATCTCCGGTGCACTGCAGGCCGCGACGGCCGAGTTGGAGCGCGCCCGCGGCTCGGAGCTGCCGACCCGGATGCTGGTCATCGGGATGGGTCGCTACGGCGGTGGGGAGATCGGCTACGGCAGTGACGCCGACGTGGTGTTCGTCCACGAGCCGCTGCCCGGTGTCGACGAGCGCGAGGCCGCCGCCGCAGCGACCCTGGTCGCCAACGAGGTCCGCTCCCTGCTCAACGCCCCGTCGCCGGATCCGCCGCTGCAGCTGGACACTGACCTGCGGCCCGAGGGCAAGCAGGGTCCGCCCGTGCGCACTGTGGCCTCCTACCTGTCCTACTACGACCGTTGGCGCTCCTTCTGGGAGGCCCAGGCGCTGTTGCGTGCCGACCTCGTGGCTGGGGACGCCGAGGTGTGGGCGCGGGTGCGCACCGGGATCGACCCGATCCGCTGGCCGGCCGACGGCGTGGGCGCCGACCAGTTGCGCGAGATCCGTCGGCTCAAGGCCCGGATGGAGAACGAGCGGCTGCCCCGCGGTGCGGACCCGACCCTGCACACGAAGCTGGGACGTGGTGGGCTCTCGGACGTCGAGTGGGTCATCCAGCTGCTTCAGCTGCAGCATGCCCACCGGATCCCCGAGCTGCGCACGACCCGGACGATGGCGGCCCTCGAGGCGGCCCGGCGCACGGGACTCCTGGAGCCGGCCGACGCGGACGTGCTCTCCGATGCGTGGCGGATGGCCACGCGGATCCGCAACGTGGTGATGCTCGTGCGGGGTCGGGCTACCGACATGGTCCCCACCGAGCTCCACGAGCTGGGCGCGGTGAGCCGCATCCTGGGGTACGCCCCGGGGGAGTCGGGCGCGCTGCTGGAGGACTACCGCCGAACGACCCGACGCGCCCGGGCAGTCGCTGAGCGACTGTTCTACGGCCAGTAGCCGATCCCGCGACCCCATCGGCGATAGGGCCATCGGACCCTGTCAGCATGTGCCAGAGGTCCCGGATCAGATTGCTCCGCGCCTGTCCGCATGCGTATCATGAGCCGCGAAACATGAAGGTTTACTCATATAAATGCTGGGTACACCGGAGGCACCCCCGCACCTCCCGAGAGGCTCGACGATGACCACGACCGCAGGACAGTCCCATCCGACCGTGACCCGCGCCCCGGCAGCCGCCCTGCCGGGCAGCATGGCCGCCGGGCTTGGTGCCGGGATGCATCGCACCTCGCTGCTGTTCCCGGGGATCGACGCGGCCTGGCCGCGCGCGCTCGCCACGGCGCTGGTGGGCCACCCCGAGCTGGCGGCATGGGTCGACACGGTCGTGACCGATCTGGATGACTGGGCCCAGACCCCTGCAGTGCGCAGCCTCGGGCTGTTCGCCGACGGGTTCTCGCACCTGCTCCCGTCGAGCCCCGATGACCCGATCAGCCCGGTGGCCGCAACGGGTCCGTTCTCGCTGGTGGGCAACCTCCTGACCAACCTGGTGTGCCTGGCGGCCCTGGAGGCCGAGGGCCTGAAGCCCGCCACGACCGCCCCGACCACTCGCTCCGCCGGCCACAGCGCGGGGCTCCTGGCCGCCGTGGTGGCCACGGCGCGCGGGCGTGACGGCCTCGTGCCCGTCCGCGTGGCCGCGGATGCGGCCCGCATCGCTGCCATCATGGGCGCCTACGCAGCCCGGCACCCGTGGGCGGTGTCCGACTCAGCCGTCGCGGCCGCGCTCGTCGGTGACGAGACGGCCGGCACGCCCATGGTGGCGATCTCCGGGCCGCGCACCGCGCGCCTTGCTGCGATCCTCGCCGCTGTCGGTGCGCAGGAGCAGATCGCCATCGCCGTCATCAACGGTCCCACCCGACACATCCTGGCCGGCGAGCCGAGCGCCCTTGCCCATCTGCGGGTCGGGCTGGAGGGCCTGGCCCAGGCGGAGGCGAAGAAGCGTGCCGCGGGCCAACTCGGTGGGACGCCCTTCCGCTTCGCCTGGGAGCCGCTGGCCAGCTCCGTGCCGTTCCACCACCCCGACCTCGAGGGCGCCGCCCAGGACGCCCTGGCCCGGATCGCCGAGCTCGGCCTCTGCCTGCCGGGGATCGGCTCCGCCCGGATCACCGACCCGGCGACCGGCCAGGACCTGCCCGCCGACGACACCCTGACCGCGGTCGTGTCCTCGGTGCTTGCCCGACCCCACGACTGGGCCGGGGCGGTCACCGAGAGCGTCCCCGCGGGGACCGTCGCGATCATGGTCAGCCCGCTGGGCGCGCTTGCGGGGCAGACGGCCGCCGACCTGCGCGGCCGCGCGGCGCTGGTGATCGATCCGGCCACGACCGCCGGACGCATGGCGCTGTTCACACCGAGCAGCGCACCGGCGATCCCCGAGACCTACGAGCGCTTCGCCCCGCGCGTGGTGCGCGACGTCGCCGGCAACCTGCGCCTGGCCAACCTGCACACGCGGGTGTCCGGTCGCTCCCCGATGATCCTGCCCGGCATGACGCCCTCGACGGCGGAGGCGCCGATCGTCATCGCGGCGGCCAACGGCGGCCATGTCGCCGAGCTGGCCGGCGGCGGCCAGGTCACCGAGCGCATCTTCACCGAGCGGATCGCCGAGCTGGCCGAGGGCCTGGAACCGGGGCAGGAGGTCGTCCTCAACGCGCTCCACCTCGACCCGTACCTGTGGAACCTGCAGGTCGGGCGCGAGCGGCTCGTGCAGAAGGCGCGTGCGGCCGGGGCCCCGATCAACGGCGTCACCATCTCTGCCGGGATCCCCGACAAGGCCGAGGCCCTGGCCCTGCTCGATGAGCTCGCTGCGGCGGGCATCTGGCTCAACGCGTTCAAGCCCGGCACGGTCGCCCAGGTCCAGGAGGTCCTGGCGATCGCCGCCGACACGCCGCACACGCTCTGGATCCACCTGGAGGGTGGCGTGGCCGGCGGGCACCACTCGTGGGAGGACCTCGACGAGCTGCTGCTGTCCACCTATCACCTCATCCGCGAGCACGAGAACGTCGTCCTGGCCGTCGGCGGCGGGATCGCCGACCCCCAGCGGGCGGGCGCCCTGCTCACCGGCACCTGGGCGCACGCTCACGGTGCGGCGACCATGCCCGTCGATGCCATCCTGCTCGGCACCGTCACGATGGCCACCCGCGAGTCCGCGGCCTCCCCGTCGGTCAAAGCCGCCCTGGCGGCCGCTGCCGGGCACGACGGCTGGGTGTCCCGGGGCAAGGTCGCCGGCGGGACCACATCCGGGCGCTCCGGGCTCAACGCGGACATCCACTTCTTGGACAACAGTGCCGCACGTGCTGCCCGGCTGCTGGACTCTGTGGCCGGTGACGAGAGCGCCGTGGCCGCGCAGCGAGCCGAGATCATCGAGGCCCTGGCCGCGACGGCCAAGCCCTACTTCGGCGACGTCGCAGAGATGACCTACGCCGAGATGCTCGAGCGCTTCGTCGCACTGACCGCGCTCGGCCGGAACGGCCGCTACGAGGACGGCGCCTGGCTCGACGTCACGCACCGCAGCCGGTTCATCGCCCTGCTCCAGCAGGCCGAGGCCCGGCTGAACCCGGCTGACACCGGTCGGATCGACACACTGTTCGCTGACCCCGCGTCGGTCGACGACCCGTCGGGGGCGCTCGAGCTGCTCATCGCCACCTACCCGTCGGCGCGCACGGCCCTGATCCACCCGGCTGATGTCGCGCACTTCCTGTCGGTGGCACGCAGGCCCGGCAAACCCGTCCCCTTCGTGCCCGTGATCGACGGCGACGTGCGCCGCTGGTACCAGTCGGACTCGCTCTGGCAGTCGCACAGCGACCTCTACGACGCCGACCAGGTGCTCATCATCCCGGGCCCCGTGGCCGTGTCCGGGATCACCACCGTCGACGAGCCGGTCGCGCACCTGCTCGATCGGTTCGAGACCTCGGTCGCGCAGGCTCTGGCGGCCCTCGACCCCGTGGGTGCGGACGTCCGCGACATGGCCGACTTCCGGCTCGGACAGAACCCCGCTGCGCCGGCGTCCGGCCCCGAGGCCCTGCTCGCTGCCGCCCTCGCAGCGCCGACGTGGATCTGGATGGGCGCGAGTCGTCCCAATCCGCTGCACCGGATCGGAGCCGCGGACCAGTGGTCGATCCTGGGTGCCATCGCCGCATGGTCCTCGGGCGAGGCAGAGACGGCCACGCTCACCGTTCAGCCGGATCGGTCGCTGTCCCTCACCCTCGACTGGCCCGACCTGGGGCTGCCGGGCGACGGCGAGCTCGTCCTGCCCGTCGAGGTGGCCGCACATTCCGGCGTGGTCACCTTCGAGGTCACCGAGGCGAGTCTCGAGACGGCCGGGGCCGGGTTGCTGACGATGTTCGCCGGTGGGACTGAGGGACCCACCTCCGTGCAGGATGTCGCGGCCGCCCACGCGGCCACGGTCGGTGCTGCCGGGGACCTTCCCGACCGGATGATGTCGGCGCTGTGGCCGCACGTCTTCGCCCGTCTGGCCGATGCGGGACTGGCCTCCTCGATGTTCGATCTCGTGCACCTGCGCCACGAGATCACCGTGTCGTCGGGGGATGGTGACGGCCCGGCCACGGCCAGCCAGCCCGACGTCAGCCGGGTCGACGGTGGCCTGGTCATCACGGTCGACTCCCATGTGGCAACGACGTCGGTCACCGACCGGTTCTTCGTCCGGCGCACGGTCATCGATCCGTCGACTCCCGAAGCCACGGCACCCGGTGCGCGCACCGGCGTCGTGGCCACCCCCGTGCGCACGCTGGGGACCTTGACCGTCACCGCACCCAGCCAGCTCGAGGCCTTCGCCACGGTCAGCGGCGATGCCAACCCGATCCACCGCAGCGACGTGCTCGCACGGTTCGTGGGTCTTCCGGGCCGCATCGTGCACGGCATGTGGACCTCTGCGGCCGCGACCCGTGCGGTGCTCGAGTCGGCCGCCGAGGGCGACTCCAGCCGACTGCGCGAGTGGTCGATCGACTTCGTGGCCCCCGTGCTCCCCGGCCAGGACGTGACGTTCACGGTCACCCGCACCGGCGTGCGCGACGGCGCTCGCATCGTGTCCGTGGAGGCGACCACCTCCGACGGCGTCGTGGCCATGGGCAGCGCCGTCGTGGCCGGGCCGCGCACCATGTACGTGTTCCCGGGACAGGGCATCCAGTCCCAGGGGATGGGCATGGAGGCGTACGCCCGCTCGGCCGCCGCGCGCCACCTGTGGGATCGGGCCGACGCGGTCACCCGCGAGCGGATGGGCTTCTCGATCCTCGAGGTCGTCCGCGACAACCCGACCTCGATCGAGGCCGTCGGAATCACCTACCGGCACCCCGCCGGTGTCCTGCACCTGACCCAGTTCACCCAGGTGGCCATGGCCACGCTGGCCGCTGCCACCGTCGCCGAGATGCGCGAGGCCGGGGTGTTCGACCCGGAGGCCGCAGTTGCTGGGCACTCGGTCGGCGAGTACAACGCGCTGGGTGCGTCCAACGGGGTGCTCACCCTCGAGGGGGCGATCGAGCTCGTGTTCGCGCGCGGCCAGGGCATGCACGGCCTGGTCCCGCGAGATGCGGCCGGCAACTCCGACTATCGATTGGCCGTGATCCGCCCGCACCTCGCGCGGCTCTCGCACGCCCAGGCCGAGGATCTGGTGGCCGCGGTCGCTGCCGACACCGGCGAGCTCTGCGAGATCGTCAACCACAACCTGCGCGGCAAGCAGTACGCCGTCGCCGGCACCCTGGACTCACTGGCCGAGCTGGAGCGCCGGATCGGTCCCGGCCAGCCGGGCCGGCCCCCGATGCTGCTCGTGCCGGGGATCGACGTACCGTTCCACTCCTCGGCGCTTCTCGGGGGGGTCGCCGGCTTCCGTGCACAGCTGATGGCCAAGCTGCCCGAGCACATCGACACCGAGGCCCTCGTCGGGCGCTACATCCCCAACCTGTATCCGCATCTGTTCCGGATCGACCGTGAGTACGTGCAGGGCGTGTACGACGTCTGCGCCTCACCGATCCTCGGCGAGGTCCTGGGCGACTGGGATACGGCCAGCGCTGACCGTGACGCCCTGGCCCGCACGCTGCTCATCGAGCTGCTCGCGTGGCAGTTCGCCTCCCCGGTGCGTTGGATCGAGACCTTCGAGCTGATGTGCACCCCGGTCGAGCTCGGCGGGCTCGGGGTGGAGCGGATCGTCGAGATCGGGGTGGGCGGGGCGCCGACGCTGGCCAACCTCTCGAAGGGCTCCCTGGCCCTGCCGACCCATCGCGGTACCCGACCTGAGGTGCTCAACGTGGAGGTGGACGCCGACAGCGTCTTCGACACGTCCGAGGACCCGGCGCCGGTGCTGGAGGTGGAGCTGGAGGTGGCGGAGTCTCACGAGGCCGAGCCGGGTGTCGCCGTCGTCGCCCAGGCCGCCCCGTGGGCCGCAGCGCCCGTGGCCGCGGCCGCAGGCGTCGCCGACCTCCCCGTCACCCACGCCACCGCCGTCGCCGCGCTGCTGGCACTGAGGGTCGGCGTGCGCGTCGACCAGCTCGAGCACGACTCGATCGAGTCGTTGGTCGACGGCGCGTCCAGCCGGCGCAACCAGGTCCTGATGGACATCGGCAAGGAGTTCGGGGTCTCGGCGATGGACGGCGCCCATGAGGTGCCGCTCGTCGAGCTGACCAGCACGCTGGCCCAGAAGACGGCCGGCTACCGCTACCCCGGGCCGGTGCTGTCCGCAGCCGTCGACGGCGCGGTCACCGCGGCGCTGGGCCCGCGCGGGTCGTCGCAGTCCGCCCTGGGCAAGCGCGTCGCCACGCACTGGGGCCTCGGGGAGGGCTGGATCGCCCGCACTGCGCTGGCGCTCGCCCTGGGCACCCGCGAGGGCAGCAGCCGTCGTGGGGGTGACCTCGCGACCCTGACCGAGTCGAGCGCCGAGGGCCTCATCGACGAGGCAGTCCGGGCAGCGGCCGCTGAGGCGGGAGTCGCCGTGGCACCGGCTGTGGCCGCCTCAGCCGGTGGCGGGACCGTGGATGCTGCGGCCGTCAACGAGCTTCGTGAGCATGTCGAGGGCATCCTCGTCGACCAGGCCTCCGAGGTCCTGGCGCGCCTGGGTCGGGTCCCGGTCAGCGACCCCCTGGACGCCGACTACCGCGAGGTCCTGGCCACCCTGGCACTGCTGGAGTCCGAGCACGGACCGGCCGCGCTGGTCGCCCCGATGTTCGACCCGCGGCGCCACGTCCTGCTCGACTCGGCGTCCACCTGGGCCCGAGCCGACGTCGACCACCTCGTCCAGGCTGCGTTGGCCGCGGAGACCGGGCAGTGGGACGCGGGCGACCTGGACGTTCTGGTCGACCAGATCGCTGCCCATCGCAGTGCTGATCCGCGCATCACAGCCACCCTCGAGTACCACCGGGAACGGCTGGCCGAGGCGGGTCGGCCGCACACCGTGGCCCTCCTCGACCGTGCCCTGACTGCCGCACCCGCGGGCGTGCCGGTGCCCGAGCTCGAGAAGCTGCGCGGCGCGCTGACCGCAGGTGATCCCGCGCGCGTCCTGGCGGCTGCCGAGGCGTTGGGGCAGGCCCCGGCCGACTTCAGCGGTGAGGTCGCGCTGGTGACGGGTGCGTCGCCCAACTCGATCGCGTGGTCGTCGGTGGCGCACCTGCTGCGCGGTGGTGCGACAGTGGTCCTGGTCACCACCAGCGACACCCCGGAGCGCGTGGCGGCCTACCGCGACCTCGAGCGTCGGTTCGCCGGCCCCGGCGCCCAGCTGCACGTCGTGCGGGCCAACCTGGCCTCGTTCGCCGACATCGACGCGCTCATCGAGTGGATGGTCACGCCCACGTTCGAGGACCTCGGTCCGATCACCCGCGAGGTCAAGCCGGCGCTGTGGCCGACGCTCGTGCTGCCGTTCGCGGCTGCCCCCGCGATGGGCGAGCTGCCCGACACCGGACGGGACTCGCAGCTGACCCTGCGCCTGCTCCTCCTTGGTGTGCAGCGTCTCGTCGGCGGGTTGGCCGAGCGTGCCAGTGCATCGCGCCGGGAGCGCTTCAGCGTGATCCTGCCGATGTCGCCCAACCACGGCACGTTCGGTGGCGACGGTGCATACGGTGATGCCAAGGCCGCGCTGGAGACGATGGCGAACAAGTGGAGCTCGGAAGGATCGCGCTGGGGTGCCCAGACGCGGATCATCTCCGCGGAGATCGGCTGGGTCCGCGGCACCGGGTTGATGGCCGCCAACGACCGGGTCGCCCAGTACGTCGAGGATGAGCTGGGCGTGGTCACCTACTCGGCCGAGCAGATGGGTGCGCTGATCGCTGCCCTGGCGACCGAGCCGTTCCGGGTCGAGGCCGACCTGGCCCCGTTGCGCCTGGACCTGTCCGGCGGGCTCGCAGGCCGGGCGGACCTGGGCGCGGCACTGGCCAGTGCCGTGGCCGAGCTCACAGCGGCTGCCGCAGCTGAGGGTGCTCGGGAGACCGTGGCCGACGAGACGGTCGCAGCGCTGCCGAACCTCCCGGTGATCCTGGCGGGCGCGCGCGGGCCGGTGGAGGTCCCGGGCGGGGCCTCGCGGGCCACAGTGGGCGCCGAGGACATGATCGTCATGGTCGGCATCGCCGAGTACGGTCCCTGGGGTGGTTCGGCCACCCGCTGGCAGGCCGAGGTCGGCGAGCTGGGCGCTGCCGGGGTCGTCGAGCTGGCGTGGCGCTGCGGGCTCATCGACTGGGACGGCTCGGCAGGCGGCTGGGTCGACGTCGAGTCCGGCAGCCCGGTGGCCGAATCGGACATCGCGGATCGCTATCGCGAGCAGGTGGAGGCGCGCTCCGGCGTGCGCCTGTTCGAGCACGACGCCGCGGTCGCGGCCAAGGGTGTCTGGGAGTTCACCGAGGTGTTCCTCGACCGGGCCCTCACCAAGGTGCTCGCGGCCGAGGCCGAGGCTCGGGCGATGGCCGCCAATGCCCCCGGCGCCCTGGTCACCCAGGTCGAGGAGGGCTGGCTGCTCACGCTTCCTGCCGGGTCCTCGGTGCGGCTTCCCCGACGCAAGCCGCTGCTGCGTGCCGCCGGTGGGCAGTTCCCGCTGGGCTCCGACCCGACCCGCCACGGGCTCGACGCGGGCATCGCCGGGTCGATGGACGCGCTCACGGCCTGGAACGTCGTGATCACCGCCGAGGCCCTGGCTGACGCAGGGGTCTCCGCCGAGGAGTTGGTGAGCTCTGTGCACCCGAGCCTCGTGGGCAACACCCAGGGCACCGGCATGGGCGGCATGAGCAGCATCTCCAAGGTGTTCATGGGGCCCCTGGCCGGCCGTCAGCACGCCAACGACGTGCTGCAGGAGGCATTGGGCAACGTGGTGTCCGCGCACGTCAACCAGGGCCTGATCGGCGGCTACGGCCCGATGGTGCACCCCGTGGCGGCCTGTGCGACCGCTGCAGTGTCGCTGGAGGAGGCCGTGGACAAGATCGCCCTGGGCAAGGCCGAGATCATCATCGGCGGTGGCTGGGACGACCTGAGCACCGAGGGCATCACGGGCTTCGCCAACATGGCGGCCACCGCGGACAACGCCGCCATGATCGAGTCCGGGCTGTACCCCCGCCAGCACAGTCGGCCCGGTGACCGCCGCAGGCGTGGCTTCGTCGAGTCCCAGGGTGGTGGCAGCTTCATCATCTGCCGCGGTTCGGTGGCACTGGCCCTGGGGCTGCCCGTCCGGGCGGTGGTGGGTTACGCAGCCTCATTCGGTGACGGGATCCACACGTCGATCCCGGCGCCCGGACTCGGCTCCCTGGGCTCGGTCCGCGGTGGCGTCGACTCGCCGCTCGGCCGCGCGCTGGGCGCCCTGGGGCTCACGGCCGACGACGTGACCGTGGTGTCCAAGCACGACACGTCCACGGAGGCCAACGACCCCAATGAGGCATTCATCCACGAGACCATCCAGCAGGCCCTCGGCCGGACGCCGGGTGCCCCACTGCGGGTCATCTCGCAGAAGTCGCTGACTGGTCACTCCAAGGGAGGCGCGGCGGCCTGGCAGATGGCGGGGCTGTGCGACGTGTTCGAGACCGGCACGGTCCCGGGCAACGGCAACCTGGTGAGCGCCGACCCGCGGGTGACCCCGGGCGATGCGCTTGTCGTGGACTACCGGTCGTTGCACCGGGCCGAGCCGGTACGTGCGGCCCTGGTGACGAGCCTGGGCTTCGGTCACGTGTCCGCAGTTGTGGCGCTGGCTCATCCCGATGTGTTCGTCGAGGCCATCCCGGCCGCGCAGCGCACCGCCTACGTCCAGCGCGCACACGAACGCCGGGTCTCGGGCGCCCGGGCCCGGCTGGGTGCGGCCTATGGCGGTGACCCGGTGTTCGCCAGGCAGACCGACAGGCGTCTGGGCCAGGGTTCGACACACGAACTCCGTGAGCGCGAGGCAGGGATGCTGCTGGATTCGGCGGGCACGCTGCCGGGGTTGGCCGGCGCCTGATGCCCATCCGCGCCATTGGGATCGACCTGGTCGGTGTCGAGGCGTTCGCCGAGCAGCTGGGATCAGTGGGGTCGGCGTTCGCAGAGCGGACCTTCACCGTGGGGGAGCTGCGCGCGGCCGGGGGGCACTCCGGCGCCGCGCAGCACCTGGCCGGCCGGTACGCGGCCAAGGAGGCGTTCGTGAAGGCCTTCTCCGGCGCACGTCCGGGTCGTGCGCCGGCGATCCCCGATATGGACTGGCGCCAGGTTGAGGTCGTCCCCGACGGATGGGGTCGGCCGACCCTCGTGCTGCAGGGCGAGTTGGCGGCGGCCGTGCAGGCCACGCTCGGTGAGGTCGTCGTGCACCTGTCGATCACCCACGAGCCCGCGATGGCCGCGGCCGTGGTGGTGCTCGAAGGGGACTAGGCGATCCTCGCCACCGCGCGCAGGTAGGCGCGCAGCATGCGCTTGAGCTCGCGCACTGTCGCCGGGTTCGGCTCGCCGTCGGACACCGAGAAGTGCAGCAGCGACTGCGACATCTCCACCACCACCTCGCAGATCGTCACCTGCTCGTCGAGCGTGCGCCCAGGGGTGAGCAGCTGGATCATCGGCAGCAGCGTGGTGACCAGCGTCCGGGAGTGCTCGGTGGCCAGCGACCGGGTGGCAGCCGTGGAGCGCATCGCCAGCCACACGGCGCGCCGGGTCGGGTCGTCGACCCAGTGGGCCGCCACCAGGTCGATGAGGTCGTTGGTCTCTGACTGCCAGTCCCCGAGGGCGAACCGCTCGGCGCTGGCCGCCAGGTCGTCGATGAGCGCGGCAGTGTCCAGGGCATCGAGCTCGGCGACGATTGCGAACTTGTTCGGGAAGAACTGGTACACCGATCCGACCGGGATCCCCGCGCGGGTGGCGACGTCGTCGATGGTGAAGCCCTCGACCCCACCCTCGGCGAGGAGGTCCCGGGCGGCGGCGAGGATCGCATCGAACCGCACGCGCCCGCGGGCCTGGACGGGGCGGTGGCGGACCTGCAGGTCGGGTGCCGCGCCCTCGGTGGTCACCGCGTCCCGACCGGCTCGGTGGACGCCGGCTGCGGCTGGGTGCCCTTGTCGTGGCGGAACTGGTCCCAGATCTGGTAGGTCACCACGACGGTGCCGGCCATGATGGCCACGACCACGATTCCGATGAGGGCGTTGGCGATCACGTGCCCGCGCTCCGGAGGGCCGGCCAGGACGAACCGCGTGGGATCCTC
Source organism: uncultured Actinomycetes bacterium (assembly GCA_963736425.1). Taxonomy (GTDB): domain Bacteria; phylum Actinomycetota; class Actinomycetes; order S36-B12; family CAIYMF01; genus Prado023. The sequence goes on from CAVTOX010000014.1 coordinate 102,412, forward strand.
CGGATCGTAGGCGACCTCGACCGTCGCACCCCTGGGCCAGGATGTCGCCGACACCTGCTGGGCCGCCTGCGCGATCGGTCGGCCATCGCGGGAGCGGAACTCGACGACTGGGGAGAACAGGAGCCGACGCTGGGCCGTCGAGGTCATCGTGTTGTCCAGCACCGTCCCGGTCACCCGTACGCCCTCGCGACGCAGGGCCGCATTGGACGACTCGACGCGCATCGCCCGCACCAACGACCACATCACGCCGATCAGCACGGCGGCGGCGACCAGCGCGATCGTCGCGAGTACCAGCGTGGTCACCCTCCGATCCTAGGGCGGGAGGTGCTGGCCTGCTGTCACATCGGCGACGCGAGATCGTCGCGATTGCGTGTCGCTACCAGCCCAACCAGCCCTCGGGGTCCACGAACTTCCCGTCCTTGGTGACCTCGAAGTGCAGGTGCGCCCCCGTTGAGTTCCCCGTCGACCCGCGCTTGCCGACCTGGTCGCCGGTGGACACCTTGTCGCCCACCGAGACGCTGATGCCCGAGAGGTGGTTGTAGGTCGTCTGGTAGCCGTCGCCGTGGTCGATGATGATCTGGTTGCCATAGGCGCCCTCGTACCCGGTGGAGACCACTTTGCCGCTGGCAGCGGCCAGGATGGGCGTGCCCACCGGACCTGCGAAGTCCAGCCCGGTGTGGACCCCGGAGGACCAGTAGCCGCCAGTCTGGCCGAACCGCGCGGTGAGCCGGTAGGTGCCCTTGGCCATGGGGCTCTGTCGGGTCTCTGCGAGGCTCTCCTGGTAGACCTCGGCCTTCTCCTTGGACTGCACGTAGGAGGCCTTGGTCTCCTGGGCGTCGGCCGTGCGTGCCTGGAGTGCGGCTTGCTCGTCGGCCACCGTCTGCTCGGCGGCCTCGAGGGCGGCCAGCGATGCCTCGCCGCTGGCAACGGCGGTGGCCAGCCGCTCGGCCTCGGCGGCCTCGGCCAGCTGGGTGGCGACCACCTGCTCCTCCGTGGGCGTCCCGGGCAGCAGCGCGGTCAGCCCAGTGGTCGCGGCCTGCGTTGCGGCGGCCGCGTCGGCGGCCTCCGTGTGTGACAGCGTCGCCGCCTGGAGATCCGCCAGTGCCACTGCGGCGGCGGCCTCGGCCTCGGCATGGGCAGCCTCGGCCTCAGCCACGGCCTCCTTGGCCTTGGCCTTCTGCGCCTGGTCCTTCTCGAAGGCGGCCTTGTCCTCGGCGGCTTGGGCCTTGGCCTTGGCCACCTGGTTGGGGGTCGCCCCGCCCTTGGGTGGCTTGGGTGGCTTGGGGTCGGAGGGCGCCTTGTCCTCTGCCTTGACCTGAGCCTGGGCTGTGGCCTCCGCCTGCGTGACACCTGAGGGAACCGTGGCGGCCTGCGGGGCGTACGCGGTCGGCTGGATGACGACCTGCTCGGCCTGGGCGCGGGCCCCGTCGTCACTGGCAGCACGACCGGTGGTGGCCGCCTCCTGGGCCCTACTAGCCGCGGCGTCCTCCTCTGCCTCGGTCTCCAGGGCGGTCGCCAGATCCGTGATCAGGGCGCCCACGGGGTCGGCCTGCTCCGAGGCGGTGGTGGGTGGAGCGGGCGCAGCGGCAACAGCGGCGACTGGTGCTGCAACCATCCCCAGGGCGATGGCCGCCATGGCACCGGTCTTCAGCAGGGCGGGAGAGGCGAGGCCCAGGCGGATCTCGTCCATCACGAGCAGGAGCGGGATCGAGGTCTCCGTCAGAAGCTTGAGCGGAATCTCCCCGGCCGTACCGTCGGCCAAGGCTCCGCCTGCAGTGTTCCTCATGCCCATGCGGGAAAGTGAGATATCCCCGAGGTCATCGATGACCAGGTCGTAGTCATGCTGGGAGAGCTGGTCGGAGACGACCCTCCACAGGTCCTTCACCGAAGCCGCGGTGATCCACGTGACCGCAAGCCCCTCGCCCCGTGCTCGCTCGACGGCAGCGTCGTAGAGCTCCTGCTCCCGGCTGATGATCAGGGTCTCGAGCTCATCCTCGGAGTGGGGATTCTCGCCCGCGTCGCCGATGACGAGGATGTCCAGGTGGGCGCCGGCCGTGTCAGCGACGGCCACGGCCGCGAAGGCCAGGAGTCCGGAGATGGGCCCGTCGCTGCGGTCGACGATGGCCAGGATGCGGCGGAAGGGCGCGGGTTCGCCGTTGGCGAGGAAGACGGCGAACCCGGGCACCACGTCGTGGCTGTGTCGAGCCGTGGCGACCATGAGATCGGTGAGCAGCTGCTGTGGAGCGGCGAAGTCCCTGCGGACCCCGACCCACGGCAGACCCCGCTGAGCGGCCACCTGCAGCGCTTCGGAGATGGTCGGCTCCGCCGAGACCGTGCTCTGGACCACGGCCTCGATCTCCAGCGGATCGGCGTTCCACGAGGCGAGCAGGACTGTGCCCGTGGCATACCGCTGGGCGATGGTCAGCGGCGCGAGGCTGTTGGGGTCGGAGTCGAGGACCACCAGCATCTCGGGCGTGCGTCGATCAGTCATCACCACTCCCTCCGGGGACAGGACTCCCGACAGTCTGCCGCATGGGCAACCCCGACGCCGGTCACGATCACATGGTGCTCCGGTGGCGTGGCTGCCGACTCACTCCAGGTCCTCCATCCAGCCGACCGCGCGGCGGCCCTCGCTGCGCAGCCATTCGATCCGGGCACCGGCCACGACCAACAGCGTTCCAGCGATCGCGAGACCGACCCAGCGCGGCAGGTTCGACAGTCCACTCCAGACCTGGGCCAGGGCCGCGATGGTCAGCGCCAGGGATGCGGGGATGAGCAGGCCACCCAGGCGCAGCCGTGCTCCCACCACCATGGCCATCACGGAGGTGATCACCACCACTCCGAGCCGGATCAGGTGGACCGAGGTGCTGAGGCTGCTGACGTCGAAGGCCCACGGGGCGGCCCACGTGGCGACCGCCGAGGGGATCAGGGCCATCGCCACGGCGGGCCCGAGCCACTGCAGGGAGGGAGTCGGACCCCGGCGCCGCCAGAGCAGGCCGGCACCAAGCAGGAGGGCGGCGAATGTCAGCGTGTGGGCCTCGATCGGGTCGGGCCACTGGATCGGAGCCAGGAGCATCGCCGCGGCACCGAGCAGGGCGCCGAGCCAGCCTGTCGCCGGGATCCACCACGCGGCCACGAACGCCATCAGGGCCACGAGGGCGGCCAGCAGCGCGAGCTGGCTGGCGACCTGGTTGCCGTCGAGCATGTCCGTCGCGGAGTCCATGCGCGTGGCGGACCACGGGATCCACACCGAACACGCGCCGATGGCGGCGAGCATCGGATCGGACCTCAGCACCCAGATCACGAGGCCGACGGTCAGGCCAGCAAGGGCCACCGCTGCGGCGATCCAGACCGGTTGCGGCTCCTCCGGCAGGGCGAGGATGAGCGCCACGGTGATCCCGGACAGGGCGGCGGCTCCCCCCGGCAGCAGCCCCGGGGAGCCGGCAGGGTGGGCGGCCGAACGGTCACGGGCGGCCCACGTGCCGACGGCCAGCGCCGTCGCGGCCGTCGTGACCAGCGCACCGGGCAGGGCGTCGCGGTTCAGTGCCGACGAGGCGGTTGCCGCGCCGCTGACGAAGAGTCCGACAGCGCCCACGGTCCGCAGCTCGACCTGTTGGCCCGACCATCGCCCGGACCTCTGCGAGGCTGCCAGCATCGCCACACTGGCGAGTGCGGGAACCGCAATGGCTGCGGCCGTCCAGGCCTCGGAGTCGCTCGCGCTGGCCACCGCGGCGACCACGCAGGCGGCTGAGACGAGCAGCCCGGCCCAGCCCAGCCAGCTCCACGCCCGCAGCCCGAAATGCCTGTGGAGCAGCAGGAGTGCGATGCCCAGTGCGCCGAACGCGAGGGCCGGGTACAGCGTGGGATCGGTGACCCAGCGCTCCGGGAGCAACCCGAGCATGGGGGCGGCGATGAGGTCGACCACGGCCAGCCCAGCGGCCACGACTGCCAGGGCCTCGGCCGTGCCAGCCAGCCGCGCGCGGAGGCGGATGGCGAGGGCACCGACACCAGCCGTGGCGGTCAGCATGAGCGCGACCTGCCCGATCGCACCCAGACGGTCCCAGACGACGGCGGCGAACACTGCACCGGCGATGACCAGCAGCAGCGCGCCGACGCCCAACAGGATCGTCTGTGCGCTGGGGGCGCCACGCGCGGCTCGAGGCAGTGGGGCCAAGGGAGCCGGGAGGGGGGCCGGCTGTGGGCCACCCGTGGGTGCGCCCACCCCGGGAGGGCTCCAGATCGCATAGGCACGTTGGATGTCTGGAGCGGGCATCGGGTCCCCGGCAGCAACACGGTCGGCGAGCCAGGAGGACCGTGCGGCCAGCGAGTCAGCCTCGGCGATGTAGCCGGCGTAGGCCCTGTGCCCGCACCGGCAGGTGACCATGCCGGCGGCATCATGCTGTGAGGGTTCGAGGTCAGTGGTCAGGCAGTGCGGACATCTCATGACCGGTGCTCCTTCCCCGGGCAATCCCATGCTTTGCTGACATTTCTCACGGTACTCCGTTGTCGGGCAGGAGCGGGTCCTTCGTCCCTTGGCGCCGGGCCCGTCCCGAGGTAGCGTCTGCGATGAACCCCGTTGAGGAGGTGCCATGGGAGCCCACTACTCCGGGAATGCGCCGCGAACGATCAACTTCTCAGCAATACTCAAGGTCCTGCTCTGGACGGCCCTGGTCGGAGCCCTCCTGTACTGGTTGGTGCTGGCCGGCGGGTCGGAACTCGGGAGCATCGTGACTGGCTGGTTCAAGCGACTCTGAGCCTCGTCCGACTGGCCATGCCGTTGATGCTCGGGTAGACAGGCGCACGGCAAGCAAGCGCCCCCCGGTAGTCGTGGTGGACCGCCGGGGGGCTGACCCGACCGAACGCTAGAAGGGCGATCTGGCAGGGCTTCCCCCATCATGGACCAGGAAGGGCTGCGGCGTCCGCCTGACGGGCTCCCAGTCGCACCGGCTCGGGGTCATGGGGCGCCCCCGTCGGAAGTAGCGAGCGACCGACGGGGGCTCACCCGGCACTCGGTGAGACCGGGTGCCGGGCTCCCCTGAGCCTGCACGACAACACCGCCACGCAGCGCGGCGACACGCCATCGCGGGAGGCCTCACTGGCGATCGAGGACTGAGCGATGCCACCTGCCGTGTCGGGGACTCTCACCGGACTCTCACCCGGAGTACGTGGCCCGCTCACCCGGCGTGGCTACCGTGCCAAGCACCGATCAGACACCACCAGGAGCTCACGATGCCTCGCCCAACAGCACGACTGAAGCCGACCGTCCTGACCAGGCCACTCACGGTTGCCGCCCTGTGCGCCGCCGGCGTGCTGACTCTCGCAGCGTGCGGAGGCGGGTCCACGTCGGATTCGACCTCTGCGCTGTCACCTTCGTCTGCGGCGACGACCACCGCCGCCAGCGATGCCCCGACAACTGAGTCCGGGTCCTCAGCCGGTGTGGCCAGGGATGCCGTGGAGTCGCAGAGTGCTGTGGCCTACGCCTCCACCTCACCGTCCCAGACCTTGGACCTGTACCTTCCCGCGTCTGACGGCAGCACCGCCGCGCCGGTCGTCGTGCTCATCCATGGGGGCGCGTTCGCGATGGGCGACTCCGGCATGGAGGCCGGGCTCGCCCAGACCCTTGTGCAGCAGGGATTCGCCGTCGCCGCCGTGAACTACCGACTCTCCGGTGAGGCCCTCTACCCCGCAGGCGCGCAGGATGTGAAGGCCGCAGTCCGCTGGCTGCGGGCGAACGCGGCCCAGTACGGGCTGGACACGGACAGGTTCGCTGCGTGGGGCCAGAGCGCCGGCGGCTGGATGGCCAACATGTTGGGCGTCACGGGGGACCAGGCGACCATCTTCGACGACGACAGCCTGGGCAACCCCGACCAGTCCGATGCGGTCCAGGCGGTCGTCTCCTGGTATGGCCCGGTCGACTTCGCGACGATGGACGAGCAGGCCGCCGACGTCACCGCGTGCGCAGGGCAGTCCCAGGCCCACGGCACCGCCGACTCCCCGGAGTCGCAATGGCTCGGCGAGGCAGTCGACTCCTCCGACCAGACCGCCTCCACCGACCTCACCTCCTACCTCGCGGCGGCGGAAACCGTCCCCGCATTCTCGCTGGCGCACGGCGACGCCGACTGCAACGTGCCCGGGGGCCAGTCCCAGCAGCTCAAGGACGCCCTCGATGGGGCCGGAGTCACCTCGACCCTGACGGTCCTGCCCGGTGCCGGGCACGCCGATCCCGCGTTCGACCAGACCCAGACCGAGCCGACGATCGCGTTCCTCCAGGAGACGTTCGGCATGTGACCCCGGAAGGTGGCCGCGCTCGCGCCAGATCCACGCGTTCGCCTCAGACACGGCACCTGCGGCGGCTCACTGGTACGGCTGTTGCCCTACTGGCGGGCCAACGCGATGGACAGGCGCAGTTGCGGGTCGACCAGGTGGCTGAAGTCGGTTGCGCCCTCCGCGATCTCGAAGAGCACGGATTCGACGGTACCGGTGAACTGGCTGTCCTCGGAGCGGTAGTCGTCGCTGACCGGCGAGCCCGTGTCATGCCCGACGTCGCAGGTCTCGTCGAGGGAGAAGACCAGCGGCACGGTTGCCTCGAGCCTGCCCTCGGCGACGGTCTCGCCGTCGACCTTGAGGGTCACGCCACCACCGCGACCGGGCCCGCCGCCGTCATAGTCGAACACCATCACGACGCGTCGCCGGCCCGGTGCCAAGGGCTGGGAGCTGACGACCTTGGTGGACCTCATGCCCATCAGGTTGTAGCAGTATGCGGGCGTTCCATCGCTGCGCAGGTAGAGGCTCCATCCCCCGAAGGCGCCTCCCTGGGACACGATCACCCCGGACGCGCCACCATCAGGGATCTCGACGTCGGCGGCCACCGCGTGGGACACGTTCTTCATGTTGATCACCGAGGATTCGGTGAGCCGGCCCATCCCCCCGTACAGGATCTGGGATCGCCCGGAGATCAGTTCCGGGCGGCCGGAGATCTTTGCGTCGAAGCGTTCCACTCGGCGGTCGTCCAGGGGTAGCACGTTGTACCTGCGTGCCTCGGACAGGAACAGCTCCTGGAGTTCCTGGAGCTTCTCGGGCATCGTCGCCGCGAGGTCGTGGGCCTGGGTCCAGTCGCCGGGGGCGTACAGCTCCCACACGTCGTCGGTGAACGCGGGCAGCTCGGCCATCGCGATCCACGGGGTCGCGTGCTTGGTGACCGCGGTCCACCCCTGGTGGTAGATCCCGCGGTTGCCCCCGATCTCGAAGTACTGGGTGGTGTGCCGGTCGTCGGCGCGGCCTTCGTCGAAGGAGTAGCGCATGGACACACCGTGCAGCGGATCCTGCTCGACCCCGTGCACAGCGGCTGGGTGGGGCAGCCCGGCGACGTCGAGGACGGTCGGGGCGATGTCGATCACGTGGTGGAACTGGTGGCGGACCTGTCCTCGTTCGCTGATCCCTGCCGGCCAGTGGACCACGGTCGCATTGCGGGTGCCACCCCAGTGGGAGGCCACCTGCTTGGTCCACTGGTAGGGGGTGTCCATCGCGTGTGCCCAGCCGACCGAGAAGTGGTTGTACGCCTGGGGTGTGCCCAACAGGTCGATCCGGGAGGCCAGGAACTCCGGGGTCTCCAGGGCGGCGGCACCGTTGAAGAACAGGTACTCGTTGAAGCTGCCGTTGATGTGTCCCTCAGCCGATGCGCCGTTGTCGCCGAGGATGTAGAACACCAGCGTGTTGTCCAGCGCGTGGATCGCCTCGAGGGCGTCGACGAGGCGACCGATGTGGTGGTCGGTGTGCTCGAGGAACCCGGCGTAGACCTCCATCTGCCGGGCCAGCACCGGCTTGAGCTCGTCGGGCATGTCCTCCCACGCGGGGATCTCGGCATGGCGGGCGGTGAGCTCGGCGTCCGGGGGCACGATGCCCCGACGCTGCTGCTCGGCGAACGTCCGCTCGCGCAGCGCGTCCCAGCCGTCATCGAACTGACCGCGGTACTTGTCAGCCCACTCCAGCGGTACGGAGTGCGGGGCGTGCGTCGCGCCGGGCGCGAAGTACATGAAGAACGGTCGATCAGGGGTCAGGGCTGATTGCTGGCGCACCCAGGCGATCGCGCGGTGGGTCATGTCCTCGGTGAAGTGGTAGTCCTCGTCGGCATTGCGGTCGGGCTCGATCGGGGTCGTGCCGCTGTACAGCGCGGGCGCGAACTGGTTGGTCTCGCCACCGAGGAACCCGAAGAAGTGCTCGAAGCCGCCACCACCCGTGGGCCACGCATCGAAGGGTCCCACCGGGCTGGTCTGCCACATCGGGACCTCATGGCACTTGCCGAACTGGGAGGTCGCGTATCCGTTGAGGCGCAGGACCTCCGCCAGGGGTGCCGCCGACTGGGGACGCACCGAGGTGTAGCCCGGGATCGACGTGGCGACCTCGGTGATCGCCCCCATCCCCACCGCGTGATGGTTGCGGCCCGTGAGCAGTGCCTGCCGGGTCGGCGCGCACAGCGCCGCCGTGTGGAACCGGGAGTAGGACAGCCCATTGCCGGCCAACCGCTCCGCGTTGGGGGTCCGACATGGCCCTCCGAACACGCTCGCCGCACCGAAGCCGACATCGTCGAGCAGGATCACCAGGACGTTGGGGGCCCCCGGCGGCGGACCGACCGGCCGGATCGGCTCGTAGACCGCCCGCGGGTCCTTCGCGTCCTCATAGATCGGACCCGAGTAGGGCTTGTCAGGGATGGGCAGAACGGTGCGGTCCATGGCGTGAATCTCCTTCAGCCGTGCGGAACAGGTCCAAGCACTCCGGCGTCACACGCGAGGGGAGTTGCCAGGACCGATCCCTGAGCAACTCCACTGGCAAGCCCGTTGTCGGCATTCAACCACGCTGCATCCCTCCTGGCCCTCGGAGCGAGGCCGGACCAGGCGGTGCATGGCTCGTCAGGAGGCGGCCACCATGTCGGCGAAGCCGGCCTGGATGAGTTCCTCGAGACGGTCGGGGTCGGGGATGATCCCGGCGTCGGTGGCGATGCCGATGCTCACATTGCCGTTGTAGCTGAAGATGCACAGGCCGATGCTCTGGTCCGAGGACGTCGGCACCCAGCCGAGGATGCCCGCGACCTTGTGACCGGCCAGGTAGATCGGGGCGCGCGGCCCCGGGACGTTGGTGAGCAGGCCCACGGACTTGTTCGCGACGAACCTCGTCAGGTTCTGGCTGACCAGCTGGGGTGTCTCGGCCACGGCCCGCTGGATTCCGAAGATCATCATCGCCTCGGCGCTGTTCTTGATCCGGGCCATCCGTGAGCGGACCTCGCCCAGGAGCACGTCGACCTCGGTGATCCCCAGGGGCATCGGGAACATCACCATCGCGAAGTGGTTGCCCAGCTCCTTGGGCAGCGACATGTCGATCGGCTTCAACGAGATCGGCACCAGGAAGTTGGTCTCCGCCGGGACCTCGCGCCCCCGCTCCTGCAGGTAGGCAGTCAGCCCGAGCGACACAGCGCCGAGCAGTACGTCGTTGACGGTCGCGTGGTGCGCGGTGCCCACTGCCTTGACCTCGTCAAGGTCGATCCCGGCCACCCAGCTGACCCGCTTCGCCACGTCCGGGGGCTGGTCGGCCACCAGCCTCGTTTCGTGACCCCACAGGGCCAGCCGGCTCGCTGAGCGCCACGTGTTCAGCGCGACGTTGTCCTCCGAGGACAGCGCCGACACTGCATCGGTGACCTTCGTGGGCTTCACGACCAACCCGTAGCCCTCGTAGAAGGTGCTCCGACCCAGGCCGCCGACCATGCCGCCGACCATGCCGGGGACCTTGGGGACCGCGGAAACTGCCGCCGAGGCCACGTCGCCTGCGAAGGACGCCACGTTGCCCACGACATCCCTGGCTGCTCCAGCCACCATCGTGACCGGGTTCCGCGCAGCGGATGTTCGGCCCACCGTGGGCGGGGCCGCATCATCGTCGAGATCGCACAGCCCCAGGATCAGCTGCACGATCCGGATCCCGTCGGCCAGCACGTGGTGGAACCGGGCCAGGATCAGCGCCCCCTGGTCACCCTCGGCGTTGGTGTACCCGCTGATCAGGTCGAACTCCCACAACGGGTGGTCCCGGTCCAGCGGCTGGCTGACCCGGCTTGAGATGTAGTCCTGGGCAGCAGCGCGATCCCCGGGTGCCGAGAGGGTGACATGACGCACCTGACGATCGAAGTCGAAGTCCGGGTCGTCCTCCCACACCCAACCCCCATCGGCCTGACGTGGCCGTTGGGTCATCACCGGGAACCCCTCGACCAGGCGGGTACGCAGGACCTCGCGGACAGCCTCCCAGTCCGGCTCCTCGTCGAACCACATCAGACCGTTGACCACCATCAGGTTGGTCGGCAGGTCCATGTTCAACCAGGTCAGGTCTGATGCGGCGATCGGTACGGTCGTCATAGTCTTCCTTTCAGCCTCCGGCGGTGTCTCCGAGAGGTTCCTGGGAGAATTCGTCGAGGTTGGGGCTCATGTGCCCTGCCCCGGTGCCGGGCAGGATCTCGAAGCCCACTTCCTCGTCAAGGGCGAGGGGAGCGTGCCCGCGGGGTCGAAGTGCCCAACCATGCGGTGAGGTTACGCCCGCCAACGCCACCATGGTGGGTGGGGGAGGCGTCAGTCCTCCAGCGCCGGCTGCTCCTGATCCGGCTGGGAGGCGAGCCAGTCGAGCAGGCGTTCGCGCATGGTGAGCCGGATGTCGAGGGGCCCGTCGTGGAACTGCTCGACGATCAGTGCGGCGTCGTCATCAAGGAGGGTGGGCTCGATGGCGAGGGCGGCGTCAAGTTCCTGACCGGCCCGGTCGTCGTGTCCCAGCCCGATGAACGCCAGGCAACGGATCAGGGGGCCCCAGAGGTCCTCGGGGTGGGTGAGGAGGCTGGCCTCGGCGAGCATGCCCGTGTGATCTCCGGCCTTGAGCCGGTCCAGCGCAAGATGAACGTGCTGGTACCAGGGGTGGTACGGGTTGAGCCGGTTCGACTCGCGTATGCACTCCAGGCCCTGCTCCCAAGCACCGCTGAGCGCCAGCAGGACACCGGAGCCGTAGAGGATCGACGGGTGGGACGGGCTCAGCGCGATCGCGCGGTTGGCGTCGGCCCGGCACTGGTCGGTGTGCCCCCGTGCGAACGCCACACCTGCGAGGACTGTCCACGCGTGCGCGTGCCCGGGGTTGAGGGTGAGCGCCCTGCGAGCCAGTCGCTCAGCCTCCGCAAGGCCCGCGTCGCGGTCCGGCGCCCAGTGCAGGATCGCTGTCACGTATTCGAGCGAGCCGAGCATCGACAGCAGCACGACGTTCTCCGGGTCGAGGTCGAGCGCCATGCGCAGGTCGCGCGCCGCTGTCTGGGTGTCCTCGGGTGTACCGCTGTCGAGGTAGCGGTAGTAGGAGAGCGTCGCTGCGTGGGCTGCGGGCAGACGGGTCCCCGCGTGGCGCACGGTGGCATCTCGCAGCACCACCCCGCGGAAGTCGCCGACGGTGGCGGCGATCCGCCGGACCAGCTCGTCCTCGTCGTGGAATCCGGTGACTGCGTTGCGCTGCTGATCACAGACGTCGGTCCACAGCACCTCGCCGGTCTCACCGTCGGACAGCCGGATCATCACCCGCAACAGGGCAGGGGTCGTTCGGACGGCCCCGGTCAACACGTACTGCGCGTCGAGGGCCCGTGCCGCCGCCTGTGCGTCCACCAGGGCGCCGACTCCCCGCTCGCTGACCGCTGGTCCGATCACCCGTAGGCCCGGGAACGCGCCCAACGCGTGGATCAATGACTCGGTGAGGGCCGGCGCCATCGGCTCGCCGGAACCCGGGGACTGCATGTCGGCGAACTGCACAACCGCGAGCCCCGGCTCTAGGGGCGTGGATTCGAGGGGCCTTGGAGTGGTCTCCCGGCGAGTGAAGGTGGGGACGTAGCTGCCCTTGGGCAGTTCGATGGCCAACGACTCGGCAGCCCCCGTGCCGGCGTAGTAGCGCTCCATCGAGGTGCGCAGGCGATTGGCCTGTACGCGCGCGGCGGCGTCGGTGACGGAGTCGAAGTCCTTGGTGCGCCCCAGGGCGTACCGGGCGACAGTGCGCTCCTTGAGGCGGTGCCCGCGCCCGGCCAGGGTCTCGGTCACGACGTAGGCCAGGAAGTCCCGTGACCTGGGGGCGGCACTGAGCTCCTCGCTGTCCAGGATCCGTCGCAGCGCGGCGACGACGGCCACCTGAGTGGGCTCCTGGTCGACCCCGCCGCCCGAGTCGGCCCAGTCGTCGGGGCTGATGGCCGTGACGGACCCCTCCATGTGGCCGATGATCGTCCCTCGCCGCAGGAAAGGCAACAGGATGGGGCCAGCGCGACCACAGCGCCGGTGTCGTCCGAAGGTCCTGCCCGTGGTTCCCGGGCTTAGGTGGTCGGGTCACTCCTGGTGCGCGGTGGCCTCCCGGCCCAGCTCGCCGCGGGCATCCACAGGGGGTGGCACCGGCGCTGGCGGGCTCATGCGTGACCGGTTGAACAGGTAGACCGGGACGCCGAGCAGGAAGGCCCCGGCCGCATAGAGGAAGGGCTGGTACTGCGCGAAGCCGGCGGCGTCGGAGTTGGTGGAGTACACGATGAACAGCACGGAGAACACCAGGGCGACCCCGGCGATGCCGACGTCACGGACCATCCGGGCGCGGGTGATGCTCCGACCGTCGGCGATCCGCCACTTGATCTGGGCCATGGCGGAGAACGCGTAGGGGATGGCCCCGGTGATGCCGGTCATCAGGATCAGGGTGTTGAACACGGTGATGCCGGCGGAGCCCAGATAGGACAGCAGGACCGCAGCCGTGGACAGCAGTGCGGAGGCGATGATGCCGAAGGCCGGGACCCCGCGCCGGGACATGCGTTGGAAGTGCTCGGGGAACAGGCCGTCCTCCGCCGCGGCGAGTGGCATCTCCGCCGACAGCATGGTCCAGCCGTTGAGTGCCCCGAACCCGGAGATCACGACCAGCAGGGCCATCAGCGATCCCGCCCAGGTCGAGCCCACGATGCTCTCCGCTGCCGTGGCGAAGGGCGCCGACGACTGCGTCAGCTCGTCCTGCGGCACGACGCCGAACACCGCGATCAGCGACAGCATGTACACGCTTGCGGCGAGCAAGGTGCCCAGGATCGTCGCTCGCGGGACGTTGCGCTGGGGATCGCGGACCTTGGCCGCGGCGACGGAGGCGGACTCGACGCCGATGTAGGAGAACAGGCACAGTGCCATCGCCCCACCGATCGCCTGCCAGGTGCCCTGGCCGCTGAGGTTCCACACCTCGAAGTTCGCGGTGTCGATGTGCAGAAGCCCGATCGTGGACATGAGCAGCAACGGGATGAACTTCAGCACCGAGGTCCACAGTTGGATCCGGCCCATGCTGGCCACGCCGCGCAGGTTGATCGCCGCGGCGATCCAGATGCCGCCCAGGGTCAGGGCGATCGTCACCGTCTTGTTGTGCCCGGTGTTGATGAACCGCTCCACGTAGAGGACCCAGCCCACGGCGATGGCCGCGTTCCCCGCCCATGAGGTGATCCAGTAGAGCCACGCGTTCGAGAATCCGACCACGTTCCCGAAGGCGGTACGGGCGTAGGCGTAGGGGCCACCGTCGGCGGGCATCCGCCGGGACAGCGAGGCGAACAGCAGGGCCAGTGCCGCCGCCCCCACCGTCGTCAGGCCGAGCGCGACCAGGCTGATCGGGCCATAGGAGGCCAGCGAACCGGGGAGGTTGAACACCCCAACACCGATGATGGTGCCCAGGACCAGTGAGGTGGCCTGGGGCAGCCCGAGCGACCCACCGGTGCTGGCTTCCACCGGGTCGGCAGAGTCGGTCGCGGATGCGTCCCGGGGCTCGGTCATGGCCTCTGTGGTCCAGGGGAGGGCGCGGATCGGTCGCTGAGTGAGCTCATTCGGTGAACCTTGTGGGGCCCGGAGGTATCCGCCGGTGACCGGTCATGGGAACTCCGATCTCAAGGGGCACGCAAGCAAGGTATGAGTTGAACGATAATCTCGGCAAGCGGGCCCTGCCGGCGATCCCGGTGCTGTAACGGTTACTCCCAGGGCCCTGCGGTGAGGACGCCCCGTGCGCATTGCGCGGTGTTCTGCGAGGATCCGGCCATGGCTGATGCACCCCCTCCCGTTGATGGTTGGTCCCGGATCCTGTTCAAGAGCAAGTTCGGCGCCGGGCGTGACTTCGAGGTCAGCGACACCTCGGGCGCCCGCGTCCTGTTCGTCGACGGCAAGGTCGGGGCGACGCCGAAGGCTGAGGTGCGCGACGCGCAGGACACGGTGGTCTACAAGGTCAAGGGTCAGTTCCTGGGCATCCCGAAGCGGATGGAGATCTCGGCCGCGGACGGTTCCCACGTGGCCGAGCTCAAGGCCAAGGCGTTCTCGGTCATCAAGGACAAGATGACCATGACGATGGCCGACGGGAGCACGTGGCAGGTCCAGGGCACCCTGATGGAGAAGAACTACACCATCAGCTCCGAGGGCCAGCCAATCGCGACGATCAGCCAGAAGTGGATGACCGTCCGCGACAAGTACACCGTGGATTACTTGAGCTCCCTGGACCCGGGCCTGGTCATGGCCGTGGTCTGGGCCATCGACCGCTGGGTCGAGCGCGACTGACGTCCGGCGCTCGTCCGGGGCAGATCGTGTCGCGGCATGCCAGCGTGTGGTCATGTGGAATGCGCTCCGGCGCGGACCTCCTCGGAGAGGATCGTGGATGAACCTGGCACTGTTCGCGGCAGCCGGCATCACCATCAGCTACGGGCTGGCGACTGTCCTGCAATCGGTCGGGGCGAAGAGCACCGCCGGTAGCGAGGGCCTGGACCCCGGGTTGATGGTCCGGCTGCTCCGATCGGTGCCGTACCTGATCGGGCTCGCCCTCGACGGGGCCGGGTTCCTGCTCACGGTGGTCGCCCTGCAGTCGCTCCCGCTGTTCGTGGTCGAGGCCTTCACCGCGGGGGCACTGGCGGTCACGGCCGTTGCAGCTGCCCTATGGTTGAAGATCCCGCTGTCGCGCGGGGAGTGGGCGGGGGTGGTGGCGGTGGTGGCCGGGCTCGTGGCGCTCGGCCTGTCAGCGGGTGCCGATGAGGAGGTCGCGCTGAGCACGTGGCAGAAGTGGCTGCCCCTGGGCGCAGGGGCCCTCCTGCTGCTCCTGACCTTCGTGGGGGCGAAGGTCCCCGGTCGGCTCGGTGTGACCGTGCTGGGAGCGCTGGCCGGCTTCGGCTTCGGTCTCGTCGGCATTGCCACCCGCACGCTGGAGACCCCGATCAGCGCCCTGGGACTGCTCACCGACCCCTCGGCCTACGGTATTGCCGTCGCCGGTGGTGTGGCCCTGCTGGCCCTGGCCACGGCCCTGCAACGCGGTGGGGTGACTCAGGCAACGGCCGCGATGGTGGTGGCCGAGACCGTCATTCCCTCAGCCATCGGCCTGGCCGTCCTGGGCGACCGGATCAGGCCGGGCTACGAGCTCGTGGCCGGGATCGGGCTCCTGGTGGCCATCGGCGGGGCGGTCGCGCTGTCTCGGCTCGGCGAGATCCCGGAGGGCGACGTGCAGACTCGCCCAGAACCCGCACCAGCCTGAGCCGGCCCGCGGCTTGGTACCACTGCAGCCCACTGTCCATTCCTGAACCTGACCGACCGACTACCATTCCCGCGGCCCGCCACCGACGGGGAACGACGAAGGGACGACCGTGACCGTTGAGTTGGATGCGCCCCCCGAGGACCTGCCTGGCTCCCGCGTCGAAGCCCCCGCACGCACGCGACGCATCTTCGGCCTGCACGTGTCCCGCACGGGTGTGGTGGTGGGTGGGTTCTTCTTCGCGGTCTCGCTGCTGCCCTCGCTGTTGCCGCGGGCGCCGTACGTCCAGGGTGTGGTGTCCGGGATCACGTTGATGATCGGGTACGGGCTCGGCGCGGGCGGCCAGGCGCTCTGGGACTACCTGGGCATCCCGAAGCTCAAGGGCCGGGCACGCACGATCGTTCTCGGCCTTCTGATGGCCTTCGTCGCGTGGTTGACCTCCGGGCGGTCTGGCAGCAGGTCGGCTGGCAGAACGACACCCGCGAGCTGTTCGGGATGGAGCCGGTATCGCCGAGCACCTGGCCGGTGATCCTGCTGACCACTGTGCTGGTGGCGGCGCTGATCCTGATCGTGTCGCGGTCGTTGCGGGTCCTGTTCGCGACCGTTGCCCACTGGTTGGGCCGGCACCTGCCTCCACGCCTGGCGTGGGTGCTTGGCGTCATTGGGCTGCTGTTGCTGTTCTGGCTGTTGCTGACCGGTGTGCTGGTGAAGGGCTTCTTCGCCGGGGCCAACGTCATGTTCTCGGTGCGCGACACCGACACCCCAGCGCCGGTGTCGCAGCCGGTTGAGCCGGAGCGCTCCGGCAGCACGGCATCGCTGGCCGCGTGGGACACGCTGGGGCGCCAGGGGCGGATCTTCACCGGGTGGGGGCCTCGGGCTGAGCAGATCAACTCGTTCTCCGGTGGCGGTGCGAAGGAGCCGATCCGGGCCTACGTGGGGCTGAAGTCGGCCGAGACCCTCCAGGAGCGTGCCGACCTACTGCTGTCGGAGCTCAAGCGGACAGGTGCGTTCGACCGCGAGGTCCTGGTCGTGGCGACGACCACCGGCACCGGGTTCCTGGACCCCAATGGTGTCGACCCGGTGGAGTACACCTTCAACGGCGACACCGCGATCGGCGGGGTGCAGTACTCCTACCTGCCCAGCTGGCTGTCATTGCTGGCCGACAAGCAGGCGGTCCGGGAGACCTCCCGGGTCGTCTTCGACACGGTGCACGAGTACTGGGCGTCCCTGCCTGAGGAGTCCCGACCGAAGCTGTACCTGTACGGGTTGTCGCTGGGATCCTACGGCGTGGGCAGTGTCCTGAACTCCATCAGCATCATCAACGAGCCGATCGACGGGGCCCTCATGTCCGGCCCGCCGTTCGTCAACGAGCTGCACAAGGAGATCGTGGCCACCCGGGATCCCGGCACGCCGCCGTGGCAGCCGATCTACCGCGAGGGTCGCACTGTGCGCTTCACCGCCGAGCAGAACGGCTTCGGCAAGACGCCGGGCCCGTGGGGTCCGACCCGGCTGGTGTACCTGCAGCACAACTCCGACCCGGTGGTGTTCTTCGCCCCGGAGCTGGCCTTCCAGGAGCCGGACTGGCTGAAGCCCGGCCAGCGCGGCCCGGACATCTCCCCGGAGATGGGCTGGTTCCCGCTCGTGACCATGTGGCAGGTCGCCCTCGACCTGCCGGGCGCTGGAAGCGTGCCGTGGGGCTTCGGCCACATGTACACCTACCGGTCCAACCTGGAGTCCTGGGTCGAGATCACCCAACCCGAGGACTGGACGAGTCAGAAGACCGACCAGCTGGTCACCATCCTCGAGGCCCAACCCACCTACGAGGAGGCAGCGGACTCCAGCTCCTGAGCGGTCCTCTCCTCGAGCTGGGTGGGGCATGTCTCACCACTGCCATCGCCAAGGGGCCCCACCTGTGTGCGGGTGGGGCCCCTTGGCGGACCATGATTCGGATCCTCATCTGGACCGGCGGCACCTGGTGCGTATCGTCGCAGGTCAGCGCTACGTTATCGATCAGATGTCGTAGTACAGCTCGAACTCGTGCGGGTGCGGGCGCAGGCGGATGGGGTCCACCTCGTTGAGCCGCTTGTAGGCGATCCAGGTCTCGATCAGGTCGTCGGTGAACACGCCACCCTCGGTGAGGTAGGCGTGGTCGGCCTCGAGTGCCTCGAGCACCTCCGGAAGCGATCCGGGGACCTGCGGGATGTCCGCAGCCTCGTCCGGCGGGAGCTCGTAGAGGTCCTTGTCGACCGGGTCGCGGGGCTCGATCTTGTTCTTGATCCCGTCGAGGCCGGCCATGAGCATCGCCGAGAACGCGAGGTACGGGTTGCTCGACGGGTCGGGCACGCGGAACTCGATGCGCTTGGCCTTCGGGTTCGAGCCGGTGATCGGGATGCGGATGCACGCCGAGCGGTTGCGCTGGCTGTAGACCAGGTTGACCGGGGCCTCGTAGCCGGGGACCAGGCGGTGGTAGGAGTTCACCGTCGGGTTCGTGAAGGCCAGCAGCGAGGGCGCGTGCTTGAGCAGGCCGCCGATGTACCAGCGCGCCATGTCCGACAGGCCGCCGTAGCCGGCCTCGTCGTAGAACAGCGGCTTGCCGTCCTTCCACAGCGACTGGTGCACGTGCATGCCCGAGCCGTTGTCACCGAAGATCGGCTTCGGCATGAAGGTCACGGACTTGCCCGCCTCCCAGCCGACGCCCTTGATGACGTACTTGAACTTCATGACGTCATCGGCGGCCTTGGCCAGGGAGTCGAAGCGGTAGTTGATCTCCGCCTGGCCGGCGGTGCCGACCTCGTGGTGGGCGCGCTCGACGGTCAGCCCGACCTGGGCGAGCGTGAGGCTCATCTGGTCGCGCAGGTCGGCGAAGTGGTCGACCGGCGGGACGGGGAAGTAGCCGCCCTTGTAGGGGGTCTTGTACCCGCGGTTGGGGGTGCCGTCCTCCTCGTACTCCGTGCCCGAGTTCCACTTGCCCTCGACGGAGTCGATGAAGTAGTAGCCGGCATTCTGCTTGGTCTCGAAGCGCACCGAGTCGAAGATGTAGAACTCGGCCTCGGGGGCGAAGAACGCGGTGTCGGCGATGCCGGTCGACTGCAGGTACGCCTCAGCCTTGGCGGCGATGTTGCGCGGGTCGCGGCTGTACAACTCGTCGGTGAACGGGTCGCGGATGGACATGTTGATGATCAGGGTCTTCTCGACCCGGAAGGGGTCGAGGAAGGCGCTGCCGAGGTCGGGGGTGAGCTTCATGTCCGACTCGTGGATGGCCTGGAATCCGCGGATCGAGGATCCGTCGAACATCTGGCCGTCGGTGAAGAACTCCTCCGGAAGGCCCTCGGCGGGCACGTTGAAGTGCTGCATGACGCCGGGCAGGTCGCAGAAGCGGACGTCGATGAACTTGACGTCCTCCTTCTTGATGAACTTCAGGACTTCGTCCGCGGTGCTGAACAAACCAACCTCCTGGTTGCAGGGGCGCGTGACGCGACCCAGATGAGGGTCCGGGATTGGCAGCCACCTGGCTGCCGGTGCGTTCTGGACGTTATGAGGGCTCGATTTCCCGTCCGTGTCCCCATTGTTTCCTGCCCGTTACGGCTGCGTTGGCAGCGGGTCCCTCGCCGGGACGCCGGGTGCGGATCAGGCCCGCACGACGACGCTGTCGACCGCGCGGTCGTGCAGGCCGCGGCCGTCAGCGTCCCAGATGGCCGGAGGGATCACGATGCAGATCAGGAAGGTGCGCAGCGCCGCAGCGAGGAGGCCCAGGCGACGCGTCCGACCGACCACGCGCAGGCCCACGATCCGCTGTCCGAACGAGGCGCCCCACAGCCACGTGAGCACGGTGACCTCGAGGGCGAAGATGCCCAGTGTCGCGAATGACTCCAGGGTGGTGTCTGGCGTGCCCACGAGCGCGCGGGAGATCAGGGTGGCGGCGATCCAGTCGATGAACAGCGCCCCCACCCGCCGGCCGAGCGTGGCCATCGAGCCTGGCCCGGACTCCGGAAGGCCCAGTCGCTGCCCGCGGTACGAGGCATCCTCGGGGAGTGGCTCGCCAGTCGATGAGCCGATGTCGGTGCGGTCCACCGGTCAGCGGAGCTTGCCGCCGCGGGGGACCCGGCCGCTCTTGGGCATCGGCCCCTTGGGGATCGGCACCGGCGTGCTGGCCAGTGCGTCCAGGCGCTTGCGCAACGTCGTGACCTCGCCCGGCGCGAGCACCTTGGGCATCTTGCGCAGGTGCTTGTCGAGCTTGGAGATCTGGATCTGGCCCTCAGCGGAGCCGATCGTGATCTCGGTGATGGGAGCCTCTGAGACGAACCGCGCAGTGCGCTTTCGCTCGGTGGCCATCAGCCCTGGAAGGGCAGCGCTGGTGCCCTCGCCGATCAGGACGATCCCGG
Source organism: uncultured Actinomycetes bacterium (assembly GCA_963736425.1). Classification (GTDB taxonomy): domain Bacteria; phylum Actinomycetota; class Actinomycetes; order S36-B12; family CAIYMF01; genus Prado023. Next base: position 122,346 of record CAVTOX010000014.1, read on the forward strand.
GACGGCCGATGGCCCGGTGGACGAGGTCCTGGCTCTTGTTCGCCGCCACTGCCGGGGTGATGCCCCAGCCGAGCTTGGCCATGTTCTGCACAACGGCCACGGCCGCTCCGGGCTGGCCCTCGATGGACCTATAGGCCGCGCGCATCGCACGGCGGCTGAACACGATCGACAGGATGACGATGGTGGTCGCCGAGCCGACGATGGACCAGGTCCACGGGTTGCCGAAGGCCGCGATCATGCCGACTGTGAAGGCGATGCCCACCAGCAGGATGGCCAGCAGGATCCAGCCCAGCTTGGGGTCGTTCTCCTTGGCCATCCGGTAGTTGTCCCGGATCACGCGCGTGCGATCGCCCATCTTCGACATGGGCGGGATTCTACCCGGCGACGCGTGCGGCGATGGCCTGCGCATGCAGCCGCCCGGCCCGGTAGGACGAACGGACCAGCGGCCCGCTCATCACACCCAGGAAGCCCAGCTCGCGGGCGACCTCAGCCAGGGCGACGAACTCCTCGGGGCGGACCCAACGCTCGACGGGGTGGTGGCGCGGGGTGGGGCGCAGGTACTGCGTGATGGTGATCAGGTCGCATCCGGCGGCGCGCAGGTCGGCCAGTGCCTCGTGGACCTCGGGGATCTCCTCGCCCATGCCCAGGATCAGGTTCGACTTGGTGACCAGGCCCGCAGCGCGCGCCTGGGTGATCACGTCCAGGGAGCGCTCGTAGCGGAACGCCGGGCGGATCCGCTTGAAGATCCGGGGGACAGTCTCCAGGTTGTGCGCCAGCACCTCGGGGGAGGCGGCGAACACCTCGGCCAGCAGTTCCGGGTTCGCGGAGAAGTCCGGGATCAGGACCTCGACTCCGCACCCGGGATTGCGTTCGTGGATGGCTCGCACGGTCTCCGCGTACAGCCAGGCGCCCTCGTCGGGCAGGTCGTCGCGAGCGACGCCGGTCACGGTGGCGTAGCGCAGGCCCATCGTCGCCACCGACTCGGCGACGCGCCGCGGCTCGTCGCGGTCCAGGGGTTCGGGTTTGCCGGTGTCGATCTGGCAGAAGTCGCAGCGCCGCGTGCACTGGGCGCCGCCGATGAGGAACGTCGCCTCGCGGTCCTCCCAGCACTCGTAGATGTTGGGGCAGGCCGCCTCCTGGCACACCGTGTGCAGCCCGGCCCCAGCCACGCGCTCACGCATGGCCATGAACTCCGGGCCGGTGCGCGCGCGGGTCTTGATCCACTCGGGCTTGCGCTCGATCGGGACCGCGACGTTGCGCGCCTCGATGCGCAGCAGCCGTCGGCCATCAGGTGCAGTCACAATCCCAGAGCCTACGCGTCGTGAGCGGCTGGCGCAGTCGGCTCAGTGACCGAGCAGCTGGTCTGCGCGCGCCTCCACCAGGCGGCGGGCCTCGGCGACCGTGACGTCCCGGCCGAGCTCGGCCGACAACGAGGTGACCGACGCGTCGCGGATCCCGCACGGCACGATCCGGTCGTACCAGCTCAGGTCCGGGTCGCAGTTCAGCGCGAAGCCGTGCATGGTCACGCCCCGGGAGACGCGCACGCCGATGGCGGCCACCTTGCGTTCCCTGCCCCGATCGTCGGCGGGGAGCCATACCCCGGAGCGGCCCTCGACCCGACCTGCGGTGACGCCGAGGGTGGCGCACACGTCGATCAGCATGGCCTCCATCCTGCGGACGTGGGCCACCACGTCGATCGGGTCGGGCAGCCGGACGATCGGATAGCCCACCAGCTGACCGGGGCCGTGCCAGGTGATCTTGCCTCCGCGGTCGACGTCGATGACCGGCGTGCCGTCGAACGGGCGGTCCAGCGGTTCTGTGCGTCGACCGGCGGTGTAGACCGGTGGGTGCTCGAGAAGCCAGAGGAGGTCCGGGGCACCATCGACGACCTCGGTGTGCCATACGCGCTGCTGGTCCCAGGCCTCCTGGTACTCCACCGGGCTCTCGGCCACCTCGACTCGCAGGGTCACGTGCGGAACGGTACCCGGTGCGTGACTCCCGTGGGTGTGGCCTGTGGATGACTGGTTGCCGGATCGACGTCCTCGGGGCAGGGTGCGGGCGTGGATGGCAGGAGGGACCAGTCGGGTCAGTGGCGCAGCAGCATCCCGGGGGTGTCACAGCGCGACGGGGCGCCAGCGTCGTTGGGGCTCATGTCGTGGGGCACCGCGGCGGGGGACGGGGCCGACGGGGCGAGGGCGCATGTGGGCCTGCACGGTGTCGGACTCAGGCGGGGTGGTCGCGCCTGGCAAGTACTGGTCCTCGCGGGGCTGGCCCTCGATGGCGGTGCTCGGCGTCGCCCGGGTTGCCGGCGCCGATGCCGGCCGGCCGCAGGCAGCGGGATCCGGCTGGGAGTTGGCAGGGGAGTCCGGACCTGTTGATGTTGGCGGAACCGGGGCGGTCCGGGGGCACGGCGTGCCAGAGGAGCCGGGCCGCGCTGGCCCCGAACCGGCCGGTGCGCCCAGCGCGACGGCTGCGACAGGAGCCCTCGGTGATCCGGAATCGGGTGACGTCCTCAGTGCGGACCCGCCGGACTGGTGGGCGGTCCTGGCTGAGCTCGACCGTCGCCGCGTCCGGGCCCTGGCTGCCCTGGACTCCGAGCTGCTTGCGGAGTACGCCCAACCGGGTTCGGCCATGTGGTCGGCCGATGCCGCGCTGGTCGCTGATCTGCGGGGGCGAGGGGTGCGCCCCAAGGGGCTGACCTCCCCGGTGGTGGCAGTGGAACGCTTCGAGAGCCAGGGCGGGCAGGCGCGCGTTCAGATGGTTGACCGGCGCTCGGCGTACACCCTCGTCGATGACCGGGGGTCGGTTGTCGAGAGCGTGCCGGAAGCGGCGCTAAGTCGGTGGTCTGTGACGTTGGTCCGGGACGCCCAGGGCGCCGCAGGATGGCGGGTCGTCGAGGTCACCCCGTCGGCTGGGGGCGGCGGCCGGGGTGTTGGATCCTTGGTGGGGGACGCTGCTCCGTGAACCGGTCCGTGAGGCTCAGCGTGAGGCCCAGGCGTAGGCAAGGGCCTTGTCGATCGTCGGGTCCTGGAACTCGAAGCCCGCCTCCATGAGGCGTGTCGGGAGCACTCGGAGGCTCCCGGTGATCTCCGACGAGAACTCCCCGAGGGCCAGCTGGAGCGCCTTGGTCGGGACGGGCAGGACGGTCGGCCGCCGCAGAAGCCGCCCCATCGCCTTGGTCATCTCGGCGTTGGTCACCGGGTTGGGGGCCGTCAGGTTGACGCCACCGTCAATGTTGGTAAGCAGGAACGTCAACGCTGCGACCTCGTCGCGCAGGGAGATGAACGACCACCATTGGCGTCCCGTCCCCAGCCTTCCGCCGACACCCATGCGGACGACCGGCCACAACTTTCCCCATGCTCCGCCCCGGCCGCTCACGACCAACCCGTTGCGGGCGTGGACGACGCGGATGCCGGCGGCCCGCGGCTGGGTCGGCGGCGGCCTCCCACTGGACGCACACGTCGGCGAAGTAGCCGGCCCCCGCGGGGTCGGACTCGTCCACCGCCCGGTCGCCGGTGTCCCCGTAGTACCCGATCGCCGACGCGGAGACCAGGACTGACGGGCGGCGCTCGAGCGACGCCATCGCCGTGGAGATCGTGCGGGTCCCCTGGACCCGTGAGTTCAGGATCAGCGCCTTGTACTCCGCATTCCAGCGGTGGTCACCGACGGCCTCGGCTGCCAGGTGGACCACGGCGTCCAGACCCTCGAGCCGGCTGAGGTCCACCGTGCCCGCAACCGGGTCCCACGTGATCTCATCCCGCGCTGTCGCGGGTCGTCGGACCAACCGGTCGACCTCGTGGCCCTGGGCGCGCAGGTGCGGGACCAGGGCGCTGCCGATCAGCCCGGAGGCGCCGGTCACGGCAATGCGCATCAGCCCAGTTCCGCCTCGAAGTCGCCGGACTCCAACCGCGCCTTGAGTGTGGTCAGGAAGCGTGCGGCGTCGGCACCGTCGACCAGGCGGTGGTCGTAGGTGAGCGCGAGGTAGACCATCGAGCGGATCGCGATGGAGTCCGCGCCCGTGTCGTCGACCACCACGACCGGGCGGCGGACGATCGCACCCAGTCCGAGGATCGCCACCTGCGGCTGGTTCACGATCGGGGTGTCGAACAGGGCTCCACGGCTGCCCGTGTTCGTGATGGTGAAGGTTCCGCCGGACAGCTCGTCGGGGGACACCTTGTTGGTGCGCGTCCGCTCGGCGACGTCGGCGATCTTGCGGCCGAGCCCTCCGAGGTTGAGGTCGTCAGCATCGCGCACGACCGGCACGAGCAGGCCGCGTTCGGTGTCCACGGCGATCCCGAGGTGGATGGCGTCGTGGTAGGTGACCGTCCCGGCCGTCTGGTCGATGGAGGCGTTGACCACGGGGAAGGCCTTGAGCGCCTCGATGATCGCCTTCGCGAAGAACGGCATGAACGACAGCTTCACGCCCTCGCGCGCCTGGAAGGAGTTCTTGTGCTTGGCACGCAGGGCCGCGATCCGGGTCACGTCGGCCTCGACGACTGTGGTCAGCTGGGCCGACACGTGCAGCGACTCGACCATGCGCTCGGCGATCACCTTGCGCAGCCGGGTCAACTTCTCCGTGCGGGAGCCGGCCGGGGAGCCCGCCGCCGCGGCGGCGGTCGGCGCGAGGGAACTTGCTGCAGCGAGTGCCGCGGCAGGGGCGGCAGGTGCCGCAGGGGGTGCGGGTGCGGCGGCCGCGACGGCCGCGGGGGCCGCCACCGGTGCGGCGACGGAGGCAGTGGGAGCCGGTTCCGCACCAGCTGGGCGGTGGGTCGCATCGAAGATGTCCTGCTTGGTGATGCGGCCACCCACGCCGGTGCCCCGGACCGTCGAGAGGTCCACTCCCGACTGCGATGCGAGCTTGCGGACCAGAGGTGTGACGTACAGGTCCGACGGCGCTGCCGCGGCGTGTGCCCCCGCATTCGGTGCCTCGGGGCTCGCAGGGACCTGGGCGGCCGGGGCCGGTGCGGGTACCGGGGCCGCCACGGGCTCAGGCGCGGCAGCTACCACGGGCTCGGGCGCAGGAGCCGGAGTCGGCGCTGGCGCCCCGGCCGGCGCAGGCGTCCCGATGATCCCCAGTGTCTGGCCGACCTCGGCCGTCTCGTCCTCCAGGACGCGGATCTCCAGAAGCATCCCGGAGCTTGGGGCGGGCAGCTCGGTGTCGACCTTGTCGGTGGAGACCTCGAGCAGGGGCTCGTCGGCCGACACCATGTCGCCGACCTTCTTCAGCCAGCGGGTGACTGTGCCCTCTGTCACGGACTCACCGAGCGCGGGCAGGATCACTGGGGTCTCCGTGCCGGCGACGGCGTGGCTTCCCGAGCGCGGCGGGTTGGGGTCCGGTGGGACCGATCCGAGGGCAGCGGCCGCCGCTGCCGCCGCGGGCGCAACAGCCGGGCGGACCGGCGGCGCCGCCACCGCGGGGACCGGCACAGGTGCCGACAGCGCCGCGGGTGCAGGGGCCGGGGACGACGCTTCGGCTGCCACAGGGGCCGTCGGGGCCGCAGGTGCCTCTGTCACGGGTGCCTCTCCGGCCGCCCCGATCACGCCGAGCGGCGCCCCGACGGCGACGGTCTCATCCTCGCCGGCGGCGATGGACAGCAGCACCCCGGAAGCAGGAGCAGGGATCTCGGTGTCGACCTTGTCGGTCGAGACCTCGACCAGGGGCTCATCTGCGCGCACCTCCTCGCCGACCTGCTTGAGCCAGCGGGTGACGGTGCCCTCGGTGACGCTCTCGCCGAGCTGCGGCATGGTGACGGTGACCGACATCTGCGGACTCCTCATCGAATGGTCGGAAACGGGTTCAGGCGTGCGCGTGCAGGGGCTTGCCGGCCAGCGCGAGGTGCGCCTCGCCGAGAGCCTCGTTCTGGGTGGGGTGGGCATGCACCAGGGACGCAACCTCTGCGGGGTACGCCTCCCAGTTGTAGATCAACTGGGCCTCGCCGATCTGCTCGCCGATCCGGGCGCCCACCATGTGGACCCCGATGACAGGCCCGTCGACGCGCCGGACCAGCTTGACGAACCCGGTGGTGGCCAGGATCTGGCTCTTGCCGTTGCCGCCGAGGCTGTACTCGTAGGACTCCACTGCATCGGCGCCGAACTTCTCCCTGGCCTGCGCCTCGGTCAGGCCGATGGACCCGATCTCCGGCTCGCAGTAGGTCACCCGAGGGATGCCCAGCTCGTCGATCGCCGGCGGGTTGAGCCCCGCGATCTCCTCAGCGACGAAGATGCCCTGCTGGAAGCCGCGGTGCGCCAGCTGCAGCCCGGGCACGATGTCGCCGACCGCGAACACGCCGGGGACGTTGGTGCGCAGGCGCTCGTCGGCCAGCACCCAGCCACGCTCCATGGCGACCCCGGCCTCCTCGAATCCCATGCCGCTCGCGTTCGGGCCGCGCCCGACGGCCACCAGCATGATCTCGGCCGAGTGGGTCGAGCCGTCCTCGAGGGTGGCCACGACGCCGTTGTCGTCCTGGGTGACGCTGGCGAAGCGCACGCCGGTGGTGAATGCGATCTTCCGCTTGCGGAACGCCCGCTCGAGGGCCTTCGAGCACGCCTCGTCCTCGGCCGGGACCAGCCGGGGCAGGGCCTCGATGATGGTCACCTGCGACCCGAAGGACTTCCAGACCGAGGCGAATTCCACGCCGATCACGCCGCCGCCCAGCACGATCACGCTGGCGGGGATGTAGTCCAGTTGGAGTGCCTGGTCGCTGGTCATGACCCGGCCGCCGATGTCCAGGCCGGGCAGGCTGCGCGCGTACGAGCCGGTCGCCAGGACCACGTTGCGCCCGGTGTACGCGGTTCCGTCGACCTCCACGGTGTTTGTGGCGGTCAGTCGGCCGGAGCCCTCCACATAGGTGATCGCGCGGCTCTTGACCAGCCCCTGCAACCCCTTGTAGAGCCGCCCGACGACGCCGTCGCGGTAGGAGTTGACCTTGCCGATGTCGATGCCGTTGAGCGTCGTGCTGACGCCGAACTGCTCGCTCTCGCGTGCCGTGTCAGCCACCTCGGCCGCATGCAGCAGGGCCTTGGTCGGGATGCAGCCGCGGTGCAGGCAGGTCCCGCCGAGCTTGTCCTTCTCGATCAGGGCCACCGACAGCCCGAGCTGGGATGCCCGCAGGGCGCAGGCGTAGCCGCCGCTGCCTCCGCCGAGGATCACGACATCGAACTGGTTGTCGGCCACGTGGGGACCTTTCTGATCGAGGGTGCTGAACGTGCGCTCCCGCCCGTGCAGGTACGCAGGCACATCCTGCCAGCAGTTGCCCCGTCGCGGGGGGCCACGGGAGGCCCATCGGCGCCGAAACCGACACGAGTTGGGCTCAGGCCTGCTGGTCAGCCATCCGCTCGGCGACCGCGACCAGCGTCCGCACGCCGTACCCCGTCGCACCCTTGCCGTAGTAGGCCCATGGCGCCCCGTCGACGTAGGCCGGCCCGGCAATGTCCAGATGCGCCCACGGAACGCCCGCAGGGACGAACTCGCGCAGGAACGCCGCAGCGGTCATCATCCCGCCGTTGCGCTCCCCGATGTTGGCCAGGTCGGCCACGGGGGAGTCCAGCGACGGGCGGCACTCCTCGGGGATCGGCATCGGCCACGACAGCTCTCCGGCCGCCTCCGCGGCGGCATGCACCTCGTCGCGCCACCCGTCGTCGTTGCCCATCACCCCCGCGATCCGCGAGCCGAGCGCGACGACCTGCGCGCCGGTCAGCGTGGCCACGTCGATGATCGCGTCGGGCTCGTCAGCCCCGCAGCGGACCAGGGCGTCCATCATCACCAGGCGACCCTCGGCATCGGTGTTGAGCACCTCGACGGTCTTGCCGCCGTACGCGGTGATGACGTCGCCCGGGCGCTGGGCAGCGCCGCTGGGCATGTTCTCCGCGATCGCCAGGTAGGCCGTCACGCGAACCGGGATGCCGAGCCGGGCGATGACGCGCACAGCGGCCAGAACAGCAGCTGCTCCAGCCATGTCGCACTTCATGGTGATCATCCCGGCGGGCGGCTTCAGCGAGAGTCCGCCGGAGTCGAAGGTGATGCCCTTGCCGACCAGCGCGAGATGGGCGCCTGCTCTGGCCGGTGAGTAGGACAGCCGCACGAGGCGTGGGGGGTTCGCCGAGCCCTGCCCGACGGCCAGGATGCCGCCGAACTTCTGCTTGCGCAGGGCCTTCTCGTCGAGGACCTCGATCTCGATCCCGGTGCCCTCTACCGCCGCGACGGCCTCGGCGGCGAGCACTGCCGGGGGCAGGGCGCCCGGCGGGGTGTCGACCAGGCGGCGGGTCAGGTGGATGGCCTCGCCGATCACCTCGGCGCGGGTGGCGGCTGCCTTGAGGCCCTTCGTCGCACCGACCAGCACTGTGAGTCTCGTGGGAATGGGGCGAGGAGTCTGGCCACCGGGCTTGCCCGAGTAGCGGTACGCCCCGATGAAGGCGCCGAGGCCGACCGCCTCCACGAGGCCGGCGTCGTCCCCGGTGGGCAGGGCCACCGCGACGGCGTTCGACGAGGCCGCGCGCAGGGCCGCTCCCGCTGCCCGACGCAGGGTCTCCGCCGAGTGCAGGTCGGCATGGTCGCCGAGCCCGGTGACCATGATCGAGGGCAGGCCGTAGGGCTCGCCGGGCAGGCGCAGCACCTCGTCGGCCCTGCCGGTCGCACCGATGGCCGCGGCAGCGGAGGTCAGAGCCGCCCTCTGCTCCTCGGAGAGGGCAGCCGTTCTCGCCACCACAGGTCCGTCGGGGCCCTTGGCGACGCCCACCACGAGGAGTTCGGCGCCGCGCAGGGAAGTGCTCAGGGAGAGGGTCGGGTTCGTCATGGCCCCCACCGTAATCGGTGGATGGGGAACCAGGGGGTGGAACCGTCAGCCTCGCGCTCGTGCACGTCGAAAGGACCCGGTGCGTTGGCTGCTCGAGGATCCCGGGGCCGTCGCGTAGGGGCCCGAGGGGGACGTCTGTCCGCCGCCTCGGGACGTGGTGCCGCGTAGGCTGCCGTGCGTGACTCTGCGCCGCACCGCCCTGACCGAGACCCATCGCGCTGCCGGGGCCAAGATGGCCGACTTCGGCGGGTGGGAGATGCCCATCGAGTACCCCACGGGAGTCGTCGCCGAGCACACCGCGGTGCGCACCGCAGTCGGCGTGTTCGACGTCTCGCACATGGGCAAGCTCGTGGTGTCGGGCCCGGGCGCCGCAACGGCCCTGAACCGGATCCTGGCCAACGACCTGGACCGGATCGGTGCCGGCCAGGCCCAGTACTCGATGCTGTGCACCGACCAGGGCGGGGTCGTCGACGACTTGATCGTGTACCGCCTGAGCGACGATGAGGTGCGCATCGTGCCGAACGCGGCGAATGCCGCGACGGTCCGCGATGCGCTGTCCGTCGGCCTGCCCGAGGGCGTGGCGCTCACCGACCTGCACGAGGCCGAGGGGATCCTGGCGATCCAGGGCCCGGGCAGCCGGGACGTGATGATCGACCTCGGCCTGCTGGCCCCCGGCGAGGACCTCGCCTACATGGCCTTCACGACTGCGGAGTTCGCGGGGACCCCGGCTGTCGTGTGCCGCACCGGGTACACCGGTGAGCACGGCTACGAAGTGATCATCGGGGTTGGGGCCCTGCCCGCGCTCTGGGCGCAGGTCGCCGATCGGGCGACGCCCTGTGGGCTCGGAGCGCGCGACACCCTGCGCACGGAGATGGGCTACCCGCTGCACGGCCAGGACCTCTCCACCTCGATCACGCCGGTCGAGGCGGGCCTGGCGTGGGCGGTCGGCTGGGACAAGCCGGAGTTCGTGGGGCGGGATGCGCTGGTGGCCCAGCGCGCGGCGGGCCGGCCGCGGGCGCTGCGTGGCCTGCTCCTGGAGGGCCGTGGTGTGCCGCGTGCGCACATGGATGTCCGGCGGCCCGACGGGTCGGCTGCCGGCGAGACCACCTCCGGCACGTTTTCCCCGACCCTGAAGGCGGGTGTGGCCCTCGCTCTGGTCGACCCCGCGCTGACCTTCGGCGACGAGGTCGCGATCGACATCCGCGGCCGCGCGGTATCGGCGAGGATCGTGCGGCTGCCGTTCGTGGAGTCCTCCCCCAAGTAGCCCACGCAAGGCGACCTGTGTCCGCTACTGGGGCCCCGGCCAGCCGATGGTGGCGTCGAACTGGTGGAGCCGGTCGCATCCCACACGTTCCGGGTGCGTCTCAGCGTTGCACCGCGCCCCACCCGTGTTGGACTCGGTTCACTGCAGGGCGAGCACCAGGAGGACCGCCACCGTGGCCAGCTCCGCGGTGGCGCCCAGGACGTCGCCGCTGCTTCCCCCGAAGCGTCGTCCGGCCAACCACCCCATGCCCAGTGCCACTCCGACGGCCGCGAGCGGACCCCAGAGCAGTGCGGCTGACCACGCCAGTGGGCCGCCCAGCGCAGCGACGACGGCCACCGCGGCCGCGAGCGAGCCGGCGATCACCAGCCGGGCCGGGGTGACTGACCCGATCACCATCGCTCCGAGCCCCTCGGGACGGGCGGCGTGCCCCCACGGCCCACAGGCAACTGCCACTGCGAGCCGCCCGAGGGTCACGGCCAGCACCCAGGCGGCGAGCGCGGGCGCCCCGGCGGGGAGCTGCGCGATGCTCAGGACCTGCAGCGCGATGGTGAACCCGAGCGCGAGAACCCCGAACGGCCCGATGTCGGATCGGCGCATGATCTCGCGCGCCCGCTCCGGCGGGGCGCCGCTGCCCAGCCCGTCGGCGACGTCGGCCACGCCGTCCCAGTGCAGGCCTCGGGTGATCCACGCGGCGAGGGCCACCACCAGGGTTGCGGACAGGAGCCGGGCGATCAGGTCCACGCCGGTGACCAGCAGGAGCGCCCCGCTGACCAGGCCGAGCGCAGCCCCGATGGCCGGCGCCAGCGCCACGCCCCGCCCGGCAACCGTTGTGTCCACCTCGCTGGGGGGCGCGACGGGCAGCCGTGTGAATGTCCCCATGGCGAAGCGGAGCGGATCGTCAGGGGTCACGTCGACTCGTCCGTGGGCGGCTGCTCGGGAACACCAGCGCTCGTGCCCACGGCGCCCTCGGCGGGGGCATCGTCGGGGAGAGCCTCGCCCTCCCGGTCGCTGACGCCGGCCGAGGAGAACGTCGCCATCTCGCGCAGGAGGTCGCCGGCAGCGGTCACCAACGGCAGTGCGACCAGCGCTCCCGACCCCTCGCCAAGGCGCATCCGCAGGTCCAGCAGCGGTTCCAGGCCGAGGCGGTCGAGTGCTGCTGCTGCCGCAGGCTCGGTGCTTCGGTGCGACGCGATCCACCACTGGCTCGCCCGGAATGCCACACGATGCGCGACCAGTGCGCAGGCGCAGGAGATGACCCCGTCGAGGATCACCGGTGTGCGCCGCTTTGCTGCCTGCAGGAGGAACCCGGTCGTCGCGGCCAGGTCCGGCCCGCCGCAGGTGGCCAGCAGGGCGATCGGGTCGCCCTTCAACGGCCGGCCCCGGCGCATCGCATCGCGAACGGCCGCGGTCTTGCGCATCCACGTCGCGTCGTCGATCCCGGTCCCACGGCCCACGACTCGCGCTGGCTCGACGTCGGCCAGGAGCCCGACGAGGGCCGCGGCCGGGGTCGTGTTGCCGATCCCCATGTCGCCGGCGATCAGCAGGTCCGCCCCGTCGTCGATGAGCTGGTCGGCCACCTGGGCGCCGAGAAGCAGGGCGGCGACGCACTCGTCGCGGGTCATGGCGTCCTCGCGGTCTATCGACCCGCTTCCCCGGCGGATCCGATGTGCGGTCACGTCGTCGGGGACGTGCAATCCGCTGGCCGGCCAGTCGACGTCGACGCAGACATCGACGACGCGCACCGTCACGCCCTGGGCTCGCGCGAGGACGGTGGCGGCGGCCCCGCCGGTCGCGAAGTTGGCGACCATCTGGGCAGTGACCTCAGGGGGATACGCGCTCGTCCCGGCGGTCCGGGCCACGCCGTGGTCGCCGGCGAAGATGGCCAGGGCAGGGCGCTGGATCGGCGGCGGCGGGCACTGGCCGGTCACGCCAGCCAGCCAGACCGACACATCCTCGAGGCGCCCGAGGGCACCCGACGGCTTGGTCAGCGTCTCCTGGCGGGCCAGTGCGGCGGCCCGCGCCTCCTCGTCGGCGGGAACGATCCCCTCGCTCCAGCGGCTCAGGTCGAACTCGTCCATGTGCGTCCCTTCAGAGTGCGGGGGATCCCGCTGGTCACGAGCACCACGTCGTCGCAGGCGGCGGCCACCGCCGAGTTGACCCGCCCGAGCAGGTCACGGAACAGTCGCCCCGAGGCGGTTGCGGGCGCGATGCCGGACCCGACCTCGTTGGTGACGATCACGACGTCGGCCTGCGTCCGGGCCAGCGAGTCCAGCAGGTCGGCCAGGCTCTCCTCGACGGCCGACTCCGCGGCGGGAGCATCCTCCCAGGCGTCGGCCCGGTCGACGGCAGCCGTCACCCACAGGGTCAGGCAGTCGACCAGGACGGTCTCCTCCGGCGCTGCCTCGCGGAGCATGTCGGCGACCTGCGCGGTCTCCCGCAGCCGCCAGGTCGGCGGCCGGCGGTGCCGGTGCTTGGCGATCCGTTCGACCCACTCGGGGTCGTCGGGGTAGGTCGGTGCGGTGGCGACGTACGTGACGGGAGCCCGGCCCCTCACCAGCGACTCGGCGTGGTGGCTCTTGCCGCTGCGGGCACCACCGGTGACGAGCAGTCGCCGGCCCAGGCGCCGGCCGGACGCGCCCACCTGCAGGGCGGTGCCGTCAGCGGACGACCTCGGCCCCGATCCCGGCCAGCCGTTGCGGCAGGTCGATCGGGTTGTGGTGGGACAGATGCACCGCAACGACGCGGGCGTCCTCCGCCAGACGGCCGTCCCCTCGCAGCCGGGCGACCTCGTGGCCGAACGAGGGGAGGTCCAGGTGGGCGCTGCCGTGGTCGGTGGTGTCGCCGAAGGTCAGCTCGAGCAGGACCACGTCGTAGGGTCCGGCGAGGTGGTCGTGGGGGAGTGCCGCGGTGTCGGTGGCGTACAGCAGGGTCGCATCGGTGGCCGTGACCTCGAACAGCAGCGCGGTGCCGTCGTGCTCGCGCCCGCCACTGGTGGAGTGGGCAGCAGGGAGGGCGCGGACCCGCAGGCGCCCCGTCGGCACCGTCAGCGCCGTCGACGGCGAGCGCATCCCCGGCCGACAGCGCCCGGAACTCCACCAGCGCCTCGCGGCCCGACCCAGTGCCGGCAGCGCTCGATCGCCTGCGGGTGGACCAGCCACGAGCAGCCGCGGACCCGAGGCCCAGGACCACGCGAGCAGGAAGGCCGGGTCGAGGTGGTCTGGGTGGTCGTGGGTGATCAGCACGGTTCGCACGCCGGCTGAGGTCGACGCCGCCGGACCCGGCATCGGGCCCGGGATCGATCAACAGGCAGCCGTCCACGAGTGCGCTCGTGCGCCCGCGATGGATTCCGGACTCCCGCGCCCACTGGCAGCGGTCGCACCGGCACCACGGGTTGGGCCAGCGGTCCGCGCTGCCAGTGCCGAGCAGGTCGACGCGCATCAGCGGTTCGGCTCCACATCGGCGATGGGAACCCCGAGCACCACGGGTGGGTCGAACGTCGGGCGGGCGTCGAAGGCCGCGATCCGGCTGGTCCGCCGCAATGCCGCGAGCACCCGTCGCCCGAGCAGCAGGACGACCGTGCAGGTCAAGGCAGCGCGCGGCAGGTCGTAGCCGAGCGAGGTGGTCAGGTTGAACCGGAACCAGTGCGCCACGTTCATGGCCGGACCTGCCCCCGGGATGAACGACAGCGCCTCGGGCAAGCCGGTGGCTGTCGGCCAGAACCACAGGTTGAGCAACCAGCCGTAGGCAATGGCCGCAAGCGTGGAATAGGCGGCGAGGAGAGGGATCTCGCCCCGTGCGGGCAGCCGTCCGGCAAGCATCCCGGCGCCCAGGCCCACCCACGCGGCAGCGATCATCTGGAACGGCAGCCACGGGCCGACAGCACCGGTCAGCAGTGCGGAGGCCAGGATGCAGACCGCGCCGAGGACGAAGCCGAACCCGGCACCGAGGGCGTAGCCGCCCAGCACGATCACGATCCAGATCGGCTCCAGCCCGGCGATCCCCGCGCCCAGCGCCCGCAGGGCTGCGGCGGTCGCGGCCAGGACCCCGAGGAGGGCGACGGCCTTGGCCCCCATCGCACCGTCGGCCACCAGGCTCAGGGTCACGGCCATGAGCAGCGGCACGAGCATCCCGAAGATCATCGGTGCATCGTTGGCGTGTGCCAGGATCTCGGAGCCGCGTGGGGCGAGCATCGGCCAGATGAATGCCAGCACGCCGACCACGCTGGTCGCGGCGACTGCCGCGGCGCTGCGTGGGGAGAACGGGATCGCGCGGGTCCTCACCTGGTCACCCTGACTCTGGCCGAGGTGGTCATACCGACTCCGCCAGCGCCTCGGCGACCTGACCCACCGTGAGCCACGGCTCCGGGGTGAGGATCTTGGCCACCTGGGGCGCGAACAGCGGCGAGCTGCGCACGACGGCCCCCGTGGCGCCATCGGCGACGATCTCCCCCTCGGCGAGGACGGCCACCCGGGTGGCGACCTCGGCGACGAGCTCGACATCGTGCGTGGCCAGCACGACGGTGTGGCCGGCGCGGCGCACCGTGTGCAGGAAGTCGATCAGGCGGCGCTTGGCGCCGTAGTCCAGGCCGCGGGTCGGCTCGTCGAGCAGCAGGATCGTCGGGCCGGCGGCCAGGACGACGGCCAGGGCGAGCGCCAGGCGCTGCCCCTCGGACAGGTCGCGGGGGTGCCGGCTCGCGTCGATGCCGGGGGCAAGGGCCGAGAGGATTCCGGCGGTGGTCCCGACGGAGGCGTGCGCCGAGGCGTCCGCGTCGCCACACTCCCGGCCGACGGTGGTTGCGTAGAGCAGGTCCGCAGGCTCCTGTGGCACAAGCCCGACGGTGCTGAGCAGCGCAAACCCAGCGAGAGCGCGAGGGTCGGCACCCCCCATCCGGACCGTCCCAGCGTCCGGTGCTCGCATCCCGGCCATCGTGGACAGCAGCGTCGACTTGCCCGCCCCGTTGCGCCCCATGAGCGCCATGACCTCGCCCGGGACGACCTCCAGGTCGACCTTGCGCAGCACCGGCACCCCGCGGTACCCGGCGGTCAGGTCACGCACCCGCACCCGGCCCGCGTCTGGATCGCTGGTCACGGGAGCCGGGGTGCCCGGTCCCGGATCGACGGGCGCGGGCAGCGCGCGCAGTCGGGCGCGCAGGGGCCCGGCGGCACGCCGAGCATCACGGACCGACAGCGGCAGGGGGTCCCAGCCGGCGAGGCGCCCGAGCTCGACCACGGGTGGGGCGACTGGTGCACCGGCCATCATGAACGCGGGCTCGCCGGTGCGGACCCGGCCGTCGGCAACGACCAGGACCTGGTCGGCGTACTGGATGACGCGCTCGAGGCGGTGCTCAGCCAGGACGACCGTGATGCCCAAGTCGTGGACGAGGCGCTGGAGCGCGGCCAGCACCTCCTCGGCGGCACCCGGGTCCAGGGCGGACGTCGGCTCGTCGAGGACGAGGATCCGCGGATGACTGGTGAGTGCGGCGCCGATCGCGACGCGCTGGCGCTGGCCGCCCGACAGCGACGTCAATGCCCGATGGCGGAGGTCAGCAAGGCCGAGCAGGTCCAGGGTCTCCTCGACCCGGCGGCGCATGGTGTCCGGCTCGATGCCCAGGCACTCCATGCCGTAGGCCAGCTCGTCCTCGACGATCTCCGCCACGAACCCTGCCAGGGGGTCCTGGCCGACCATGCCCACGACGTCGGCGAGCTCTCGCGGGGGGTTGGTCCGGGTGTCGCGCCCGGCGATCGTGACCCGGCCCGACAGCGTGCCACCGGTGAAGTGCGGGACGAGCCCGTTCAGGCAACGCAGCAGTGTCGACTTGCCGGAGCCCGTCTCGCCGACGACCAGGACGAGCTCGCCCTCGGGGATGTCCAGCTCGACGCCGTACAGGGTCGGACGGTCCGCTCCCTCGTAGGTGACGCCGACGTTCTCGAATCGGATGGCGCTGGTCACGGGTGCTCTCCTGCCATGCGGGGCTGCCCGGTGAGGGGGAGCGGCGGTGTCCAGAACGCAGGACCGACCGCGAACAGCACCGCGAGGGCGGGCCCGATCACCAGTTCGGGCCACGTCAGCGGGACGGTCTTCACCAGCAGCGCAGTGGGCGACCAGGCCAGGAACGTCGCGGCGACCACTGCGCCGGACGCAGCGGTCAACCACTCGGGCCAGCGCCAGGGGTCGGGGCGGTATGCGGTCCGGGGGCTTCGGCGACCAGCTGCGCGCAGGCCAACGATCGCCAGGAGGACCCCGCCGGCAAGCATCGGCCACCCCAGCAGTCGGGGGGCGGCCGCGTCGAACAGGCCGTAGAGCCCGACGAGCACGCCGGCGAACCCGGCGAGGACCAGTCCGGCCTGGGCGCGGCGCTCACGCTGGGTGACCTGCCCAGAACGGCCGTAGCCGCGGCTGTCCATCGCTGCTGCCAGCTGGATGGACCGTTCGAGCCCGCCGTCGAGCACGGGGCCGCTGGATCGGGCGAACGCCGCAATGCGCCCCTCATCGTGCCCCCGAAGGCGTCGGGCCGCGCTGACCCGACGGGCGTCGGCGAGCAGGTGTGGGGCGAACGTCAGCGCCACGACCACGGCCACCCCCACCTCGTAGAGCGCGGCGGGCACCGACCTCAGCAGCCGGCTCGGGGGAGTCAGGGAGTTCGCCGCACCCACGCACGCGATCATCACGGCGAGCCGAAGGCCCTCCGTCGCGCCGATCAGCACCGACTCCCAGGTGACCAGGCCGCCGAGGCGGACCCCGGCCATCCAGTCAGGCAGCGCGATCTCGGGGAGGGTGACCGCGATGGTGAGGCCCACCGGGGCCCCGAGGAGAACCTGCAGCAGCGTGCGGGCCACGATCACGACCACCCCGAGACGAAGGGCCGCCGAGAATGCGCCAGCCCACTGCGCCTCCGGTCGCCGGGACGCAACGACCAGGGCCAGGCAGCCCATGATCAGTCCCAGGAGAAGGGGGTTGGTCGTTCGAGATGCCGCGACCAGCAGACCGAGCGCCCAGGCCCACCACGCGAGCGGATGCAGGCTGCGGGGCAGCCGTCCGGCCATCCCGACCACTGGCGCGGGGCCGGGTCGGGTCGTGGTGGGCAGGGCCATGGCGGCGGGCCTACTCGGCCGACCGGGTTGCGCGCCGGCGCTTGGGGATCCAGAACGCAGCACCGATGAGCAGGGTCAGGACCAGGGCGCCGAACACGAACCCAGCCCACGAGTTGCTGCCAGACTCGGCCGTCGCGGCGTCGTCGTCGGTCGTGGTCCCGGCGGCCAGAACAGCGGGGTTGGGCTGCTCGCCCTTCGCGGCTGTCGCGGCGTCAGCGGCGTCAGCGTCGGACACCTCGATGCCGCACTCGCCTGCGGGGTAGTCGTTGATCGAGCATACGAGGCCGTTGTCGTCGGTGACTGCTCCGGCGGCGGCGAGGGCCTGGTTGCCAGTGGACCCCTCGGGAACCGTGACGCACGAGACAACATCCGTCGGCGGGGTCTGCCCCTCGGGCGCGTCGGCGGCGAACCCGGGGTCGATCACGACAGCCACGCGGAGCTGACCGGCGGCGGATCCTGCGGCGGCGAGATCGGGGCAGAGGTCGGCGAACACCGGCGCGTTGTCCGGCGGCTGGTTCGGCATGTCGGTGGTGATCGCGAAGCGCCAGCCCTGCACGTCGGAGTCGACGAGTGTGTAGTCGCCCGGTCCGGTCGGGGCCGCGACCCACGTGCCGCTCGCTCCTTGCCAGTAGGACCAGTAGCGGAAGGCGGCGGCCTGCGCGGGGGCGGCCATCGTCACGGTGGCCAGCGCGGCCGCCAGGAGCGTGATGATCAGAGCCGCGGCACGGCCGGAGGTGGTGGTCTTCACCAGGTGCCCTTCAGTGAGGCCCAGGGTGAGGGTGGGTCCGGCGGGCCAGGGGCCCTGTCCGGGCTCCACCGTCGTCCTCGGACGGTGTCGGAGCCCCAGCCCGCCAGGTGCTCCGACTCGCTGGGCCCTTGGGGAGGGACCGGCTCACGGTTGCGGGACAGCGCCGGACTCGCACCGGCTTCCCCTGGATTCGAACTGTGGTTGTCGTGCGCGTTCAGGCTATCCCATCGGCTGGGCCGTTCCCTCCGCGGCGGGAGCACCCGCTCGGGCACACTGGACGGCATGACGGTTCGGCTCATCGAGGGCGACATCACGGCCTTCCCGGCCGATGCGATCGTGAATGCGGCGAACAACGGGCTGCTGGGCGGTGGGGGAGTCGACGGGGCGATCCACCGGGCCGGTGGACCGGCGATCCTGGCCGAGTGCCGCCGGATCCGAACCGACCTCCTGCCCGAGGGGTTGCCGACAGGTCAGGCCGTCGCCACGACCGCCGGGAACCTCCCCGCGCACTGGGTGATCCACACGGTCGGGCCGATCTATCGGGGGGCGCCCGACGACGCCGAGCTCCTGGCTTCGGCGCATCGCACGAGCATCGCCCGGGCGCGTGAGCTCGGTGCGCGTTCGATCGCCTTCCCGGCGATCTCCACGGGGGTCTACGGCTACCCGGTCGAGCTGGCCGCCCCCATCGCGCTGGTCGAGGCCGGCGCGGCCGACGACCTGGACATCACGTTCGTCCTGTTCAGCGCAGCCACGCTCACGGCCTTTCGCGCGGCGGCCGACGCGACGGGCGTCGACGTCGGGGAGTAGCGCTTGGCGTGCGGATGCGTTTCGACGACGTGATCGGGGATTGCGCCTGTTGCACGGCGGACGGCCGGGTCTACTCTGGAATCAGATCGAGGTGATCGTATGACCGAGCAGAAGTTGGTCATCCCCGTGGGACTCCGGAGCCGTGGGCTCGTCCACGTCCCGATCGCCAGGATCACGTAGTTGGCCCGCGTCCATTCCGGGCGCGGCCGGAGGTAGTTGAGGGAGGAGCACCATGGGTGCCACATCCGATCAGGTCAAGGGCCACGCCAAGGAGGCCGCAGGAATCGTCACGGGCGACAAGGAACTGCAGTCGAAGGGCAAGTCCGACCGCAAGGCGGGCGAGGCGCAGGCGAACGTCGATCACGCCGTGCACACTGTCGAGGACGGCCTGGATTCCGCGCGGAGCGCCGCGGACACCGGCCTGGACAGGGCCAAGCACATGCTCGACACGGGTTTCGACAGGACCAAGGGCGCGGTGGACACGGGCCTGGACAAGACCAGGGACCTCGTCGACACCGGGCTGGACAAGACGAAGGTGATGGTCGACACAGGCGTGGACAAGGCCAAGCACCTGCTCTACACCAAGTGAGAGCACGTCAGCCGGGGCCCCCGCGGAACGCCGTCCCGGGTCCTCGGCTGACATGCTGGGCCGATGAAGAGCCTCACTCTCAGAACTGGCGATTCGATGCCCGCGCTGGGCTTGGGCACGTGGAAGATCCCCAGGGACGTGTGTGCTGAGACGGTCCACAGCGCCATCGCGGCCGGCTATCGCCACCTGGACTGCGCGTGCGACTACGGCAACGAGGTCGAGGTCGGGCTGGGGATCGCCCGGGCGATCGACGAGGGGCTGGTGACACGCGAGGACCTCTGGATCACATCCAAGCTCTGGAACACCTATCACGCACCCGAGCATGTGGAGCCAGCGATCCGGCGCACGCTGTCCGACCTCGGCCTGGAGTACCTCGACCTGTACCTGATCCACTTCCCGATCTCACTGCGATTCGTTCCGTTCGAGGTGCGCTACCCGCCCGAGTGGCTGTTCGACCCGGGGGCCAGCCCCACTCGCATGGAGTTCGAGGACGTCCCGATCGCGACGACGTGGGCGGCGATGGAGGCGTTGATCCCCGCCGGGCTTACGCGCAACATCGGGGTCTGCAACATGACCACCGGCTTCCTGATGGACCTACTGGCCGGCGCGACCATCCCTCCTGCCGTGCTGCAGGTGGAGATGCATCCCTACCTGACCCAGGAGCGGCTCGTGCGCTTCGCGGCGCAGAACGACATCGCTGTGACGGCTTTCTCGCCGTTGGGTGCGGGCAGCTACGTCCAGCTGGGGATGGCCGAGACGACCCAGTCGGTCCTCGAGCATCCGGTGGTTCGCGGGATCGCGGAACGGGTGGCGGCGACACCGGCCCAGGTCGTGCTCGCCTGGGCGATGCAGCGGGGGACCAATCCGATCGCCAAGAGCTCGTCGGCCGATCGTCTGCGGGAGAACCTGGGCGCAGGGGACCTGACCCTGTCCGAGGCGGACATGGCCGAGATCAGCGGGCTGAACCAGAACCTGCGGTTCAACGACCCCGGGCAGTTCTGCGAGTCCGCCTTCAACACGTTCTGCCCGATCTTCGACTGACCGGCCTGGCAGGGCGACGGGGGATTCAATGGGAACCGACACAGAAGTGGTGGACCGGACATGAAGTACCTCGAGAACGTGGACAGCGCCAAGCCGATCTCCCGGATCGGCCTGGGCACCTGGCAGTTCGGCTCACGCGAGTGGGGCTACGGGGAGCAGTACAACTCGCAGGGCGCTGACCAGATCGTGGCGCGTGCCGCAGAGGTGGGCATCACCTTGTTCGACACCGCTGAGATGTACGGCTTCGGCAGGAGCGAGACGATCCTGGGGGCCGCGCTGGCCGCTCACGACGTCCTCGACTCGGCCTACATCGCGACCAAGCACTTCCCGCTGCTCCCGATCGCTCCGCTGGTGCGCAGGACTGCGCGCGCCAGCGCCGGCCGGTTGGGCGTCTCGAGGATCGACCTGTACCAGGTCCACCAGCCCAACCCGGTTGTGCGCGACGGCACGACCATGGCGGGGATGCGCGACCTGCAGGACTCCGGACTCGTCGCCGACGTCGGCGTGAGCAACTACTCCCTCGGCCGCTGGAAGGACGCGGAGCGGGCGTTGGGTCGACCGGTGCTGTCCAACCAGGTGCAGTTCAGCCTCGCGCGGCTGGGGCCGTTGGACGACCTCGTCCCCCACGCCGCGGCCGAGGGCCGGGTGGTGATCGCCTGGAGCCCGCTGGCCCAGGGTCTGCTCTCGGCGCGATACGACGCCACGACTCGCCCGACCGGTGGGGTGCGCACGATGAACCCGCTGTTCCTCGACGAGAACCTCACGCGTGCCACGGGCCTCCTGGACGCGCTGCGCGATGTCGCCGCCACCCATGACGTGACGCCGGCGCAGGTCGCGCTGGCATGGCTGATCCATCAGCCGAACGTGGTGGCCATCCCGGGTGCCTCATCCGTGGCCCAGGTGGAGGCCAACGCCGCGGCGGCCGAGATCGAGCTGGCCGACGACGAGGTCGCCGGGCTGACGGCCGAGGCTCGCGCGTTCCAGCCCTTGGGGACCCTGGACGCAGCCCGCGGCCTGGCCATGGCGCGACTGGGCCGGTAGGGCTCAGCCGAAGGCAGTGCTCGGCAGGTCGGTCTCGCCGGTGACGATTGCCGCCAGGATGCGCTCGGCGACCGCCTCCGGATCCAGACCGGTGGGCAGCCTCGGGGCGGTTCCGAACAGTGGCCGGTCGGCCAATCCCGTCTCGGTGTGCGGGGGGCGGGCGTCGATGAGCCGGATCTTGGCCCGGCGCAGCTCGCGTGCGGCAGCCGTGTCGAATGCGGCGAGGCCCGCCTTCGATGCCGAGTAGGCGGCCATCCCCGGCATCGGCGTCTCGGCGACGACGGCACTGATGTGGACGACGAAGGGTGAGCCGCCACTGGCCGCAGACGCCTGGAGGTGGGGCAGCGCTGCGCGCAACAGGCGGATGGGCGCGAGTGTGTTGAGGGTGAAGAGGTCGATGATCACCTGGTCAGGTGTCTCTGTCGCTGGGCCGAACGCCACGGCTCCCGCGGCGAACACCAGGCCATCGAGGCGGCCGTACCTCTCAATCGCCCGCTCCACGACCTTCTCAGCGGCCCCCGCCCTGCGCAGGTCCGCGGGCACCGTGAGCGCATCCTGGTCGAGGGCGGCCACCCGGTCACCATCCCGGCCCGTGAGCGTCAGCCGTGCGCCTGCTGCCGCGAGCCGCCGGCTCAGCGGTGCACCCAACCCGCCGCTTGCTCCGGCGACCAGGACGCACGCACCCTCCAGAACTGTCATGCCTGCCACCCTGCCACGCGGCGTCGGATCCGGCATCGGGAAGCCATCGGGTGGTTGGGCCGGGAGGCACCGCTGAGCCAATCGATTCCGGGTGGACCGGGGGTAGGGTCGCGCCATGGCGAGTAGCCGTACAGCGACCCATCCGGGGCCTGCCCACCACGGCGGAACGGCGGCTCTGGTCGTGGGCGCCACGGGGGTGGTGTTCGGCGACATCGGGACCTCGCCGCTCTACGCGATGAAGGAGTCCCTGGCCGTCGAGGGGCTGACCAGGGATGCCGACACCGTGCTCGGCGTGGCGTCGCTGGTCTTCTGGGCGCTGACCCTCGTCGTGACGATCAAGTACCTGACGTTCATCATGCGTGCGGACAACCATGGCGAAGGTGGAGTGCTTGCCCTGCTCGCCCTGCTGCCGGACTTCCTCCGCAGGTCCGCCAGCGGGAAGGCCACCCTGCCGGCAGTGCTGATCCTGATCGGCGCCGGACTGCTGTACGGCGACGGGGCCCTGACGCCGGCGATCTCGGTGCTCAGCGCAGTGGAGGGCATCGGGGTGCTCAACCCCGAGCCTGGAGCACATCGCCGTCCCGATCACCTGCGTGATCCTGCTCGGGCTGTTCCTGGTCCAGTCGCGTGGCACGGCACTGCTCGGTCGGGTGTTCGGACCGGTGATGATCTGCTGGTTCGTCCTGATCGGCGGGCTGGGCCTGGTCGAGGTGCTCAAGGAGCCGTCGGTCGTCAAGGCGCTCCTTCCCACCTATGCGTTCCAGACCCTGACCGGCAACGGCATCCACGGGTTCCTGCTGCTCGGCTCGATCATCCTGGCAGTGACCGGCGCCGAGGCCCTCTACGCCGACATGGGTCACTTCGGCTCCCGCCCCATCCGGCTGGCGTGGCTGTCGCTGGTGAAGCCGGCGCTGGTCCTTGCCTACCTCGGGCAGGCAGCGATGGTGATCAACCACCCGGAGGCGGCGGCCAACCCGCTCTACGCGTTGGCACCCAACCGAACGTGGACGCTGATCATGCTGGCCCTGGCGACGATGGCCACGATCATCGCCTCGCAGGCCCTGATCACCGGCGTGTACTCACTGACCCGACAGGCGGTGCAGCTGGGGTACTTCCCGCGGGTCCGGATCAGCCACACGTCAGGACAGGCCGAGGGGCAGATCTACATCCCGGCCATCAACTGGATGCTCATGGTGGCCTGCATCGCCCTTGTCCTGCTGTTCCAGACCTCGGCGAACCTGGCCGCCGCCTACGGGGTCGCGGTGTCCGGCACGATGGCGATCACGTCGGTGGCCTTCTACGGCGTGGCCACGCACGCCTGGGGGTGGACGCGGCTGCGAGCGGGCACCCTGGTCGGCGGGTTCCTGGTGGTCGACCTGTCGTTCCTGGTCGCGACGCTCCCCAAGTTCATGCAGGGCGGCTACGTGCCCGTGGGCATCGGGCTGGTCGTCGTGGTGGTGATGTTCGTCTGGCACTACGGCCTCAACCTGCTCCACAGCCACGTGGGCGCCAACCTGCTGACCTGGGCCGATGTGCACGGCGGCATCGAGGACGGAACCATCTCGCGGACCCCAGGAACGGGGGTCTTCCTCGCCTCGAATCCCGACGACGTGCCGCAGAGCCTGAGCAGCCACGTGCAGATGCTGCACAGCCTGCCCGAGCACGTCCGGGTGGTGACCATCCTGACCGAGACGGTGCCCGTCGTGGAGGAGCCGTACAAGTTCGAGATCGCCGACCACTACAACGGGATCGAGCAGGTCCTGGTGCACTCCGGCTTCATGGAGACCCCGCACGTGCCACTGCTCATGGACATCCTGGCGATCCGGGGCGACGACGACTACACCGAGAATGGGGGCCTGCCCAGCATGCCCGTCCTGCCCGATGACGCCATCTACGTGACGAGCTCCCGGACCTTCATCAACACCGGCCGGGGCAGCATGTCCAGCATCACCGAACGGCTCTTCGCGCTGCTGCACCGCAACGCGGCCAGCCCGACGGCGTACTTCAACCTGCCCACCGACCGGGTCGTGACCCTGGGCACGCTCGTGGACCTGTAGGGCCGTCCGCGGACGCCCTGCTTGTCGATGACTTGACGCTGGAGGGCGTGATCCGTTGACGTGGTCAGGAGCACGGTTGGTCCATGGGCCCACACGGGTCCACTCCGGCAGATGACCGAGAAGGATGAACATGACCCTCCACGCGACATCAGGTGCACGCAGGTCCGTCACGGGCGCCCTGGCGACCATGGCCCTCGCGGCGACCATGATCGCAGGGGGCTCATTCGTTGCCCCGCCAGCCAGTGCCTCCACGGTGCCGCAGTCATCGGCCAGCAGCTCTACCGGTGGTCTCAGCGCGCTCGTGAGCACCAAGTCGTACTCGAAGTCCACCGTGGCCAAGCACCGCACAGCCGCGGACTGCTGGACCATCGTCGATGGCAACGTCTACAACCTGACCAAGTTCGTGGCCAAGCACCCGGGCGGGCGCAAGCGGATCATCCGCATGTGCGGCCGCGACGCCTCCGCAGCGTTCCACGGGCAGCACAGCAGCGGCAGCCGGGCCGGTTCCGTAGTTCTCACGCGCTACAAGATCGGCACCCTGCGGTAGTGCCCCGGCAGGTCCACAGCGTCAACCCATCGGCTCGGGCTGGCGTGGAGCCTGTTCAGGACCCATCCCGCACGGGGCTGGCGCTATCGTGCGGCGCGTCAGGTGCACGCCCACACAGGACTCGAGAGGTCGCCCGCTGATGCGCATCGTCTTGATGGGCCCCCCGGGTGGGGGCAAGGGAACGCAGGCCAAGGTCCTGTCCGAGCGCTTGGGGATTCCGCACGTCTCGACCGGTGACCTGTTCCGGGCCCACCTGGCCGAGGTCACGCCCTTGGGCATCGCCGCGGGGATGTTCATGGACAGTGGGGACTACGTGCCCGATCGGATCACGAACGCCATGGTCCGCGACCGCCTCAGCCAGCCGGACGCCGCCGACGGATTCCTGCTCGACGGGTACCCGCGGACGCTGGACCAGGTGGGCGTCCTGGATGGCGCTCTTGCAGAGATGGGCCTGCACCTGGATCGCGTCGTGGAGCTCACGGTCGACACCGACGAGATCGTCGCCCGGCTGCTCAAGCGGGCCCAGGAGCAGGGTCGCGCCGACGACACCGAGGACGTCATCCGCCGACGGATGGAGGTCTACACCGAGCAGACCGAGCCGCTCACCCGCCTGTACGCCGAGGCGGGGATCCTGGTCCAGGTCGACGGGATGGGTGCGATCGACGAGGTCCGCGACCGGGTCCTCGGCCGGCGCCTCTGAGCGCCCGTCCTCCAAGCAACCGTCGACCGGTCGCCCAACCAGCGAGGTCAGGCGACGTCGCCCCCGTGGGGTGACACATCGCTACCCGGTGCGCAGGCGGCGGTCGGTGGCTGCACACGGTTGCGGCCGGTGGCCTTCGCGAGCTGTGACTGCCCGTCGGCCCTCTCGACCACTGATGCAATATCGAGGGTGGGTCCACGCCCGGCGGCGACACCGATGCTCAGGGTCACGATGGGGAACTCCGGCAGGCCGCCGTGGGGGATGCCAGCTGCCTCCACGGCAGCCCGCAGACGCTCCGCCACGACGCCCGCCCCGTCGCGGTCGGTCCCGGGCAGCAGGACGACGAACTCATCGCCACCGAACTTGAAGATCTGGTCGTGACCCCGGCACTCGGACTCGAGCACCCGAGCGACCGCGGTGAGCGCCCGGGTGCCCCGATCCCAGGAGAAGGTCTTGTTGATCGTGCCGAACTTGTCGAGGTCGAGGAAGACGACCGCGACCGGCGTCCCCGTGCGGCGGGCCTCAGACTGCAGCTTCTCCGCCTCCTCGCGGTAGGCCAGGTAGTTGGGCAGCCCGGTCATCGGGCAGGTCCGCGCCTCGGCCTTGGCCTGCGCCGCCTCGGCCTTGGCCTGCGCAGCCTCGGCCTTGGCCTGCGCCGCCTCAATATGGGCGTTCTCGGCGTCTGCCACGATCTCTCGCAGGGTCGCGGCCACGTCCCCGTGCCGTCGTCCGTAGGTGCGTGGGGTGGGCCCATCCACCACGACCTGCTGACCGCCCTGCTCCTTGGCCAGGGACAGAGCTGAGTGGGCTCGGGCCAGGGCCTCGTCGCCGCCGCTGCCATCAAGGGCTGCCACGCCGATGCTGACGGTCACCACGCGCGTCCCTGCGATGTGCATGGGCTTGGCCAGGGACGAGAACGCGATGCTGGCCAGTGCGAGCGATTCGTCCATCGGCGTGCCGGAGCTCACGACGAGGAACTGGTCCCCGTCGATCCGGGCCACCGTGGCTCCGGGCGGGACCGTATGGAGCAGTCGCTCGGCGACCTCCCTGAGGATGCGGTCTCCTTCGGCGGTCCCGAGTGTCTCGTTGATCCAGCCGAACCCATCCAGGTCCACGACCAGCAGGCACCCGGGGGCCCCGGGACCGCTCGCCCGTCGGAGCGACTCCAGGCCGCGAGCGCGCGTCCCGACCCCGGTCAGCGGGTCCACCAGAAGTTCCGGCCCGACGGCCCCCGCCTCGGCAGCCGGCATCTCATGCACCGCGATCACCAGGGCGTCGAACCCGCCCTCGCCCCGGGTCCGCGCTCCGTTCATCTGCACCGTGCGGCTCCGCCCCGGGCCAACCAGCTGGACCGGTTCGAGAGGCTGGCTGCGGCCAGCGGGGAGCTCGGCGAGCGTGGCCAGGAAGGCGTCCACGGATCCACGGTCCGGGGCGGCGATGAGGTCAGCAAGGTTGGCACCGGCCAGCGAACTCGTCCCCATCAGGGTGGTCGCGGCGGGGTTTGCCACGCTGATCCGCCCCGCCGGGCCAACGATCAGCTGGGCCAGTCCGGAGTCCCGGAACACGGAATGCGACCACATAGCGACTCTCCCCGTCCGTGATCAAGTGCATACATAGCGTAGCCGATAGTCAGAGGCGGACCAATACCCCCCGGGGTCGGTCCAACTCCTCCGGAAAGGTGCCGATGGGGTGTTTCGTGCACATCTGACGTCGTTTCCGGGGCCTCGTGCCGGCCAGCAACGGGGCGGAGATTGCTCCGATCGGGTGCGGGTCGAGTGGGCCCTACGATGCCGAGCATGGAACAGCGACCGTTCGGGTCCACCGGTCTGCGGGTCTCGGTCCTTGGCTTCGGTGCCGGGCATATCGGGTCCCCGGCGTCGAACGACGTCGAGGCGGCGCGGGTGCTCGACGCAGCCCTCGACGCGGGGATGAACCTGATCGACACGGCCCGCGGGTACGAACTCAGTGAGGAGCGCATCGGCCGGCTGCTGAGCCACCGCCGGGACGAGTTCGTCCTGTCGACCAAGGTCGGCTACAGCGTGCCCGGGGTTCCCGACTGGACGACCATGGCCGTCACCGGTGGGATCGACCGGGCGCTGGGTGAGCTGGCGACCGACGTGATCGACGTGTGCTTCCTGCACTCGTGCAGCCTCGCCGTCCTCGAGGCGGGGGAGGCGGTCGACGCTCTGCTCCGCGCCCAGGCGGAGGGAAAGGTCCGGGTCTGCGGGTACTCGGGAGAGGGCCCGGAACTGGAGTGGGCGATCGAGTCCGGGGTGTTCGGTGCGATCCAGACGTCGGTGAACCTCGCCGACCAGTGGACCGCCACCACCCTCCTGCCGCGCGCTGTCGAGGCGGGGCTGGGGGTCATCGCGAAGCGTCCCCTGGCCAATGCCGCCTGGCGCTTCGAGGACCGGCCGGCTGGTCGGTACGAGGAGCCGTACTGGGAGCGGCTGCGAGTGATGGGGATCGAACCCGCCGACGGCGACTGGATCGGCACGGCGATCCGGTTCAGCGCCTTCGCTCCCGGGGTCTCGACCGCCATCGTGGGCACGTCCTCGGCGGACAACCTCCGCGACGTGGTCGATGCGGTGGCCCGGGGTCCGCTGCCCGCGGCCGAGGTCGAGCGCTGGGCGGCAGCCTTCGCGCCGCACCGGGACCGGTGGCCCCCGCAGGTGTAGGGCCAGCCGCCACGTCCCGCGAACTTGGCCATTGCCTGACGCACTATCGCGATATATCGTGTGCATATCGAAGACAGTCTCCGAGGGATGAGGGAGTGGCGCGATGAGTGCAACGGCAGGTCAATGGGGTGCCGAGTTCCCGGCGTGTGACGGGTGGGAGCTGCTCGGGCGGCTGCGCGAGCAGGTGCTCGGCCTGCAGATGACCGGCAAGCGGGGGCGCGGCTGGTCGCATGCCCCGGGCGCGCGTTTCGGCACCCCGCCGTGGGCCGGGCCGTGGGAGTCGGGTTGGGGCGCAGGCCCAAGCCGCCCACGAGCAGCCCGAGGGGATGTGCGCCTGGCCATCCTCGCCCTGCTCGCTGAAGCCCCCCGGCACGGCTACCAGTTGATCCAGGACATCGGCGAACGCAGCCACGGGGCGTGGACCCCGAGTCCGGGAGCGGTCTATCCCGCACTTTCGGCGCTGCAGGACGAGGGCCTGATCGACGAGGAGAAGGTCGAGGGCCGTCGCGTGTTCTCCCTGACCGAGGCCGGTCGGGGCTATGTCGAGGCCCGCTCCGATGAGATCGGGGCCGTCTTCGCCGGGTTCAGCCAGGAGCAGGCCGAGGAGGTCGAGGACCTGCGCCACCTGATGATGGGCGTGGGCGCCGCTGCCATGCAGGTGATCGCCGCCGGGGAGGCGGAGCAGGCCCGGCAGATCCTCAACCGGGCTCGGCGGGAGCTCTTCGCGGTGCTGGCTGCCGATGACCAGGAGAGCTGAGGTGGAGCCGAACGCCCGAATGCGGGCATCGGATCAGGATCGCGATGAGGCGGTGATCGCTCTCGGGGAGCACCACACCGCCGGCCGCCTCACCCTGGTGGAGTTCACCGCCAGGATGGAGCAGGCATTGGCGTGCACGTACCTCGACGAGCTCGATCCGCTGTTCGTGGACCTCCCTGCGGTCCGATCGGGGGTCGTCCCCGTGGTCGCCGGGCCCGTGCGTCGCTCGGGCCATCCGCCGGTCGCGATCCTGGCGATCCCGCTGCTCGTTGCTTTCGCTGTCGTCATCGTCGGTGCCGGCTTCTTCTTCCCGTTCTGGCTGCCCATCCTCCTGTTCTGGATGATGGGGGGCCCGCGCCGGCACCGGCGCACGCAGGGCACCGCGTCCTGGGCACTTCACGACCAGCGGCACCGGAGGTGGTGATCCCCTTCGGGATCCCACTCCGGTGCCGATAGGCCCAGCCTCACCCCTCGGACAGCCCGATCCGCCGGTGCAGCGCGGCCAGGGGAGCAGGTGCCCACCAGTTCCAGCGGCCCGCGAGGCGCATGAACGCCGGGACCATGAGCCCACGCACGATCGTCGCATCCAGCAGGATCGCGAACGCGACCCCGAAGCCGAGCTGCTTGATGGGCGTCACCCCGCTTGTGATGAACGAGGCGAAGACGATCGCCAGCAGCACGGCGGCGGCGGTGATGATCCGGCCCGATCGCTGCAGGCCCAGCTCGACGGCCGTCTCGGTGTCGGCGCCGGCGTCGTGCTCCTCCTTGATCCGCGACAGCAGGAACACCTCGTAGTCCATCGACAGGGCGAAGGCGACGATCGCGATCAGCACGGTCATCGAGGTGTCCAGGGTGCCGGTCGACTGGTAGCCCCCGACGAGCCAGCCGAGGTTGTCGTCCTGGAAGACCCAGACCAGGGCGCCGATGGTCGCCGCCAGGGACAGGATGTTGAGCAGCACCGCCTTGATGGGCAGCACCACGCTGCCGGTGTAGAGGAACAGCACGATCAGGGTGAGGGCGAACACCCAGCCCAGCGCGAGGGGCAGGGTTGCGGCGATGGCTGCCTGGGAGTCGGCGTACTCGGCAGCGGCTCCACCGACCAGCGACTCACCGGACCACGGCACCGCGCGGACCGACTCGACCAGGTCGGCGCCCTCGGCGCTGCGCGGCGCCACGTCGCCGACCACGTCGAGCCGCACCCAGCCCCCGGGAGAGGCCTCGGCCGACGCGCCCGCCGCTCGGGTTCGGACCCACGGACTCGCCGTCGATGAACACCTCGGTGGGCGACACGACCCGGACCACGCCGTCGAGCTCGGACAGGGTCGCGGCGTGCGCCGTCACGGCTGCCGGATCGGATGCCTTGGTGCCGGCAAGGACGACCTGAACGGGGGCGCCCTCCTCGCCGGGGAAGCTCTCCCGCAGCAGGCTGGCGGCCGCCGTCGCGGGGTTGTCGGCGGGCAGCGCGCGATCGTCGACCTGGCTGAAGGACGCACCCGAGGGCCAGGGAGCCGATCGAGAGCAGGACGGCCGTGACCGACACGGCGACGAGCACGGGTCGACGCATGACCACTCGGGCCACGCGCGCCCAGGCGCCGTCATCGGAGGGGGCGAGGTCGCCCCGGCGGATCCGCAGGGAGTCGGTGCGCGCGCCGAGCAGTGCCATCGCGGCGGGCAGGGCGGTGATCGCGCTGAGGACGGCCAGCAGCGTCACGCTGATGCCCGCGTAGCCGAACGAGCGCAGGAAGTACTGCGGGAAGAACAGCAGGGCGGCGAGGGTGACGGCGACCGTCACGCCCGAGACCGCGACCGTGCGACCAGCCGTCGCCACGGTGCGCACGACTGCCCTGTCCGGGGCCAGCCCGCGTGCTCGCTCCTCGCGGAACCGGTTCACCATGAGCAGCGCGTAGTCGATGCCGAGGCCGAGCCCCAGACCGGTGATCAGGTTGAGGCCGAAGATCGAGACGTCGGTGACCTGGGTGATCAGCCACAGCACGAGGAAGCTGCCGAGCACGGAGCCGGCGGCGACGACCAGCGGAAGTCCGGCGGAGACGAGGCTGCCGAACACGACCAGCAGGACGATCATCGTGATCGGGATCGCGACCGACTCGGCGAGCGTGAGGTCCTCGGTGATGGTCTCGCTGACGGCCGCGCCGACGGCCTCGGCGCCGCTGGTGGCCACGGTGAGACCACCCTGCTGGGTGCCGGTCGCGGCCATGACCGTCTCGGCGACCTCAGTGCGCTGCGTGACGGTGGCGTCGGGCTCGGCATAGACGATCACCTGGCCGATCGAGCCGTCCTCGCTGCGCAGGGCTGGGGGAGTGCCCGACGTCCAGTAGCTCACGACCTGGGCGACACCGGGGGTCGCGCTGATCTCGGAGACGAGCTCGCGGGCGTCAGTGGTCGCGGCCGGATCGTCCACGCCGGCCGGTGAGGTCACGGCCATCACCAGGATCGGCTCGGAGGTCGCGAACTCCTCGGACAGGACGGTCGCGGCCCTGGCGGAGTCCGAGCCGGGGTCGTTGTAGCCCGCGGACCCGAGGGCTGCGAACACCTGGGAGCCGACGACGCCGGCGAGGATGACTCCGCCGAAGAAGAGGACCAGGACGAGCCGGGCGCGCCGGACGATGAACTCGCCGAGGCGCTCGAAGACGGTGGGCGGTGGGTCTGCCAGGGCGGGTTGGGTGGTGGCGCTGGTGGTCATGTGATCCTCCGGGTAGTTGATCTGAACGATGTTCGGATCATCATGAGGGTTGATCTGAACGCTGTCAAGTTCTGCGCTACACTTCTCGCATGGCAAAGCCGTACCACCATGGGGATCTCCGCGAGGGGCTCATCAATGCCGCCGTCATCCGGGTCCGCGAGCAGGGGCCCGAGTCCCTGACTGTGCGCGGACTTGCTGCGGCGCTGGACGTCTCGCCGAGCGCTGCCTACCACCACTTCCCGGACAAGACCTCGATCCACCACGAGGTGAGCCAGTGCGGCATCGACCTCCTCGAGGCGCAGATGATCACCGCCCTGGCCGAGGTTGATGCCGACCCGGCGGCGGCCTCGCGCACGCCCGGCCGCCCATTCCGCGGCCCGGTTCGCACGGCTGGGTCGCGCCTACATCGAGTTCGCCATGGCCGAGCCGAACCTCTTCGCGCACACCTTCGGCACGCACTGCGGGGTCGATCCTGACGAGCACCCCATGAGTGGTGCCTACCAGCTGCTCACGGCGGCCCTCGACGACCTCGTTGCCACCGGCGTCCTGGATCCCGCCCTGCGACCGGGGCTCGAAGTGCCGATGTGGTCGATGGTCCACGGGTTCGCGTCGTTGGCTGTGGCGGGCCACCTCGACCCCGCCGACGCGGGGCTGTGCCTGCAGGCCACGCTGCGGCTGGTCGGGGCGCCCGAGGACGTCATCGCCGCCGAGCCCCTTCCTGAGGGCGAGCTGGTGGGCAAGGCGCTGATCAGGCGCGTCGAGGACCCGAGGGCCGACGGGACCGTGAAGCCCTCCCGGGCGGCCTGCGCGACGGCGCGGAAGGCGCAGTCCTCGGTATGGTCGTTCACGAGTCCCATTGCCTGCATGAAGGCGTACATGGTCGTCGGGCCGACGAACCGGAATCCGCGGCGCTTGAGGTCCTTGGACAGGGCGATCGCCGCAGGTGCGGTGGTCAGCGCCTGGACATCCTCGGCCCGGTACCGCGTCGGACGGTCCGTCGGGTCGGGCTCGAAGCCCCAGACGTAGGCGGCGAGTGAACCCTCCTGATCCACGAGGTCGAGGGTGGCCCGGGCGTTGCCGATCGTCGCCTCGATCTTGCCGCGGTGGCGCACGATGCCCGCGTCGCCGAGCAGCCGGGTCACGTCGTCCTCGGTGAACCGGGCGACGGCCTCGACCTCGAACCCGGCGAAGGCGGCGCGGAAGTTCTCCCGCTTGCGCAGGATCGTCAGCCAGCTCAGCCCGCTCTGGAAGCCCTCCAGGCAGAGCTTCTCGAAGAGCCTGCGCTCGTCGGCGACGGGGTAGCCCCACTCCGTGTCGTGATAGGCGAGGTAGTCGGCCGGGGCCGAGTCGACCCAGAAGCAGCGCGAGGCGGAGTCCGGAACGGTCAGCTCAGCGCTCATGGCCTGACCCTAGGCGGGCACCGCACCCGGGTGCTGCCCGGCTGGGCGGGTGCGCGATGCTGCTCGTGTGACGCAGGACGACGTGACGACGCAGTTGAGCATCCAGGAGACCCTCTACCCGCTGCTGACGTGCTTCGGGTGCGGGCATGCCAATGCCAAGGGGCTCAAGCTGCGCAGCTATCCCGGTGACGGCTTCGTGACCGCAGCGTTCGAACCGTGGCCTGAGCACGACAACGGCTTCGGATTCCTCAACGGCGGGATCATCGCCACCGTCCTTGACTGCCACAGCGGGGCTGCGGTGTTCCACCGGGCCCATCAGCTCGGGATGGAGCCGTCACCGGGCGCCCCGCTGCTCTACGTGACCGCGGGACTCGACCTGCGCTACCTGCGACCAGTCCCGTTGGGTCAGACGCTGGAGCTTCGCGCGGTCGTGGCCTCGGCGGATCCTGATCAGGTGACAGTCGAGGCGGAGCTGGTGTGGGACGGCAAGCCCCGTGCCGCCGCGACCACGCTGTGGAAGCGCTGGCGCCCCCGCTGAGCCAGCTCACGCCCTTGGGAGGGCCTGCTGGCGTCAGCGCAGGGTGATCGTCGGCATCCGCAGCTCCGTGGACGCGGTGAGCCCGAGCTGGGCCGTGAGGTCGGAGAGCCCGGGCAGCGTCGAGCCGACCGCTGCGCGTGGATCCTCGCTGTTGCGCGCTCGGCCCAGCCGGGCCAGCGGGGGGACGTGCAGCGCACCGACAACGGGCGCATCGCTCGGGAGCCCAGCGCGGGACCGGGCGATCCGCAGGGCGTCGCGCAACCCGCCCAACTCGTCCACGAGGCCGATGCGAAGGGCGTCGGTCCCGGTCCACACCCGGCCCCGGGCGATGGCCTCGATCTCCTCCACAGGTCTGCCGCGCCCCTGCGCGACCTTGGCGACGAAGTCGGTGTAGATCGCATCCAGCGTGGCGTCGAGCTGTGCGCGCTCGTCGTCGGAGAACCCCTGCCGAGCCGAGTACATCAGCGATCTCGCACCGTGGGAGACCGTGCCCGTGGTCAGCCCGAGTCGCTCCATCAGGTCGCGCACGACGACCTTGCCCCCGAAGACGCCGATGGAGCCGGTGAGGGTGGAGGGCAGGGCCACGATCGCGTCGGCCGGGCACGCGATGTAGTAGCCCCCCGACGCCGCGGCAGACCCCATCGACACGATCACCGGCTTGCCTGCGTCGCGGACCTGGCAGACCTCGCGCCAGATCGTGTCCGAGGCGACCGCGGATCCGCCGGGGGAGTCGATGTGCAGGACGACCGCACGGGTGTGCTCGTCGGCGGTCGCGGCCCGCAGCGCGGCGCCGATCGAGTCGCTGCCCACCTGGCGCCCCATGGGGCCGCGGGTCGAGCGTCCGGACGCTATCGAGCCGATCACCTCCACGAGGGCGACATGCCCCTTGCGCCGCGCAGGGACGTGCGGACGGCGGGGCGGCGCCCACCGATCGGCGAACAGCAGCTCGGCATCCGGGCCCCACTCGTGCCCGCATCGCGGCGTAGGCCTGATCGCGGTAGCCCAGGGAGTCGACCAGGCCGTCGTTGAGGGCCCGCAGGGCCGTGCGGGGCCCGGTGTCGATGAGCTGTCGCACGAGTTCCGGGCTCATCCCGCGGCCCTCGGCGATCATGTCGACCGCATCGGCTGAAGACAGACTCGGCCAGCCGGTCGAGTGCCGTGCGGTGAGCCTCGGTGAACTCCGTGCGCATGATGGTGTTCGCCGCGTTCTTGAACTCGTGGCGCTGCTCGATCTGCGGCTCGATGCCCAGCTTGTCCAGCGCACCCCGGACGAACGTCGTCTCGACGCCCACGCCGAGCATCCCCAGCTCGCCCCCGGGCTGCAGCCAGATCTCGTCGAACGCACTGGCCAGGACGAACCCCGTCATGGATCCCGAGCCCTCGCCGAAGCTCTCGGCCCACGCGAGCGTCGGCTTCCCGGCGAGGCGAAGGCGCGAACCCCCAGGTGCAGCTCCTGCATCACCGCCCAGGGCAACTCCCCGCCGACCTTTGCGATGAGCCCCTGAACGCGGTCGTCCTCAGCGGCCTCATGCAGCGCTCGGAGGATGGGACGCAGCTGGGGACGCCCGCGCATGCGCAGTCGGGTGATCGGGTCCTCGGAGCCACCCGAGGCCGGGGCCTGAGTGAGGTCGAGCTCGAGGAGAACGGGGGGTCGGCGGCCGGGGAGGGCGGGCATGGCGGGCATGCGTCCAGCGTAGGAGCCTGCGGCCGATCGCGTGGACCGGCCCGATCCTCGAGGCCTTCCCGGGCGCGGCTCGTGACCTGCCGGACAGGGCAACCGCGGCCACGGCCGGATAGCCTCAGATCCAACTGACCATCGAACCCTTCTTTGGAGACCACCTCATGACGACCGAGACCCCCCTGAACGCCTCCGCCGCCGCTTCATGGCCTGCGCATGACCCGGCCACACGCAGGACGCTGCCCGCCTCGTCGACGCCGCTGGACCCGGCTCGCGTCGAGGCGCTGACTGCGGCCGAGTGGGCGCGGTTCACGAGCGCCACGGCAGGCTCCGGAGAGCACAACAAGCGGGCGATGGGGTCGCTGCCCATGGGCGTGACATCGTCCTTCCAGCACTGGGACCCGTACCCGATCTCGATCACCGCGGCCAAGGGTGCGTGGCTCACCGACGTCGACGGCCGGCAGCTGCTCGACCTGTCGATGGGCTTCGGCGCGATGCTCGTCGGTCACCTCAACCCCGCTGTGGTGGCCGCGGTGATCGGCGCGATGGAGACCGGGACGCTGTTCGTCACGCCCTCGCCCTCAGCCACCGAGGTCGCCGAACGGTTCCAGCGGCGCTTCGGCCTGGACCAGCTGCGCTTCACCAACTCGGGGACCGAGGCCACCATGTACGCGGTGCGCACCGCGCGGGCCTTCACCGAGCGCCACGCCATCATCAAGATCGAGGGTGGCTACCACGGCGGGTACGACGCCCTGGCGGTGTCGGTGAAGCCCGACGTGGCAGAGTCCGGTCCCGAGGATGCGCCGATCCCGGTGACCCCGTTCGATGTCGAGGCCGGCACGGTGCACGTCGTGCCCTACAACGACCTCGATCGACTCGAGGCGATCCTCGCCGAGCACGCCTCAGAGATCGCCGCGGTCGTGATGGAGCCCGTCCTGGAGAACATCTCCATCGTGGTCCCCGATGCCGGGTACCTCACCGGCGTGCGCGAGGCGTGCGACCGCCACGGAGTCCTGCTGGTGTTCGACGAGGTGAAGACCGGGCTGACCGCCGGATATGGCGGTGCGTCGCGGCGACTGGGCGTGACCCCCGACCTCGTGTGCCTGGCCAAGAGTGTCGGCGGCGGCCTGCCGCTGGCGGTGTTCGGCGGGCGCGCCGAGGTGATGGCGGCAGTCTCGGACAACCGCATGCCGCACTTCGGCACCTACAACGGCAACCCCTGGTGATGGCCGCGGCGGTCGCCGTCGACGAGGTCTGCACGCATGAGGCGCTGGCAGCCGCGGAGCAGCTCAACGATGACGCTCTGGACGCCATCGATGCCCTGATCGCGCGCTACGAGCTCCCGGCCCAGACAGTCG
This sequence comes from uncultured Actinomycetes bacterium, assembly GCA_963736425.1. Lineage (GTDB taxonomy): Bacteria > Actinomycetota > Actinomycetes > S36-B12 > CAIYMF01 > Prado023. The sequence continues at coordinate 158,832 of CAVTOX010000014.1, forward strand.
GCTTCGGGGTCAAGGGTGCGGTCACCTGGGCGACCGACCCGGTGCGCAACTACCGCGACTACAAGCGCACGGACTTCGGCATCGCTGAGCTCAGCTGGCTGTGGGGCGTCAACCGCGGCATCCTCACCCCGCCCGGGCTCGACGAGCAGTGGCTGGTCTCGTTGGCGCACACCAGCGACGACATGGGCCTGCTGGTGCAGGAGTTCGCCGACCTCGCGGAGGCGCTGCGAGCCTGAGGAGTCATCACAGGAACGGCCCCCACCGGCATCGCTGCGGGTGGGGGCCGTCCCTGGGCCCGGCGCTACTCGGCCAGGATGCGGTGCAGCGCTCGGCGGGTCTCGTCGAGCTGCTCGGTGGCTGCCTGACGCTGCTCGTCGGTGGCGAAGCGGAACTGCTGGATGACACCCATGAGGGCGCCGATGCTGTCGCGCATGGCAGCGCGGGTCGGCGCACCGTGTGTGCTCTCGGCCCAGATGGCGTCCAGTGAGTCGGCATTCTGATCGACGTACTCGCGGCCCTGCGTGGTGAGGGCGAAATCCGTGCCCTTGCCCTCGCCGGTGGCCTCGATCAGGCCCTCGTCGACAAGCTGTGCGAGCGTCGGGTAGACCGATCCGGGGCTGGGGCTCCATTCGCCCTCAGCCCGTTCGGCGATCTGCTTCATCAGGCTGTAGCCGTTGGCCGGTCCCTCGGCGAGCAGGGACAGGATGGCCTCGCGGACTGCCCCCTTGGGGCGCCTGCGACGGCCTCGGGGTCCGAAGCCGCCAGGTCCGGGGCCCCCGAAACCGGGGCCACCGGGGCCGAAGCCGGGGCCTCGGCCGCCTCCATGGCGATGGCCGCGTCCGCGACCCCGACCGGGGCCGGGCTCGTTGGGGACGCCGTCACCGAACGGCTCGGACTGGGAGGCGGGGTCGTCATGGTGACGGTGATGGTGCGGGTGGTGGTGCATGTGGGATTCGCGGGACATCAGCGAGTCCTCCTTCGTTGTGAAGTGTCGAGCGGTGTGCCCAACGACATGTACAACGATATATCGCTATTGGGGATTCCGCAATCCCGGCCGCCCGGTCAGCCGGTGGCCTCGTCGCCGAACCGGACCACCGTGTCGAGGAACTCGTCGACATGTGCCGTGGTCGTGCGGGCGTTGATGAAGCAGGGCCGCAGCACGTAGCTGCCGTCAACGAACGTCGAGCTCACGACGATCGACGTCTCGCGGACCAGGCGACGCAGGATCCGGGAGTTCACCGCGTCCCAGTCCTGGTCGGCGTCGGTGCGGTAGCGGAACCCGCAGATCGAGAGCACCGGCTCGGCGAGAACCTCCAGCCTCGGGTGCTCGTGGGCTCGGGCGGCCACATGCCGGGCGAAGTCGTTGTCGGCAACGATCCTGGCGCGCACGCCCTCCACCCCGAGCTCGCGCAGGATCGCCCACACCATGACGCCGCGCGGGGGAGCGGACAGCTCGACACCGAAGTCGAAGTAGGGGATGCCCATGCTGTCCAGGCTGGACTGGACGTCGTCGGCGGAGAAGGCGCCCTCGAGGTAGTCGGCCGGCTCCTGGGTGAACGCGCGGTGCAGGATCGCTCGGTCGCGCACGAAGGTGGCGGCCACCCCCACGGGGGCCCCCAGCCACTTGTGCGGGTCGGTGATGGCCGAGTCGGCCAGCTCGAGTCCGTCGTAGAGGGGAGCAACGCGATCGTCCAGGATTCCCGGCAGCCCGTAGGCGCCATCGACGTGGAACCACGCCCCGTGGGCATGGGCCAGCTCGCCTGCTCCACGCAGGGGGTCGACCGCTCCGGTGTTGGTGGTTCCGGCGGATGCGACGACGGCCACCGGAAGGATGCCGGCCTGCGTGTCGCGGGCCAAGGCCGCCGCGAGCGCACCGAGGTCCATCCTCCGGTCGGCGTCCACCGGGATCGAGCGCACTGACGCGCGGCCGATGCCCAGGACGCCCGCCGCTCGTTGGACCGTGTGGTGGGCCTGGGTCGAGGTGTAGATACCGAGCCGGCGCCCGTCGAGGCCCAGGTCGGAGGCATCATGTCCCGACTGTTCAAGGGCATGCTGGCGTGCGGCTCCAAGAGCGACGAGGTTGGCCGTGGATCCACCGCTGGAGTAGACGCCGCGCATGTGCGGGCCAAGTCCGCAGAGGGCGCCCAGCCACTCGAGCGAGAGCTCCTCGACCTGGTGGAAGGCGGACATCAGGTTGCGCTGCGGTGCGGCCGCCATCGCCCCGGCGGCCACGGCACAGGGGACAGTCGTCGGCCCGGTGGTGATCCACCCCCACGACGTCGGGGAGGTCAGGCGCTGCCCGTGGGCCACGATGAGGCGCACGTACTCCTCGAGGGTGGCATCGGCGCCGATCCCGCGCTCGGGGGCGGGCCCGGACAGAAGGGACTGCCAGTCGACGTCGGAGGACAGTGCATCGGGCATGCCGGAGGCCAGCCAGTCATCGACCGCTCGACCGACGGTGGACAGGTGCCCTGCGAAGTTGCCCACCTCGGGGTGGAAGATCGACATGGTCGGTCACGGTACAGCCCTGCGGGCAGCGGTGCTGGCCGCAGGGGCGGTCGGCTCGCGGCGGTAAACAAGGGCTGGCTCGTGGCCCGCGGGTCAGGGCAGATCCGGGGCCGAGCCGTGTTCCCGACCCACGGCGGCCAGGATCCGTTCGCCGTACCGCTCAGCCTTGGCTGCACCGATCCCGGGAACGTCGAGCAGCTGCTCGTTCGTGCCGGGACGTCGTGTGGCGATCTCGCGCAGCGTCGCGTCGTGGAACACCACGTAGGCCGGGACGCCCTGCTCGTCGGCGATCGACTTGCGCTCGGCGCGAAGGACCTCGAACAGCTCCGCGTCGGGACCGGCCAGGGTGCGGGCCGCAGCTGCCCCGCTGGATCCGCCCCGCCGTCGCGCCGCCCGCGCTGCCGGCTTCGCAGTGGTGCGCCGCAGGTCGAGTCGGGCCTGACCGCGAAGGACGGGCTCCGCGGCGTCGGTGACCCGCAGCGCCCCGTAGGCCTGCGAGTCGGCGTTGAGCATCCCCAGGGCCACCAGCTGGCGGGCCACGCCGCGCCAGGCTGTGGCGTCCAAGTCTGAGCCGACCCCGAATGTGGGCAGCTGGTCGTGGCCGAGCTCGGACATGCGCTGCGACGGCTTGCCCACCAGCAGGTCGATGACGTGCCCCGCACCGAAGCGCTGCCCGGTGCGGATCACGCCGGACAGGAACTTCTGGGCCGCGACGGTGCCGTCCCAGATCTCGGGGGGCGTCAGGCACGTGTCGCAGTTGCCGCACGGACCGGTGCGCTCCCCGAAGTAGTCCAGCAGGACGGCTCGTCGACACGTGGCCGCCTCGCAGTATCCAAGCAGGGCGTCGAGCTTCGCTGCCTCCACCCGGCGGATCTCGATGGGTGCCTCCGAGGCGTCGATCCAGGACTTCTGCAGCACCACATCGGCCAGGCCGTAGGCCATCCAGGCTTGGGCGGGCTCCCCGTCGCGGCCCGCGCGACCGGTCTCCTGGTAGTACGCCTCGATGCTCTTGGGCAGGTCCAGATGGGCCACGAACCGGACGTCCGGCTTGTCGATGCCCATCCCGAAGGCGATGGTGGCGACCACCACGATGCCGTCCTCGCGCTGGAACCGGTCCTGCGCCGAGCGTCGCGCAGCCTGGTCCAGGCCCGCGTGGTAGGCCAGCGCGGTCACGCCCTGGTCGTTGAGCCACGCTGCGGTCTGGTCGACCTTCTTGCGCGACGAGCAGTAGACGATCCCGGAGGACCCGATCAGGCTCGGGTCCTGCTCATCGCCGGCGAGGAATCCGAGCAGCTGGTCGCGGGGGCTGTCCTTCTCCACGACGGTGTAGCGGATGTTCGGGCGGTCGAAGCTGGACAGGAACTCCGGTGCGTCTCCGAGCGCGAGCCGGTGACGGATCTCAGCGCGCGTGATCATGTCGGCGGTGGCGGTCAGGGCGACGCGGGGGACATCCGGGAATCGCTCGGCAAGGACCGACAGGCCCAGGTACTCCGGGCGGAAGTCGTGGCCCCATTGGGACACGCAGTGCGCCTCGTCGATCGCGAACAGCGCGATGCCGTGGGCCGCGTCGATCCGGTCGAGCTGGGCAAGGAATCCGCCGGTTGTCAGGCGCTCGGGCGCGACGTAGAGCAGGTCGAGCTCGCCGCAGGTCATGGCCCGGATGACCTCGGAGGCGCCGGCCGCATCGAGGCTGGAGTTCAGGAACGCGGCGCGCACCCCGAGCAGCCGCATCGCGTCGACCTGGTCCTGCATCAGGGCGATCAACGGGGAGACCACAACGCCGAGCCCGGGTCGGACGATGGCCGGCACCTGGTAGCACACCGACTTGCCACCCCCGGTCGGCATCAGGACCAGGGCGTCACCACCGGCGACCACCTGCTCGATGATCTCGGCCTGGGCGCCGCGGAACCGGTCGTAGCCGAACACCTCGCGCAGGACGCGCAACGACGGGTCGTCAGTCGTGGTCGGTTGGGCCGTGACGGGCTGGGTCATGGCGTGATTGTCCCCCGGCGGCCTGACAACTGTGGAGACGAGTGGTGCAGCTCTCGACCAGGCCGGGGTCCATGTGCGGCAGAAGTGATCCTGCCCCGCGGCGTCACGCGTACCGGGTGGAATTCCGACGAGGTGCGGCGCAATCATGGGTGCGCGGCAGAGGAGCCGCATCTGAGCCCAGGAGGACGTGGCGGCGATGGACATCACGGCGATCACCAAGGACACGCAGCTGTGCATCTCCCTGTCCGGACGGCCGAGCAACCTCGGCACCCGGTTCCACAACCACCTGTACGCCGAGCTTGGCCTGGACTACGTCTACAAGGCGTTCACGACGACGGACCTGCCCGCGGCCGTGGGCGGGATCCGAGCGCTGGGCATCAGGGGCGCAGGGGTCTCCATGCCGTTCAAGGAGGACGTGATCGAGCTGGTCGACTCGATGGACGAGTCCGCCCTGGCGATCAACTCGGTGAACACGATCGTGAACACCGACGGGCACCTGCGGGCGTACAACACCGACTACGTGGCTGTTGTGAGCCTGCTGCGCGACCACGGCGTTGCCCCGGATTCCACGTTCGCGGTGCTGGGCAGTGGGGGGATGGCGCGCGCGGTCGTGGCGGCGCTGCGGGACTCGGGCTTCGCCGACGGGGTCGTGGTGGCGCGCAACGAGGGCACGGGTCGTCCGCTGGCCGAGGAGTACGGCTATCGGTGGCGACCCGAGGTGGGATCCGGACGTCCGGCGCTGGTGATCAACGCGACCCCGGTCGGTATGTCCGGCGGGCCGGCCGCCGAGGACCTCCCCGTCGAACCGGCCGTCGTCGACGCCGCCGGGACCGTGTTCGAGGTGGTGGCCATGCCGATCGAGACGCCGTTGGTCCGCCGTGCCCGTGAGCAGGGCGCCACGGTGATCACGGGCGCGGAGGTGCAGGCGCTGCAGGCCGCCGAGCAGTTCGTCCTCTACACCGGGATCAGGCCGACAGGGGAGCAGCTCGCCCGCGCCGCCGAGTTCTCCCGAGCCTGCTAGCGACTACCCCTGGCTCTGGGGGAAGTGCCCGAGGAAGAACATGCCGCCCGTCGGGTCGATGACACCGCCGAAGCGGCCCGGGCCCATGTCCATCGCGGGCAGGAACACCGACCCCCCGAGGGACTCGGCCAGCGCGAGGGAGGTGTCGCAGTCCTCGACGGCGAAGTACACGGCCCAGAAGCTCGGTACCTCGTCGGGGACCCCCGCAGGCATGCTCATCGCCCCACAGATCATCATCGGCTCAGCATCGGGCACCGGGACGGAGCCCATCTGGTAGCCGGTGTCGCCGGGGCCTTCGGCCCAGGACCATCCGAAGACGCTGGTGTAGAACTCCATCGCGGATCCGAGGTCACGGGTCTGCAGCTCGTTCCACGTCAGCGATCCGGGTGCGTTGAACAGTTCGGCTCCCTGGTGGTCCATCGGCTGCCACAGCCCGACGACGGCTCCGGAGGGATCGGCGATCATCGCCATCCGGCCCTGGCTCATGATGTCCATCGCAGGGGCGATGACCTGGCCGCCGGCCCCCGGCACCGCCGCCAGGATCACGTCGGCGTCCGCCACCATCACGTACGAGCTCCACACGACGGGCATCTCCGGGCCGCCGGGGGGCATCGGACCCAGGCCGGCCACACGCTTTCCGCCCTTGTGGAACTGCGTGTACGCGTAGTCCGGCCCCATCGGCATGTCCACGCTGGTCCAGCCGAACAGCCCGCCGTAGAAGGCCTTCGCGGCGGGCACGTCGGTGGTCATGAGGTCGATCCAGCCGAACGATCCCTGTGTCAGTTCCATGGGGGGACGCTAGACCCGCGGGGCCTTCGAGCGGAAGCCTCGGGGTCAGATGGTGATCACGACCTTGCCACGGGCCCTTCCCTGCTCGATGTGCCGGATGGCGTCGGGGACCTCGGCCAGGGGGTAGCTGCGCTCGATCACCGGCGTGACCTGGCCGGCCTCGATCATGTCCTTCAGGACGAGCATGTCCGCGGCGTTCTCCGAGGCGGTCACGGACCGCAGGTCCTGGCTGACGAACGGCGAGAGCATCGGCGCGCGCAGCATGCGGTCGAAACCGCCGAGCCAGCGCCCGCCGGTCTCCCCGCCCACGATCGCGACCGTGCCGGTGGGGGTCAGGGCCCGGCGCAGGCGGGCCAGCGAGGCGTTGCCGCCGATGTCCACGATCACGTCGTAGCGGGTGTCTCCGGCGGCGAAGTCCTCGGCCGTGTAGTCGATGACCTCATCGGCGCCGATCGCCCGCACCAGGTCCACCTTCGACGTGCTGGCGACGCCGGTCACGTGCGCCCCGAAGGCCTTGGCCACCTGCACCGCGTAGGTGCCCACCCCGCCCGATGCGCCGATGACCAGCACCTTCTGTCCAGCCTGGACCCGCGCCACGTCGCGCAGCGACTGAAGGGCCGTCAGGCCGGAGATCGCGATCGCGGCGGCCTGCTCGAAGCTGAGGTTCGCCGGCTTCGGAGCGAGCTTGTCCTCCGGGGCGACAGCGTACTCGGCGAAGGTGCCCTTGCCGATGCCGAACACCTCGTCGCCGGGGGCGAAGCTGGTCACGTCCTTGCCGACCGCCTCCACGACCCCGGCCAGATCCATGCCCGGGACCGGGTTCTTCGGCGCCCGGACCCCGTACCCCGCGATGCGGATCGGGTAGGGCAGTCCCGCCATCAGGTGCCACACGCCGCGATCCACCCCCGCGGCATGGACACGTACCAGCACCTGGTCGTCGGCGATCTGCGGTCGGTCGATGTCCCTGAGCTCGAGGACGTCGGCCGAGCCGTAGGTGTCCTGGACGATTGCCTTCATGGGGTGCTCCTTGAGTTGGGGGCTCTTGCCCCACGTCAGGCGTACTTACGTTGTACGCTTACGCAGTAAGTTACACGAGTCGCGCCACAACGTCCAACTGCCGCGCTTACGTTGTATGTTCAGTGCGATCGAGGAGGGACACGATGTCGACCGATGCGGCACGGACCACGCAGGCGCGCGTCCCCCTGACTCGCGAGCGGATCCTGCGTGCTGCCATCTGCCTGGCGGATGGGGGCGGGATCGACTCCCTGACGATGCGCGGGCTCGGCAGCGCGCTCGGAGTCGAGGCGATGTCGCTCTACAACCACGTCACCAACAAGGACGACCTCCTCGATGGCATGGTCGACGTGGTCGTGGGCGACATCGACGTCCCGCCGGCCGGGACGCCCTGGCGCACCGCCATGCGCGCACGATGCATCTCGGCCCACGGGATGCTCCTGGCGCACCCCTGGGCGGCGATGCAGATCACCTCGCGCTACAGCATCGGCCCGGGGATGACGCGCTACCTCGACGCCACGCTGGGTCGCCTGCGCGAGGGAGGGTTCTCGATCGAGGGGGCGCTCGACGCGTGGAACGCCCTCGACAGCCACCTGTACGGGTTCACGCTCCAGGAGCTCAATCTGCCGTTCGAGGTCGAGGAGTCGTCCGCGGTCTCGGCCTCGGTCCTGCCGCAGATCCCGGCCGATCAGTTCCCGCACGTGGTGGAGGTCATCGGGCATGTGATGGCCCACGGCCGCCGGGAGGACTTCCTGTTCGGCCTCGACCTGATCCTCGACGGCCTGGAACGAAGCTTGGCGGGGCGGCAGCATAGGCTATTGACAGTAGCCAAAAAGCTAAGTACAGTAGCCATATGGAGATCACCACGAATGTCGAGTACATCACCCGTACCGACGGCCGCGTCGCGTTCGACGTCGACGGCGCCGGCCCGCTGGTCGTCCTGGTCCCTGGGATGGGCGACCTGCGCAGCACCTATCGGCACCTTGCCCCGAAGCTGAGGGCAGCCGGCTACCGGGTCGCGGTCACCGACCTGCGCGGCCACGGCGACAGCGACGCCACATTCAGCGTCTTCGGGGACGAGGCGACCGCGGGGGACCTCATCGCGTTGGTCGAGCACCTCGGCGGCCCCGCCCTGCTGGTCGGCAACTCGTTGGGGGCAGGTGCGGCCGCCCTGGTTGCCGCGCTGCGCCCGGAACTGGTCAGCGGGTTGGTCCTGATGGGGCCGTTCGTTCGGGACCCCGAGCAGGGTCTCGCGACCCGCCTCATGCTGCGGGTGGCGATGGCCCGCCCGTGGGGAGCGCGAGCGTGGATCTCCTACCTGCCCACGCTCAACGCGGGTGATCGTCCGGAGGACTTCGACGCCCACCTTGCCGCGATCTCGCACAGCCTGTCCCGTCCGGGATACGCGCGCGCCTTCCTGCAGACCACGCGCCAGACGACGCACGCACTGGTCGAGTCGCGCCTTGCCGACGTGAGTGCCCCCACCCTGGTGATCATGGGGGAGTTGGACCCTGACTGGGCTGATCCGGCCGCTGAGGCCCAATGGATCGCCACGACGCTCAGCGGCGACGTCGTGATGGTCCCTGACGCCGGCCACTACCCGCAGTCCCAGCAGCCCGGAATCGCGGCCGAGTCGATCCTGGCCTTCCTCGCCCGGGTGGCCACGCGTGCCTAGGGCCGGGCTGACCCCCGAGCGGGTGATCGACGAGGCCCAGGCCCTCAGCGACGAGGTGGGCCTGGACGCCCTGACGCTGGCCGCCCTGGCGAACCGGCTCGGAGTGCGCCAGCCCTCGCTCTACAAGCACGTCGACGGAAGCGACGCCCTGCGCCGCGCCCTGTCCGTGCGCGCCAAGCAGGAGCTGGCCGGCGTGCTCGCGCGTGCCGCCGTCGGCAGGTCGGGCGACGACGCGATCGCCGCCCTCGCCGACGCCTACCGCACGTGGGCCCGTGCCCATCCCGGGCGCTACCAGTCGACCGTGGTCGCGCCCACCCCGGGGGACGCCGACGACGAGGCCGCCAGCCTGGCTGTCGTGTCCGTCCTGCTCGACATCCTCGCCGGGTACGGCCTGACCGGGGACGACGCGATCCATGCAACTCGCGCTGTGCGCGCTGCGCTGCACGGCTTCGTCAGCATCGAGGCGGCGGGTGGCTTCGGGATGCCGATCGACGTCGATGAGAGCTTCGCCCGTCTGGTGGCCAGCATCACCCGGGGGATCGCCGGCCCAACCTGATACCCCCAGGGGTCTTCCCGGGACTTGCCAGGGATGGCTAGCCTCCCCTCATCCCGGATGGATTGCCGGGTATCACAGGGAGGCCTGATGGCGCTGTTGACCGTCTCGCTGGCGGCAGTCGGCCTCGCCGCCTCCACCCTTCTCGTCGCCGGGTCCTCGCGCATCGAACCCGTCGAGGTCGGGCCTGACGCGATCGTCTGCCAGAACGTCGAGTACGGCTACCAGAGGACTCTTCCGGCCGACTCCCACTGCTCACCGCGGACTGAGTTCGAGGTCACGCCGAGCCCCTGACCGGGGCGGCTCAGCGGCCGAGCCGGGATCCGGACCGCCGGGTCACTGCGCAGGATGCAGGCTCATGGGTCCGTAGACCAGCCGGCCGTCCTCGAACAGGGTCACGGCGTCGATGCCTTCGGTCACCAGGTTGCGCCACTCCTCGCCAACCCACGTCTCGGCGTCGGCTTGCGTGGGGAAGCCATCGGACGGCTGGGTTGCGGACTCAGGGATCGGTGCACCCTGCGCGGCGTGGTACTGCCAGGTCCAGCTCATCGGGCTCCTCCTACGAGTGGGTGATCAGGGTCGCTCGGCCGGGGACTCGGTCCGGGCCGGATCACGCATGATCGCCTCACCGAGGACCTCGTCGATGGCGGTACGCAGGTCGGCATCGAGCACGACGCCGCTCGCACGCACCGAGTCGGCAAGCTGCTCGGGACGTGAGGCCCCGACGATCGCTGTCGAGACGTTCGGGTTGCCCAGGACCCAGGCCACGGCCATCTGCGCCATCGTGAGGCCGGCCTGGTCGGCCAGGGGGCGCAGGTTCTGCACCCGCTCGAGCACGTCGTCGCGCAGCCAGCGTGACACGAACCCCGACCCGGTCGGGTCGGTGGCCCGGGAGCCCTCAGGGACGGGCTGTCCGGGCAGGTACTTGCCGGTCAGGATGCCCTGGGCCATGGGGGACCACACCACCTGGCCGATGCCTGCTGCCTCGCACTCGGGGACCACCTCGGCCTCGATGACCCGCCAGAGCATGGAGTACTGCGGCTGGTTGGAGACGATCCGGTCCAACCCCATCTGCTCGGCGATCTCGAGCGCGGCGCGGATCTCTTCCGCGCGCCACTCCGAGACCCCGACGTAGAGGACCTTCCCGGCGCGGACCAGGTCGTCGAAGGCGCGCAGCGTCTCCTCGAGAGGGGTGTGGTGGTCGAATCGATGGGCTTGGTAGAGGTCGATGTGATCGGTCTGCAACCGGCTCAGCGACCCCTCGCAGGCTTCCATGATGTGCTTGCGTGACAACCCCCGGTCGTTGTGACCCGGGCCAGTGGGCCAGTAGACCTTCGTGAAGATCTCCAGGCCCTCGCGACGCTGCCCCGCCAGCGCCCGGCCGAGGACGGCCTCCGCCCCTGTCTGCGCGTAGACATCCGCGGTGTCGAAGGTGGTGATCCCCGCGTCGAGGGCAGCGTGGACGCACGCCGCTGCCTCGTCCTCGGCCACCTGTGACGCATGCGTCAACCAGTTGCCGTACGCGATCTCACTGATCATCAGGCCACTGGCCCCAAGCCGGCGATGCTCCATGGGCCGACCCTAGGGCACCGGGCTGACACCGGCCACCGACGGTGGCGCAGGCGTCATGACTTGGGAAGGACCGGCTTCCCGCCGCGGCGCAGGCGCGGGGGTGGCAGCCGCAGACGGCGGATCTGCAGCACGCGCATGAGGCCATAGAAGGTCGCGCCCTTGCGTTCAGCCGCCGAGGGCCACTGCTTCTTGATCTCCCGGTTCATCCGCATCAGCAGAACGGTGGTGTCCACGAGGATGAACAGGGTCAGGACCAGCCAGAGCATCGACACGTACCCCTGGGCGTTGACCAACCCCCAGCTGCGCCAGGGCAGGAACCCGACGACCAGCACCGTGATGGCCAGCGGCATGAAGAGCTCCGCCGCCGCCCAGCGGCTGTCGATGAAGTCCCGAACGAAGCGCTTGACCGGGCCGGAATCGCGGGCTGGCAGGGCGCTCTCGTCCCCGGCCATCAGGGCGGTGCGCGCAACCTGGCGCTCCTGCGCAGCGCGAGCCTTGGCCTCCTTCTTGGCCGCCTTCGGATCCGAGGAGACCTTCAGGGTCTGCTTGCGCTGGGCCTCCGCCTCCTTGCGCGAGGGGGTGGCGTGCCCCTTGCCGACTGTGGGCGTGGGCGTCGGCTCGACGGGGGCTGGATCGGCGGGGGTGCTACGGGAGAGGAACTTCACGGAGCAAGGGTACGTCGTGCCAACCTGTGGGGCGTTAGGCTTGTGGACGTCGGCGGGTGTGCCGCCTGGGAAGAGAGCGACAGCGAACCATGGCCGGAATGTGGCAGCGCTTCAAGATGATCTTCAGCTCCAAGGCCAACGCGGCCATGAACAAGGCTGAGAATCCCGCGCAGACCCTGGACTACTCCTACGAGAAGCAGCTGGAGATGCTGCAGAAGGTCCGCAGGGGCGTCGCTGATGTGGCCACGAGCCGCAAGCGGGTCGAGCTGCAGATCGCCAGCCTCGACAAGCAGCTGGCAAAGCTCGATGACCAGGCCCGTGCCGCCCTGGCGGCTGGACGAGAGGACCTCGCCCGGGAGGCGTTGATCCGCAAGTCCACCCTGAGCCAGCAGATCGCCGACCTGCACGTGCAGCTCGAGCAGCTGACCGCCCAGGAGCAGAAGCTCACCGTCGCGTCGCAGCAGCTGCAGACCAAGGTGGAGGCCTTCCGCACGCAGAAGGAGACCATCAAGGCCACGTACTCAGCCGCTGAGGCGCAGGTGCGCATCAACGAGGCCTTCACGGGGATCTCCAGCGAGCTCGGTGACGTCGGTCTGGCCATCCAGCGCGCCGAGGACCGCACCGCCCAGATGCAGGCGCGCGCCGGGGCGATGGAGGAGCTCATGGCCACGGGAGCGCTTGAGACCACGGGCGGCAAGGACTCCCTGACCGTGGAGCTGGAGCGCCTGGCTGCCGACAGCCAGGTCGAGAACGAGCTCGCCGCCATGAAGGCCCAGATCGGTGGCGCGGAGCCGCCCGCGGCGGTCGCGGGTGCGGCCGCCGAGACCCTCGCGGTCGGCGCCGCGCCGGCCGACGAGGTCGTCGATGCCATCATCGCCGAGGAACCCGCAACCCCGTCGGCGCCCCAGGCCCCGCCCGCCGCGCCGGCTGGCCCGGCCGCCCAGTAGGACCGCAGGGAGGCTCGCACACCCGCCATGGCGCGAAACAGGTACGCACCCGATCGGGGCCTCACAGCCCGGATGGGCGGGACGATGTTCATCCTCGGCCTGCTCTACGTCGTGCTGATGGCCACGCTGATCTCCCAGGGGATGAACGCCTACTTCGTGCTGATCCTCGCCGGAGGCACGGCGTGGGCCCAGTGGTACTTCTCCGACAGGGTCGCGCTGTTCTCGATGTCGGCGCGGGTCGTCACGCCCGAGCAGGCCCCGCAGCTGCACGCCATCGTGGACCGGCTGTGCGCGATGGCCGACATGCCCAAGCCCGCCGTGGCGATCGCCGACTCCGACATGCCCAATGCCTTCGCGACCGGACGCAGCACGAAGCGTGCCGTGGTCTGCGTGACCACGGGGCTGCTCCGGCGTCTGGACGCCGAGGAGCTCGAGGGAGTCCTGTCCCACGAGCTGTCCCATGTGGCGCACCGGGACGTGCTCGTGATGACGGTGGCCTCGTTCGTCGGCGTGCTCGCCGGGTTCCTGACGCGCTCGTGGATGTGGGGCGGTCTGACTCGGCGACGCAGCAGCGACAGCAACAGCGCCTTCGCATTCATGATCATCATGGTCGTGTCGATCCTCGTGTACCTCATCAGCTTCCTGCTGGTCCGCGTGCTCTCGCGCTACCGGGAGCTCTCGGCCGACCGCGCCGGCGCGCTGCTGACCGGGCGGCCCGCGGCCCTGGGTCGCGCCCTGCAGAAGATCAGCGGCGACATGGGTGCCATCCCGACCCGGGACCTGCGCGCGAAGGAGTCGATGAACGCCTTCTTCATCACGCCGGCGTTCGGTGGCACGCAGTCCATGGCGAGCCTGTTGTCCACACACCCGCCGCTGGAGAAGCGCCTCGAGCAGTTGGCGCGCATCTCGGCCCAGCTGGGCCAGTAGATGGGCATGTTCGACTCGATCATGGGCCGGCGCAAGCCCGTCCGGCCCGACCTCGATGCGATCTTCGGGCTGCCGTCGGCGGCCATCACCCTGTCGGCCAGCCTCGGGTTCGATGCCACGGGCACGGGGGCCGTCGCGTTCCGGGTGCCTGAGGGGCGTGCCTTCGCCGAGGTCCAGGCCGAGATCGAAGCCCTGCTCGCGGCCTCGGGCAACCCGGCCGTGGAGCTCACCGCCGACCAGTACGGCTACACGTGGCTCGTCGTCTCGACCGATCCGCCGGACGTCGGCGCTCTGGTGACGCACCTGCACGCGGTCAACCTCACCCTGCAGGACAGCGGGTTCGGGCCGCAGCTGCTGTGCTCGACCGCCGCGTTCGTTGGGCTGGGTGGTCGACCGCTGGCGATGGTCTACCTGTTCAAGCAGGGGTCGTTCTACCCGTTCGCCCCGGCGGACGGCCAGACCCGTGACACCGTCCTCGAGCTGCAGATCCGCGACCTGCTGCGCGACGAGTTGGCGGTCGAGAAGGACCTGACGCGCTGGTTCCCGATCTGGGGCGCCCCAGGCCTGTAGGGCTGGGCGGTCAGTCCGGCTCGGGGGCCGCGCCCACGCCAGGGAGCGCGAGCATCCGGTCGAGGGCCACGCGTGCCCAGTGCGAGGTGTCGGAGTCGACCACGATCTGGTTCACGACGTTGCCCGCGACCAGGTTCTCCAGGGCCCAGACAAGGTGCGGCAGGTCGATCCGGTTCATCGTCGAGCAGTAGCAGACCGACCGGTCCAGGAACGTGACCTGCTTGTCCGGATGGGCATTGGCCAGGCGGCGCACGAGGTTCAGCTCGGTGCCGATCGCCCATGCCGATCCGGGCTCGGCGGCGTCGAGGACCTTGATGATGTACTCGGTGGACCCGACGTAGTCGGCCTTCTGGACCACCTCGTGGCGGCACTCGGGGTGCACGAGGATGTTGACCCCGGGGATGCGTTCACGCGCCTCGTCGACGACGGCTTCCGTGAACCGTCCGTGCACGGAGCAGTGCCCTCGCCACAGGACCACCTTCGATTCGCGAACCTGCTCGTCGGTGAGCCCACCGCCCGGCTTGTGCGGGTCGTAGACCACGCAGTCCTCCAGGCTCAGGCCCAGGTCGAGCACCGCGGTGTTGCGCCCCAGGTGCTGGTCGGGCAGGAAGAAGATGCGCTCACCCTGCTCGAAGGCCCATTCCAACGACTGCCGGGCGTTGCTCGACGTGCAGATCGTGCCGTGGTTGCGGCCGGTGAACGCCTTGATCGCGGCCGTGGAGTTCATGTAGGTGATGGGGATGGTCGACTCGGCCAGCCCGAGCTCGACGAATCGCTCCCAGGCGTCCTCGACCTGGCCGATCTCGGCCATGTCGGCCATCGAGCAGCCGGCGGCGAGGTCCGGCAGGATCACCCGCTGGTCGTCGGTGGTCAGGATGTCGGCACTCTCGGCCATGAAGTGCACGCCGCAGAAGACGATGAACTCCGCCTCGGGGTGCGCGGCAGCCTGTTGGGCCAGCTTGAAGGAGTCGCCGGTCACGTCGGCGAACTCGATGACCTCGTCGCGCTGGTAGTGGTGTCCCAGGATGTAGGCCCGAGAGCCGAGCGCCGCACGGGCCCGTCGGGCGCGGTCGACCAGGTCGGGGTCCGAGGCGGCCGGGAGCGCACCGGGGCACTCGACGCCCTTCTCCGTGTCCAGATCGGTGCCCTGGCCGAGCAGGAGCAGGGCCAGTGGGGTCGGTTGCGGCTCGGTCCAGGCAGCCGTGTCGGTCATCGGGTGACCTTCCTCGTGGGGCGGGGCTTCATCGTTCCACAGAGTCGCGCGCTGGGCTGACCTCGCGGATGCCAGACTTCGGGCTCGTGAAGGTGCTCATCTGCCCGGATTCGTTCACCGGCACGCTCTCGGCTGCCGAGGCGGCGGCGGCGATGGCCGAGGGCTGGGCCAGCGTCGCGCCAGGTGACGACCTGGTGCTGCGCCCCCTGTCCGACGGCGGCCCCGGCTTCCTCGACGCGATCGGTGCGGGGCGTGGCGGGGTGCGTCGTCCGCTGTCGGTCACCGGACCGCTGGGCAGCCCGGTCCTGGCCGACCATCTGGTGACCGGGGACGGCACGGCATGGATCGAGTCCGCGACCGCAGCGGGGCTGCACCTGGTCCCGACTGACCGCCGGGACCCCACCCGGACGACGTCCCGCGGAGTTGGCGAGCTGATGGCCTCGGCCCTGCGGGCCGGAGCCACCCGAATCGTCCTGGGAGTCGGCGGGACGGGCACCTGCGATGGGGGAGCGGGGCTCGTGGAGGCTCTGGGTGCCACCTCCCAGCCGCCCGGTGGGCTGTCCCACGGCGGCTTCCAGCTGGCCAACCTGACGGCCATTGACCTGGCTCCGGCGCTGGATGCCGTCAGCGGGTGCGCATTGGAGGTCGCCACCGATGTCGACGTGCCACTTCTCGGGGCCCGCGGGGCGGCTCGCGGCTTCGCCCCGCAGAAGGGTGCCAGCGACCAGCAGGTGGAGCAGCTCGAGGCGGCGATGACCCACTGGGCAGGACTGCTCGGCCGGTCCGCCGACGGGCGGTCGGCAGCGGTCGCCCTCGGGGCCGGCGCGGGCGGAGGGCTCGGGGCGGCGCTCATCCGGCTGGGTGCCCGCCGGGTCCCTGGCATCGGCACCGTGCTGGAGGCCGCCGACATCGCTCGGCTCATCGGCGACGTCGACCTCGTGATCACGGGGGAGGGATCCTTCGACTGGCAGTCCCTGCGCGGCAAGGTGGTGGCCGGTGTGGCCGCGGCAGCCCTCGAGCGGGCCGTCCCGGTCGTTGTCCTGGCCGGGCGGGTCGAGGTCGGCCGGCGTGAGTGGATCACCGCCGGAGTGGCCGCGGCGTTCCCTGCTGCTGCGGAGCCCGGTGAGTCCCACCACGAGGGCGTGGCCCGCGCCGCGGCCCGCGCCGCCCGCACCTGGTCGAGGAGCTGACCCGGGGCCGTCACGCCGTCGACGACGCGCCCGTGCGCCGGCGCGCGGTTGGTCGAACTCCGCAAACCATGTCAGCATGAGCGCACAGGGAATGCAGCACAGCGTGTTCGCGTTGGCCCCGTTGTAGACCGCCACGATGCTCAGTAGGAGGGCACCGATGACCGCCGAGACCACCACCGAGACCACCGATCCCGTCAGCGATGGGATCCTCCTCACCGAGGTCGCCGCCGACAAGGTGCGCACCCTGCTCGATTCGGAGGGTCGCGACGACCTCGCGCTGCGTGTGGCTGTCCAGCCCGGTGGCTGCTCGGGCCTGCGCTACCAGCTGTTCTTCGACGAGCGCGCGCTCGACGGGGACGTGCGCAAGGACTTCGGCGGCGTCGAGGTGGTCACGGACCGAATGAGCGCCCCGTACCTGTCGGGCGCCACGATCGACTTCGTGGACTCGATCGAGAAGCAGGGCTTCACGATCGACAACCCGAACGCGACCGGCTCCTGCGCATGCGGTGACTCCTTCCACTGACCTGACCGGCTAGGGTCACCTGCGTCGTCATCGACCGACCAGGGGGTCACTCACGCATGCGGATCGTCATCACCGGCTCGATTGCCACCGACCACCTCATGACGTTCCCGGGCCGGTTCGCCGACTCGATCGTCCTGGACAAGTTGGACAAGATCTCCCTGTCGTTCCTGGTCGATGAGCTCGAGATCCGCCGGGGTGGGGTGGCGGCCAACATCGCCTTCGGGATGGGCGTGCTCGGCGAGAACCCGATCCTCGTCGGCGCGGTCGGCCCGGACTTCGCCGACTACCGGTCCTGGCTGCAGCGCCACGGCGTGGACACCGAGTCCGTGCACGTCTCCGAGGTGCGGCACACGGCTCGCTTCGTGTGCACGACTGACGAGCACGCGAACCAGATCGCCACGTTCTACGCCGGGGCGATGCAGGAGGCCCGCGACATCGAGCTGGGGCCGGTCGTCGAGCGTGTGGGTGCGGTCGACCTGGTCCTGATCGGGGCCAACGACCCGGAGGCGATGATGCGCCACACCGAGGAGTGTCGCTACCGGCGGATCCCGTTCGCCGCCGACCCGTCCCAGCAGCTTGCCCGGATGCATGGTGACGAGATCCGACTGCTCGTCGACGGGGCCGCCTACCTGTTCACCAACGAGTACGAGGCCGCGCTCACCGAGCAGAAGACCGGGTGGAGCAGCGACGAGATCCTCGACCGGGTGGGCACCCGGGTCACCACACTGGGGCCCAACGGGGTGCGCATCGAGCGCAAGGGCCAGGCCATGATCCAGGTGCCCACGCCGAAGGAGACCCACAAGGCCGACCCGACGGGCGTCGGGGACGCATTCCGAGCAGGCTTCCTCGCCGGGCTGGCGTGGGACCTGCCCCTGCAGCGGTGCGCCCAGGTGGGCTCCCTGCTGGCCACGCACGTCATCGAGAGCATCGGGACCCAGGAGTACGAGCTGGCCCGCAGGTCGTTCCTGTTGCGCATCAGGGAGGCCTACGGGGACCAGGCGGCGCAGGAGATCGGCGCCCACATCACCCTGGCTCGGCCCTGATCCACGTCCATGCCCGTCGAGCCCGAGGCGCCTCGATGGGTACTGCCTGATCTGCACGACATGCCGCGCGGGCCAGGAGCTGGTGGGCATCGGTGCGGACCTGTCGCCCGGGATGCTGCTCTCCGGGTACCGGGGCGGGCTGTTCGCCATGCCGGACGGTGCGGACCTCGGCTGGTGGTCCCCTGACCCGCGGGGTCTGCTCCTGCCGGCACAGGTGCACGTCTCGCGGTCCCTGCGCAGGGCTCTGACTCACTTCGAGGTCAGTCTCGACGGGGCCTTCGCCGAGGTCGTCGCCGCGTGTGCCGACCCCCGGCGGCCGCATGGATGGATCACTGGTGCCTATCTGGACTCCTACCTCGAGCTGCACCGACTGGGCTGGGCGCACTCGATCGAGGTCTGGGGTTCCGACGGTCGACTGGCCGGTGGCTTGTTCGGGGTCGAGGTGGGAGGGCTGTTCGCCGCCGAGTCCAAGTTCCATCTGCGCACCGACGCCTCGAAGGTCGCTGTCGTGGCGCTCGCAGCACTTCTCGTCTCCGATGGTGACCCCCACCGGGTCATCGACATCCAGTGGTGCACCGAGCACCTCGCCTCGCTGGGAGCGGTGCAGGTGCCGCGCCCGGTCTACCTGCAGGCCCTGCCTGCCGTGCTCGCCTGTGCGCCGGCGCTGTCCGATGGGCTCGGCCCGGTCAGTCAGGCGGATCCGGTGGCGCCTCCCAGCCGGATCAGATGGCGCATGGCCCGACCGGGCTCCTGATTGGGGGCGTGCGGCTCCGGGCCCACGGGATCGGCCGCTGGCTGAACGGGGACTGCCCCATCCAGGGGCTCGCTGCCCAGCAGTGCGTGCCCCCGCAGCCGGCACCACGCCGGCACGTCGTACTCGGCTGCCGGGTCGTCGGTGAGCAATTCGATCAGGCTGCCCGCCGGCAGCGAGAGGGCGGTTCGCGCCAGGCGGATGATCGGGACCGGGCAGAGCACGCCGAGAGCCTCGACCGTGGCGTCGGGGGCCGTCATGAGCTCGCTCGGTCGGCCGACGCCCGTGCAGCGGCGATGGCGGCCGGCAGGGCGACCAGGAACCCGGCCACGTCGGCCTCCGTGGCCTCGGGCGGCAGGCTGACTCGAAGGTTGCCATGCGTGATCGCCCCCATGGCGGCCAGGACGTGGCTGGGCCGGCGGGTGTCCGCGGTGCACGCGGAGCCCGAGCTGACCGCGAACCCGGCGCGGTCCAGCTCGGTGACGAGCACCTCGCCGTCGGCGTAGAGGATCGTGAAGCAGACGATGTGCGGCGCTGAACCGGGCCGGCCCAGCGCGAGGATGTCCGGGGCCAGCCCCGGCACCCGCTCGCGCAGGATGGTGAGCAGGCGGGCCCGATGCGCCAGCGTCTGCCCAAGGGCCGCCGTGGCGGCTTCGAGGGCGGTCGCCGCGGCCACCGCCCCGGGGACGTCCGGGTAGCCGGCCCAGCCCCCGGATTCGTCGGTGGGCATCGGGCTGCGCCAGCGCACGCCGGTGCGCACGGCCAGGATCCCGACCCCGGCCGGGCCGCCCCACTTGTGGGCGCTGCCCGCAAGTGCGTCCCAGTGCGAGGTCGCCGGGACGGACCCCAGCGCGGCGCAGGCATCGACCAGGAGCGGGACCCCCGCGTCGTGGGCGGCCGCGCGCAGCGCCTCCAGCGGTTGGATCGCCCCGACCTCGTGGTTCACGTGCTGCACAGCCGCGAGGGCGACCCCGGGGGAGCGCACGGCCCTGCGAAAAGCCTTGACCTCAACTTCAGCGTGAGAGTCCACCGGCACGAGCACGGGGTCCTGGCCGGGCACCACCCAGTCGGCGGCGCGCAGCACGGCGGAGTGCTCCACAGCGCTGGCCACGACGGTCGTGCCCACCTTCCGTCGGCCGCGGGCCAGCCCGAGGACGCCCACGTGCAGCGCCTGGGTGCCCGACGCCGTGAAGACCACCTCCGGGGGCAGCGCGCCGATGCAGGTGGCCACCGAGGCGCGGGCGGCATCGAGCAGCTGTCGGGCGACCCGCCCGTCTCGATACAGCCGCGCCGGATCGGCCCAGCCGTGGTCCAACGCGGCATCGAGGGCGCGCCTCGCCTCCGGGCCCAGGGGGAGCCCGGAAGCAGCATCGAATGACCGCGACATGCCGCACACGGTATCGGTGACCCCCGTGGCACGCTGACCGGTTCCTGCGCTAGTCTCCACTCGTTCAGCGTCCGTGGCGAGGCGTGTCGGCACAGCGGAACCGCCCGAATCGATTGAGGGGATCACCAGACGTGGTAGCAGATCGCACCGACCGTTCCCGGTCGATGCGCCGGTGGGGGGTCGGGGCAGCAGCCCTGATGGTCGCCCTGCTGGCGTCAGGGTGCAGCGCCCAGGAGGCGCTGTCACTGAATGCCGCAGACGGCGCCACCGAGCAGTCAGCGACCATCGAGAGCCTCTGGTTCGGGGCCTGGGTCGCGGTTGCCGTTGTCGGACTCCTGACCGGTGGGCTGATCCTGTACGCCGCCGTCCGCTTCCGGCGCAAGGACGGCGATCCGGCACCGAAGCAGACGCGCTACAACGTGCCGCTGGAGCTGATGTACACGATCGTCCCGCTCGTGATGATCCTGGGCATGTTCTTCTTCACAGTGCGTGACCAGACCGTGCTCACCAAGGTCTCGGACAATCCCGACAACACGGTCGGCGTCGTCGGGTTCCGGTGGAGCTGGGCGTTCAACTACGTCGAGGACGATGTCTACGACGTCGGCACCGCCCAGGTCGAGGACATGCCCACGCTCTACCTGCCGGTCAACGAGTCGGTGGTCTTCGAGTTGCAGAGCCCGGATGTCATCCACTCCTTCTGGGTCCCCGCGTTCCTGATGAAGATGGACGTCTTCCCCGACCGGCTGAACAAGTTCGAGGTGACCCCCAACAAGGTCGGGACCTACGCCGGACGCTGTGCCGAGTTGTGCGGTGTCGACCACTCACGGATGCTGTTCACCGTGAAGGTGGTCGAGCGCCCTGAGTACGACCGGCACATGGCCGAGTTGAAGGCCAAGGGCCAGGTCGGCTCCATCGAGACAGATCGCATCTCCCGTGACGGCGAGCGTTACTGGGAGTCCGACCGCTACCCGGAGCCGGAGGGCACGCTGTGACGCTTCTCAACGACCGTCCGGCGGAGGTGGGCCCCGCACCCGCACCGCGCGAGCGTTCCCTGGGCCAGAAGATCGTCTCGGTGATCACCACCACCGATCACAAGACCATCGGCCGTCTCTACATGACGACCTCCTTCTCGTTCTTCATGCTGGCAGGCGCGATGGCTCTGATCATCCGTGCTGAGCTGGCCCGCCCGGGCCTGCAGATCGTGACCCTGGAGCAGTACAACCAGCTGTTCACGATGCACGGCTCGATCATGCTGCTGCTCTTCGCGACCGCCCTTTTCGTCGGTTTCGCCAACTTCCTCATGCCGCTGCAGATCGGCTCCCCGGATGTGGCGTTCCCCCGGCTGAACATGCTCGGCTACTGGATGTACTTCTTCGGCGGGCTGATCGTCCTGTTCGGATTCCTGACCCCGGGTGGAGCCGCGGCCTTCGGCTGGTTCCTCTACACCCCGCTGTCGGGCGCTGAGTTCTCCCCGAACATCGGCTCGGACCTCTGGATCCTCGGCTTCGCCCTCGGCGGTGTCGGCACGATCCTGGGTGCTGTGAACTTCGTCACCACCATCCTCACGATGCGTGCTCCGGGAATGACTATGTTCCGGATGCCGATCTTCACCTGGAACGTGCTGCTGACCTCCGTGCTGATCCTCATGGTCTTCCCGGTGCTGGCCGCCACCCTCGTCGTTCTCGAGATCGACCGGAAGTTCGGGTCGGTGGTCTTCCTGCCGGAGAACGGCGGCGCGATCCTCTTCCAGCACCTCTTCTGGTTCTTCGGCCATCCCGAGGTGTACGTCCTGGCCCTGCCGTTCTTCGGAGTGATCTCCGAGATCCTGCCGGCCTTCAGCCGCAAGCCGATCTTCGGCTACAAGGGCCTCGTGTTCGCCACCATCGCGATTGCCGCCCTGTCGATGGCCGTGTGGGCCCACCACATGTACGTCACCGGTGCGATCAGCCTTCCGTACTTCGCCCTCATGACGATGCTCATCGCCGTTCCGACAGGTGTGAAGTTCTTCAACTGGATCGGCACCATGTGGGGCGGGTCGCTGACCTTCGAGACCCCGATGCTGTTCGCAGTCGGGTTCCTCCTCACCTTCCTCTTCGGCGGCCTGACCGGTGTCATCCTGGCCTCGCCCCCGTTGGACTTCAACGTGTCGGACTCGTACTTCGTGGTGGCGCACTTCCACTACACAGTCTTCGGCACGGTCGTGTTCGCCATGTTCGCCGGTTTCTACTTCTGGTGGCCCAAGTTCACCGGGAAGATGCTCAACGAGACCCTGGGCAAGTGGCACTTCTGGCTGACCTTCATCGGGTTCAACGGGACCTTCCTCATCCAGCACTGGCTGGGTGTCGAGGGCATGCCTCGCCGCTACGGGGACTACCTGCCCGGTGACGGATTCACATTGGAGAACGAGATCTCGTCGGCGTTCGCGCTGATCCTGGGCATCTCGACGCTCGTCTACCTGTACAACTTCTACATCACCACGAGGTACGCCCCGAAGGTGACCGTCGATGATCCGTGGGGATACGGCGGTTCGCTGGAATGGGCGACCTCGTGCCCGCCGCCGCGGCACAACTTCGTCTCGTTGCCCCGGATCCGCTCCGAGCGTCCGGCCTTCGACCTGCACCATCCAGAGCTCGCCGATTGGGACTCCGCGGGCTACTTGGCCTCGCTGGAATCCCAGGCTGCTGACAAGCAGGGCGCTGCCAAGGGGGAGATCTCGTGAAGCTCGCAGGCAAGCTGTTCATCGGCGGTGCCGTCTTCTACTGGCTGGTGGCGGCCTTCTACTGGATCATGTCCCACGACGAGGTCGGCACCGTCGCGCTGACCCTGACCGGATTCCTCTCAGCGATGGTCGGCTTCTACCTGGTGGTCACCGCCTCGAGGCTGCCCGACCAGCCGGACGACCTCCCGGACGCTGAGATCTGGGATGCGGACCCCGACTACGGGTTCTTCAGCCCGCACTCGTGGGCCCCGCTCATGGTCGGCGCGTCGACGGCCATCACGTTCGCCGGCCTTGCGTTCGCCGCGTGGATCGTCGCCGCGGGAGCGGTCCTGATCATCATGTCGGCGGCCTACTGGGTCTTCGAGTACTACCAGGGCCCCCAGCGCCAGTTCTGAGGCTCAGGAGCCGGAGCCGGAGCCGGGGGCGAGGCCACCCCATGCGTGCCGCCAGGTGCGCGTGCGCCAGCAGCGCTTGCGGTGCCCGGCAGTGCGCACCACGAAGGCCGCGAACACAAGCCAGAGCGTGGCGACCTGCGCAGCCAAGGTGGCCCACCTCAGCTCGGTGATCCCGCCGACGGCCAGGAACCCCAGCCCGGCGACGCACCACAGCACCAGCGCGAAGCCGATCCGTGCGCGCTTCCTGCTCGGCACTGTCCCCAGCCGCCCCGCGTCGAGCTCCTGGCCACGCACGTGCCCAGACACGCAGTCTGTCCCTGCGATCAGGTACTCGGGCTCCACGGGGACCACTCGGGTGGTCTGCCTACGGGACGCGGGCGGGGTCGACGCCCGCGGGGCTGGGGCGGCTGGCGGAGGCGGTGCCGGTGGACGGACCTGCGGCGTGCTGGGCATCGCGCGTTCGCGAGGGGACTTGGCCATCGTCGATTCCTACGGCTGCAGATCCTGGCTGGTGCTGATCCACTGGTCGAGCAGCGTACGGGCGGCCCCCGACGACAGTGCCTCGCGAGCAGCAGGCAGGGCGGCGGCAATGCGCAGCGCAAGGTCGGTGGATGGCTCGGGGATCGAGACCGGGAGAGTGCCACCCGCCGCCGCGTAGGCCACCAGGGCTGCGGCGGCGTTCAGGCAGACGGCGTCGCGGATCCCCGTGACGGCAGGGTCGTCCGGGTTGTCCAGCAGCGCTCGGAACACCCTGGCGTTGCGCTGGGCGGATCCGCCGCGCAGGGCGTCGGGGGCCGGTGTGGAGATCCCGAGGGCGGCTGGGTCGAGGGTGTGCAGGCGCGGAACCTCGCCCGTGAGGTCCCAGACCGTCGAGGTGGAGTAGACCGTGAGCTCGTCGAGTCCGTCGTCGCCATGGACGACCAGGGCCTTCGTGCCCCGGGCGGACAGCACTCCGGACATGAGCTCACCGATCGCCTCCGTGGGCACGCCGAGCACCTGGGCGGCGGGGTGGGCAGGGTTGGCAAGCGGTCCCAGGACGTTGAAGACCGTGCGGATCCCGAGCTCCCGGCGGATCGGGCCGATGTGGCGCATGGCCGGGTGGAAGACCGGCGCGAAGCAGAATGTGATGCCCAGCAGGCTCCCGGCCTCGGCCGCAGCGGCAGCTGGCAGGTCGATGACCACGCCGAGGGCCTCGAGCATGTCGGCCGACCCGCTCTGGGACGACGCCGCCCGGTTCCCATGCTTGGCCACCCGCGCCCCCGCGGCTGCCGCCACGACCGCGGCCATCGTGGAGATGTTCACCGTGTGCGAGCGGTCGCCGCCCGTGCCGCACGTGTCCACCACGGGACCCTCGATGTCCAGCGGCACGCTGGCATTCATCATGCCGGTCACCAGGCCCGACACCTCGCGGGCGGTCTCCCCCTTGGCGCGCAGGGCAACGAGGAAGGCGGCCGTGTTGGCAGGGGGTGCGGAGCCGGTGAGCATCTCGGCCATCACCCATGTGGTCGTGGGGGCGTTGAGGTCCTCACCGGCAAGCAGGGCCTCGAGGACGTCGACCCAGTCGGTCAGCGGAGCCGCACTCACGGGCGGGTGGTCGCCGGAAGCCGGGTGCGCAGCAGGCCTGAGACGGCCTCGGCCAGCTGGCCCGGGTCGATCGGGTGGCCGACAACCGCGTCGGCGCGCGACCACGTGGCCAACCAGGCGTCCTGCGGTCGTCCGGTGAGCACGAGGATGGGCGGGCACCGGTGGATCTCGTCCTTGAGCTGGCGGGTCAGCCCGAGGCCCCCGGTGGGGGTGGCTTCGCCATCGAGGATCATCAGGGCCAGCCCGCCGGCGTCGGCGGTGCGCAGCACGACCGGGCCGGTCGCGACCTCGACGAACTCGAGCTCGGGGAGGTCCGGATCCGGGCGGGTGCCCAGGGCGTTGATGACGGCACGGCGAACGGTGAGGTCATCGCTGTAGACCATGACCCGCAGCGATCGGGGGGCCTGAGGGCTGGGCATGAGGACTCCTGTGGGTAGCGTCTGAGGGGATGCTACTTGGTCCTCACGTCGGCGCTGGGGAGCAGGGCGGGACACGCTGGCCGCGAGACCGGGGTCCGGGTGGGAACTCCGGGACAGATCTGACAGACTGCGCGCGTGGCTTCGACAACTGTTGTGACCTCCGCGCACCCAGGTGCCCATCCGACCCACCCGAACAAGGTGGCCGTGGGCACGATCATCTGGCTCTCCAGCGAGCTGATGTTCTTCGCCGGGCTCTTCGCGATGTACTTCACGCTCCGCTCGACCAACCCCGAGGTGTGGGCCGAGCAGACGCAGTTCCTCAACGTGGGCTTCGCGACCGTGAACACCCTGATCCTGGTCTCGTCGAGCGTGACCTGCCAGATGGGTGTCCTGGCCGCTGAGCGGGGTGACGTGCACCGCATGCAGCGCTGGTACATGCTCACCTTCCTCCTGGGCGCGATCTTCATCGGCGGCCAGGTCTTCGAGTACGCCCACCTGATCACAGCCGAGGGGCTGACGTTGTCGTCCTCGGCCTACGGCTCGGCGTTCTACCTCACCACGGGGTTCCACGGCCTGCACGTCGTCGCCGGCCTCGTGGCCTTCCTGTTCGTGATCGCCCGGTCCTACGCGTCGCGGCGGTACGGCCACGAGCAGGCGACAGCGGCAATCGTGACCAGCTACTACTGGCACTTCGTCGACGTCGTGTGGATCGCCCTCTTCTTCACGATCTACGTCCTCCAGTAGCACCCCGACCAGTGGTCCCCGCCCCCGCACCCCGATCCCTGCAGAGGTAGGCAAGTGAACACTCAAGTAGCCCGACGCAGGCACCCAGCGGCGCTCATGCTGCTGCTGCTCGGCGCACTCGCGATCATCGGCACGATCTACGCGCTCGTGAACACGAGCACCGCAGCCCGTGCCGCCGGAGCCCCCCACAGCGAGACCGCCGTGGAGGAGGGCAAGGCGCTCTACCTCGAGGGCTGTGCCTCGTGCCACGGCCTCAACGCTGAGGGCACGGAGGTGGCGCCCAGCCTGATCGGGGCAGGTGCGGCTGCAGTGCACTTCCAGGTGTCCACCGGCCGCATGCCGATGGCTGCCCCAGCCGTCCAGATCGAGCGCAAGGACCCCACCTACAACGCGGAGCAGACGGCCGCCCTTGCCGCGTACGTCGCCACGCTTGGCCCCGGCCCGGCGATCCCCACGGCCGAGCAGCTCGACACCACCAACGCCGACCTCGCCGTGGGCGGCGAGCTCTTCCGCACCAACTGCGCCCAGTGCCACAACTTCGCCGGCAAGGGCGCGGCGCTGACCGAGGGCAAGTACGCGCCGAGCCTGATGGAGGCCACGCCCCAGCAGGTCTATGAGGCCATGCTGACCGGCCCCCAGAACATGCCGGTGTTCGGCAACGGAACCGTCAGCCCGACGGAGAAGCAGGACATCCTCAAGTACGTCGCTCACCTGCAGACCCAGACCCAGCCCGGCGGGTGGGGCCTCGGCTCGTTCGGCCCCGTGACTGAGGGCGCCCTGCTGTTCACCCTGGCACTCGGCGTGATGGCCGGGTTCGCCGTCTGGATCGGAGCCAAGCTGCGATGAGCGACTCGACAGAGACCGAGCCGGACTTCGTCACGGCCACCGAGGCCGCCCACCACCCGCGGCGCACCGACGTCGACCCACGGGCGGCCACGCGCGCCGAGCGCCAGGTTGCCACCTTGTTCGTGCTGGCGGCGCTGCTGATCCTGGCGTCGGTCGTGGCCTATGTCGTCATCCCTGTGGATGCCGGCGTGAACGTGCCGTTCCTGGGCCCCGTGGGGGCGTTGAACCTGGCACTCGGGCTGAGCCTGGGCCTGGGCATCCTGCTCATCGGCCTCGGCGCCATCCACTGGGCGCGCAAGCTGATGCCGGGCAACGAGGTCGTGGCGATGCGCCACGAGCTGCGCTCGGCTCCTGACGAGCGCCAAGCTGCGGTGGAGGCCTTCGACCGCGGACTTGCGGACTCCGGCTTCGCGCAGCGGCCGATCATCCGGCGCACACTGATCGCGGCCATGGTGGTGCTCCCGCTGCCGCTGGTCATCCTCCTGCGCGACCTCTACACCTCGCCCCCCGGTACTCCCAGCCCAGCTGAGCAGCTGGAGCGCACGATCTGGGGCACGGGGGTGCGCATCGTCACCGACGTCGGGCTCAACCCGGTCAAGCCCGAGGACGTGCCCGTTGGTGGGTTGGTAGCGGCGGTGCCGGCCAACCTCAACGAGGTCGAGGAGGAGACGGGCAACTTCAACGCCCGAGCGAAGGCCGCGATCATCCTCGTGCGCATGGTTCCCGGCGAGATCGTCTCCCAGCAGGGTGAGGCCTGGGACTACCAGGGGATCCTGGCCTACTCGAAGATCTGCACCCACGTGGGCTGTCCGATTGCGCTCTACGAGCAGCGGACGCACCATTTGCTGTGTCCGTGCCACCAGTCCACCTTCGACCTGGCGGATTCGGGCAACGTGGTGTTCGGTCCCGCGGCCCGGCAGATGCCGCAGTTGCCGATCACCGTCGATGATGAGGGCTACCTGGTTGCCGTCAGTGACTTCCAGCAGCCCGTCGGACCGAGTTTCTGGGAGCGCTCATGAGTGTGGTGTATGAGACCGGGGGCAAGGGTGCGGGCTGGGTCGACGACCGGCTGGGCAACTCGAACTTCATCCGGCGGAGCCTGAACAAGGTCTTCCCCGACCACTGGTCCTTCATGCTCGGCGAGATCGCGCTGTACTCGTTCATCGTCATCCTGCTGACGGGCGTCTACCTGACACTGTGGTTCAAGCCGTCGATGATCGAGGTCGTCTACGACGGCTCCTACGCCCCGCTCAAGGGCGTGAAGATGAGTGAGGCGATGGCCTCCACGCTGGACATCTCCTTCGACGTCCGCGGCGGGCTGTTGATCCGCCAGATCCACCACATGGCAGCGCTGTTCTTCGTGGCCGCGATCGCGATCCACCTGCTGCGGGTGTTCTTCACCGGCGCTTTCCGCAAGCCCCGTGAGCTCAACTGGGTCATCGGCGTGGTGCTGTTCCTGCTGGCCATCGCTGCCGGCTTCTCGGGCTACTCGCTGCCTGACGACCTGCTCTCGGGCACCGGCCTGCGGATCACCCAGGGCATCATCCAGGCCTCCCCGGTGATCGGCACCTGGTTCTCGTTCCTGCTCTTCGACGGCGAGTTCCCCGGCACGGCCTTCATCCCGCGGTTGTACGGAATCCACATCCTGTTGGTCCCGGGCCTCATCCTGGGACTGGTCACCGCCCACCTCATGATGGTCTGGTACCAGAAGCACACGCAGTTCCCCGGCCCGGGTCGCACGAATGAGAACGTCGTGGGCTATCCGCTCATGCCGGTCTACATGGCCAAGGCCGGTGGGTTCTTCTTCGTGGTGTTCGGGACCATCGTCGCCCTGGCGGGTCTGTTCCAGATCAACCCGATCTGGGCCTACGGCCCCTACATCCCCGACCAGGTCACGGCCGGTTCCCAGCCCGACTGGTATGTGGGCTTCCTCGACGGTGCCCTGCGCCTGATGCCGCCCATTGAGATCACGCAGTTCGGGCACACTCTGAGCTTGAACCTGATCATCCCCGCGATGGTCCTGGCGCCCGTCCTGCTGGTACTGGTCGGGGCGTATCCGTGGATCGAGCGCTACGCGACGGGCAAGGACAACCGCGAGCACCACCTGCTCGACCGCCCGCGCAACGCCCCCACCCGCACCGCCCTGGGTGCAGCGATGCTGACCTTCTACATCGTGCTCATGATCGGCGGCGGCAACGACATCATCGCCTACAACTTCGACCTGAGCTTCAACACGATGATCCGCATCCTGCAGGTCCTCCTGTTCGTGGGGCCGGTGGTGGCATTCATCGTGGCCAAGCGGATGGCCCTGTCTCTGCAGCGCCGGGACCGCGACCTGCTCCTGCACGGCCGGGAGACCGGTCGGGTGCTGCGCTTGCCCAGTGGGGAGTTCCTCGAGATCCACGAGCCTGTGGACGAGGAGTACCGGGCAAAGATCCTGTCCAAGACCGATGTCGAGCCCCTGGCGCTGCCCGAGTCCGTCGACGAGAACGGCGTGGCCAACCCTGCGGGGCGCAGCCAGAAGCGCAGGTCGCGCTGGTCGCGCTTCTTCTACGCCGACAACATCCCATTGCCCACCGACGAGGAGCTCGCCGAGGCGCAGGTGCACATCGATCACGAGCTGCACGACGCGGTTGAGTCCGGTTCCGCCGCCGCGGCCGAGATCGCCGAGCACCAGCACTGATCACCGACGACCCCGTGCGCGTCCTATCGGACCAGGCCCAGCACGGGGTCTCGTAGGTCGACCTCGAACGAGTCCCGGCGCGACGCTGCGCCCCGCAGAGGCAGTGCCAGGGGCGGACCGTCGTGGTTGACCAGGCGCACGCCGGGGGAGAAGAGCCAGCGGGCCAGGATCTGGGTCTCCTCGGGCAGCGCAGCTGAGGTGGGCCGGATGGGAACGGCCACCTCCTGCGCGCCGGCGAGGATTGCTGCCAGCGGACCGGTGGGGTCGACACCTGCGGGGATCACCCCGGCCGCGGCCAGCCGGCCGTAGCGGATGACGTGGACCTCCCAGCCGCGGTCGTCGGTGGGCCGGGCGGCGACGATCTGATGGGTCTGCCCGAGGACGTCGCTGGTGGTGGCCGTGTCGACGCCGCGCAGCAGGGCGTTGAGGCGGTCGCGCCACGCGGCGGCCTCCTCGTAGCGCTCCTGTTCGGCGAGGACGTCCATGCGAGCGCTGAGGGCGTCCACGACCTCCGCCGGGTCACTGCCCAGGGCGACCCGTGCGCGCGAGACGATGGCGGCGTACTCGTCGGGAGTGACCGCGCCGACGCAGGGCGCTGGGCACCGGCCGAGGTCGGCCAGGACGCAGGCCGAGGCCTTGGGCCGACTCGACAGGGACTGGGAGCACGTCCGCAGCGGGAGGGCTTCGGCAAGGGCCTCGGCGGCCGCCTCGGCCGTGCGCCGGCTGGTGAACGGCCCGATGTAGCGGGCCCCCCGCTCGACGTCGTCGCGGACCGTGCCCACCACGCTGACCCTGGGGAACCGTTCGACTGTGAGCTTGAGCCAGACGGCGTTCTGCGGCCGCGTCGAGCGCCTGTTGTACCGCGGAGCACGGGCGGCGATCGTGCGCAGCTCGCGCACCTGGGCCTCCAGCGGAGTGGCGCACGGCACGGCGACGACCTTGGCCGCCAGGCCGACCATCTCCGTCATCCGGCGGCGCTGCTCGGCAGCCGTGAAGTAGCTCAGGACCCGCCTGCGGATCGAGCGGGAGGTACCCACGTAGAGGGCGGCCCCCTGCGCATCCTCGAAGACGTAGACCCCCGGACCGTCCGGCAGCCCGTCGGCCAGGCCGCGCTTGCGCCGTCGGGCATCGGGGACGCGGCTGCTGTAGCCCTGCAGCTCGGTGAGCGTGTGCACCCCGAGGTTGCCGACTCGTTCCATCAACCCGTGAAGGACGTCCACGGTCGCCTGCGCATCGGCCAGGGCGCGATGATTGGGGGTCACCTCGGTCCGGAAGTGCCGGGCGAGCGTGCCCAGCTTGCAGTTGGGGACCTCATCGCGGGTCAGGACGTGGCGCGCCAGTCGGGCGGTGTCCACCACCGGCGGGTCCGGCCAGGTCATGTCCAGGCGTGCACAGGCGCCCTTGAGGAAGCTCACGTCGTAGGGAGCGTTGTGGGCCACCAGCACCGTGCCGTGGGCGAACTCCAGGAACGCTGCGAGGGCCGCCGCCAGCGGGGGAGCACTGAGCAGCATGTCGTCGGTGATGCCCGTCAGCGCGCGGATGAACGGCGGGAGCGGCCGGCCGAGGTGCACCAGGGTCTGGAACTGCCCGATCACCTCGCCGCCACGGACCTTCACCGCCCCGATCTCGGTGATCCCCGCACCCTCGGGGCTGCCCCCGTCGGTCTCCAGGTCGACCACGACGAAGGTCACCTGGTTCAGCCCAGGGCCAAGGTCATCGAAGGTCAACTGGGTGGCCGCGCTCATGGCCCCCACGGTAGGCGCGGGGTCCGACATCGACGTGGGTCCCACGCCGGTGCGGGTAGGCTTTCGCCGTCATCACCCCGACGTGCGAGTTGCTTGTCGGGCAGACCCAGGAGCCGATCTGCATGTCCGACCTGACCGTCCCGGATGCCGGCAGTCGCTGGCGCTGCGCACAATGCGGGAACCTCACCCGCTTCGACGTGGTGCGCCAGGCGCGCACCCGCGAGTTCTGGCACGTCGACCTCGCCGGCGAACCCACGGTGGAGTCCGTCGAGGTCCTCAGCGACGCCCTGGAGTCGGTGAGCTGCCGCTGGTGTGGCAGTGGTGCGGCGATTGAGGTCGTGGCCCGGCCCGACAGCTGATGCCCTCGCGCGCAGACCGCAACCGAGCGCTGGCCTTCGCGGTCGGCTGGCTGGCATTCTTCACCGCCCTGCAGTGGAGCGTGGTGCGCTTCAAGGTGCCCATCGTGGTCATCCTCACGGCGTCGGCCCTGGCACTGGCGGCCTGGCAGTGGCGCCGCGATCGCATCGTCGCGACCCCACTGTCCATGGCCGTGATGTTGGGTGGGAGTGCCCTGGCCACTCTGGTCGTGCCGCTGTTCTCCTACCTGGACGGCACCGGGCTGGCCGTGGCCAGGGCGTTGCTCATGGTCGTGCCCCTGGTGGTCGCCGCACTCCTGTGGTCCGGGCGGGAGGGTCCAGCAGGGGCAGCCGCGGTGGTGTGCATCGCCGGGTATCTGGTCGTGGCGACGGTGGCGATCCTCACCGACCCCGCCCCGAAGATCGATGTGTGGGTGACCCTGCAGCAGGCCAGCGACGCACTGGCCCGAGGGGTGAGCTTCTACGAGGTCACGTGGACGGGCTCCCCGGGTGTCGCCGACGCGTTCACCTACCTGCCGTGGACGGCCGTGCTCCTGGCACCCGGGAAGTGGTTGGCCGGGGATGTGCGCTGGGCGCTGATGGTCTGGACCCTCGTGGCCACGGTCGGCATCTGGGCGCTGGCGGCTGGGTCACGCCGGGACCCCGGGCCGCGCTGGCGGGCGGCGGCCGTGACCGCCCTGATCCTCTTCGCCCCTGGCACGTTGACACAGGTGGACCAGGCGTGGACCGAGCCGCTGCTGCTCGCCGGGGTCGTGTGGTGGGCCGTGCTCGTGGACCGTGGCCGGGCGTGGTGGGCCGTGGTGCCCCTCGCCCTGGCCTGTGCCAGCAAGCAGCACCTGGCCCTGCTCCTGCCGGTCCTGCTCGTGTGGCGACCCTTCGGCGTGTGGCGCACGCTGGCGACCGGGGCCCTGACGGGGGTGCTCATCGCACCCTGGTTCCTGGCCGGGCCCCAGGACTTCCTGCACGACACCGTCACGCTGCTCGTGTCGTTCCACGCGATCCTGTTCGCCAACACCCTCTACCTGCTGGCCCTCAACGTGTTCGGGGTGACCCTCCCGTTCTGGCTCACCGGCCTGGTCGTCTTCGCCACACTGGCGGCCGTGATCGTGGTCGTCCACCGGCGCCAGCCGAGCCTGGCGGAGGTGCTGCGCTGGCTGGCCCTGCTGCTCCTGGTGGCCAACCTGGTGAACAAGCAGGCGTTCTACAACCAGTTCTGGCTGGCCGGGGCGCTCGTGGTCGTCTCGCTGGCGTGCCGGTGCGAGGTTGGCCGTTCCACGGATGTCGGACCCCTCTCGTAGCGTCCGCGCAGGACAGCCGGGGGTGAGGGAGGGGTTCATGATCATCGACTGCGAGGGGTGCCAGATGCGGGACCTGGCGTGTGACGACTGCGTGGTGACGTTCCTGCTCGGTCCACCGGGCGGGCTGGGGTCGGCGGAGCAGAGCGCGCTGGCGGTGCTCGCCGACGGTGGGCTGGTGCCACCCCTGCGGATGCTCCCGGGTGGTTCGGCCGGGTCGCGGGATCCAGCTCGGGGTGTCGCCTCGGCCTGAGGTCCGCCGTCGGCGGTCCCCGTGGGCCAAGATGTGCCCATGCGTGTGCTCTGCGTGACCAACGACTTCCCGCCCCGGGCCGGTGGGATCCAGGCCTTCGTCCATGGTGTCCTGGTCCGCCAGCCGGAGGGATCGGTCGTCGTCTACGCCCCCAAGTGGAAGGGCGACGCTGCATTCGATGCTGAGCAGCCCTTCCCCGTGGTCCGGCACCCGACGTCCCTGATGGTCCCGGAGCCCACGGTGCTGCGTCGGGCCCGGGAGATCGCGAGGGCCGAGGGATGTGACCGGGTGGTCTTCGGCGCGGCGGCTCCCCTGGGGCTGCTGGCGCCGCGGCTGGCCTCTGCCGGGGTGCACACGAGCGTGGGCATGACCCATGGGCATGAGGCGGCCTGGGCCCAGACCCCCGGGCCGCGGCACATGCTTCGCCGGATCGGGGAGGGGTTGGACCGGGTCACCTACCTCGGCGCGTACACCCGCGGCAAGATCTCCTCCGCGCTGAGCCCCGCGGCAGCCGGCCGGATGCGCCAGCTGGTGCCGGGGGTCGACTCCGAGATCTTCCATCCGGGTCTGCGCGAGGGTGCGGGGCGTGAGATCCGGGAACGCCATGGCCTCGCCGATCGTCCGGTCATCGTCTGCGTGTCCCGGCTCATGCCGCGCAAGGGCCAGGACTCGCTGATCCGCGCGCTGCCGAGGATCCGGGCGACCTCCGGCCAGGACGTCGCCCTCCTGATCGTCGGCGGCGGGCCCTACCGCAAGGACCTCACCGCCCTCGTGGCCGAGGAGGGCCTCGAGGCGCATGTGGTCATCACGGGTGGGGTGCCGTGGTCCGAGCTCCCCGCCCACTACGCGGCCGGGGACGTGTTCGCGATGCCCAGCAGGACCCGGCAGCGCGGATGGGACGTCGAGGGTCTGGGAATCGTCTACCTCGAAGGTTCTGCCACCGGGCTGCCCGTGGTCTCCGGGGACTCCGGGGGCGCCCCCGATGCCGTGCGCGAGGGGGAGACCGGCTTCGTCGTCGGAGGTCGCGACCAGGACGCCCTGGTGGCCCGGGTCAGCCAGCTGCTGACCGACCCGGATCTGGCTGCGCGGATGGGGGCTGCGGGGCGTCAGTGGGTCGAGTCGTCCTGGGGCTGGGACCACTCCGCCGAGCGGCTGCGCGTGATGCTCGATGGCGGCGACCCGGACGTGTGAGCCCCCGCCCTCCCGGGCCGCAGGATGACCCCGAGGGCAGTCACCGTGGCCGCCAGCGTGAGTCCGACGCGCACGGTCTGGACGGCCACGGCCACCGGGTTGCCGTCCAGGAGCGCGGAGTAGAGCCACGGGTACACGAGCTGCGTGGCCACCCCGGCCGCGATCAGCAGGGCGGTGGTCCTGCGCATCCGGCTGGCTGGATCACCGAGGGTCACGGCGGCCAGCGCCAGGAGCCAGATGAAGTACTGGCCGGAGAACACCCGACTCGTGGCGACCGTGAACAGCACAGTGGCCAGGGCGACGTCGGCGCCGGACACCTGGTCCAGGACGCCCCGAAGTCGCTGCACGGCCACCACCCCCAGCAAGGTCAGGGTGAGGAGCACGACCCCGCGGGCGACCGCGTCGACTCCGGCTGCGTCGATCTCGTGCGCCCCGTACCGGTAGACAACCTCCACCGGGGCGCCGGCCAGTCGGGCCACCAGGAACGGCCATGCGGCCAGCGACTCGATCTGCAGGCCGCGATCGCGCTGCCCACTCAGGAACGACATGGGGTCGACCGTCACCACCGCCAGGACGCCGGCGACCACCGCCGAGGCCGCAAGCACCCCGGCGACCCCGCGGGGCAGGTCCCGGCGGCGCAGGGCGGCCAGCACGAGCACCGGCCACACCTTGAGCCACGCCCCGGTGGCCGCCAGGGCCCCGCTTGCCAGCGGCCGGGCGGCCAGCAGCACGGCGGCCACGGCGAATGCCGTCGGGACGACATCGAAGCGGGCGAGCAGCAGAGGCCCCACGATCAGGGGCAGCAGGGCCCAGAGCCGGGGCCCGCCGGTGAGCCGGGTCCGTCGGGCCTGATGGGTGAGCATGGCCATGATGGCCGCGTCGAAGCCCAGGAACAGGGTCACGAAGCCCAGGCGCTCCCCGGGCAGCAACGCGCCGACGACGAAGACCGGGCCCGCCAGTGGCGGGTACTGCCACATGTCGTCGGTCGGGAACCGCCCGTGCTGCAGGGACTCGGTCACCCAGGTGGCGTAGATCGTCAGGTCATTGACCTGCTCGGGCCAAGGGATGAGACCGACGATGATCCCGACCAGCGCCAGGCGCAGGACCACCCAGATCGCCCAGTCGGTCCACGTCCGGCTCGCGCGGGTGCCGGCCACGTCAGGCGCGCAACATCCCGAGACGCTCGGCGGCCAGGACTGCCTGGCTGCGCGAGGTGACCCCGAGCTTGCGGTAGATGCCGGACAGGTGCGAGCGCGTGGTCGCCTCCGAGACGTAGAGCCGGGCCGAGATGCCATGGACGTTGAGGCCCTCAGCGGCCAGCTCGAGGACCTCCGACTCGCGAGGGGTCAGGCGTGGACCGCCGCGGGCCCGCCGGCGCGGGGCCAGGACGTCGTCAGCCACGAACGCGCCAGGTGCCGCCACTGCGCGCACGGCGGTGCTCACGAAGCGCTCCGGGGGGGCGGTCTTGGGCAGGTAGGCCGAGGCCCCGAGGTCCAGTGCGCTGAGCATGGCCTCGTCGTTGGCCTCGTCGCTCAGCGCGACGACGGCCAGTGCAGGCCAGCGGTCCCGGGCGATCGCCACGACATGGCCACGCTCACTGCTCGGCAGGTCAAGGCTGACCATCAGGACGTTGGCATGGCACTGCGAGACCTCGCGCAGGGCGGACTCGGCGTCCCGCGCCTGCGCGACGATCGCCCCGGCTGAGGTGAGCACCTCTGCCAGCCCACGGCGCACGAGGTGGTGGGAGTCGGCGACGACCACGCGCAGGCCCTGGGCCGACCGGAGATCGTGGCTGGCCACATCCACCCCCTCCTGATCGGCAACATCTGGCTCGGCGACGGCGATCACGCTACAGCGCCCGTGGGCACTCGGACGGCAAACCGGCTAGCCTGTGCGCTCGTGGGCGAGTTGACTCAATCCAGCATCGTGATCGCGGCCGATCCTGAGATCATCATGGACATCATCGCCGACGTCGAGGCCTACGGGGAATGGATCCCGGGCGTCGACAAGGTGGAGGTCCACGGCGTCGATGCCGCAGGACGGCCCGAGGAGGCGACCTTCACGGGCAACCTCGGACTGATCAAGGACACCTACACCGTGGCCTACGACTGGTCCGAGTCCGAGGTCTCGTGGCACCTGACCAAGGGCGAGATGCTCAGCGACCTGCAGGGCAACTACACATGCACCGACATCGGCGACGGGACCACACAGGTCGACTACTCCCTGGCAGTCGATCTCGCCGTCCCCGTGATCGGGATGCTGCGGCGACGCGGGGAGAAGGTCATCGTCGACTCCGCACTCAGGGGCCTGAAGCGTCGGGTGGAGGACTGAATGGCGATGACCGAGGGGCCCTCGTTCTGGGATGCGGTGCGCTCCTGGGCCGATGAGGCCGGCCTGCTGCTTCCGGTCGAGCCCGAGGACCCACCGCGGTCGAGGGTGCCGCAGGCGGTGTGCGACTCCTGCCCGATCTGCCAGGCCGCGGCCACGATCGACCAGGTCAACCCGCAGGTGCTGGTCGATATGACCGAGGTGGCACGCAGCGTGATCTCGGGCCTGGGATCTGCACTTGCATCCGCAGCCGAGCAGCGGACGTTCGGCGCCGCGGCGTCCGACCCTGGCGACAGCCTGGATGCGTGGGACGGCGACGCTCCCGGGTCGCCCCCTGGGTCCACCGACCCGGACAGCAGTGACTGAACACCCCGCCCACACCTACAACCGTGCGCCGTCGTCCCAGCCGTCGCCATGCGAGTCCGGCAGATGCCAGACGAGGGTGGCGAAACCGGCCAGTGCGGCCAGGCCGGCGCCCAGGGTGACGACTCCGGGGGGGTCCCAGCCGGTCAGCGCGGTCAGGACCAGAATGGCCGGCCCGCCGAGGGCGCCGGCCCAGGACAGGCGCTTGACCGGTGTTCCCGCCGGGATCTCGGGGGGCACTGGTGGGGTGAAGTGCCCCTCGTCCTCCCAGTTGTCGACGAACGCGTCCGGGGGTGGCTCACGTCGACGCAGCGGCTCGAAGAGGGCCGCAAGGCCCGGGTCGGGACCGGTGGCACCCGCTGCTGCCCCCGCCTCGGGAGGGGCGGGGTTCCGCGCACCGTCGTCCGTACCTGTCAGGTCCTCGACGATGCGCGCCCACGCCTCGTCGAACTCCTCCTGGTCCTGCGGCACGTGGCACATCGTCGCACATCCGCGCGCGACGCGGACGTCTCGCGTTGCCGCCTGCCGCGAGCGTCCCCTACCGTGTCCTTTGCCAAGGGAGGACCACCGATGCTCTACTCGCTGATGAAGCATGTGATCGTCGGTCCGGCCCTCAAGACCCTGTACACCCCGCACGTCGAGGGAATCGAGCACATCCCGGACGACGGTCCGGCGATCCTGGCCAGCAACCACCTCTCGTTCTCCGACTCGTTCTTCCTCCCGCTGGTCGTCGACCGCAAGATCACCTTCCTTGCCAAGAGCGACTACTTCGATGGCCCCGGGGTCAAGGGCTGGATGACCAAGCAGTTCTTCTCCGGGGTCGGGCAGGTTCCTGTCGACCGGTCGGGGGGCCGGGCGAGCATGGCGGCCATCGACACCGGCGTGCGGATCCTGCGTCAGGGCGACCTGCTCGGCATCTACCCCGAGGGGACGCGCTCACCCGATGGGCGGCTCTACCGGGGGCGCACGGGCCCGGCCCGCATGTCCCTGGCGGCACCGGCGCCGGTGATCCCCGTGGCCATGATCGGCACCGACAAGATCCAGCCCACGGGCCAGAAGATCCCCAACCTCTACCCGTTGACGATCCGGATCGGCAAGCCGCTGGACTTCTCCCGGTACTCCGGCATGGAGGGCGACCGGTTCGTGCTGCGCAGCATGACCGACGAGATCATGTACGAGTTGATGGAGCTCTCGGGCCAGGAGTACGTCGACGTGTATGCCAACAAGGCCAAGGACCTCATCGGCAGGTACGGGACCTCCACGCCGTCGCCGGACCTGGTCGCCGCAGTGGACGCCGGCGAGGTCACGCCGGTCTGAGGTCCGGGGTCGAACTCACCTAGCGCAGCCGCGCCCACCCCTTCGACCGCTCCACCGCGATCCGCCAGAGCCGATGCGCCGCGGGGTCGTGGGGCTGGGGATCGAACTGGGCGTCGGCGGCTTCGCTGAGCCGGGCTCCCACCTCGGCGGTGGAGGCCCAGACCCCGGTCGCGAGGCCGGCGGCGATCCCTGCTCCCAGTCCGGTGGCCTGCAGCTCAGCCGACCGCAGGACGGGGACGCCGAGCTGGTCGGACTGCACCTGGCACAGGAAGCCGTTGGCCGCAGCGCCCCCGTCGACGGACAGCGCCGGCAGCGTGACACCAGCCTCCCGGGTCATCAGGTCCACGACGTCGCGCACCTCGAAGGCGATGGCCTCGAGTGTCGCGCGCACGATGTGCGCCCGGGTGGTGCCCCGAGTGATGCCCATGATCGTGCCGCGGGCGTACGGGTCCCAGTCCGGTGCCCCGAGACCTGTCAGCGCGGGGACGAACACCACCCCGCCAGAATCGGGGACCGAGTGGGCCAACTCCTCGGTCTCGGTGGCCGAGGTGATGATCTGCAGGCCATCTCGAAGCCACTGGACCGCCGCGCCTGTGACGAACACCGCTCCCTCGAGGGCGTACTCGCGGCGGCCGTCGGGGTGCTGCCAGGCGACTGTGGTCAGCAGGCCTGAGTGCGAGGACACGATCTCCTCGCCGGTGTTGACCAGGACGAACGAGCCCGTGCCGTACGTGCACTTGCTCGAGCCCACGGTGAAGCATCCCTGGCCGAACAGTGCCGCCTGCTGGTCGCCGAGGATCGCGGCGATGGGCAGCTCGAGACCGAGGAAGCACGCGGGATCGGTGCTCCCGATGACCCCGTAGGAGGAGACGATGTCCGGCAGGGCCTGGCGGGGCACGCCGAACATCCCGAGCAGCTCGGGACTCCAGTCGCCGGTGTGCAGGTCGTAGAGCAGGGTGCGTGAGGCGTTCGACGGGTCGGTCACGTGGTGCAGCCCGCGGGTCATGCGGGCCACCAGGTAGGAGTCGACCGTGCCCACGGCGACCTCGCCGGACATGACCCTCCGCCAGGTCTGCGGGTCCTCGGTGCGCACCCAGGCCAGCTTCGTCCCGGAGAAGTATGGATCGAGGCGCAGGCCGGTCAGGCGCGCGATCAGCGGCTCGTTTCCGGCCTCGCGCATGCTCGCGCACATGCCGGCGGTGCGCCGGTCCTGCCAGACGATGGCCCGGCGGGGGGAGCCCAGCGTCTCGCGGTCCCAGAAGCAGATGGTCTCGCGCTGGTTGGTGATTCCCACGGCCGTCGGCGGGTCGGCCGTGGCCTGCGGGGTGGCCAGCAGCTGCCCCAGCGCGGCCAGTGTGGCCGACCAGATCTCGCCGGGATCGTGCTCGACCCAGCCGTCGGCGGGGAAGTGCTGGGCGAACTCGCTGTAGCCGCGGGCGATGATGCGCAGGTCGGTGGAGACCAGCAGCGCGGTCACGCCGGTCGTGCCGGCGTCGATGGCCAGGATGCTCATGGGCGAACACTCTAGGGCGCCCCGGTCGGCCAGCGTCGGGACGGCCGCCTAGGTACGGTGGTCCGCAGCACACCCACCATCGCAGAAGGGGCTCATCCATGGCTGTCAAGAAGGTTGCACTGCTCACCGCCGGCGGACTCGCTCCATGCCTGTCCGCGGCCGTTGGCGGACTCATCCAGCGCTACACGGAGGTCGCGCCGGACGTCGAGATCATCGCCTACCGGGGTGGCTACCAGGGTCTGCTCAAGGGCGAGAAGATGTTCGTCACGCCCGAGGTGCGCGCGAAGGCCCACCTGCTGGACGACTTCGGGGGCAGCCCGATCGTCAACAGCCGGGTGAAGCTGACCAACGTGGCCGACTGCGTCAAGCGCGGCCTTGTTGCTGAGGGCCAGGACCCCCAGCAGGTGGCCGCCGACCAGCTCGTGGCCGACGGGGTCGACGTCCTGCACACGATCGGTGGCGATGACACGAACACCGCAGCCGCGGACCTCGCCGCCTTCCTGGCCCGCAACGACTACGGCCTGCAGGTCGTCGGCCTGCCCAAGACGATCGACAACGACGTCATCCCGATCAAGCAGTCCCTGGGCGCATGGACCGCAGCCGACGAGGGCGCGCGCTACTTCTGGAACGTCGTCTCGGAGCACAGCGCGGCCCCGCGGATGCTGATCGTGCACGAGGTCATGGGCCGCAACTGCGGATGGCTGACCGCGGCGACGGCGCAGTCCTACCGCGACCTGCTGAGCACCAAGGAGTGGCTCGACGACTTCGGGGTGCCCCGGATCCGCAGGGACGTCCACGCGGTCTTCGTGCCCGAGATGGCCCTGGATCTCGCCGACGAGGCCGCCCGTCTCAAGGGAATCATGGACGAGCACGGCAACGTCAACATCTTCCTTTCCGAGGGTGCCGGCGTGGAGTCGATCGTGGCCCAGATGGAGGCCGCCGGCCAGGAGGTCCCCCGTGATGCCTTCGGCCACGTCCGCCTCGACGAGATCAACCCCGGCCAGTGGTTCGCCGAGCAGTTCGCCCCGATGATCGAGGCCGGCAAGGTGCTCATCCAGAAGTCCGGCTACTACTCCCGGGCCGCCGCGGCCAACGCCCGGGACCTGGAGCTGATCAAGTCCTGCGTCGACACCGCTGTGGAGACGGCCCTGGCCGGAGGGACCGGGCTCGTGGGTCAGGACGAGGAGCGCGGCGATGAGCTGCGCGCCATCGAGTTCGATCGGATCAAGGGTGGCAAGGCGTTCGACATCGACGTCCCCTGGTTCGGCGAGCTGCTGGCAGGCATCGGCCAGACCAAGCGGGCCACGGTGCACGTCGAGCACTGAGCCGTATCGCCGATGGGGTGGGCCGGTGCGGTCCGCCCCATCGGCGCGCCTGACATACCCTTGGACCCATGTCCGTGCAGGATGCGGCCCTCACGGCCGCCCCCCAGAACGCACCTCGCGTGGGTCTGGCTGTCCAGCAGCCGACCTGGCCCGACGCGGAAGCGCTGGCCGCTGCAACGGCGACGCTGCGCACGCTTCCGCCGCTGGTCTTCGCCGGGGAGTGTGATCAGCTCACCGAGCGGCTGGCTGCCGTGGCCCGGGGTGACGCATTCGTCCTGATGGGCGGTGACTGTGCGGAGACCTTCGAGGGCGCCACCGCCGATGCGATCCGCGCCAAGCTCAAGACCGTCCTGCAGATGGCCATCGTGCTCACCTATGGCGCCTCGATGCCCGTGGTCAAGGTCGGGCGGATCGCCGGGCAGTACGCCAAGCCGCGCAGCAGCGACGTCGAGATCATCGATGGCGTGGCGCTGCCCAGCTACCGGGGGGATGCGGTCAATGACGTGCGGCCGACGCCCGAGGCCCGTCGCGCCGATCCGCAGCGACTCGTGCGGGCCTACAACACGGCCAGCGCGACCCTGAACCTCGTGCGCGCGTTCACGCAGGGCGGCTATGCCGACCTGCGCCACGTGCACTCCTGGAACCAGGACTTCGTGGCCTCCACGCAGGCCGGCCAGCGCTACGACCTGATGGCCGGGGAGATCGACCGGGCACTGTCCTTCATGCGCGCGTGCGGTGCCGAGCCCGAGGAGTTCCACCGGGTCGAGTTCTACGCCGGCCACGAGGCGCTCCTGCTGGACTACGAGGACGCCCTGACCCGGATCGACTCGCGCACGGGCCTGCCCTACGACGTCTCGGCGCACTTCCTCTGGATCGGGGAGCGCACCCGCCAGATCGACGGTGCCCACGTGGAGTTCGCCCGTGAGATCCGCAACCCGATCGGGGTGAAGCTCGGGCCGACGACGACCCCACAGGAGGCCGTGGCCCTCGCCGATGCCCTGGATCCGCACTTCACGCCGGGACGCCTCACGTTCATCACCCGGATGGGGGCGGGCCGGGTCCGCGAGGCACTGCCCGCACTGGTCCGCGCCGTGCGCGACTCCGGCCACCCAGTCGTGTGGGTGTGCGACCCGATGCACGGCAACACGTTCGAGGCCGCGAGCGGGCACAAGACCCGCTCCTACGGCGACGTGCTGGACGAGGTCATGGGCTTCTTCGAGGTGATGCGCGCCCTGGACGTGCACCCCGGCGGCCTGCACGTGGAGCTCACCGGCGACGACGTCACCGAGTGCGTCGGTGGGACCGCCGGGATCACCGAGGACGGCCTGGGAATGCGCTACGAGACGGCGTGCGACCCTCGGCTGAACCGTGTGCAGTCCCTCGAGCTCGCCTTCGCAGTCGCGGAGATGCTCGTCACACGCTGATGTTGTTCGGGTCGTCCAACGGCTCCCCATACTGCAGCGGTTCCTCGGGCAGGCCCGCGAGTCGGTTGGTCATGACCTCCACGAACCGGGCTTGATCGGGGGCGTTCCGCAGCGTCGCCGCGGGGCTGTCGGGCGGGGTCGTGTAGAGCGCGAGGATCATCCGTCCGCGCTGCAGGTAGGTGGCCGTGCTGGTCCACTTCTCGTTCGCGGGGTTGGTCGCCTCGAACTCGTAGGCCTGTCGGGTGACGCCGGGTTCCTGGGGCCAGTCGGCGTCGGGCGCGGGTGCGAACTCCCACGCCAGTGCATCGCGGTCCGGCTGCGGGGACTCGACCGGTCCGGTCGGGCACTCCTCGCGGGCCTTCTCGAGCTCGGCCATGGCCTGCTCGGCGTCCTCCGGCGTCGGATACAGGATCGCCTCGCTGCTGACCCAGGCCGTCCCCGCCTCGTCGCCGATCCCCACCTGGTTGCGCCCGCTGCGCAGATCCTCGCTGGGGAAGTCGCCGTAGCAGAGATCCAAGGACGTGCGGCCGAACACCTCCGTGCCGCCGTCGTAGGGCTGGAAGACGGACCCCGTGGCCGCGTCGGCCTCGGTCAACGACACCGCCGCGAGCAGTTCGGCGTCGCTGGAGCCCAGTGAGTCGGTGATCCGCTGCAGCTGGGCGCAGCCGCTGAGCAGCAGCGCTGCGGCCACGGCCAGCGCCGTACCCCGTCCTGACACGGTGCGCACAGCCGCCACCCCTCCTGCGTAGGCTGTCGGTCCATGGATGTTGTCGACCTGCGCTCGGATACCGTAACCCGTCCCACGCCCGGGATGCGGTCAGCCATGGCCGAGGCGGTGGTCGGTGACGACGTGTACGGCGAGGACCCCACGGTCAATGCCCTCGAGGCCCGGGTCGCCGAGATGCTGGGCCACGAGGCCGGGCTCTTCGTGCCCACCGGGTCCCTGGGCAACCAGCTGGGGGTGCGGCTGTTGGTGCCACCCGGCGCGGAGATCCTGTGCGACCAGCTCGCCCATGTGGTGCGCGCCGAGCTGGGCGCCCACGCTGTGCTCGGGGGAGTCACCACGCGCACGTGGTCGGCCCCTGCCGGTCGGCTGGATCCCCGGACCGTGATCGCTATGGCCGCCCCGGATGCCGGCCCGTACCTGGTGTCGACCGCGGCCATCGCCGTGGAGGACACGCATAACTTCGGCGGTGGGACGGTGCAGCACCTCGACGACATGCGCACGCTGGCGGCTTGGGCCGGCGAGGCGGGCATCGCGCTGCATCTCGACGGCGCGCGGCTGTGGAACGCTCATGTGGCAACCGGTGTGTCCCTGGCTGAGATCGGCCGGCTGTTCGACACGGCGTCCGTGTGCCTGTCCAAGGGCCTCGGGGCGCCCGTCGGATCAGTCCTGGTGTCCTCGGCGGAGCGGATCGCGCAGGCGCGCGTGTGGCGCAAGCGCTATGGCGCCGGGATGCGTCAGGTGGGGATCCTGGCCGCGGCCGGCATGTACGCCCTGGACCACCACGTCGCGCGGCTCGCCGAGGACCATGCGAGGGCCCGTCGGCTGGCCGGGGCCATCGCGTCGGTCCGGTCCGACGTCGTGGACCCCGGCGCGGTGGACACGAACATCGTGGTCCTCGACCTCACGAACGGTCCGCCCGCCCCCGCGGTGGCCGCAGCGGCGCGCGAGCAGGGTGTGGCCGTCAGCGTCCTGGGTGCCCGCACCGCGCGCCTGGTGACCCACATGGACGTCGACGACGACGGGATCGACCGGGGCATCGACGTGCTCAGGGGGCTGCTGTCCGCCTGAGGCCGCCGCGGAACCGGGGACCGAGTTCCACGACGTACATC
This sequence comes from uncultured Actinomycetes bacterium, assembly GCA_963736425.1. GTDB lineage: Bacteria > Actinomycetota > Actinomycetes > S36-B12 > CAIYMF01 > Prado023. The sequence goes on from CAVTOX010000014.1 coordinate 203,529, forward strand.
GCCGCCACGATGCACAGGCCACCGGCAAGGATCCGGGTGGTCAGCTCGTCGCCACCCACGGTGACCCCGAAGATGCCTGCGAACACCGGCTCGAGGGTCAGGACGATCGCGGCGCGCGGGGCGCTCATGTAGGTCTGGGCCCACGTCTGGGCCAGGAACGCCAGGGCGGTGGCCGCCAACGCCAGGAAGAGGATCGCCGCCCAGACCCCGGCAGTGGGCGGGAGCACGAGGCCTCCCTGCAGCGGGGAGGCGACCAGGCACATCAGGGCCACGACGCCGAGCTGCAGCACTGTCAGTCCGTATGCGTCCGAGGCGGTGGACCAGTGGCCCAGCCCCACGATCTGCCCGGCGAACAGGGCGGCGCACCCGAGGGTCAGCAGCTCGCCGAATCCGAGCGCGAATCCGTTCAGGCTGATCAGCGCCAGGCCGACCGTGGCCAGCGCCACGCCGACCCAGACCGCCGGTCCGATCGGCTGGCGCAGCACCACCCAGCCGATCAGGGGGGTGAACACCACGAACATCCCGGTGATGAACCCCGACACCGTGGCCGAGGTGTGCAGCAGCCCGAAGGTCTGCAGCACGTACCCCCCGCCCAGGAGCAGGCCCAGGTAGAGCCCGTGCCGGCGCTTCTCGGGGGTCAGTGCGCGGACCGCACCCGGGCGCAGCACGGCCAGAACCAGGGCCGCGATGGTGAACCGCCAGAACAGGAAGGGCACGACGGGCATCTGCTCGACGGCGTCCTGGACGACGACGAAGGTCGCGCCCCACACGGCAGTGGCGCCGACCAGGGCCAGGGTCGCCAGAGTGTGGTGGTTTCGGGTCCAGTGCGGGCTAGACAACGGTGATGGTCACGGTCGATCCCTTGGGGGCCTTGGTGCCCCCCCGGGGGTTCTGTGAGTTCACGCCGAAGATGGCGGTCCCAAGTGGCTTGTTCACGCTCACAATGAAGCCTGCGGCCTCGAGCTCGGACCGAGCCTCCGACTCACCCTTGCCCACGACGTTGGGCACCACCACCAGCGGCGGGCCCTTGGACACCACCAACTCGACGGTCTCGCCCCGGAAGGTGGTCGCCCCGCCCTTGGGGTTGGTCCGGATGACCAGGCCCTTGGCGACGGACTCGTTGGTCTTGTTGGAGCGGTCCACCTTCAGTCCGAGGCCCGTCAGAGTCGCCTCTGCGGCGTCACCGTCGGTGCCCTCCAGGGAAGGCATCGTGACCGGCTCCGGGCCCTTGGAGACCACGACCGCGACCTTGGTGCCCGGCTTCACGGACTCCCCGGCCGGCGGGTCGCTGCTGATGATGTCGTCCTTCTTCACCTTGTCGTCGTAGGCCTCGCTCTGTTCGCCGAGCTCCAGCTTGGCCGCCCCGAGGGCGACCTCTGCCTCCTTGACCGTGAGCTTCTTGAGCTTGGGGACGTCGTAACGCTCCGGGCCCTTGCTGACGACCGCCCGGACCGTGCTGCCTGACCGGGCGGAGGACTCAGGCCCGGGGTCCGTGGACATGATCACGCCCTTGGCGACGTCCTCGCTGAAGTCCGTCTGCTCGGCGTCGAGGACGAGGTTGGAGGTGGCCAGGATCGCAGCCGCCTGCGTGGGCGTCTTGCCCAGGAGGTTGGGGACTGTCACCCGCTGAAGGGGACCGAAGGCGATCACGAGCAGTGCGACGACGCTGACCAGGGCGACGACGCCCAGCCAGAGCGCCTTGCGGCCCCGGCGGGGCCGGCTGGGCGCGTCCGGTGCGGTCTGGTGACTGACCTCGGTCACCTGCACCTCCCCGTCCGGATGCGGGAGGGGGACCTGCGCGGCTGGGGGCGCCGGCGTCGTTGTGGGGCGTGGCTCGGCCGCGGGGGGCTCCGGGACTCCGGATGGTGTCGAGGGCCGTTGGTTGACCCAGTCGGGGGCGTCGAGGTGCTGGGACGCGGCGGCACCTGCGGCGGCGGCCGCGGCCGCACCGGCGCCGACCTCGCGGTTCACCACGAGCGTGTCGGTGGGCGAGGGGGTCCAGGGCTGGGCGGGGGGGAGCTGGGCCTTCTGCTCGCGGGCCGCGGACAGGAACGCGTCGGCGTCCCCGAAGCGCTCGTCGGGGTTCCGGCGGGTCGCGCGTCTCACGAGCTCGTCGATCCCGACGGGGATCCCGGGCCGGACCGACGACGGGGTCGGCACATCCTCGTGCACGTGCTTGTAGGCCACCTGCATGGGGGCCGAGGCGGTGAACGGCACCTGGCCGGTGACGAGCTCGAACAGCAGGATCCCCGCGCTGTAGACGTCGGAGCGGGCATCGGTGTTGTCGTGCTCGACCTGCTCGGGCGAGAGGTACGCCACGGTCCCGAGCAGGAGGCCCTGGGTCTTGCCCGAGTCGGTGCCCTCGATGGCGCGGGCGAGGCCGAAGTCGGTGACCTTCACCCGACCGTCGTCGGAGATCAGGACGTTCTCCGGCTTGACGTCGCGATGGATGTAGCCGGCGCGGTGGGCAGCGGCCAGCGCCTGCAGGACCGGGTCGATGATCGCCAGCGCCTGTGCGGGGGGCAGCGCCCCGTGGGTGCGCAGGACGTCGCGCACCGTGTGCCCGGGCACGTACTCCATGACCAGGTAGGTGACCCCCGCATCATTGCCCTGGTCATGGACGGCGACGGCGTAGGGGCTGTTGAGTCGTGCCGCCGCGCGCGCCTCGCGCTCGAAGCGCTCCACGAACCCCGGATCCGTGGCGAACGTCGGATGCATCACCTTGATGGCGACAGTGCGGTCCAGGCGCAGGTCCGCCCCACGGTAGATGGTGGCCATCCCCCCACGGGCGAGGAACGACTCGATCCGGTACCGCCCGTCCAGGACCCTGCCCACCAGCGGGTCAACCGCTGTTGGGGGCGGGGGCTGGTTCGGGGTCACAGGGCAATTCTAGGAGCCCCGGGCGAACTCGCCGGTTAGGCTGCTGGCTCGTGGCGGAAGTGGTGGTCGTGGGCGCCGGGCTGGCAGGGGCACGCACCTGTGCGCTCCTTCGATCGTCTGGAGTCACGGGCCAGATCGTCCTGATCGGGGCTGAGTCGGAGCCCCCGTACGACCGGCCGCCGCTGACCAAGGACCCGGATGCTGAGGTCGACCTGCGTCCGGCGATGGGCGTTGACGTGTGGGCCCACGCCGACGAGGTCCGGCTTGGTGTGACTGCGCAGCGCCTCGATCTGACGCCCGGGGCCGGTGGCGGGCTGGCCGTCGTGTGCTCGGACGCTCGCGTGGTCGATGCCGGCGCAGTCGTGGTGGCCACTGGCGCCAGCCCCATCCTTCCGTTGGGCTGGGGCCGGGCCGGTGTGCACCTGCTGCACACCCGATCCCAGGCAGGGGGCTTCTGGGCCGGCGTGCGCCCGGGGGTGCGGTTGGTGGTCGTCGGGGGTGGCTGGGTCGGGTGCGAGGCAGCCGCGACGGCGGCGGCGCGCGGTGCGCGGGTCGACCTGATGGAGGCCTCAGGAAGTGTGCTGGCTGGTCGCGTTCCTCGCGAGGTGTCGGCACGTGTCGGACAATGGCTGCGGGGAGCTGGGGTCACCGTCCATGTGGGACGACCGATTCGCGCGATCGAGGAACAGGAGGGCTCGGTGACCGTCTCGGGAATGCGCGCGGACCTGGTTCTCGTCGCGCTGGGGGTGCAGCCGGCCACCGGTTGGTTGGCGGACTCGGGCGTGGAGCGAGCACGGCGGGGAGCGGTCCTGGTCGACCCCTGGGGGCGTTCGAGCATCCCAGGCGTGTTCGCCGTCGGCGACGCCGCAGACCGCTGGTCGCCCCGCTACGCGATGAACCTGCCAGGTGGGCACTGGACCGAGGCTCTCAACGGCCCGGAGTCGGTGGCGCCCGCGGTCGCGCAGTGGGTGGACCGTGGCGGCGCCGGACGCGACTGGTGGGGGTCGACCCCCACCAGCCTGCCGGCCGGGGATCCGATCCCGTACGTGTTCAGCGACGTCGCCGGACACCGGCTGCTCGTCCTCGGCGCACCTGGGCAGGGCCGGGTGGTCTGGCGGGAGGCGCCGCACATCTCCGCGTCTGAGGCCGAGGCCTGGAGCGCGTTCACCCTGGACACGTCCGACCGGTTGCTCGGGATGTGCACGTCGGGTCGCCCCCGGGATCTGGCCACCGCGCGCCGTGCCATGCTGGCCCACCCCACGGGCACCCCCCGGACTGATCCGGCTGCCCTCGCCGACCCGGATGCCACCCCTGCGGCGATGTTCCCGGGGGAGGGCTGAGCGATGGGGCAGTGGTCCTACCTGGCGGTGATGGCGTTCATCCTCCTGGGCGCCGGCTGGCTCGAGGTGGGCCTGCGCACGCGGGTGTTCCGGCGCTGGCGGCGGCTGCTGCTGTCCATCGTGGCCGTGGCCGTGGTCTTCGCGCTCTGGGACATCTACGCGATCGCCTCAGGCCACTGGTGGTTCGACGAGTCGCTGATCACCGGGATGAGGCTGCCCGGCGACCTGCCCATCGACGAGGTGGTCTTCTTCCTCCTGGTGCCGATCGCCGCCATCCTGACCCTCGAGGCTGTCCGCTCGGCGACGGGGCTTCCCGTGGGCGACGAGGTGGGCGACGACGCCGAGGGGCACGTCCCGTGACCTACACCCAGCTCGCGGTCCTCGGCGTCCTCACGGTGATCGTCTGGGACCTCTGGATCCTGCGGACGCGGCTGCTCACGAGGCGGGTGTTCTGGATGGCCTACCCGATCATCGTCTTCTTCCAGCTGCTCACCAACGGCGTGCTCACGGGGTTCCGGATCGTGCGGTACTCAGGCGGGGCCATCATCGGGTCGAGCACGCCGCCGGACTCACCGCCGCCCGCGTTCGGTGACGGCCGGATCCTGTATGCGCCGGTGGAGGACCTGATGTTCGGGTTCGCCCTCGTGGTGCTCTCCCTGACCCTGTGGGTGTTCTGGGGGCGGCGCGGCATCCAGCGGGAGCCGATGTCGGGTCCGCCCCTTCCGGCCCTCGTCCCGATGCTGGCCAGGGTCGGGGGACGCAAGCCCCTTGCGGGCGACGCGCAGCAGTGATGCGCTGGAGGTGAGGGGTGTGCTGGCTGCGCGCCCCGGGTCGGAGGTGCGCGATGCCGGCGCGTGCATGGATGGCGATGGCCCTGGGTGCGGCGCTCGTGGCGGGGTGCGCCGGGGGATCAGGGGAGGGATCGGCTGCTCAGTGGCCCGAGGACAGGTCAGCCGACCTCGTGCCCAGCGGGTTGACCCTGGCCGGCGGGACCGGCGAGGGCGACATCGCTGTCGACGGTGCTGGGATGGTGTGGGTGGACGGCCCCTGGCAGGTGGCCCGGGTCGATCCAGCGACTGGCGAGGCGACGATCTGGGATGCCGCCGACGACCTGGCGTTCACCTCGGTGCAGCGCCTTGCCCCGGCCCAGCCGGCCGGGGTGTGGCTCGACAGCGGTGACCGGGTCCGGCTGTTCGACGGCAAGCGATTCCTGGTCGATATCGCGGTGCCCGCGCAGTACGCAGACGGGCCCGACGGGGAAGGTCCCGAGGGTGAGGTGCTCCAGGTCGGGGACGAGCTGTGGGCCAGTGGTGCGGGCGGCGTCGGCCGGTGGGCTGACGGATCCTGGCAGTCGGTCGGCATGGAGCAGCTGAGCTCGGCCGGCCCGTTGGCCCGCGATTCGCAGGGGGCGGTCTGGGCCGGTGGCGTGAACGTGGTCGACGGCGTGGAGCGCGGGGTGGTGGTGCGCTTCGACGGGACGGCGTGGACGACCCCGGGCAACGCCGAGGAGGCCCCGACGGGCGGGATCGCTGACATCACCGCCGATCCCTCCGGCGGGGTCTGGGTGTCCAGTACCCAGGACGGCCCGGTCACCGACCAGCACGGGGTGTACCGCTTCGACGGGAGCACCTGGACCAAGGCGGGCCCGGGCGGGTACGCCTTTGACCTGGCGGTGACCACGGGCGGGCAGCTCTGGGCGCTGGCGGGGGCTGGCAACGGGATCGACCCGAGCGGGGAGGTCCGGGTGGCCAGGCTGGCGGCTGACGGCACATGGGAGTCCTTCGGATCCGATGAGGGCGCCCCCGAGGGCAGCGAGGGCTTCTGGCCAGCCCTCGCGGTCGCTGGCGACACGGTGGTCGTGAGCGATATCGCGGGGCTCGTGCGCGGCGAGGGCGACGGTTTCGTCGCACTGTGGCAGGACCCCACGGCCGTGGTGCAGCCCTCGTTCGGGGTCGCCCATGGGGAGACCCCCGATGGGGTGCTCGCCGTCGGCGCCGATGAGGTCTGGCTCCCGGCGGGACCCGTGAGTGATGGCCCGGCGTGGCTCGTGGCCACGACCGCCCTGTCGAGGCACCGCGACGGGATGTGGGTGGCAGTTGGGCCGGTGAGCGCCGGCGACCTGGCCAATCCCCCGGTCCTGGCCACGGACGGCGCGATCTGGCAGGCGTCGGCCAAGGGGCTCGTGCGCATCGAGGGTGACACATCAACGGTCGTCGCCAAGGACATCGGCGGCTACGCGCGGGTCTCACTGGCCGCCGGGGAGGACGGCTCGGTCTGGACGATCTCCGACGGGGAGGTCGTGGCGGTCCGTCCCGACGGGTCGCGCACCTCGATCGGGCGGCCCCAGGCCAGCAAGCGCCTGTTCGAGGGGTTGCCATTGGCAGCCGGGTCCGGGGTTGTCTGGACCGCCGACTCCGACCCCAAGCGCGGCCTGGCATGGCTGCACCAGTGGGGCGGCCAGTGGTCGGACGTGGGTGTCCCTGAGCCGTACACCTGGGCCTCCCAGCTGCTCGTCGCCGCGGATGGGGCGGTCTGGGCGACCCTGGACGCGCAGGATGCGGGCCAGGCGCTCGCCCGGTACGCCGACAGTGAGTGGACACTCGACCGGGGTGCAGCCCGTGGTCTGGCGCAGACCCCTTCCGGGGAGGTGTGCTCGATCCGGGATGCGGGGGTCGTCTGCTACGACGCGCCAGGCCTGGCAGCCGGCGCACCGGTGAGCACCTGTCCTGTGGAGGTGGGCGCTCTGAGCATCGCCCCCGATGGCTCTGCGTGGGTGCTCGGCGAGCAGGTGGCCCGGCTGCCCGAGGGCGCGATCGGCCCCACGCGCTGATCAGGTCTCAGGCGGCGCGACGGCGGGCTCGGCGCGCCTCGCGCCAGGCCGCCCCGGCCACCCGGATGCGGCGGCCGTTGCCGACAGTCGCCCGGTGGTCGAACACCTGGTAGTCGATGTCCTCGACGGCGTCGACGATCCCGCAGTAGAGCTCGCTGGCGGCCTCGATGCAGGGCTGGGCCTCCGGGCGGAGCAGGGCGATCCCGGGCTCGGCGCGGGCCTGGAGCTGGCGCACCCGGCGGACCTGGAACTCCAGGGCGAGGCGGATCTGCGGGGTCAGGACCCGGCGCTCGAGGTCCTCGCGGCTCACCGCGAAGCGCTCGAGCTCGTCGAGGGGGAGGTAGACCCGGCCACGTTCGAGGTCCTCGCCGACGTCGCGGATGAAGTTGGCCAGCTGGAATGCGACCCCGAGGTCGTCGGCGCGGTCGAGGGCCTCGGGCAGGTCAGCGGGATCCGTGGCGCCCAGGACGTGGACCATCTCCCGGCCGATCACCGCCGCGGAGCCGTGCACGTAGACGCCCAAGTCGGCGAAGGTCGGGTACTCGGTGACCGTCAGGTCCATCCGCATCGAGGTCAGGAAGTCGGCGAAGTGCTCGTGCGGGATCGCGAAGCGCATCGCGGTGTCGACCAGAGCTCGGGCGATCGGGTCCTCCGAGTGCCCCTGGGCGAGGTCGGCAAGGACCTGGTCGCCCCAGCTGGCCAGCTCGTCCGCGCGCTGCACCGGGGTCAGGGCCGAGTCGAGGTCGTCGACGATCTCGTCGGCGTACCGGGCGAAGCCGTACAGGGCGTGCACGAAGGGGCGCTTGCCGGGGGGGAGCAGCCGAGTGGCCAGGTAGTACGTGCGGCCGTGGTGGGCGTGCAGCTCCCGGCAGGCTTCATACGCGGCCCGCATCTGCGGATCGGTGATCCCTGCGGCATCCAGTTCGCGCCGTGACATGGACTCATCCTCCCATCTCGCCGACAGTCAGGGGTGGCACATGTGGGATGCTGCCCACGTGACCATGCGCATGCGGCTGGCGGCCGTCCTCTTCGGCCTCATCGCTGTGTCTGGATGCGCCGGGGCGGCCACTGGGACCGGCGCTGGTGCCGCAGGTGGGGGGCAGCAGGCTGCCATTGCGGACTCCCGGTACGCCGACCTCGCACCGGCCGAGCCCACCTCCGACCTGAAGACGATGAACGTCGAGCAGCTTCCACCCGAGGGCATCGACACCCTTGAGCTGATCGCATCGGATGGGCCCTTCCCCTATGACAAGGACGGGTCCACGTTCAGCAACCGCGAGGGGATCCTGCCCCAGCAGCCCAAGGGCTTCTACGCCGAGTACACAGTGGACACGCCCGGATCCGACGATCGTGGCGCGCGCCGGATCATCGGCGGCGACGACGGCTCCCGGTTCTACACCTCCGATCACTACTCGAGCTTCCGAGAGGTCGTGTCCGGATGAGCAATCGGATCGCACTGTGGCGTGACGCCCCCGATGCGGATGCGGCCGCCGAACTCGCCGCCCTGCTGGACTGGGCCTCGGTTCTCATCGACGTGTCCGAGGGGGGAGGGCGCGCGGCCTTCTTCGAGGCGTGCGCGGCCGGCTTCGGCTTCCCTGACTACTTCGGGCACAACTGGGATGCCTTTGAGGAGTGCCTGGAGTCCCAGGAGTTCGACGAGGTCGAGGACCTCGAGGACGCTGACGGCCTGCTGATCCTCTGGTCGGGCTGGGGCGACATGGCCGAGTCGGAGCCTGAGCAGTTCGCGATCGCCATCGATGTCTTCCGCGACATCCTGGCGGCCTGGGAGGACGCGGACCTGACCGCCCGGGTCGTGCTGATCGGCGAGGGCCCCCAGCTCTCGCTCGGCCAGCACCGCAGCGCGCGTGAGGTGTTCGTCGACGAGGACTACGAGATCGAGGAGCCCGTGGGCTGAACCACCAGGGCGCCGGCACGCAGCCGCGCCTCGCTGGTCCGTGGGCGAATGCCCCGGTCGACCGGGTCGCCGACCAGGAGCCGCCGCTCGCCGGGGCTGGAGACCAGCACCACGATCACCATCGCCAGTGCGAAGACCGCAGCCAACCCGTCGCGGAAGAAGTCCACGAGGGTGTCCGCGGTCGCGTTGGACTCGACCATCCCGTGGAGCACGAGGATCGTCGAGACGATCATCACGGCCCGCAGCTGGGTCCCGGTCAGGCCAGTGGCGGCCAGAAGGGGCAGCGTCCAGAGCAGGTACCACGGCTGCACGACGGGTCCGAGCGCCACGATCGTGAGCAGGACCAGTGCAGCCCCGCGCACCGGGGAGCGGCCCTCAGGACGCAGAACGAGGTACAGGGCGATCGCCGCGCCGGTGAGCAGCGCCACGGCCCGGAAGAAGCTCACCGCGCCGTCGACGGAGCCCAGGCCGATCCAGTCCAGGATGCTGCCGACGAGCATTCCGATGGCTGTGGGTGGGGACAGCCAGGTGCGCACCGTGCCAGGAGTGCTCAGGGAGGCGACCCAGCCCAGACCGACGCCCACCGCGAGGGAGAGCACGGCGAACATGGCCAGAACGATGGCCGAGGCTCGGACCCACGCCCAGATCCGCTGTGGCCAGCTGGCCCTGGTACCGGCCCAGAGCAGGCCCGCGAAGGGCAGGACGACAAGCGCGATCGGCTTCACGGCGCCGGCCAGGCCGATCAGCAGGATCCCGATGATCGGGTGCCGCTCCACGGCCAGGGTCAGGCCAGCCACCATGAGCCCGACCATCAGGGCGTCGTTGTGCGCACCAGCCACGAAGTGCATGAGGACCAACGGATTCAGAAGTGCCAGCCACACGGCCTTGGGCGGGTCGATGCCGTGCGCGTGCGCCAGGCGTGGCAGGTAGACGACCATCAGGGCGACGCCGGTCAGCGCGATCAGCCGGAACAGCAGCGCTCCGAAGAAGGCGTGGGTGCCGGCCACTGCAGCCACACCCTGCTGCAGGATCAGGAAGGCCGGTCCGTAGGGCGTCGGTGACTCCGCCCAGAGTGGGTCCGCGCCGGTCAGGAACCATCCGGGCAGGGCGGAGACGCCGTTCTCGTACGGGTTGAGCCCGGCGAGCACCAGTTGGCCCTGGGCGAAGTAGGAGTACGCGTCGCGGCTGAACAACGGGGGCATCAGCAGCAGGGGTGCGATCCAGATCGCGAGGATCACCACGAGCCGGCGGTCGTCGCGCTCGAGGTCGTCGAGCACGTCGTGGCCGAGCACCAGCCAGGTCTGGAGCAACAGGGCGACGCCCGCGAAGACCGCGATACGGGACAGGGCCTCACCAGCCGTCGTGGAGCGCAGGGTGCTCACGATGCCGACGTCGATCAGGGGTGAGTTGGCCGGCAGCCACCCAACGCCCAGGGCGCCGAGGGCGACCAAGGAGCTTCCCAGCAACCCGGGCAGGGCATAGTGCGCCGCCATGGCCCGGTCGATCCGGGCTCGCGAGGTACGCGCAGGCGCCGCCATGCCTTGCAGGGTACTGCCGCTACTCCAGTGGTGGATCCGGATGGTCCTGTTGGGTCAGCCCGCTGGGCATGCGCCAGCGCCATCCGTCGTAGACCGGTTCCAGGTCCCATCCTGCGTGCGTCTGGTGATACGGATTGGGTGTCTACGGCGGAGCCCTGAGGACGGGAGCAGCGTCACACGAGGCGTGCAGGACAGCCCACACGGCCCTTAGGGCCACCGTCTGCCTGGGTCGGTCTCCTGCTCCTGCCGTGCATCAGTCCAGCGCCGCGCTGACAGCTTCCATCGTCTCGCGGTCGTAGGTGTGCACGACGTAGTTGGATCCGATGCCAGCGATGATCTGTTCCTCCGACGCCCTTACGACGCTCTCATGCCACGCCAACGCCTCCCTTTGGTTGCTGAAGGTTCGTAGCACAACCCGTTCGCCGTTGGCTGTGCACTCCCCGGCCGATGTGGACTCTGGGGAGATCGTGTCGACATAGGAACTGGTGCAGCCGATTGCCTTGGCCATTTGCCGTGTACTCGAGTACGCGTGCGGCTCATTCGCGTAGGTTTGGATCTGCTTGCCCGTGGCCACCGCCAAGGCAAAGAAGGTCAACACGGCGGCAACAACGGACAGCACCACGGGCCAGCGCAGGCGACTATCGGTTGGCCCCGTGGCAGGGGTGACATCAGCAACAATTGCCATGACCCCCAATCGGCACGACCGCGACACTGGTTGATACGTCGGAAACGGCCGACGGCCAGGAACCCGCCCCGAGAACCCGGAAGTGTCACCGAAGTCCTGACACACCAACCGTCACCCATGTCCTGATGCAGAACTGTCACCGATGTCCTGAGACATCACAGGCCGACAAATCCAGCCGCCCTCCACAATCGAACGGGGGGGTCGAGGATGCCCCCGCTCAGCGCGACAGCGAGCGCGGCAACGGGCCGACGATGCGCTCCGCGGCGATTCTCCCGGAGATCAGCACCATCGGAACGCCGACTCCCGGCTGTGTCCCCGAGCCTGTGAACACCACGTTCTCGCCCCACCGGTTGCCCGGGCGGAACGGCCCGGTCTGGATGAACGAGTGTGCGGAGGCGAACGGCGATCCGCGCTCCATCCCCTGCTCGGCCCAGTCCAGCGGCGTGGTGAGGTGCTCCACCTCGATGGCGTCGCCGAAGCCGACGTACCCGCGCTCCTCGAGCACCGAGACCATGTGGTCGCGGTAGCGGGGCGCCTCGACCGTCCAGTCGATCGGCGCATCGAGGTTGGGCGTCGGGAACAGCACGTAGTACGACTGCTTGCCGTCGGGGGCCAGCGACGGGTCCGACCTCGTGGGGTTGGTCAGGAACAGGCTCGGGTCGGCCATGAGCCGGCCCGCGGTCGATGAGGTCGGTGAACACGCCCTCCCATGAGCGACCGAAGTGGATGTTGTGGTGCGCGATCTTCGAGTACTGGGCTGAGGACCCGGCCAGCAGGACCGCGCAGCTGGGCGAGTAGGTAAGCCGGCGGACGTTCCAGGGCTCGAGGCCCAGCAGGTCGCGGTAGGCGACCGGCAGGTCCGGGTTCAGCACGACCACGTCGGCCGGGATCCGCTCGCCATCGGTGGTGATGACCGCCGACGCCCGCGACCCGTCGTGCTCGACCGACTCCACCGTGGTGCTGTACCGGATGGACACCCCGTGCTTCTCGGCGGCAGCCGCCATCGCGGCGGGCACCGCGTGCATCCCGCCCTTGGGGAAGAACACCCCTGCGACGGAGTCCATGTAGGCGATGACCGAGTAGATGGACAGCGCGTCGTGCGGGCTCATGCCGGCGTACATCGCCTGGAAGGAGAACACCCGCTGGGTCCGGGGGTCGCGCAGGTAGTCGTTTGCCTTGGGGGCCATGCGGCGGAACCCACCGATGGCGACGAGACGGGCCAGGTTCGGGGTCAGCAGATCGAAGGGGCTGTCGATGTTGCGGTCGATGAAGTCGGCCATCTCCAGGTTGTAGAGCTCGGTGGCGAAGTCGATGTAGCGTCGGTAGCCCGCAGCCTCATCCGGGCCGATGACCTCGGCGATCTCGTCAGCCATCGCGTCGACGTCGGAGTGCACGTCGAGCTGCGAGCCGTCGGGGAAGTACGTCCGGTACACCGGGCTCACCGGCGCGAGCTCCAGCCAGTCGGACATCTCCTCCCCGACACAGGCGAAGGCGTCCTCGATCAGGCCCGGCATCGTCAGGACTGTCGGGCCGGTGTCGAAGCGGTAGCCCGAGTCCTCGATGACCCCGGCGCGTCCGCCCGGGACAGCCTCACGCTCGAGGATCGTCACGTTCCGGCCCGCGCCGGCCAGCCGCAGCGCGGCGCTCAGGCCACCCAGCCCCGCGCCGACGATCACGACGTTCTCCGTCGGGCCGACCACCGGTCCGGCATGCGTCAGGGGGAGTCTCATGAGACAACCGTAGGCCCCATCGTTGACGTCGGCGAATGGGCGACCCCGTCGGGGATGGCGGCCCGGCGCGATGCATGTGAGGCTCGTTGCCCGCTCGCCCGACCGGCCTCGGACCCTCCTGCGCTGCTAGCGTCGGCCCGCACCAAGCAGACCACTTCCGGAAGGGATCGCACATGGCTCAAATCCTGGATCCGAACACCATCGGACCAGTCGATATCGCCCTCGTGGTGTTCGAGGGCAATGACTTCAACGGGGATGTGGCCCCGGCTCTGGCTGAGCTCAACGACAGCGGGACCGTCCATATCATCGACCTGGCCTTCATCACCAAGGACGGTGAGGGGAACACCACCGTCGTCGAAGTCGAGGACGCCGACGTCTCTGACGCGTTCGCCGGACTCACCGGCGAGCGGCTGGACCTGCTCAACGATGAGGATCTCGACCTCATGGCCGCTGACCTCGAGCCGAACACCTCAGCATTGGTCATAGTCTGGGAGAACTCGTGGGCGGCGCGCATCGGTGCCGCGATCCGGGGATCCGGAGGCTACCTCGTGGGCATGCAGCGGATCCCAGCCGAGGTCGTCGCAGCGGCGATCGAGGCGCTGGCCGAAGAAGAAGAGGGAGGCAACTGATGAGCAGAAGGGGACGTCCGGGCCTGGTGGGCACCATGGCGCGGACCGCAGTGGTAGCCGGTACGGCGACTGCTGTGTCGAAAGGAGTGTCGGGCGCCATGTCGGGCCCGTCGAATCAGCAGCAGGCAGCCGCGCAGCAGCAGGCGATGGCCCAGCAGCAGGCGGCGCAGCAGCAGGCCGTGGCAAATCAGGCACAGGCCGACGAGCTGGCTCGCTACAAGGCCGCGGAGGCTGCTGAGCAGCAGCAGGCGGCGATCGATGCGGCTGTGGCTCAGGCCGTCGCCGCCCAGACAGCTGCTGCAGCAGCTCCGGTTGCCGCTGCACCGGTTGCCGCGGCCGCACCGGCGGCACCCGCCGCTCCCGCCGCTCCTGCGGTGGACACCATGGCCCAGCTCCAGAAGCTCGGTGAGCTCAAGGCTGCTGGTGTCCTGACGGAGGAGGAGTTCGCGGCCCAGAAGGCCAAGATCCTCGCGGGCTGACCGCGCAGGACCTGCGAGTGGGTCGGCAACCGCCTCGGCGGACCGGCCCACTCGTCTCCTCAGCGTCGAGGACCCATCCGGTGGGCGTTCCAGCCCGCAGATCGCCGTCGGGCCCTAGGCTGTGCGTCATGACGCCCGAACCCCGCCTCACTCCGGAGCACCTGCGTGCCTCGGTCCAGGGGACCCTCGACGACTTCCTCGCTGAGCAGGCGCAGATCCTTGCCGGGATCTCCCCAGACCTCGTGCCGTTCACCGAGTGGCTCGACGAGCTGCTCGCCGGGGGGAAGCGGCTCCGGCCGGCCTTCTGCATGTGGGGCTACCTCGGCGCGGGCGGCGCCGACCTCGACCACGCCCTGCACGCCGCTGCCGCACTGGAGCTCCTGCAGGCCTGCGCGCTCGTTCACGACGACGTCATGGATGACTCCGACATGCGCCGCGGGAAGCCCGCCGCGCATCGCCGCTTCGCCACCCTGCACCGCGGGTCCACATGGGCGGGGGACTCCCAGCGCTTCGGCGACGGGGCGGCGATCCTGCTCGGTGACCTGTGCCTGAGCTGGGCCGACGAGATGATCTACCGCTCCGGGTTCGACTCCGACGCCCTGGCCCGGGCGAAGGTCGTCTACGACCGCATGCGCACCGAGCTCATGGCCGGCCAGTACCTCGACCTGCTCGAGCAGGCCCGGGGCGGCGGATCGGTGGAGCGTGCGCTGCTGGTGGTGCGCTACAAGTCAGCCAAGTACACGATCGAGCGCCCCCTGCACCTCGGTGCCGCGCTCGCGGGTGCGGACGAGGGCTTCATGGACGCCCTGTCCGGTTACGGCCTGCCGCTGGGCGAGGCCTTCCAGCTGCGCGACGACGTGCTCGGTGTGTTCGGCGACCCCGTCGAGACCGGGAAGCCGGCCGGCGACGACCTGCGCGAGGGCAAGCGCACGATCCTGGTGGCCACCGCGATGCAGCGCGCGACCGCAGAGCAGGCGGCCCATCTCCGTGAGGGCCTGGGCGATCCGCACCTCGGTGCCGAGGCCATCGACGACATGCGCACGATCATCGTGGCCACCGGCGCGCTCGACGAGGTCGAGTTCCTCATCGGCCAGCGAACCGCTGAGGCGGTCGCCGCGCTCGACGGCGCCGATCTCGCCGCCGATGCCCGGTCCGCCCTCGAACAGCTCGCGGTCGCCGCGACCGCCAGGAGCCTCTGATGTCCGTCGACCTGTCCCGGAGCCTGAGCTCCGGGGAGCCCGTGTTCTCCTTCGAGTTCTTCCCGCCGAAGACCGACGAGGGGGAGCGCCAGCTGTGGTCGGCCATCTCGGACCTCGCCCCGCTGTCGCCGACCTTCGTCTCGGTGACATATGGCGCTGGCGGCTCCACCCGCGACCGAACGGTGCGCATCACCAGCCGCATCCTCAACGAGACCGGGATGGACGCGGTCGCGCACCTGACCTGCGTCGGCTCCACCGAGTCCGAGCTGCGCGAGGTGCTCACCCGGTACCAGCTCGCGGGCATCACCAACCTGCTGGCACTTCGCGGCGATCCACCCGGCGGACCGGGCAGCCAGTGGACACCGGTGCCCGGAGGCCTGTCCCACGCCGACGAGCTGGTCCGGCTTGCCCGGCAGGCCGGGGACTTCACGATCGGTGTCGCGGCGTTCCCCGAGGGGCATCCGGAGTCCCCGGACCCGGACACCGACGCCCAGGTGCTGGCCGCCAAGGAGAGTGCGGGCGCCACCTTCGCCATCACCCAGTTCTTCTTCCGCGCCGAGGACTACTTCACGATGGTGCAGCGGGCCACCGAGCAGGGCGTCACCATGCCGATCCTGCCGGGGATCATGCCCGTCACGAACCTGAACCAGCTCGAGCGGTTCGCGGTTCTGTCGGGGGCGGCCTTCCCGGCCGAGCTGGCGGCGCGGTTCCAGGCCGTGGCCGACGATCCGGTCGCGGTCACCGACCTGGGCATCGAGGTCGCCACCGAGCTGTGCGAGAAGCTCCTGGCTGGTGGCGCTCCCGGCCTGCACTTCTACACGCTCAACCGGTCGACGGCCACGCGCGAGATCTTCACGAGGCTCACCCGGTAGGGCTCAGCACCAGCGACGCAGGAGGTGGGCATGGACAAGGGCATCTGGGTCACCGGGTCCGGGACGGCGTTGGGGGCCCGGGACGAGTGCGTGATCACCGTGGGCTCGGAGGTGCGCCGGCCGTCGGCTGCCGGGGCGCTGGCGGCATCGTCGGAGTCACTCGAGGAGATGCGCGGGGTGCTGCTGGCATCCGGGCTGTCGGAGTCCGCCCTGGCCACATCCGCGGTCAGCCTCAATCCCGTGTACGACGAGTACCCGACCGTGGCGGGATTCCAGGCGGCGGTCCAGCTCACGGCAACGACCCGCGATGTCGAGGCCGCCGGCGATCTGCTCAGCGCGGTGGTGGAGGCCGGCGGGAATGCCGCGCGCGTGCATGACGTCTCGTTCCGGCACAGCGACCCGACCGGACTGATGAGCCGGGCCCGCGATGCCGCCTGGGCAGACGCCCTGGCCCGCGCGAGCCAGTTGGCCTCGCTGGCCGCCCGCGAGCTCGGGGAGGTGCTGGCCATCGACGAGACGGTCGGGCACCCGCGACCGCCGGGGCCCATGCGGATGGCTGCGGCCGCGGCGTCGGACGGGGCCGGGAAGATGTCGCTGGATGCCGGCGAAGGAGCGCTCGTCGTCAGCCTGACCGTCGGCTGGTCGCTGCGCTGATCATGGACCGCGACACCTACCTGCAGCAGTGGTCGACGCTGCATGGCGGTGCCCGCCCGACCGGGGTCGTCGGGGGCTGGCTGCGGATCGTGCACGTCGTGGCCTCGCCGCTTGCTCGCCTGCGGGTGCCACCGGACGCCGTGACGCTCCTCGGGCTGCTGATCGCGTGCTCGGCGCCCCTGCTCGCCTCGCTCGGTCGCGGGGGAGTGCTCGCCGCCGCGCTGGTGATCGCGCTGAGCGGCCTTTTCGACTCCCTGGATGGGGCGGTCGCGGTGATGACCCGGCGCACCAGCCGGTGGGGGGCAGTGCTCGACGCGGTCACCGACCGGATCAGCGACGCGGTGTTCGTGGCCACGCTGTGGGTGGTGGGGGCGCCTGCGCCGGTCTGCGTGGCAGCTGTGGCGCTCTGCTGGTTGCAGGAGTACGCGCGCGCCCGCGCCGGAGGAGCCGGGATGACCGAGGTCGGGGTGCTGACGCTCAATGAGCGGCCCACCCGCGTCATCGTGGTGGTCATGACGCTGTTGGCCAGCGCCGCCCGGCCCGATGACGATCCCGGATGGGCGACCCTCGGGGCGTGGGCCCTCGTCGGTCTCGGGGTGATCGGGCTGGTCCAGCTGCTGGTCGTCATCCGGCGCACGCTCGGGGGCGGTGGCTGATGGACGCCGAGCAGGCTGCGCAGATCAGCCTGGTCGTGGGTGTGATCGTGCTGGCCGCGGTGGGTGGCGTGCGCGTCGCCGAGCGGTTCGGCATGCCCGGCCTGCTCTTCTACCTCGGGCTGGGCCTGCTGCTCGGCGAGGATGGACCGGGCGGGATCCCCTTCAACGACGCAGAGCTGGCCACGGCGCTGGGATACGCGGGGCTGGTCATCATCCTGGCTGAGGGTGGGTTGACCACGCGGACCTCCACCGTGCGCCCGGTGGCCGTGCCAGCGGCGCTGCTGGCCACCCTCGGTGTGGCGCTGAGCATCGTGCTCGTCGCCTGGCCGCTGCACTGGATCACAGGGATGGATCTGCGCACCGCCGTGCTGATCGCCGCCGTCCTCGCCCCCACCGATGCCGCTGCCGTCTTCACGGTGGCCCGCGGGTTGCGGCTGCCCTCGCGGCTCCAGACGCTCATCGAGGCCGAGTCCGGGCTCAACGACGCCCCGGTGGTCGTGCTGGTGGTGCTGCTCTCGACGACCGTGGGCAGCGAGATGCCCGTCTGGCTGATCCCGATCGTGGTGGTCGCTGAACTCGTCGGTGGGCTGCTCGTGGGTGTGCTCGTCGGGCTCTTCGCCCGATGGTTGCTGCCCAGGCTCGCCCTGCCCGCAGCGGGTCTCTATCCCGTCGCGGTGATCGCGCTGCTGATGCTCGCCTACGGGCTGGCCGTGGTCCTGCACACCTCCGGGTTCGCTGCGGTGTACGTCGTCGCGCTGATCATGGCCGCCTCCCCGCTGCCGCACCGTCGCGCGGTGCTCGGCTTCATCGAGGGCCTCGCGTGGACGGTCCAGATCGGGCTGTTCGTCATGCTCGGCCTCCTGGCGTTCCCCAGCCGGCTGGGGGATGCGGTCGGGATCGCGTTGCTCGCTGGGGCGCTGCTCCTCGTCGTCGCACGTCCCGTGAGCGTGCTGGCATCGTTGGGCGTGTTCCTGCGGCCGGGGTGGGTCACCCGCCGGACTCGAACGGAGCCGATGCCCTGGCAGTGGCTGGCGTTCGTCTCCTGGGCTGGCCTGCGCGGGGCGGTGCCCATCATCTTCGCGACGATCCCCCTGGGCTCGGACGTGCCCGACGGTGCCCTGATCTTCGACGTGACCCTGCTGCTGGTCATCCTGCTCACGCTGCTGCAGGCACCGACCATGCCCCTGCTCGGGCGGCGGCTGGGACTGGTCCGGACCGAGCAGGTGGGGGAGCTGACCGTGGAGGCCGCGCCCCTGGACACCATGCACGCAGCGCTGCTCGACCTGGACATCCCCACGGGGTCCCGGATGGCCGGCACCTACATCAGCGAGCTGCCGCTGCCCGCGGGGGCGGTCGTGTCGCTCGTGATCCGCAGCGGTCACACCCTCGTGCCCGACCGCACCACCCGGATCAAGGTCGGCGACCGGCTGTTGATCGTCAGCACGTTGACGGCGCGCGAGGCCACGGAGCGGGCGCTGCAGTCGGTGTCGCGTGTCGGCCGGCTTGCGGGCTGGACGGACCCGGACCCGCGGAGATAGCGGCCCTCGATCGCCGTCCGGGCCTCAGGCGCGTCCGACCAGGTTGGCCACGATCTCGGCTGACATCCCGACCAGCGGGAGCCCGCCGCCAGGGTGCGCTGACCCGCCCACGAGGAACAGGCCGGGAACCGGTGAGGCGTTCTGGGGGCGCAGGAACGCCGCCCGCGCGCCGTTCGACGAGGTCCCGTAGATCGATCCACCCGGAGCGCCGGTCGCCCGCTCGAGATCGGCTGGAGTGCGCAGCTCGCGCCAGAGGACGCGACCCGTGAGGTCGGTGCCGCGCTCGGCCAGCCGGGCCAGGACCTTGTCGGCGTACGAGTCGGCCAGGCCGGGGGCGTCCCAGTCGATCGTGCCCGGCAACTGACCGCTTGCGCAGTGCCGAGGGGCGTTGACCAGCACGAACCAGGCCTCGCCGTCCTCGGGGCGCATGCCTGGGTCGTCCGGCATGCAGGCGTAGATCGTCGGGTCGTCGACGGGCCGGGGGCGCCGGTCGAAGATGGAGTCGAACTCCGCGTCGTAGTCGCGGGGGAACCAGACGTTGTTGTGGGTCAGTCCGGGAGTACGGCCCTGGACCGCCAGCAGCAGCACGAACCCGGACAGCGACGGCGTGGCCCGGGCGAGCCGGCGCACAGGGGCCCGCGGGGCCTGGTCGCCCAGCAGGCTGCCGTACACAAGGCTCGCGTCAGCGTTGGCGACGACCACGTCGGCGGGCAGCACCTCGCCCCCGGCCACCTCCACGCCCGACACTCGATCCCCGGACAGCAGGATCCGGGTGGCCGGGGTGGAGAGCCGGACGGTCACCCCGCGCTCGTCGAGGCGTGCGCGAAGGGCGTCGCCGAGGCTGCGCAGCCCACCGGCGACATGCCAGGCGCCGAAGGTGGCCTCGACGTAGGGGATCGTGGCCAGGACGGCCGGCGCCCTGCGCGGATCGGAACCCGAGTAGGTGGCGTAGCGGTCGAACACCTGGCGAGCACGCCAGTCGGTGAGGGTGCTCCTGCCCAGGCCGCGCAGCGTCTGCCACGGGGCGACCGTGCGCACAGCGCCGAGGTCGCGGGCCAGGGGGATCAGGTCGCGGGCACCGGTCAACGGCGACTCGAGGAACGGGCGGCGGGTGGCTGCCCACATCCGGCCCGCGCGCTCCATCAGCGCCCGCCACTGGTCGGCCGACTGCCCGCCGAAGGCATCGCCCATCGCCGCCGCTCCCATCCCCACGCCGACCCCAGGCATCGGCAGCGTCGAGCCATCGGCGAACCGGTAGGTGAATCCGGGGTCGAGTGGGACCAGTTCGACGCTGTCCTCCAACGGTCCGCCGGTCTTGAGGAACAGGTCGCGGTACACGGCAGGGATGGTGAAGAGGCTGGGGCCGGTGTCGAAGGCGAACCCGTCGCGGCGGAACGTGCCGAGCTTGCCGCCGTGCGTGTCACTGGCCTCGATCACGGTGACGTCGTGGCCCTTGACCCTCAGCCTGGCCGCGGCGGCCATCCCACCCATCCCGGCGCCGATCACGATGATGCGTGCCATGCCCAGAACCCTACGTGGACGTCGCGGTTCGGGGTCCCGCTGGATCGCATCGGAGCCGTGGACGCGGGAGGCTGTGGGGGTGAGCGGGTGGGATGTTGATGTCGCGGTCGTCGGGTCGGGTTTCGGTGGTGGCGTGGCCGCCCTGCGCCATGCGCAGGCGGGACGCTCGGTGCTGGTCCTCGAACAGGGGCGTCGCTTGACTCCCGAGGATCTGGAGGCCGGGGGCCGCCGGACGCGCGACTTCCTGTGGATGCCCGGGGTCGGGCTGCACGGGTACTTCCAGCAGACGCTGCTGCGCCATGTGATGGTCGTGCATGGGGTCGGTGTCGGTGGCGGGTCGATCGTCTATGCGGGAGTGCTGCTGCACCCGAAGCCGGATGCGTGGGAGGCGTCCGGGTGGGCAGCCACCGGACTGGACTGGGCGGCGGAGCTGGCGCCGCACTACGACAGGGCGGCCGCGATGCTGGGCCGCCAGACGAACCCGTACTCAGGCGCGCAGGACGCATGGCTGCAGGCCGCTGCCGATGAGCTGGGCGTGGCCGGAACCTTCGCCTCGACCCCGCAGGGGATCTCCTTCGCCGACTGCGTGCGCTGCGGGGCGTGCATCACCGGCTGCCCGCACGGCGCGAAGAACAGCATCGACCGGACCTATCTCGCGCGAGCAGAGGAGCTGGGGGCGGTGGTGCGGCCCCGATCGAAGGTGGTTCGGCTGGCGCGACTCCCAGGCGGTGGCTGGCGGCTGGACCTCGCTGATCCGCTGAGGCGGGGTGCGCCCGCAGGCAGCATCGCGGCCCGCGAGGTGGTGCTCAGCGCGGGGGTCCTTGGGACCACCGAGCTCCTGCTGGCCTCCCGGGATCGCTGGCGGACACTGCCCTGGGCCTCACCGGCCCTCGGGACGCACGTGCGCACCAACTCGGAGGCGTTCACGGCCGTGCTGCAACCAGCCGGCGGACCGGACGTCACCGATGGCGCCACGATCAGCAGCGACTTCCACCCCGATGACCTCACGCACGTCACCAACAATCGGTTCCCGCGCTCGTTCGGGTTCATGCGCTGGTACCTGTCCCCACTCGTGGAGGGGGAGACCCAGGGCTCCCGGGCGCGGGCGACGGCGCGGGCGTACCTGCGCGATCCGGCCGGCGCCACGGCCAACGCACGGGCCCGCGACTGGTACCGACGGGTCACGGTCCTGACGGTCATGCAGCATGACGACAACGAGATCTCGCTGCAGCTGCGGCGAGGGCCGCTCGGGTGGGGGTTGCGCTCGCGGCTGGCACCGGGGGCGCAGGCGATCCCGACCTACCTGCCGCAGGCGAACGCCGCCGCCAGCGCCGTCGCGCGTGCCAGCGGTGGGACGGCCTACGGGACGTTGCTGGATCCGGTGCTCGGCGTCGGCTCGACGGCGCACATCCTCGGTGGGGCGGTCATCGCGGGGTCGCCTGCTGAGGGCGTGGTCGACTCCGCCCACCGCGTCTTCGCCACGCCGGATGGTGAGGTGTACGAGGACCTGCGGGTGCTCGACGGCAGCGTCGTGCCGGCGAACATCGGCGTGAACCCGGCGCTGACGATCACGGCGATGTCCGAGCGGGCGATGGCCCTGCGCTGACGTGCACCGTGCGGCCCTTCCAGGCGAGCTGCCCGCGCCGGTGGCGCCACCACGACAGGGCGGTCAGGCCGTCGAGCGCGAGGATCGACAGCGGGTGCGACCATGCGTCGGCAACCCGGCCGCCCGTGCGGCGAGCCACCAGGATGCGACCGGCGACCCCCGTGACGTAGCCGAGGGTGCCCGCAGCCCGGGTCCCGGGTGAGCGGGCGAGGAGGGCTGCGGCCGGGGGGAGCACGTAGGCGAGGGTGAGAATCCCGGTGGCTCCCACGGAGCCCGCAGGGGAGCCGAACGCCGCCCACAGCGACTTGGTGTACCCGTCGATGAGCTCGGTTCGGCTGGTGTACATCCGGCAGGTGGCCAGGTCGGTGCCGTCGGTGACGTTCGCCCTGCCGCCCACGGCCTTCACCGCGCGGGCCAGTGCGATGTCCTCCAGGACCTCGTGGCGGACGGTCGTGTGGCCGCCGGAGCGCTCGTATGCCGCGGGGGTGATAGCCAGGACCTGTCCGTTGGCGGCCGTCAGGGATGGTCGCGGGGAGTCCTCGGCGACGCCCAGCGGAAGGGTCGTCATCCACGACCACTGCAGCAGTGGCTGGACCAGGCGCTCCGTGGCGGTGATCGCGACCTGGCGGGGGTAGGGGCTGGCCAGGTCGAGGCCGGAGTCGCGCATCAGGGTGGCGATCCGGCGAACGGCGTCGGGGGCCAGCACCACATCTGCGTCCACGAACAGCAGCAGGTCGGCAGCCGCGTCCCCGGCCGGGGGATCGCCGGCGAGGGCTGCCTCGGCCAGGCGCTGGCAGGCCCACGGCTTGCCCAACCATCCCTCGGGTGGGTGCTCGGTGCCACCGTCACGCACCTCGAACCGGGGGTCCTGGGCAACAGCGGCGCGCACGAGGTCGCCGGTGCCGTCGGTGGAGCCGTCGTCGAGGATGAGCACGCGCATCGCTGTGTGGTCCTGGGCCAGCAACCCCGCCAGGCACGGCTCGATCCGGTGGGCCTCATCGCGGGCCGGCAGCAGGACAGTCACGCGAGCGAGTTCGATCGGATCGCCGGGTGCCGGGACCGGAGCGGGCCGAAGGTGCCGGGTGTTCCAGGCGGTGTGGGCGGTGAGTCCGGCAGCCAGCAGTGTGGCGGCCAGGACAGTTGCGCGACCTGGTCTCACTGGGTGCCGACCAGTTCATCGTGAGGGGCGCGACGCAACTCCGGCACCACCAGGCGCGCCCAGGGGATGACCGTGATGCCCATGGCGATCCCGCCCCAGACCGCGACCGCCGGACGGCCGAAGAACACGGCGGCGGCCATGACGTTCGAGGCGTAGATCCAGAGCATCAGCAGGTGGGGCATGCGGTCGTCAGCCGCGGTGCGGGGCAGGTGGTCCAGCACCCAGAAGATGAGCAGACCGGTGGCGAACCAGCCCGCGTAGTTCGTCAGCGGGATGCCGGGCGAGCCGGGCAGGGCCGGGGTCGGGCCGGCGAAGGCCCAGTGCCCCTCGCCGACCATCTGCGGGTCGAGGAACAGGTCCCAGGCGGTGATGGTCCATGCGCCGATCAGGACCACCTGCCAGCGTCGGGTGCCCAGGCGCTGGGCGAGCAGCAGCATCGGGTAGGCGGCCATGCACCACGCCAGGGGGATCAGCAGCGGGACATCGAGCACCATGGGCCCCAGGCGATCGCCGTAGCTGTAGGCGCCGAACGGGTAGCCGGTGGCTGTGCCGATCGCCTCGACTGCCAGGCCGATCGCCGCTGTGGTCCCGTAGAGGCCAGCTGCCCAGCCGAGACCCCGATGGACTGCGGCATGGCTGGCACCGGCGGCGGCCAGCAGCAGCACCGAGGTGATGGTGGCGGCGTCGCGCAGGTCCTCGGGGAGCAGCACCCAGACGATCTGCGACAGCACCCCAGCGGCACCGAGCACCCATGGCAGGGCGCGCAGGGGCGGCGAGGTCGCGGCGGGCACGGCCTCGAGTCTAGGCGGGGCGCAGGGCCCGGGCGCTGAGCTCCACCGGGTAGGGCGCGCTCAGGTCGACTGTCTCGTTCCCGGTCAGATGGGCGCGCTCGGTGTACGCGCCGTCGACCAGCTCCAGGACGGTGATCGAGGGCTCGATGGGATCCACCAGCCAGTAGGACGGGACTCCAGCCCGTTCGTACAGGTGGCGCTTGGTGGTCCGGTCGATCAGGGCCGTCGAGGGGGAGCGGATCTCGACCGCCAGCAGAGGTGCTCCGGGTAGGTCGCGGGCGGTGAACTGCACTCGCGGGGCGACCAGGAGATCGGGAACCACGACAGTGCGGTCCGAGAGCGCGACGTCGAAGGGGCCTGCCAGCAGGACGAGTCCTTCGGGCAGGTTCGGTCGCAGGAGGTCGATCAGGCGCATCTGGACGTCCTGATGGGAGAAGCCCGGTGAGGGGGTCACCAGGAACGCGCCGTCGAGGAGCTCGTGGCGCCGGCCGTCGTCCGGTAGCGCGTCGAGGTCCTCACGGGTGAATGCGGTGTCGGCGGCCATGACAGCCATGATGCTCCCCCTTCGTCCATGACGCGAGGATCTGACCCCGTGGCTCAGGCGTCAACCAGTCATCCACAGGGCGTGCTCGAGAGCACCTGGCCGGTGCTACGCGGTGTCGAGCGCAGGAACGGGACGGCCGGCGACGGTGCCCTCGGCGGAGAGCAGGGCGAACCGCGCGAAGAGCTCCTCGGAGTACCAGCCGAGCTGCTTGGTCTGGGCGATCACCTGCTGGTGCGCGGGGCGGCGGTGGGCGAAGGCCGAGAGGGCGGGGCCGTCGGACCAGGTCGAGAAGGTGCCCTGCAGCCCGACCGGGGCCTCACCGATCCCCATCGCGAACGTGAGCCCGCCGCCCTGCTTGATGTCGAGCACCACTGGCGGTACGGAGCTCCAGAACGTGCGCCACATCCGGGGCTTGATCCGCCCGCGGGTGATCGCCGCGATGGGTC
The DNA here is from genome assembly GCA_963736425.1 of uncultured Actinomycetes bacterium. GTDB lineage: Bacteria > Actinomycetota > Actinomycetes > S36-B12 > CAIYMF01 > Prado023. The sequence goes on from CAVTOX010000014.1 coordinate 228,541, forward strand.
CGTCCCATCGGTTCGGTATCGGGTTGCCGAACGGCTGCTGAGCTGCCCAGAGCCCGCGGCTGCTCAGCGGACGCATGACCCAGGTGGCCGACTCCTCGGCGATCCGGTCCCAGTCCCGTGCCACGGGGGAGTCGGCGAACCGGCGTGGTCCCTGGTCGTCGGCCCAGCACACCAGCACGCCCCAGTGGTGCGCGTCGGCGTCCAGCGGGGTGAAGGTGCGCCCGTTCCCAGTGCCCAGCAGCTTGGCGAACCGGACTCCCGGGAGGGCGCGCACGCGGCGTCGGTGGCGAGCCATGTGGGTGACCGCCGTGGGGACGTGCCGGGTCGGGACCCCCCAGACGTGCAGGCTCACCAGGGCCGGAGTCTCGGGCATGTCCCCAGTATCCCCGCACCGGGGGTTGACGGTGTCAGACCGGGGGCGTACGGTGAAGCCAGTTCGAACACCCGTTCGAACATGGTGCTGGTGGAACCGCCGACCCCGGACCGCCAGCACTCGGGGATCGGCCTGCGCCTCGGCGAGGGAAGCGCAGGAGCGCAGGCCGATCCCCCCGCACAGCCGTCTTCCCCGGTGCGCGACCCCACGACTGCCAGGAGGACGCAATGAGCCGCACGTATGCCGATCCGATCGATGTCCGCCGCGTGGGGGAGTGTCCCTCCGAGGACAGCCCTGACCAGTTCCTCTGGCGCGGACGGCTGTACGTGGTGCGCGCCGTGATCGCCCACTGGATCGAGTCGAGCGCGTGGTGGGGGGGATCGCGCCGCGCGCTGGAGGGCGCCCTCCCGGCGCACGAGCATGAGGTGTGGCGCGTCGAGGCCCAGGCGGGCCGCTCGGACGCAGCGGGTGTGTACGACCTGCGCCGGGACATGGTGGCCGACCGCTGGGTCCTGGCGCGGGCGCTGGACTGACACCACTCCTGTGGTGGCACGAGAACCGATTCGACAAGGAGGAGTGAGATGAGCGCCGTTCCCATGAGCCCCCCGGTGCCCTACCAGGCCCGCGAGCTGCTGGGCAGTGCAGCCCGGGGCCTGCTTGAGGCCTACGCAACCCCGGATCCAGCTCGCCGGTATGCCACCGCCCACCTGGCGGCACTGCGGGCTGCGGCGGCCGTCCTGGCAGCCCGGGCGCACCCAGTGCGCCAGGGGCGCATCCGCAGCGTCTGGACGCTGCTCCCGGTGGTCGCCCCACAGATGCAGGAGTGGGCCGTCTTCTTCGCCGCCAACGCCGCGAGGCGGGCTGCGGCCGAGGCGGGCCTGCCCGTGGTCAGCCAGAGGGAGGCCGATGACCTGGTGCGCGACGCCGAGTCGTTCCTGGTCCAGGTCGCTGCGGTGATCGGGGTCGACCAGCAGTCGATCCTGCCCAACGAGTTCTAGGCGTTGCGTGGTGTCGGAATTCGTCCACCTGCATGTGGCCTCGGGCTACTCGCTGAGGTACGGGACCTCCCGGCCGGAGGCACTCGTGGAGCGGGCCGTCGCGATGGGCCAGGATGCCCTCGCGCTGACCGACCGCGACGGTGCCTACGGGGCTGTGGCCTTCGCCCTGGCCTGCCGGGAGGCGGGCATCAGCCCGATCCTCGGCGTGGACCTCGCGGTCTCCCCGCAGGTCGCGCCGTCCGAGGCTGCGGGGCGACCACACCGTGCGCCCACTCCGGCCCGGGGTGGGGTGGCCGTGGACCCGGGGCATCCACGGGTCGTGCTGCTCGCTCGCGGTGCCGCGGGCTGGGCATCGTTGTGCCGGGTGGTCTCCGCCGCGCACCTGTCCGGGGAGCGTGGCCGCCCACTGGTGACCCTGCCGATGCTCGGCGAGCACGCGCAAGGGCTGGTGGCGCTGCTCGGACCGGACTCCGACGTGGGCCGGGCGCTGGCCCGCCGCCGGCCCGACGAGGCCGAGTACCTGCTGGCCGGCTGGCGCCAGGTGCTGGGCGCCGAGGTGTCCATCGAGGTGGTGTCCCATCGCAGTGGGGCGCGCGGGGACCGCCCCACGCTGTCCAGCGCGTTCGCCGCCCGGATGCTGACCTTCGCCGGCAGGACGGGCGTACCGGCCGTGCTCACCAACGCGGTGCGCCACCTGACACCTGAGCAGGCCCCGGTCGCCGACGTCCTGGATGCGATCCGCCGGTTGGTCCCGCTGAACCCGCGCCACCTGGACCGCGCCAACGCCCAGGGCTACCTCAAGGACGACAGCGAGATGCACGTGGTGGCCCACGAGGTCGCCGCCGCCGCCTCGGTCGGCCGGTCGGGGGTGCAGCGGCTGCTGGCCGCGACCCGCGACCTGGCGGACTCCTGCCGGCTGGACCCGGCAACTGACCTGGGCATCGGCTCGGTGCATGTCCCCGAGCTCGACGTCCTGTTCCCGGCGGGCGCCCCGGGGCTGGGCCGCGAGCAGATCCGCAGCGCCCCGGCATCAGCCCAGGCCGCGATGGCCGACCGGGTGCTGCTCCACCGGTGTCGGGCCGAGCTCGACCAGCGGTTCACCACGTTGCGCACGCATCGGGCAGCCACCGAGCGACTCGAGTCGGAGCTGGCGACCATCGCGACCCTCGGCTACGGCGGCTACTTCCTGACTGTGGCCGAGGTCGTCGACCTCATCAAGGAGATGGGCGTGCGGGTGGCCGCGCGCGGGTCCGGCGCGGGCAGCCTGGTCAACCACCTGCTGGGCATCTCCGGGGTGAACCCCCTGGAGCACGGGCTGATCATGGAGCGGTTCCTGTCCCCGCTGCGCCAGGCGCTGCCCGACATCGACATCGACGTGGAGTCCGCCCGGCGCACTGAGATCTACACCCGGATCCTCGAGCGGTTCGGCGGCCAGCGCTGCGTGGCCGTGTCGATGATGGACACCTACCGGGTGCGCCACGCTGTGCGCGACGTGGGAGCCGCGCTCGGCCTGCCGCCCGGTGAGATCGACGCCTTCGCCAAGGCATTCCCGCACATTCGGGCCCGCGATGCCCGCGCGGCGCTGGCCGACCTGCCCGAGCTGCGCAGCTCCGGGATGGGGCGGCTGGCCGCGCAGGGGCGCCTGGACGGTTTCCTCGACCTGGTGGAGGCCCTTGACGGCCTGCCCCGGCACGTCGCGCTGCACCCCTGCGGCGTCCTGCTCAGCGATGGGTCGCTGCTGGACCGGACCCCGGTGGAGGCCAGCTGGATGGGGTTCCCGATGAGCCAGTTCGACAAGGACGCCGTCGAGGAGATGGGGTTCCTCAAGCTCGATGTGCTCGGCATCCGGATGCAGTCGGCGATGGCCCATGCCCTCGATGAGGTGGTCCGCATCGGCGGGGAGCCGATCGTTCTGGACGCCGTCGCGTTGGACGACCCGGACACCTTCGCGATGATCCGCACCACCCACACGTTGGGCTGCTTCCAGATCGAGTCACCCGGCCAGCGCGAGCTGATCGGCAAGTTCGCCCCCGAGACCTTCGGCGACATCATCGTGGACATCTCGCTGTTCCGGCCCGGCCCGGTGAAGTCCGACATGATCACCCCGTTCCTGCGGGCGCGGCAGGGCTGGGCGCAGGCCGACCTGATCCATCCCGACCTCGAGCCGGTGATCGCCGAGACCCACGGCGTGGTCGTCTTCCACGAGCAGGTCATCGGCATCATCGCCGTGATGACCGGGTGCACCCTCGCCCAGGGCGACGAGGTCCGTCGGACGATGGGCTCCCCGGAGGGTCAGGCCCAGGTCCGGGCGTGGTTCTACCCGCTGGTCCTGGGCCGCGGCTACTCCCTCGAGGTGGTGGAGCAGGTCTGGGACGTGCTGCGCGCGTTCGCCTCGTTCGGGTTCTGCAAGGCCCATGCAGCCGCGTTCGCCCTACCCACCTACCAGTCGGCCTGGTTGAAGGCCCACCACCCGGCGGCGTTCCTGGCAGGGGTGCTCACCCATGACCCGGGCATGTACCCCAAGCGGCTGATCCTCGATGACGCCCGGAACCTGGGGATCAGCATCCTGGGCCTGGACGTCAACCGGTCGGGTGTGGTCTACCGGGTCGAGGCCTGCCCGACCCCGGCGGCCCGCCCGACGCTGCCCGGCCTGCCCGATGGCAGCGCCCATGGGATCCGGCTGCCGCTGACCGAGGTCAAAGGGATCTCCTCTGCTGAGGTGGAGCGGATCGTCGCCGGGCAGCCGTACGCCTCCCTGTCGGACTTCTGGCAGCGGGCCGCTGTGGCCACCCCCGTGGTGGAGAACCTGGTGCTGGCCGGAGGGTTCGACACCATCTACGGGATCGACCTGTCCTCAAGTGCCCGGCTGCGCGGCCAGGTGACCCGCCGGGACCTCCTGCTGGAGGTGGCTGACTGCGAGCGGCTGGCACGCAGCGCCCGCGCACGCAGCGGCCGCGGCCGACGTGCTCCCCGGCGTAGCGACACCCGTGTCGACCCCCGCGCTGAGCGGTCTGCCAGTGCCTGGGGCCGCGGCCGGGCAGCCGGAGCCGGGTCGGAGGGTCCCCCCGGTCTCGCCGACCCGGCCCTGGCTGCCGCCGCCCAGTCCCAAGCCCCGGCCGCAGTCCGGCCCAGCGAGGTGCAGCTGTCCCTCGAGCTGCCGATGGGCGGTCAGGGCCGCGGCAGCGGGTTGCCGGAGATGTCGACGGGGGAGGGGGTGCGTGCCGAGCTCGATGTCCTCGGGATGGACGTCAGCCACCACGTTCTGGACTTCTACCGGCCGATGCTGGCCGACCTCGCCGTCGTGCCCGCGCGTGACCTGCTGGCCCAGCGCTCCCAGAGCCACGTGTGGGTCGCCGGGGTGAAGGTGGCCACGCAGACCCCGCCGATCCGAAGCGGCCGGCGGGTCGTGTTCCTCACTCTGGATGACTCGACCGGCCCGGTCGACGCCACCTTCTTCGAGGATGCCCAGGACTCCTACGCCAGCACGGTCTTCTCGGGCTGGCTGCTGATGGTCCGTGGGGTGACCCGGCGCACCGGTCCGCGCGGCATCTCGATCCGGGCGACCGGCTGCTGGGACCTCGGGGTCGTGCATGAGATCTGGCAGGCAGGTGGCCGGGACGCAGTGGCGGAATATGTCGCCTCGTTCCCGGCGGTCGACACCCGGGTGCGCAGGGCTGTCGAGGTCATCGACATCCCGGTCGAGGAAGCAGCAGGCGCGGCGGGGAGGGCAGTCGGACGCTCGCCGGTGGGGATCGGCCGGACAGCCGCCGGTGGGATGGGCCAGCGCCGACGGGTGCTGGTGCACGCCAGCGGGTTCAAGCAGTCGCCCTACGCTGACATCAAGCCTGCTGGGGAGGACCCGTCCGTGGTGCCGCCGAAGGCCCCCGCAGCCCAGACCCGGGCGCCCGGCAAGCTCTGGCACGCCAGCCCCGGGAGCAGCGGGTGGTAGGAAGAGCCCGAGGAGGTGTCACGTGAGCCGCAGCCAGATCACTCGGCCGCAGGCGCCCACCGGGCTGGGAGAGGACGACGCGGGCTGTCCCATCCTGCACGTGGACATGGATGCCTTCTTCGCCTCCGTCGAGGTCGCCCGGTGTCCCGAGCTGCGCGGCAAGCCGATGATCGTCGGCGGGGTGGGCAGCAGGGGCGTGGTGGTCGCTGCCACCTACGAGGCCCGCAAGTACGGCATCCACTCCGCGATGCCGATGAGCCGGGCGCTGCGACTGGCCCCCGACATCATCGTCGTTCCACCGGACCACTCCCACTACTCGGAGGTCTCGGCCTCGGTCATGGAGCTGTTCACCGCGATCACCTCCCGGGTGGAGGTGCTGGGCCTGGACGAGGCGTTCCTCGATGTCTCCGGGGCCAGGCGCACACATGGCCCTCCCCGGGCGATCGCCGAGATGATCCGTGCCCAGGTCCACGACGAGCAGGGCATCACCTGCTCGGTCGGGGTTGCCCCCACCAAGTTCGTCGCGAAGCTGGCCTCCACCCAGTGCAAGCCCGACGGGTTGCTGGTGGTCCCGGCCGACCGAGTCATCTCCTTCCTGCACCCCATGCCCGTCGGGGCGCTCTGGGGAGTGGGGGAGCGCACCGAGGAGCAGTTGCACCGCCTCGGGCTGCGCACAGTCGCCGACATCGCCCACACCCCCCGGGCGACGCTCATCCGCGCCCTGGGCCAGGCGTCCGGAGCCCACCTGGCCGAGCTCGCCTGGGGCCGCGACGAGCGGGTGGTCAGCACGCACGAGCGGGAGCGCAGCGTGGGGGCCGAGGAGACGTTCGCCCGTGACATCGACGACCAGGAGCTGATCCTCGCCGAGCTGCTGCGGCTCTCGGAGAAGGTGGGTTCCCGGATGCGCCGGGCGGGGTTCTCGGGCACCACGGTCTCGATCAAGGTCCGGTTCGCCGACTTCGCGACCCTCACCCGGTCGCACAGGCGCAAGGTGCCCACCGACTCCAGCCGCGAGATCTTCCACGAGGCCCGGGCGTTGTTCGCGGCCCTGCACCTGGATCGGGCGCGGATCCGGCTCGTCGGTGTCCGCGTCGAGGGGATCCTCGACTCTGAGGAAGTGGAATCCCAGCTGGTCCTGGGGGCCCCGGATCGGGGATGGCGTGAGGCGGAGGAGGCGGTCGACAAGCTGTCGGCCAGGTTCGGCTCGGGCAGCGTCCGTCCGGCCAGGCTGCTCCCCGACCCAGCTGCAGACGACGGTCCGGAGGTCCCGGGACGGCATCAGGAGCTCGACGGACCAGGCGCGCCGTAGACCTCTGACCAATTGGTAGCACGTAACATGCCGGTTCGGGTTTCCAATTCGGTGAACCCTGCCTATTCTGTGATGTGACAGCCCGTTCGCGACGCCCAGTAGGAGGTCACCGTGCCACTCTCCGAGCACGAACAGCGCCTGCTCGAGCAGATGGAACGCGCGCTCTACGCGGAGGACCCCAAGTTCGCCACCAGCATGCGCAGCTCCCGCGGGGGTGCGGGCGACCGCCGGCGCATCGTGGTCGGTGTCGTCGGTCTGCTGGTCGGGCTCGGACTGCTCGTTGCTGGTGTGGCGGCCAAGCTCGTCATCGTCGGCGTCCTGGGCTTCCTGGCGATGCTCGGTGGGATCTGGCTGGTGATCAGCGCCCTGCGTCCCTCGTCAGAGCAGTCGGCTGACGCATCCGGCGGCTCCGCGGCACCGACCAACATCACGAGCCGATCCAGGAAGCCGCGACCCAAGCGTTCGGGGGAGTCCCTCTCGGATCGCATGGAGGAGCGCTGGCGCCGCCGCCGCGAGACCGGCGACTTCTGAGCCTGCCCCGAGAAACGCCACGGCCCCAGCCGCAGAGGATGGGGCCGTTGTCATGCGCGGTCAGCGTGGGCGACCTCAGGAATGCGTCTCGATGAAGTCCACCGAGCGGGCGAAGATCTTCTCCGCGTCGTAGTCCAGGCTTGCCACGTGGTACGACCGATCCAGGGAGATCTCGTCGATCGACGATCGCACCTCGGCTCGGATCAACTCGGCGTTGTTGGGAGCCAGGACGTGATCGGTTGTGGAGAGGTCCAGTTGGATCGGGGCGACGATCTCCCGGAGGAGCGGCTTCAACTGGTGGAAGCACGTGTTGAAAGTCCCAGCCACCAGGACCACGGGGATCTTGTCGTACCCGAGTTCCACCTTGGCAGGGTCGGCGATGTCGCTGGCCACGCCGGGGAGGCTCTTGGTCAAGTAGGGCAAGAAGCGCTGGACCGGGGCCAGGTGCTTCTGCCAGCTGGCGATCCCGTCAGCGCGCACCCACGGGTTCACGACGACGAGTCCTGCCACGGCGGACGGTCGCTCGCCAGCAACCCGCAGCGCCAGGGCGCACCCGAACGATTGGGCCATCAGGAAGACCGTATCGGTCCGGGAGAGCATGTCCTCGAACGCGTCATCGACTGCGCCCTGCAGGTCGGCGAAGGTCTTGGTGTTGGCGTCCTCCCACGTGGTCCCATGTCCGGGCAGGCGGATGGCGTTCACCGTGTAGCCGCGCTCGTTGAGGTACTTCGCCCACGGGACTGTGCTGTCTGGCGAGCCGGTGAAGCCGTGCACCAGCACGACACCGATCCGCGCGTTGTCGCCAGAGCCTTCCGCGGCGAACGGCTCACAGCCGGGCTTGACCTGGTCCAACGGGGCGTCTGACATCGGGAAACCTGCCTTGTTCTGGGGTCCGGTCGATCTGCTGGGATCGACGGTGCCACAGCCTAACCCGCGCCCACGCCGCCCCGGGCCGCCCCCCGGGCCGCCAGGCCTGCGAACACCGACCGGGGGGCCAGGGCCGCCACCACGCGGCGGACCCACCCGGCACGATGTGCCAACGCCCGACGGATGATCCGCACGTCCCCAGCCAGGGCGCCCGGCCGAGGGCCTGATGCGTCAACAGCCCGCCGCTCGGCCAGCTTCACGCCACCTGCCTGCCCACCTGCGGGAACAGCCAGAGCCGAGGGCTCTGGCTCGCTCGTTGCGGGCGCCGCCCCAGGCGACCCGTAGCGTTGCCACTCCACGGCGCGCAGGATCCGCGCAAGGGCCTCCTCGACCGGTGCCGGCTCGGCCCCACGTCCGGACGTCACCAGGGCCTCGACCCCGGCGAGTGTGGTGCGCGGTGTGGAGGACTCCGACGCGAGGCGGAGGTCGACCACCGTGTCGACGACCTCCCGGTAGGCCGCCTCCCCATCACCGGCACGCAGTCGGCGCCGACGGCGAACGCGGCGGACGACTGTCGGAAGCAGGAGCAGGACCAGGGCCAGGACCACCAGGATCCAGCCCACCGGCACGCCCTGGCCGCCCGACCGCTGCTCGCCGATAGCCCCCGTCTCGTCCTCGGGTACCTGGGCCGGGGCCCCGGTGCTGCTGGCCGAGGGGGCGGCAGCGGATTGGGTCGGTGCGGCGCTCGGACCGGTGGTCGACTGGGCGGCTGTCGTGTACCCCGGCGTGGTGGTGGTCGGAGCTCCGGGCGTCGGCTCGAATCGGACCCACCCTGCCGAACCCATCCAGAGCTCGGGCCAGGCATGCGCATCGGTCCCGCGCACCACCCACTGGTTGCCCTCGAGTCGGCCCTGCGTGAACCCGACCACCACCCGGGCCGGGATCCCGACCGACCGTGCCATCAGGGCCATGGTCGCCGCGAACTGCTCGCAGTACCCGACCCTCTCCTCGAGGAAGGCCGCCAACGCGTCCTCGTCGGAGCCGCCCTCGATCTGCGTCGAGTAGGTGAACCTGCCATCGGTGGTGAACCACCGCTGCAGCGCGATCGCTGCGTCGAAGGGCGTCGCCGACCCCGCCGTGATCTCGCGGGCCAGTTGCGGCAGATCCTCCCCGGTCAGAGGCGTCGGGTCGGCGAGGTTCTCGCCGAACACCTGATCGGGCCTGAAGGGCACCGTGCTGGCCGCCCGCAGGCCGTCGGCGTCGAGATCCTGGGCGGCTGCGACGAGGCTGATCCGAGCCCCTTCGACGGAGTCCCCGTCCGCGCGCAGCGGGAGTGACGTGCGCTGGTCCCACACCACGGGCCAGTCGGTCAGCGAGAGGTAGGACCCGTTCGGGCTCGGCAGGGTCGTGCCCCCCAAGGGGCCGACGTCCAGCTGGTACTCGGTCACGGGGACCCCGGGCGGCTGATCCGCTGACGGCACACTGCCATCGGCACGGGCCGGGGGCTGGGGGCCGGTCTGGTTGGGGCCGACGGGACTCCACTGCTCGCCGTCGAACAGCTCGAGGATCGACAGTCGGAGGTAGTCGGGTCGGGTGGCGGTGGTCGCCAGGGTGATCACCGGCCGGGTGTCGTTGCTCACCAGCGACCGGCGCAGCGAGACCAGCGCGTCCACCTCCACCGTCCCGCCGCCTGACCCGGTTCCGATGTCGACGGGTTCAGCGGGACCACCCAGGGTCGTCAGCCCACCTGCAACCAGGGCCAGGGCGGTGGTGGCTGCGGCGATGGTCAGGCCCGTCCCGGGGGAGCCGGCCCGGGCACCTGGGCTCCAGCGCGACGCCCGGTCTCGCTGGAGGGCCGACAGGATCGCCAGCCAGCCCAGGGCGACGAGGGGGAATGCCCACCAGGGCGCCGAACCCCGGTTGACCAGCCATGGCACCGCGAAGAGGGTCGCCAGCGGGATCAGGGTCATCCCGGGGAGATCCAGGCCCGCCGCCAGCGTGTCCACCACCAGGGCGGCCAGGCCGATCCCGGCAACGATGAGCAGGAGCAGTCCCGGGTCGGGTCCTGCCGGCGGCACCGTGTCCATGGAGTAGTCCCTGCCCTGTGCTGCGAGCTCCCGGAGCCGGAAGAACGCCGCGGGCCCGGGCAGGAACCCCCACCGCGCCTCGTCGCGGGCGAAGAGCAGGGCCAGGCTCACGATCAGGGCGGCGAACTGCAGCAGGGGAATCAGGGGGGCGGGCACGCGCAGCGACCGCGCACATCCACCGACCAGCGTGATGATCGCCACCACCACGATCGTGCGCGCGAGCCACCATGCACCGTCCAACAGCGGCTGGATGCACAAGGAGCCCATGAGGACGGCCAGGGCGCCGATCGCGCCCGCGTGCCAGCGTCCCTCCCGCAGTCGGGCCGAGAGCACCTCACCCCGACCTGCGCGAACCCCCGGGCGGGCGACATCCACGCTCATCGCAGTGCCGCCAACCCTGCCCACGCGGCCGCGACGGACCCCATCAGCGCGTCCGCGCCGGAGCCGGTCCGCTCCAGGCGCGTGACCCGCCAGCTGGCCTGGTGGAACCAGGCCAGGGCATCGTCGGTGCCTGTCGCGCCCAGCGGCGCAGGCCCGGTTCGCTCAGCGGCCCACTGGTCTGCGGCGATCGCCACGAGCAACCGGGTCGGGCTGTGCGCCCCGATCGCTGCAAGCAACCTGGCGGTGGGAACCTCCACCCGACCGGCGATGAGGATCAGCGGACCTGCACCGTTGGCCTGTGCGGAGTAGGCCAACGACGAACTCGGCACAGTGCCATGACTCACGGGAACCGTTGCCAGGGCCAGCAGCAGCTCGCGGCGCTCGGCGGACACCCCGGTCATCGGTGATCCGATGAACAGGGCCACATCGTCGGTCGTGCGCACGGTGAGGTCCCAGCCGCTCTCCAGCGCCAGGCACCCGATGCTGGCGGCCATGCTCAGCGCGGCATCAACCGAGGAGTCCGGCTCACGTCCTCGATGGTCGGACTCTCGCAGGTCGATGATCAACGTGATCGCCGACCGCCAGGGGTTCTCCTCACTGCGGACCATCAGGTTGCCCGTGCGGGCCGAGGCCTTCCAGTCGATGCGCCGGACCTCGTCGCCGGGGTGGTAGTCGCGGGGGATCACGTCGTCGGTGGCAGCGCCACGGGCGCCGAGGTGGCCGCTGCCCGTACCCACTGATGCCCCGCCGAGGATGAGGGGATCCAACTCGACGACCGGCGGGTGGACGATGATCTCGTCGCGGCCGCCGGCCGTGATCACCCTGTGGACCATGCCGTACCGGTCGATCACATGGATGCGCATCGGGCCGAGGTGGTGGATCCCGCGGGCGCCGACGCGCAGTCGGTAGTGCGAGCGGCTGACCCCCTGCCCGGCGATCCCGTTGAGCGCGAACCGGTGCGGCCCGCCCAGCTCCGCAGGGGCCTCGTCCTCCAGCAGCAGGCTGCGACCGCGCGGGAACCTGCCCCGCACGCTGACGGTGACCTTGAGCTGGTCACCGCAGGCCAGCTCACGGGTGCTCAACTCCCGTTCGAGTGTCAGGTCCGACCTCGGGCTGCGGGTGAGGAGGGCGGCGGCCAGCGGCAGGAGGGCAACGAGGACCCCGAACTGCACCCCGGGGGTCCATCCCTGCACCCAGCCGATCACCGCCAGCGCCAGACCGGTGCCGAGGAACCACCAGCCGCGCCCGGTCAGGCCGACCCGGGAGCGGATCGAGCCCCGTGAGGCCGGGTCCGGTGGCATCTCAGCTCCAGGAGGAGCGGGGGATCCGGGAGACGATCGCCCGGATCACGTCGGGACCGGTGCGTCCCGAGGCCGCGGTCTGGGCGGAGAGCAGGACGCGATGCCCCAGCACGGTCGGGGCCAGCATGAGGATGTCGTCAGGCAGCACGAACGTGCGTCCGTCCAGGGCTGCCCACGCTCGCGCGGCCCGGACCAGGTGCAGCGTGCCACGGGGGGAGGCGCCCAGACGGAGGTCCTCACTGGTTCGGGTGGCTGTCGTGACCGCGACGGCGAGGCTGCGCACGGGGTCCGATACGTGCACCTCGCGCACCGCCCCCATGAGGGCGGCCAGCTCCTCAAGCGTGGCCGCGGGAGCCAGGCTGAGAAGGGGGTCGTCGCCGGCATGCTCGGCGAGCATGCGCAGCTCGTCGGCGGGGCTGGGGTAGCCCAGGGAGATCCGTGCCATGAACCGGTCGCGCTGGGCCTCGGGCAGGGCGTAGGTGCCCTCCATGTCCACCGGGTTCTGGGTGGCGATCACCAGGAACGGCGTGGCCAGCACGTGCGTGGTCCCGTCGACGGTGACCTGGTGCTCCTCCATCGCCTCCAGCAGTGCCGACTGGGTCTTGGGGGAGGCCCGGTTGATCTCGTCGGCGAGCACGACGTTGGCGAAGATCGCACCCGGTCGGAACTCGAAGTCCCGGGTCTCCTGGTTGAACACCGAGACCCCGGTGACGTCGCTGGGCAGGAGGTCCGGGGTGAACTGGATGCGGCGCACCGTCACCCCGAGGGTCCGCGCCAGGCTCTTGGCGAGCATGGTCTTGCCGACGCCGGGCACGTCCTCGATCAGCAGGTGACCACCGGCCAGCAGCACGGTCAGGGCCATGCGGGTCGACTCAGGCTTGCCGGCCAGTACGGAGTCGACGCCGGCGCGGATCCGGGCAGCCGTGTCGAGGACCGTGCGATCGAGCATGTCGGTCATCGTGGGCCAGCCTCCTCAAGGGCATCTGCTGTGACAAGCATCAGGCATGGGCCCAAGTCGCGCCACCCCCGCCTGCGCAGGTGCCCGGTGCCGTGGCCAGAATGGGGTCGACCCGTCGTAGAAAGAGGAGGACTCATGACTGTACATCCGGCTGTGCTCGGACGTTTCTTCGATGACTTCGAGGTCGGTGACAACTACCAGCACCCCTTCGGCCGCACGATCACCGAGGCCGACAATGCCTGGTTCACGCTGCTGACCTGCAACACCAACCAGATGCACTTCAACTCCCACCTGTCGGCGCAGAACCCGATCACCGAGGGCAAGATCATCGTGGTGTCGGGCTTCACTGTCGGGCTGGTCCTCGGGCTCACGGTCCTGGACATGAGCCAGAACGCCGTGGCCAACCTCGGCTGGAACAACATCAAGCTGACCCACCCCGTGTACGTCGGGGACACCATCTACGCCGAGAGCGTCTGCACGGACAAGCGCCCGTCGAAGTCCCGGCCGGACATGGGGATCATCTCGATGATGACCCGCGCCCTGAACCAGGACGGCGACGTCGTGATGACCTACGACCGTTCGGTGATGATCCCGACGCGCGCCAGCGGCATCGGGCAGAACTACTTCCCCCAGGCCAAATCCGGCCCGATGGAGGTACCTGCTCCCACGCAGTAGCCGATCGATCCACGAATCCCGGTCTGGACCACGCGGTCCGACCGGGATTCGTCATGTCCGAGCCGACTTCTGGAGTCTCACGGGGTCGATGTGGAGGGCTTCTCCCAGGAATGGGGCTCATAGGGAGACAAGTGGAGGGTTGTGGAGTATGGTGGCGTGCGTTCGAGTTGGGTGGGACGGCAGGGGAGGTGAGTGGCCATGTTCCTCGGGACGCATTTCCCGAAGCTGGACGAGAAGGGCCGCATCATCCTTCCCGCCAAGTTCCGCGAGCCCCTCACTGACGGCCTCGTGCTGACCAAGGGCCAGGACCGCTGCCTGGTGGTCTGGCCACGCGAGGAGTTCGACACCTACGCCGCGGACCTGCGGGCCAGCGCCCAGGCCAATGCCCGGGTGCGCGCCATGACGCGCGTCTTCTTCTCCTCGGCCTACGACGAGTCGCTTGACCGTCAGGGTCGGCTGACCGTCCCGCCGGTGCTGCGCGACTACGCGTCCCTGGATCGCGAGCTCACCGTCGTCGGCGCGGACAACCGCATCGAGATCTGGGCCGCAGACGCCTGGGAGACCTACCTGTCCGAGCACGAGGCCGAGTTCGCCGAACTCGACCAGGACGGGGGTGTCGTCCTGCCCTGAGCGCTCCCGTCTCCCCCATCCGCCCCATGAGATTCCCCTCCGCGATCTCGACGCCACTTCCCCGGTGCCGAGACCACCCCGACGCCACTTCCCCGGTGCCGGAGCCGCGGCGGGGGGCCTGGTGGTACGGCCCGTTCCCTCCCAGGAGGTGCCCGCGTGCACTCGATCCGGCGGTACCTCGCCCTCCCCGCGTCCGTCCTGTGCACGGCCGTCACGTTGTACCTGCTCAACCAGCTCGTGGTTCCCGGGTGAACCCGGAACCGGGGCATGTGCCGGTCCTCCTCGAGCGCTGCCTGGAGCTGCTCGGACCCGCACTGAGCCAGCCCGGAGCGGTGGCGGTCGATGCCACCCTCGGTCTCGGTGGCCACACCGAGGCGATGCTGGCGGCGCACCCGCAGCTGGTTGTCGTCGGCCTGGACCGCGACACCGAGGCGCTGGGCCGGGCACGTGCCCGGCTGGCTCCGTTCGGCGAGCGGTTCCGCGGCGTCCACTGCGTCTACGACCAGCTGCCCGAGGCGATCGAGGGCCTGGGGTACCGGCGGGTCGATGCCATCCTGTTCGACCTCGGTGTGTCCTCCATGCAGCTCGACGTCGCCGACCGCGGGTTCGCCTACTCCCAGGATGCCGTCCTGGACATGCGGATGGACCAGACCCAGGGGATCACCGCGGCCGAGGTGCTCAACTCCTACCCGGTGGGCGACCTCGCCCGGATCCTGCGCACCTACGGCGAGGAGAAGTTCGCCGGCCCCCTGGCCCGGGCGATCGTGCGCGAGCGCGAGCGCGAGCCATTCACGACCAGCCCGCGGCTCGTCGAGCTCATCCGCGACACCATCCCAGCGCCGGCCCGGCGGACCGGGGGCAACCCGGCCAAGCGCACGTTCCAGGCGCTGCGCATCGAGGTCAACTCCGAGCTCGACGTGCTGCGCCGCGCGATCCCGGCAGCGCTCTCCGTGCTCGCCGTGGGCGGCCGGATGGTGGTCCTGAGCTACCACTCGGGTGAGGACCGGATCGTCAAGGCCGCACTGATGCCCGCCACCAACCCGGTCGTCCCGCACGGGCTGCCGGTGATTCCCGAGGAATTGCGCCCGACTGCGCGTGTGCTGACACGCGGATCCCAGAAAGCATCAGAGGATGAGGTCCTGCGAAACCCGCGTGCCGCCTCCGTGCGACTGCGGGCCGTGGAGAAGGTCGATGTCCGGGAGGTCTGAATGAGTTCGACGCGTACGGCAGGTCGCCGCGACTCGCGACCCCCGGGCGCCCGAACCGCCCGCACAACCCGCACCGGGAGCGGGACTCGCACGACGTCCCGCCGCTCGAGTTCGTCGGTCACGGCGCCGCTGGTCGACCAGGGCGACGGCGAGATCGAGGTCGGGCCCCCGGCCCAGGGCCTCGGGGCGGCCCCGCGTCGCCGGGCCGGACGATCCCGGACCGACGGGATGCCCAGGCCCAGGTCGCCGCGGCACCGCATGCTCCTGGTCTGCACCGCGACCCTGGCGGCCGGCTTCTTCGCGGTCCTGCTGCTCAACACCATCATCAGTCAGGGCGCCTTCCGTCAGCATGAGCTCGAGATCCAGTTGATCCTGCTCGCCGAGAAGGAGGAGGCCCTGGCCCGCGCCGTCCAGCAGGCCGAGGCCCCCCTCGAGGTGGAGAAGGCGGCCCGCAAGCTCGGCATGGTCCCGGCGGCGGCGCCGGTGTTCCTCCGCCTGTCCGACGGCAAGGTCCTCGGGGAGCCCGTGCCCGCACCCGAGCCGATAGCCCCAGTCGACTTCGCCGGCGCCCCGGGGATCCAGCCCACCCCGACGCCCACCCCGACTGGAAGTTCGGCGACCGACATCGATCCCGCGCTGGACCCGGCCACGGGCCTCGACCCCGCGGCAGATCCCGCGGCAGATCCCGCGGCCAGTCCTGCCGCGGACCCTGTCGCAGGCACTGTCGTCAGCCCCGCGCCCGTCCCGACCCAGCAAGGGGTGAACCCGTGAGCTCCGTCGCACCACCGCGTGCTCCGCGCACACAGCCCAATCCGCTGCACGCTCCCGCGGCACGGCGCTTCAGCCGGGGCGAGGGCCGGACCCGGGCCATCTACCTGACCTTCGCCGTCCTCATGCTGCTGAGCATCTACGCCGGGCGGGTGTTCGACCTGATGGTGCTCAAGGGCGACGACCTGGCGGCCATGGGTCAGAACCAGCGCAGCCGCACCCTGCCACTGCCGGCCGACCGCGGACCCATCTATGACTCCGAGGGTGCACCCCTGGCGATCACGGTGGAGTCGCGCAACGTCACGGCCGACCAGAACCTCATCGAGAACCCCGCCGAGGCCGCTGCCCGGCTGGCCCCGATGCTGGGGATGGACCAGACCGCCCTGCAGGCGAAGCTGACCGGCACCGACAAGTTCGTCTATGTCACCAAGGGGCTGACCCCCGAGCAGTGGCGCCAGATCAAGGACCTGGGCATCGTCGGGATCTTCAGCGAGAAGACCACGAAGCGCACGTACCCTGCGGGCACTCTGGCGGCCAACGTCCTGGGCTTCGTGAACGCCGAAGGGCGTGGGGTCCGGCGGCCTCGAGATGGCGCTGGACTCCCGGCTCAAGGGCGTCGATGGCTCCCGCACCTTCGAGCAGGGCGCGGCCGGCCAGGCCATCCCGTCGGCTGAGGACGTCCTGCGCGCACCCAAGCCGGGTCAGGGCGTGCAGCTGACGATCAATCGCGACATCCAGTACGTGGCGCAACGAGCCATCGCCACCCGTGTCCGCGAGTCCAACTCCGCCAGCGGGACGGTCACCGTGCTCGAGGCCAAGACCGGCCGGATCCTGGCGATGGCGACGGCCCCGACCTTCGACCCGAACAACTACTTGGGCGCCAACAAGGACGACATGGGCAACCGCCCGGTCTCCGAGATCTACGAGCCTGGCTCGACGGGCAAGGTCCTGACGATGTCCGCGGTCCTCGAGGAGGGCAAGGCCAAGCCCACGTCGAGGATCACGGTGCCGCCGGTGCTCAACCGGGGCGGGCACACCACCCACGACCACACCGATCACGGCACACTGCAACTGACCCTCAACGGGGTCCTGGCGGAGTCCAGCAACATCGGCACGATCCTCTTCGCCGACAAGATCGGCGGCAAGAAGCTCTACGAGTACCAGCGCAAGTTCGGCATGGGCCAGCCGACCGGGCTCAACTTCCCCGGTGAGGAGAACGGCATCCTGCCCAAGCCGGAGAACTGGTGGCCGACGACGTTCCAGGCCCTTGCCTACGGCCAGAGCTACTCGGTGACATCGCTGCAGGTGGCCGGGGTCTACCAGACCATCGCCAACAACGGCGTCCGGCTCGTCCCGCGGCTGATCGACGGGTACGTCAACCCGGATGGCTCGTTCGAGCCGGCGCCGACCCAGCCCGGGGTGAAGGTCGTGAGCAAGAAGACGGCGAAGACGATGTCGAAGATGCTGGAGAACGTGGTCACCGAGGGCACCGGCACGATTGCGGCGCCATCCCCGGCTACCGGGTGGCGGGCAAGACGGGCACCGCCGAGCGCGCGGTCAACGGCGGGTACTCCGGCTTCAGCGCGTCGTTCATCGGCTTCGCACCCGCCGACGATCCGGAGATCGTGGTCCAGGTCGTGCTGCAGGACCCCAAGGGGATGCACTACGGCGGCGTCCTCGGCGGACCGGTGTTCAAGACGGTGATGTCCTACGCGCTGCAGGAGCTGAAGATCCCGCCGTCGGGCACCAAGTCCCCCCAGATCCCGACCACCTGGTAGTCGTGGAGTGATCCGACCGACCGGTGTCCGCGTGAGCGGAGCCGCCCTGCGCCGCATGCTGGGGCTGTCGGACGGACCACCGGAGCAGGTGACCGGCGTCACCCTGGACTCCCGACGGGTGCGCCCCGGGGACCTCTACGCCGCACTGCCCGGCTTCACCACGCACGGTGCCCGGTTCGCCGCGATGGCACAGGCGGCCGGGGCGGCGGCCATCCTCACTGATCCCGGCGGGGCCGAGCTGATCAGGGCCACCCCCGGGATGCAGCTGCCCGTCCTGGTCGTCGGGGACCCGCGCGGGGTGCTCGGTGCGGTG
Source organism: uncultured Actinomycetes bacterium (assembly GCA_963736425.1). Taxonomy (GTDB): domain Bacteria; phylum Actinomycetota; class Actinomycetes; order S36-B12; family CAIYMF01; genus Prado023. The sequence goes on from CAVTOX010000014.1 coordinate 246,667, forward strand.
TCGGCATGGGTGTACGGCGATCCCGCCGGGGCCCTGGCGACCACCGGCATCACCGGGACCAACGGGAAGACGACCACGAGCTACCTGCTGGATGCCGCACTGCGGGCCGGCGGGCACACGACAGGGGTGATCGGCACCGTCGCCACCCATATCGGCGACGAGCGTGCTCCCGGCCACCCGGACCACGCCCGAGGCCCCGGACCTGCACGCCCTGCTGGCCGTGATGCGCGAGCGCGGCGCGTCGGCCGTCACGATGGAGGTGTCCAGCCACGCGCTGGAGCTGGGTCGTGTCGACGGGGTGCACTTCGATCTCGCCGTCTTCACCAACCTGAGCCAGGACCACCTGGACTTCCACGGAAGCATGGAGTCCTACTTCGAGGCCAAGGCTGCCCTGTTCGCCGGAGAACGGGCCGCTGCGGGTCTGGTGTGCGTCGACGATGAGTGGGGCCGGCGCCTGGTCGACTGTGCGGCCATCCCGGTCACGACCTACGCCCTGAGCACCGCGGCGGACTGGACGGTCACCGATGTGGCCCACGGCGACCAGGGCACGACGTCCTTCGTCGCGCATGGACCAGGTGTCGAGGTGCCCGCCCGCGTGGGCCTGCCGGGGATGTTCAACGTCGCCAACGCGCTGGCCGCCCTGGCTGCGGCCGTCCACCACGGGGTCGATGCGCACGTCGCGGCGGCGGCGATCGGCGACTGCGCGGGTGTCCCAGGGCGCATGGAGCGCATCCGGGCAGGCCAGCAGTTCCTCGTCCTCGTGGACTACGCCCACACCCCCGCTGCCGTCGAGCGGGCGATCGCCGCGGCCCGTGAGGCTGTCACGGGAGACGTGATCGTGGTGCTCGGCTGCGGTGGGGACCGCGACCGGGAGAAGCGCCCGCTCATGGGCGAGGTCGCGGCTCGGGACGCCGACGTCCTGATCATCACCGACGACAACCCGCGCTCCGAGCCGCCGTCACGGATCAGGGCCGCCATCATGGAGGGCGTGCGCCGAGTCGGGTCGGCGGATCGGGCGGTGCTGCACGACGAGGGCGATCGACGCGACGCGATCATCCGTGCCGTGCGATCGGCCGGTCCGTCGGACTGCGTGCTGCTGCTGGGCAAGGGGCACGAACAGGGACAGGAGGCAGCAGGAGTGGTCACACCGTTCGACGACCGACTCGTGGTGCGTGAGGCGTTGGAGGCGTGGGCATGATCAGGATGGACATCGCAGCCGTGGCCGACGTGGTCGGCGGGACGCTGGTCGACTGCCCGGATCCGGCTGTCCTCGTCACGGGTGCGGTCGCCGACTCGCGCGCCGCCGGACCGGGCGACCTCTACGTCGCGATCGTGGGGGAGCGCGTCGATGGCCACGACTTCGCCGCCGCCGCGCACGCGGCCGGCGCTGTGGTCACCCTGGGCTCCCGGCCCACCGGACTGCCGACCATCGTCGTCCCGGGCGACCCGGTCGACGCCCTGGGCCGGTTGGCCAGCCACACACTCGACCGACTGCCGGCAGCACGGGTCGTGGCGATCACCGGCTCGTCGGGCAAGACCACGACCAAGGACCTCCTGGCCACCCTGCTGGAGGACCTCGGGCCGACGGTGGCCCCGGCTGGGTCGTTCAACACCGAGGTGGGTCTGCCCCTCACGATCCTGCGGGCCACCGAGGACACCCGCTACCTCGTGCTGGAGATGGGCGCCCGGGGGATCGGGCATGTGGCCACCCTGTGCCGGATCGCCCCTCCGGACGTCAGCGTGGTGCTCAACGTCGGCTCGGCGCACCTCGGGGAGTTCGGCAGCCGCGAGGCGATCGGGCAGGCCAAGGGCGAGATCGTCGAGGCCCTCGACCCTGATGGCCTGGCAGTCCTCAACGCCGACGACCCGATCGTCGCAGGGATGGCCCTGCGTTCCAGGGCCCCGATCGTCACGTTCGGGGCCAGCCCGGCCGCGGACGTCCGCGCCGCAGGGCTCACCCTGGACGGCTCGGCGCGGGCCGGCTTCACGCTGCAGACATCGTCGGGGGAGGCACCCGTGCAGATGGCCATGGTCGGCGAGCACATGGCCGCCAACGCATGCGCCGCCGCCGCTGTGGCGCTGCACTTCGGGATGCCCCCGGCCCGTGCTGCCGCGCTGCTCGGGGCAGCGCAGCCACGCAGCAGGTGGCGGATGGAGGTCACCACGACGGCGTCCGGGGTCACCGTCGTGAACGATGCCTACAACGCCAACCCCGAGTCGATGCGCGCTGCCCTGCGCTCCCTGGCGGCGATGCGCGGGCAGGGGCGCACGATTGCGGTCCTCGGCGAGATGCGCGAGCTGGGTGCCGACAGCATCGCCGAGCACGACGAGGTGGGCAGGCTGGCCGTCCGGCTGGACATCTCCAAGACGATCGCCGTGGGGCAGGGAGCGCGCGCCCTCTACCTCGGGGCGGCCCAGGAGGGGTCCTGGAACGAGGAGGCCGTGTTCGTCGCCGATGTGCCTGCGGCCATCGAGCTCCTGCGCACCCTGGTCAGACCCGGTGATGTCGTGCTGGTCAAGGCATCCCGATCGATCGGCCTCGAGGCCGTGGCCGACGCGCTCCTGGAGACGCCAGTCCGGGAGCGGCCACTCCAAGGTGAGGACCCCACATGATCCTGATCGTCCTGAGCGGAATGATCTCCCTGGGCCTGGCGCTCTTCTGCACCCCGCTGCTCATCAAGGTCCTCAGCCGGCGCAACCTCGCCCAGTCGATCCGGGAATCCGGCGACGGCATCGTCTACCCCGAGCACAGCGGCAAGCGCGGCACGCCCTCCATGGGCGGCCTGGCCATCGTCGGGGCCGTCGTGCTGGGCTACGGCGGGGCCCACCTGATCCGCTGGACCTGGCCCACGGCATCGGGCCTGCTGGCCCTGTACCTGATGGTGGGTCTGGCGATCGTCGGGTTCGCCGACGACTACCTCAAGGTGTTCAAGTCGCGCAGCGGTGGGATCCGCGCCCGGACCAAGCTGCTCGGCCAGGCGGCTGTGGCATTGAGCTTCGGCTACATGGCCACGAAGTTCCCCGACGACGAGGGCATCACGCCCGCTACGGCAGCGATCTCCGCAGTCCGAGACCTCCCGTGGATCCTGCCCCTGGGGCTGGCGATGCTGTGGATCTGGTTCCTGGTGACTGCCATCACCAATGGGGTCAACCTGACCGACGGCCTCGACGGTCTGGCGGCCGGGGCCTCAGTCCTCACCTTCGGAGGCTTCACGTTGATCGGCGTGTGGCAGTACGGCCAGAGCTGCTCCTACGAGATCACCAGTGGCTGCTACACGGTGCGCGACCCGCTGGACCTCGCCGCCTTCGCGGTGGCGTGCGCCGGGGCCACATTCGGATTCCTCTGGTGGAACACCAGCCCGGCGCAGATCTTCATGGGCGACACCGGCAGCCTGGCCCTCGGTGGGGCGATGGCAGCCCTGGCGATCATGACCCGCACGGAGCTGCTGTTCATCCTGTTCGGGGGCCTGTTCGTGATCATCTCCCTGTCGGTCATCGCTCAGGTGGGGTCCTTCAAGCTCACGGGCAAGCGGGTGCTGCGGATGGCGCCCCTGCACCATCACTTCGAGATGCTCGGCTGGCACGAGATCACCATCGTCGTGCGGTTCTGGCTCATCCAGGGACTCTGCGTGGCCGCAGGGCTGGCCCTGTTCTACGCGGAGTGGGTGCGGTGATGGTGGACCACCTCGTCCGGGACTCCGACTGGGGCGGTGTCCACGTCGCCGTGGCGGGGATCGGCATCGCCGGGTTCGCCGCCGCCGATGCCCTGCTGTCCCTCGGGGCCCGCGTGTCGGCTGTCGACTCGGGCGATGGCCCTCGCCAGCAGGAGCGTGCCCAGATCCTGGAGGTCCTCGGCGCCGCCGTCCGGCTGGGGGACGGCGACACACTGCCCGACGCCGTGGACCTGCTCGTCGTCTCGCCGGGGCTCTCGCCGCTGGCGCCGATCATCGCGGCGGCACAGGCGGCGGGCGTGCCGATATGGGGTGAGCTCGAGCTGGCCTGGCGGCTGCGCCCCGCCCAGGGGGCTGCCCCCTGGCTGGTCGTCACCGGGACCAACGGCAAGACCACGACCACCCTGATGCTCGAGTCGATGCTGCGTGCTGCCGGCCTGCGCACCATCGCCGCGGGCAACATCGGGGTCTCGATGGTCGACGTCGTGATGGCCGAGGCCACCCCTGAGGGCACCCTGGACGCCATCGCGGTCGAGGTCGGCGCCCCGCAGCTGCCGTTCCTGCACTCCATGAGCCCGCAGGCCTCGGTGTGCCTGAACATCGCCGAGGACCACGTCGACCTCTTCGGCTCGTTCGAGGCCTACGTCGCGGCCAAGGCACGCATCTACGAGCGCACCCAGGTGGCCGCGGTCTACAACGTGGCCGACGAGGTGACCCGGAGGATGGTCGAGGAGGCCGACGTCGTCGACGGGTGCCGGGCCATCGGCTTCACGCTCGGGATCCCGGACCTCAGCATGCTCGGCGTGGTCGAGGAGTTCCTCGTGGACCGTGCGTTCGTGCCCGATCGCAGCAGGTCCGCCCAGGAGCTGGCCACGACAGCTGATGTGCGCCCCTCGGCCCCGCACAACGTGGCCAACGCCCTGGCCGCCGCCGCGCTGGCTCGGGCCCATGGCGTGCCCGCCCCGGCGATCCGCGACGGGTTGCGCGCGTTCGAGCCGGCAGGTCATCGGATCGCCGATGTGGGCACCGTCGCGGGGGTCCGCTACGTCGACGACTCCAAGGCCACGAACTGCCACGCGGCGCAGACCTCGCTGATGGCATATGACCGGGTTGTCTGGATTGCCGGGGGCCTGGCCAAGGGCCAGCAGTTCGATGACCTGGTGCGGGCCACGGCCAGCCAGATGACCGGAGTGGTGCTCCTCGGCCAGGACCGCCAGGTCATTGCCGACGCGATCGCGCGACACGCCCCGGATCTGCCGATCGTGGAGGTGTCGCGGACCGACACTGGTGCCATGGCAGAGGTCGTGGCGGCAGCTGCGGCCATGGCAGGGCCGGGCGGCACCGTGTTGTTGGCCCCGGGGTGCGCATCGTGGGACATGTTCCGCGACTACGCCGAACGGGGAGACATGTTCGCCGGGGCCGTGAAGTCGTTGGCGCAGGAGGGCACGTGAGCCAGACCCGATCCCCCCGGAACTCCTCCGAGGAGCGCATCGAGGACGGCCTCGCCGAACCCGGGTGGCGCGATCGCCTCAACCAGCATCCGATGGCCCCCTACTACCTGATCCTCGGTGCGGCGATGCTGCTGCTGGTCCTGGGCCTGGTGATGGTGCTCAGCTCCTCAGGCGTCGAGTCCTACGAGATCTATGACTCCGCCTTCACCCTGTTCAGCCGGCAGGCCGTCTTCGCGGCCATCGGTGTGGTCGCGATGCTCATCATCTCCCGACTGCCGATCCCGGTGTTCCGACGATTCGCGCTGGCCTTCCTCGTGCTGAGCATCGGCATGCTCGTACTCACGTTCGTGCCCGGTATCGGAGTGGGCGTGCATGGTCAGCGCAACTGGATCCGGCTCGTCGGGCCCTTCCGGTTGCAGCCCTCGGAGTTCGCGAAGCTGGGGCTGATCCTCTGGTCCGCAGACCTGTTCACCCGCCGGGAGGCCTACCTCCACCAGTGGCGCGCGCTGTTGGTGCCCTTCATGCCGGTCGTCGCCGTCGTTGTGGGTCTGGTGGTCCTTGAGGGCGACCTGGGCACAGCGATCGTCATCTCCATCATCGTGGCTGCGCTGCTGTTCGTCGTCGGTGCGCCGATGCGGATCTTCGTGGGGTTCGGCGCCGTGGGCCTGGCGGGGATCGCGCTGCTGTCGCTGACCGCCGGATACCGCATGCGCCGCTTCACCGCGTGGCTTCATCCCGAGGCCGATCTGGACGGCGCCGGGTGGCAGCTCACCCAGGGCAAGGTGGCACTCGGGACGGGCGGCTGGTGGGGTGTCGGTCTCGGTGGCAGCCGCGAGAAGTGGGGTGCCCTGCCTGAGGCTCATACCGACTTCATCTACCCGGTCATCGGCGAGGAGCTCGGACTGTTCGGTGCGCTGACCGTGCTCGGCCTGTTCGCGGCGATCACCATCTTCGCCCTGCGCATGGCCATCCGGACTCCCGACTCGTTCGTGCGCATCACCTGCGTCGGCATCGTCGCGTGGATCGTCGGACAGGCCCTGATCAACCTCGGGGCCGTCCTGCAGCTGCTGCCGATCACGGGTGTGCCGCTGCCGTTCATCTCCTACGGCGGGTCGTCGCTGTTGCCCTCGTTGATGGCAATCGGCGTGCTGCTCGCGTTCGCGCGGCAGGAGGCTGTGCGCGCCCGGCCCCGATCAGGCCGGCGCCCCTCGGCCGTGGAGGTCTGAGGGTGCACGTCGTGCTGGCCGGAGGTGGGACGGCGGGGCACATCGAGCCCGCCCTGAACCTCGCCGACGCACTGCGCCGCCGCGACCCGGAGGTGGGCATCACTGCACTGGGCACCGAGAAGGGCCTCGAGGGACGGCTGGTGCCGGCCCGGGGCTACGCGCTGCGGATGATTCCCGCGGTCCCCCTGCCGCGCAGGCCCTCGGGCGAGCTCGTGACGCTGCCCGGGCGGGTCCGCGAGGCGCTGCGCCAGACCGAGGCGATCCTGGCCGAGGTGCATGCTGACGTCGTGGTCGGCTTCGGTGGTTACGTGGCGCTGCCTGCCTACCTCGCCGCCCGCCGGACGAAGACCCCGCTGGTGATCCACGAGGCCAACGCCCGCCCCGGGCTGGCCAACCGGGTGGGCGCCCACTTCACCACGCACGTCGCCGAAGCCGTGGCCGGAACACTCCCCGCTGGGCAGCGCATCGGAATCCCCCTGCGCTCGACGATCTCCAGCCTCGACCGGGCTGCGGCCCGGGACGGGGCGCGCGCGGCCCTGGGTCTGGCTCCCGAGGGCCCGGTCCTTCTTGTGTTCGGTGGCTCCCAGGGCGCCCAGCGGATCAACGCCGCGGTGTCCGAAGCCCTGCCGGGGCTGCTTGAGCTCGGCGTCCAGGTGCTGCATTCGGTCGGCCAGGCCAACATCGACGCCGTCACCGACTCGGGGCCCGGGTACCACCCCGTGGCCTACCTGGACCGGATGGACCTGGCCTACGCTGCAGCCGACCTCGTCGTGAGTCGCAGCGGTGCCATGACCTGTGCCGAGCTCGCGGCCGTGGGCCTGCCTGCGATCTACGTGCCCTTCCCGATCGGCAACGGTGAGCAGCGCCTCAACGCCCTTCCCGTGGTCAACGCCGGTGGCGGGCTGCTCGTGGCCGACGAGGACCTCGACGGCGACACGCTCCTGGCCGACGTGCGGGCCCTGGTGGCCGATCCCGAGCGGATCGAGCGGATGGGTGCACGGGCAGCCGCCCACGGCATCCGGGATGCCGACGAGCGGCTCGCCGACATGGTGATCGACGCAGCCGGCCGACCAGCCGGGCGCAGGGCGGGGTGAGTGCGATGGTGGACCTGACCGGCCACGTGCACATCGTGGGCATTGGGGGAGCGGGCATGTCCGGGATCGCCCGGATCCTGGTGGCCCGGGGCGCGCTGGTCTCCGGCAGCGATGCCAAGGAGTCCCGGCGACTGGTGGCGCTGCGCGCGCTCGGGATCGATGCCCGGGTCGGCCATGACGCGGCCAACGTCGAGGGTGCGGACGTCGTGGTCATCTCGACGGCCATCCGGGCGGCGAACCCCGAGGTCGTCGGCGCTCACGAGCGTGGGATCCCGGTCGTCTCCCGGGCCGAGGCGCTGGCCGCCGTGATGGCCGGGTTCCGGGGAGTTGCCGTGGCCGGCACGCATGGCAAGACCACCACCACCTCGATGCTGACCATCGCGGCCCAGCACTGTGGCGCGGACCCGTCGTTCGCGATCGGCAGCGAGCTCAACGACTCCGGTGCGAACGCCCACCAGGGCGCAGGGGACCTGTTCATCGTGGAGGCCGACGAGTCCGATGGATCGTTCCTGAGGCTTCCTGCGGTGGCCGGGATCGTGACCAACGTCGAGGCCGACCATCTCGATCACTGGGGCACGTTCGACGCCATCGAGGTCGCATTCGTCGAGTTCGCGACCGGGATCGCGGCCGCGGGTGGGTTCGTCGTCGCCTGCGCCGATGACCCCGGCTCCGCGCGGATGGCCCAGCGAGCGCGGGAACTGGGCGTCGACGTGCGCACCTACGGCCTGGATCCCGGTGCCGATTACGTGCTCACCGAGGTCGTCACCTCAGCCACGGGCTCCGGGGCCGTGGTGTCCCACGCCGATGCGGTCGTGGGTCGACTCAGCCTCCAGGTGCACGGCACCCACAACGTCCTGAACGCCGCTGCCGCCCTGGTCGCCGGGATCGGCCTGGGGCTGCCGGCCGCTGAGGTGCTCGACGGCCTGTCGCTGTTCAGTGGGACCCGGCGGCGTTTCGACTTCAAGGGGGAGGTCGCCGGTATTCGCGTGTTCGACGACTACGCCCACCACCCCACCGAGATCGCCGCGACCCTGCGGGCCGCCCGCGAGGTGGTGGGGGAGGGCAACCTCGTGGTCGCCTTCCAGGCCCACCACTACTACCGCACGGCCATGTTCGTCGACGAGTTCGGCGAGGCGCTGGGCCTGGCCGACCAGGTCGTCGTCCTCGAGGTGTACGCACCGGGCGAGGACCCGATCCCCGGCGCAAGCGGGCAGTCGATGGCCAGCCATGTCCCGCTGCCTGCTGACCAGGTCGTCTTCGAGCCGTCCTGGTCGGCCGTCGCCGGCCAGCTCGCCGAGCGCGCCCAGCCCGGGGACATCGTCATGACCCTCGGGGCCGGGGACATCGTCCTGCTCGGCCCGGAAGTACTGGACCTGCTCGCCCGACGCCATGGAGTCCTGACATGACCGAGAACGAGACCGCCGAGATCCTCCCGGAGGAGACCCTCGAGGCTGCGCCGTCGCCCGCACCCAGGCCCTCGCGCCCGCGGCCTCACCCGCGCCGGACGCGTCGCATCGTGCTCGCTGGCGCAGCCGGCCTGACGTTCTTCTACTGGCTGGGTTGGCACTCCCCGCTGACCCTGGTCGAGCACGTGGTCGTGGATGCCCCGCGAGGCATCTCGGCCGAGTCGATCCGGCTTGCCTCGGGGATCTCGCCGGCCGACCGCGTCCCGTCCGTGGATCCTGAGGCCGTGCGGCTGGGCATCATGACGGCGATCCCCGCCGTCGCCGACGTTCGGCTCGAGCGCTCGCTGCCCGACACCATCCGGCTAGCGGTCACGACCAGGACGCCCCTGGCGGCGGTCGAAGCCGGCAAGGGCTTCTACGTGATGGACTCCCAGGGCGTGGTCTACGACAAGGTGGCGCGCGCCAAGGAACTCCCGGTCATCAGGGCCCGCACGGATGCCGATCGGGAGATCGCCCGGGGGATCCTGCTGGCCATCCCTGAGGACCTGCGCGCCAGGGTCACCCGGATCACCGCCAAGAGCCGGGACAACGTCACGCTGGGCTTGCGCGGTGGGGCCACCGTGCGGTGGGGCGGTGTCGAGGATTCCGACCTCAAGGCCCGGGTCCTGGCTGGCCTGACAGCGGTCAAGGCGACCAGGTACGACGTCAGCGCACCCCTGCTGCCCACCACCTCCGGCTCCCCGACGGACGTCACGAGCCCCACCGGGTGATCTGAGCCATCGAATCGTGTTCGCCCTGAGCGAACACGATCAGGGCTTCTGGCCTGCCTTTGCCCAGGTCGGGTGGGTGCCGCGCCGCCTGTGTCCACAGGGGAGCCCCAGCCTGTGGACAAGTTCGTCCACACCCAGGCCCGTGACCTGTCCCCATCCTGTCCCGCGCTTCTCCCCAGCCCGTCCCCAGCCCGTCCCCAGGGGAGTGCTGGAACCTCGATCCGATCGGATGTCCAGTCGCGTGGTCTGGGGTGGCGGATCCGACACGCCGACGTTCCCGGTGGTCCTTGAAACCACCCCTGCGGGCACCTATGTTCCCTTCCAACCACAGGTTGACATAACTCTAAGCCTCAGGTTGAGGGTGAGAGTCAAGGAGACCGAAGGTGCAGGCCCGCGATGGAGCTCAACCCTCCACCGCACAGTCCGACCCCAACCCTTTGCAGCAACCAAGAAGGAGAGCCTGACGTGGCAGCCCCACAGAACTACCTGGCAGTGATCAAGGTCGTCGGGATCGGCGGTGGCGGCGTCAATGCCGTGAACCGGATGATCGAGGTCGGCCTCAAGGGCGTGGAGTTCATCGCCATCAACACCGACGCGCAGGCGCTGCTCATGAGCGACGCCGACGTCAAGCTCGACATCGGACGCGAGCTCACTCGCGGTCTGGGTGCGGGTGCCGATCCCGAGGTCGGTCGCAGGGCCGCCGAGGATCACGCCGACGAGATCGAGGAGGTCCTCAAGGGGGCTGACATGGTCTTCGTCACGGCGGGCGAGGGCGGCGGCACCGGCACCGGTGGTGCTCCCGTGGTGGCCAAGATCGCCCGCTCACTGGGCGCCCTGACCATCGGCGTCGTGACCCGGCCGTTCGGCTTCGAGGGTCGCCGCCGCAGCGGCCAGGCCGACAACGGGATCGAGGGCCTGCGCGCCGAGGTCGACACCCTCATCGTGATCCCCAACGACCGCCTGCTCTCGATCGCCGACCGCAGCATCTCGATGATCGACGCGTTCCGTCAGGCCGACCAGGTCCTGCTTCAGGGCGTCTCGGGCATCACGGACCTGATCACCACACCGGGCCTGATCAACCTGGACTTCGCCGACGTCAAGTCGGTCATGTCCGGAGCCGGCTCTGCCCTCATGGGCATCGGTTCGGCGCGCGGCGACGACCGCGCGGTCGGTGCGGCCCAGGCCGCGATCGCCAGCCCGCTGCTCGAGGCCAGCATCGACGGCGCGCACGGCGTGCTGCTCTCGATCGCAGGTGGCTCGGACCTCGGCCTGTTCGAGATCAACGAGTCCGCCCGTCTGGTGGCCGAGGCTGCGCACCCGGACGCGAACATCATCTTCGGTGCCGTCATCGACGACACCCTCGGTGACGAGGTCCGTGTCACGGTCATCGCGGCCGGCTTCGACGGTGGGCACCCGCCGACCAAGCGTGAGGCAGCGGCCGGTCGCCGCGTCGTCGACGAGGCCGCAGCTGCGGCCGAGCCGGCGGCCCGCGCCGAGGCGCCGGTCTTCGCCACGGTTGGCGCCCAGGCCGGCGTGGTCCTCCCGCCCGGGCTGGCCAACGCTGAGAAGCCCGGTGTGGACCTGCGTCAGCCGCGGACGATCAGCTTCGACGAGCCCGACGACCTCGACGTCCCGGACTTCCTGAAGTAGTCGTCAGCCCGATGATCAGTCACCGCCTCGACCTCGCCCTTGCCGGTGGGGTCGAGGCGCGTGTCCTGTTCACGAGCCGGGGTGGTGTGGCCAGCGGTGGGTCGAGCCGGTCGCCATACGCCTGGGCGAATCTGGGATCGCATGTCGGGGACGACCCGGCGGCGGTCGTGGCCAATCGTCGCGCGCTGGCCGAGGCACTCGGTGTCCCGGCCGGCTCGATGACGTTCATGCATCCCGATCACGGACGAGGGGTTGCCGAAGTGTCTGAGCCCACCGGGGTCACGCCGGGTGCCGAGATCTCCTCGGTCGACGCGCTCGTGACCGCCACGCCGGGCATCGGCCTGGTGGCACTGGCGGCCGACTGCGTCCCGGTCGTCCTGGTGGAGCCGGTCGCTGGTGTGGTCGCCGCGGTCCACTCGGGGTGGCGGGGGTTGGTCCTGGACGTGGTCGGGGCGGCGGTGGGCCAGATGGTGGCCGCTGGCGCCCGGGCTCAGGACGTGCGGGCCCACCTGGGGCCCGCGATCTGCGGGTCCTGCTACCCGGTGCCGCAGGCGCGGGCAGACGAGGTGGCCCAGGTCCGCCCGGAAGCCCTCGCGACCGCCCCCGACGGCCAGCCCGCCCTCGACCTGCGAGCGGGGCTTGTCGCCCGGCTCGGTGAGCTCGGGGCGACCAGCACGCTCTTCGGTGGGTGTACGGCCGAGGACCCGGGCCTCTACTCGCACCGACGGGACGGCCTGACCGGCCGTCAGGGTGGCGCCGTGTCGATCGTGGCGGCCGCGTGATGGGTACCGGGCGACGGGCCGAGCTGGCCCAGAACCTCACCTCAGTCACACAGCGGATCACCGCCGCGTGCGTCGCTGCCGATCGGGACCCGCAGGAGGTGACGATCGTCGCGATCACCAAGACCTGGCCGGCCGGTGACGTGGAGCTGCTGGCTGAGCTCGGGATCCGACATGTGGGGGAGAACCGCGATCAGGAGGCCCGCGAGAAGGCCGCGGCATGCGCCGCACTGGGGCTGACCTGGCACTTCGTCGGGCAGTTGCAGCGCAACAAGGCGGCCTCGGTGGCCGGGTACGCCGACATCGTCGAGTCCGTGGACCGGGCGTCCCTGGTGGCCGCCCTTGACAGGGGGGCCGAGCGCGCCGGCCGACGTCTGGGGGTCTGCATCCAGGTCGACCTCGACCGGACGCCGGCCGACGGCACCGCAGGGGGCCCCACACGCGGGGGCGCTGCGCCGGAGGAGGTTCTGGGGCTGGCCGACCGGATCGGTGCCTGCGATCGCCTGGACCTCCTGGGCGTCATGGCCGTGGCGCCCCTGGGCGCGGATCCCGTGGCCGCGTTCGATCGGCTGGCTGCGATCCACGAGCAGGTGCGGGCCCAGCACCCGGGAGCCACCATGCGTTCGGCCGGCATGTCCGGCGACCTCGAGCCGGCGATCGCTGCCGGTGCGACACACATCCGCCTGGGCAGCGCGCTGCTCGGGCACCGCGAATCACTGAAGTAACCTAAACCGATACCGGCCGCCACAGGCGGACCGGCTGGCACGTAAGGAGCCCACATGCCCGGCACGATGCGCAAGATGGCCGTGTACCTCGGCCTCGTCGAGGACGACATGGTCGATGACGACTACGATCCCGAGCCCCGCCCGCGCACCCGCGACGCGGCGCCCTCGGTCGTCGATGCGCGTCCGCGCACCGCCCCGGAGGTTGTTGTCCGGCCCACGGCCACGGCGGTCGCAGAGCGCCCGTCCGCCACATTCCGGCCGACCGGATCGGCGGCCGGAGCCGACATCTACCGGATCACCACCCTGCACCCGCGGACCTACAACGATGCGCGCCGCATCGGTGAGGAATACCGCGAAGGGGTGCCGGTGATCATCAACCTGACCGGCATGGACGACAACGACGCCAAGCGCATCGTGGACTTCGCGGCCGGGCTGGTGTTCGGCCTGCGTGGCAGCATCGAGCGCATCACGAACAAGGTGTTCCTGCTGTCCCCGGCAAATGTCGACGTAGGCGCGGAGGCCCGGGCACAGATCGCGCAGGACGGGTTCTTCAACCAGAGTTGACCCATGGGCCTCATCGTCAGTGTGCTTTCGACCCTCATCTGGCTGTTCCTGCTGCTGCTGATCGCCCGGATGATCATCGGGCTGATCATGGTGTTCGCACGGGACTTCCAGCCCACGGGCGCACTGGTGATCATCTTCGAGTTCGTGCTGAGCATCACCGATCCGCCGCTGAAGGCGCTGCGGCGGATCATCCCGCCCCTGCGGATCGGGCAGGTCTCCCTGGACCTGGCCTTCCTCGTGCTCTTCATCGCCCTGCAGCTGCTGCTGCGTGTGCTCGCGAGCCTCTGATGAGGTCGAGGTCCCACCCCGGAGGTCGGTCATGGCGCTGAGTTCCCAGGACGTCCACGACAAGCAGTTCAAGCTGGTGCGCAACAGCACCGGATATGACATGGACGAGGTTGATGCCTTCCTCGATGAGGTCGAGGCGGAGATCGCTCGACTCAGTGACGAGCTGGGGGCAGCCCAGGAGCAGCTCGCTTCCGCCTCGGCTGTGCCCGAGGCAGAGTCGACCTCCGCAGCTGCCGCACGCATCCTGGAGATGGCCCAGCGCACCGCCGACGAGTACGTGGCCGACGCCCGGCGCAAGGCCGACTCGATGGTCACCGAGGCGGAGAAGGCTGCGCGCAAGTCGGTCAAGAAGCTCGAGGCGCAGCGCGGTGACCTGGAGGCCCGCGTCACCGCCCTGCGCACCTTCGAATCCGAGATCCGGTCACGGTTGACCGGCTACTTCCAGTCTCAGCTTGCGGATCTCAGTGCACTGGCTGACGAGGGCGACGAGTAGGTCAGCTCCCGATCGCCCGGCGGCCGCCGGCCACGCCCCGGCGCCCGAACTCGTCGGCGGCCCGTTCCCCGGCGCGACGGCTCTGGGCGGCGCTGCCCGCACCGCTGGCAGAGCCGCGCCACGTCCCGCGGGCCCGCGATGTCGCCCGGTGGTACTCGGTGACGGCCAGATCCCGGGCGCGCAGGGCCAGGTCGACCCGTTGCGGTGTGGGCTCAGCCCCTGTGGGCGCCTGCCGGTCTGAGCCGGCCCCGCCCCCGGATCGGGCCTGTCGTGCTGCCTCGTCGAGGTTGCGCCCCAGCCGGTGGATGAAACCGAGGCAGAAGGCGTTGCGGGCCACGGCTGCGGTGACCGGACGCGCCAGCCCGCCCTCCGGTGCGCGGTAGGTGGTGCCCCGCCACTGCCCCGAGCGCACATGCTGCTGGGCGCGGGTCAGCATCATGGCGCTGGCGGTGGCGAACACGGCCTCGACTCGATCGAGGTCCGCGGGCATCCCGTACACCAGGACATAGGTCGACCCATGGCCGATGTCGACGCGCACCGACCATGCACGGGCGGTGGCCACCATCAGGCTGACCAGCAGCTTGTTCAGGGCGCGGCGGGGCTCGCCGATCGTCAGCATCCGATGGGTGGGGCCCTCTGGATGCGCGTCCGGTCCCATGGCCGCCACGGCCATGTCCACGCTGTGCCGCTGGGCGACCAGGGCCGCCTTGGCCAGGTAGGCCTCCGCCTCCTCGGCGCTGGCCGTCGACTCCGCCTTGGCCAGCAGCGCGGCCACCCGGCGGACCTGCTCGTCGGGGCCGATCTCGGCATCGACAAGCTCGGGCACGGCCTCGATGGGGGCGAAGAGGTGCCTCAGGAGCTCGCCAGCGCCCGGGCTGACGTGTCGGTCGTAGAGCGCGACGAGCGCGGCCCGGAAGCTGGCACCGTGCCCGGGGACGCCGCTGAGGTGATGGGCGACCTCGTGCAGGACCACCGAGCGGGTCAGCGCCCACCGACCCCGCGGGTCCGCGGCGGGGATGTGGATCCGGCCATGGGAGTACGTGGCCATCCGGAACCCGCGCCGCACCTCGACCACGACCGGTCCTCGGTCGGGGAACTGCCCCGAGAGGGTGGCATCGGCAAGCACGGCGTCGACGAACCCCTGGATGGCCACGAGGGTGCCGAAGCGCACCTCCTCGGGCAGGGTGACGACCGATGCGCCGACCCGCACCATGCGGTGGGGACGGCGCATGACCGAGGCGACAGAGTCCTCAGCCTGGTAGACCGCCCCTCGGCTGCGGTCGACCCTCGGGTCCTGGTGTGCCATGGCCGACAGCCTGCCATCCCAGTCCGACAACGCCGACCGATCGTCCACAGCCACGCCGCGGCGTGGCCCTCGGATCAGGCCCGAAGCAGGGCGAACGAGATCCCCAGGTCCGCGTCGGTCCCGGCGAAGGCGTCCGACGGAGCGCCGTCCCGGGACACCGAGACGGCCAGCACCTCGCTGGCGATGTCTGCGGAGTGCTGGTCGAGGGCCTCAGCCACCTCCGCGGACCCGGCAGAGAGCCAGAGCTCGATCCGGTCACTGACCTCCAGACCGGCGGACTTGCGGCCCTCCTGGACCAGCCGGACCACCTCGCGGGCCAGCCCGCGGCGGATCAGCTCCGGGGTGAGGTGCAGGTCCAGGGCGAGGGTCTCGCCCGCATCGGTGGCCACCGCCCACCCCTCGCGCGGGGTCTCGGTGATCACCACGTCGTCCAGGCCGATCGTCTCAGGCGCCCCGGCGACGACGACCGTGGCCGAGCCGGTGCCCCGCAGGGAGGCCGTGAGCGCCACGGGGTCCGCCGCGGCGACCGCCGCCGCCACCGGCTGGGTGCCCTTGCCGAAGCGGCGGCCGAGTGAGCGGAAGTTGGCCTTGACGCTGACGTGGACGAGCTCGTCGGTCGTGGCGTCGCCGGTGCCCCCGCCGAGGCTGACGACCGACACCACGTTGAGCTCCTCGGCCAGCTGGTCGCGCAGGTCGGCGGGCATCCGGTCCCAGCCGGGCGCTGACACCAGGGCGCGGCCCAGGGGCTGGCGTGTGCGCACCTTGCCCTCGGCGCGCGCGCCGCGGCCCAGCTCCACCAGACGACGGATCAGGGCCACCTGCTCGGCCAGCTCGGGGTCGGCGAGCTCGGCGGAGTCGTCCGGCCAGTCCTGAAGGTGCACCGAGTCGCTGGTCCCGGTAGCGAAGAGGTCCTGCCACACCCGCTCGGTGACGAACGGCGTGAACGGTGCCATGAGCAGGGTCACGGTCCGCAGGCACTCGTGCAGGGTGTGCAGGGCGGCGGGATCGCCGTCCCAGAACCGCCGCCGCGAGCGCCGCACGTACCAGTTGGACAGGTCGTCGATGTAGGCCGCCAGGAGCCGGCCCGCGCGCTGGGTGTCGAAGCCGTCCAGCGCGTCGGTGACCTCGGCGGCCAGGCGGCTGGCCTCGGCCAGGGCCCAGCGGTCGAGCACCGGGCGGTCCGCGGGGGCCGGCGCGGTGGCAGGGTCGGGGATGAACCCTGCTGTGCGGGCGTAGAGCGACTGGAAGGACACCGTGTTCCAGTAGGTCAGCAGCGTCCGGCGCACGACCTCGGCGATGGCCGCGTGGCCGACCCGGCGGGCCTGCCAGGGTGAGCCGGCGGCCAGCATGAACCAGCGCACCGCATCGGCACCGTGGTCGTCCATCAGCGGGATCGGCTCGAGGATGTTGCCCAGGTGCTTGCTCATCTTGCGGCCGTCGTCGTCGAGGATGTGGCCCAGGCAGAGCACGGTCCGGTAGGACGACTGGTCGAACACCAGGGTGCCCACCGCCATGAGGGTGTAGAACCACCCGCGGGTCTGGTCGATCGCCTCGCAGATGAAGTCGGCGGGGTACTTGCGCTCGAACTTCTCCACCCCCGTGTGCGGGTAGCCCCACTGGGCGAAGGGCATCGCGCCGCTGTCGTACCAGCCGTCGATGACCTCGGGCACGCGAGTGGCGGTGGCAGCGCAGTGCGGGCAGGCGAACGTCACGTCGTCGACGTGGGGACGATGCGGATCCAGCGTGGAGAGGTCCTGGCCGGCCAGCTCCCCGAGCTCGGCCAGCGACCCGATGCAGGTGAGGTGGTCGGAGGTGCAGCGCCAGATCGGCAGCGGCGTGCCCCAGTAGCGGTTGCGCGACAGCGCCCAGTCGACGTTGTTCTCCAGCCAGTCGCCGTATCGGCCCCACTTGATGGTGTCCGGGTGCCACGTGGTGCCCTCGTTCTCGCGGACCAGGGCGTCCTTGATGGCAGTGGTCCGGATGTACCAGGACGGCTGGGCGTAGTAGACCAGCGGCGTGTGACAGCGCCAGCAGTGCGGGTAGGAGTGCGCGAACTGCTCGTGGCGGAACAACAGCCCTCGGGCCTCGAGGTCGGCCACGAGGGTGGGGTCGGCGGCCTTGAAGAACATTCCCCCGACCATCGGCACGGACTCGTCGAACGTGCCGTCGGGCAGCAGGGGGTTGACCACCGGAAGGCCGTAGGAGCGGCACGAGATGAGGTCGTCGGCGCCGAACGCGGGTGCCTGGTGCACGAGGCCCGAGCCATCCTCGGTCGTGACGTAGTCGGCCAGGATCACGTAGTGGGCATCAGGGATGTCGACCAGGTCGAACGGCCGGGAGTACCCGGTCCGCTCCAGGTCGCGGCCGGACAACGTGGCCAGGACCTCGTGGCCCTCGGGCAGCTTCGCCTCGCGCAATGCCTCGGCGATGACCAGCAGCTCGGAGTCGCCCATCTCCCCGATGACCCGGACCACCTGGTAGCTCGCATCCGGCTTGACCGCCACGGCGGTGTTGGACACCAGGGTCCATGGGGTCGTGGTCCAGACCAGCAGGCTGACGCCGGGGAAGCGCTCGGCCAGCGGGCCGCTGGTGA
This sequence comes from uncultured Actinomycetes bacterium, assembly GCA_963736425.1. Classification (GTDB taxonomy): domain Bacteria; phylum Actinomycetota; class Actinomycetes; order S36-B12; family CAIYMF01; genus Prado023. The sequence continues at coordinate 264,683 of CAVTOX010000014.1, forward strand.
CGGGCATCCGCACGAACACCGACGGGTCGATGACGTCCTCATAGCCCTGGGCCAGCTCATGGTCGGACAGGCCGGTGCCGCAGCGCGGGCAGTAGGGGCTGACGCGGTGGTCCTGGACGAGCAGGCCCTTGTCGAAGATCTGCTTCAGCGACCACCACACGCTCTGGACGTAGGCGGGATCCATCGTCCAGTAGGCGTCGTCCATGTCGACCCAGTAGCCCATGCGCTCGGTGAGGACCGCGAACTCGTCGACATGGCGCAGCACGGACTCCCGGCACCGGGCGTTGAACTCCGCCACGCCGTAGGCCTCGATGTCGCCCTTGCCGCTGAACCCGAGCTCCTTCTCGACGGCGAGCTCCACCGGAAGGCCGTGGCAGTCCCAGCCGGCCTTGCGATCGACCCGGTACCCGCGCATCGTCTTGAACCGTGGGAACACGTCCTTGAACACGCGCGCCTCGACGTGGTGCGTGCCCGGCTTGCCGTTCGCTGTCGGCGGGCCCTCGTAGAACGTCCACTCGGGGGCCCCCTCGCGCTGGGCCAGGGATCGGTGGAAGACGTCGTTCTCAGCCCACAGCGCCAGGACCTGCTGATCCACCTGCGCGAGATCGACCTTCGCCGGGACCGCGGCGTACTGGCGTGCGGCCGTCGGCTCCGGCGCGGGGTGCTCAGGGAACTCGTGCGTGCTCATCGTGTCGTCCTTGATCGGGGGCTGGCCGCTGATTCTAGTCGTGGGGCGTGGCGGTCGGGATCGTCACTTGTCGAGCAGGGCCGCCCACCGGGCGGCGAGATCCAGGGGTGGGTCGCTGATCTCCACCAGCTTGTCCCGCGACGTCGCCCCGCGGACCACGCGGACCTGCCGGGGCCGCAGGCCCAGGGCCCCGGCCAGCACCCGTTCGGCGGCGGCGGTCGCGGCACCCTCGATCGGGCGCGCTCGCACCCGAACCTCGAGGGCGGGCGGCTCGCCGGGCCGCGAGGGCGTCGCCCGGCCGCCCACAGCGTCCTGTCGGGCCGCGGGTCGGACCCGGATCGCGGCGTGGAAGGCAGTCACGCGGGATATCCTCGCCCAAGTGCACCCACCGTGGGGCTGGGTCGCAGGCAGGAGACGTCAGATGGGTGCTGGGGACTGGGTGACAGGCGGGCTGCGGCGCGCCGTGTCCGGGGTCAAGTCGGCCATTCCCGGTCAGGGGGAGCCGGAGCCTGCCGACGAGGATGGTGCTGTGCCTGGGGTCGCCGCCGACCAGGCCGCTGCACCGAGGGCTCCTGCGAGGAAGCCCCCGGCGAAGGCGGCCCCCGCCACCAGGGCCGCGGAGAAGAAGGCCCCGCCGAAGAAGAGGGCACCGGACGAGCCCTCCGCGAATGCCTCGGCCCTGGTCCTTCCGGCCCCGGACGAGCCTGCCTCGGTCGAGCTGGCCGTGGCGCCGGTCCCGACCTGGTCCGACGCCGAGTTGGGCGCCTTCCGTGTGGCGCTCGAGACCGACATCCTCCGACTGCGCGAGGAGTTGAACATGGGGGAGGCCGACATGGCCGACCTCATCGCCGACTCCAGCGACGGCGCCGGTGATGATCAGGCCGACGCCGGCTCCAAGACCCTGGAGCGTGAGCAGGAGATGAGTGTCAACGCCAACGCGCGTGACCTCCTCGAGCAGTCGACCCATGCCCTGCACCGCCTGGAGGCGGGAACCTATGGGATCTGCGAGTCCTGCGGCGTCGTCATCCCCGCCGCGCGCCTGCGGGCGTTCCCACGTGCCACCCTGTGCATCGCCTGCAAGCAGGCAGAGGAGCGCCGTTGATGTGAGCCGACTCCCGCTGACCCTCGGCGTGGCAGCAGGGGTGGTCGTGCTCGACCAGGTCACGAAGGCCATCGCCGTGGCGAAGCTCGAGGGTGAGCCACCGATCGAGATCCTTGGCCGGTGGCTGCAGCTGACGTTCGTGCGCAACCCCGGGGCAGCGTTCTCGCTGGCGGGCAACTACACGATCGTGATCAGCGTGGTCGCGATCATCGTGGCCGTGGCCATCGTGCGCACGGCACGGACCCTGACCAATCCGTGGTGGGCAGTCGTCCTTGGCGGGATCCTGGGGGGCGCGGTCGGAAACCTGATCGATAGGGTCCTGCGTGACCCCGCACCCTTCCGTGGTCACGTCGTGGACTTCCTCGCGTTCCCCAACTTCCCGGTGTTCAACGTCGCCGACATGGCACTGGTGGGGTCGGCGATCCTCGCCGTGCTGCTGAGTCTCAAGGGCGTCGAGATGGGCGAGCATGAGCCCGAGGCGCACCCGGATCCCGCCGCGAACGCGGCGACTGCGGACCCGGGGGAGGCGCGCACCGATGGCTGAGCCGCGGCTGGCGCAGGTGCCCGACGGCTTGGCCGGCGAGCGGATCGACGCCGCCCTGGCCCGGATGTTCGGGCTCTCGCGATCGAAGGCCGCCGACCTGGCCGAGGGCGGTCATGTGCAGCTCGAGGGTCGGGTCGTGGGCAAGAGCGCCCGCGTCGAGTCCGGTCAGCTCGTCGAGGTGCTCATCCCCGACGTCGTGCCGCCCGGGTCGGTGCCGGAGGTGGATCTCCCCGAGCTGGTCGTCCTGTACGACGACGCCGACATCGTGGTCGTGGACAAGCCCGTGGGAGTCGCCGCGCACCCCAGCCAGGGGTTCGAGGGCCCGAGCGTCACCGGCGTCCTGGCTGCGCGCGGCTACCGGATCTCGACGTCCGGGGCCCCGGAACGCCGCGGCGTGGTGCAGCGCCTCGACGTCGGGACCTCCGGGGTGATGGTGCTGGCCAAGAGCGAGCCGGCCTACAGCCACCTCAAGCAGCAGTTCCGCGACCGCACGCCGCAGAAGGTCTACCACGCCCTCGTCCAGGGCCTGCCCGACCCATTGCGCGGCACGATCGACGCCCCCATCGGCCGGCATCCGAACCACGACTGGAAGTTCGGCGTGATCGCGGGTGGGCGCAACTCCGTCACGCACTACGAGGTGCTCGAGGCCCTCCGGTTCGCCAGCCTGCTGGAGGTCCACCTCGAGACCGGTCGGACGCACCAGATCCGGGTCCACATGTCGGCCATCCGGCACCCCTGCGTGGGTGACGTCATGTACGGCGCGGACCCCGTCCTGGCCGCCCGCTGCGGGTTGGAACGGCAGTGGCTGCACGCCGTCCGGCTCGGCTTCCTGCACCCGGGCAGCGGCGAGTGGGTCGAGTTCACCTCGCCCTATCCGGCCGACCTGGACCACGCCCTGCGGACCCTGCTGCCCGACTGACAGCGGCATCGGGCCCGGTGGCAGAGTGGGAGCATGAACACTGAACAGCGGCCCCCCGTCGTCCACGCGTCCGGCACGTTCTCGATCGGGGGTGACCTCCCGGTGCATCGGCTCGGCTTCGGTGCCATGCGGATCACCGGTCCCGGGATCTGGGGGGAGCCGGCCGACCGGGACGGCGCCATCGCACTGCTGCGTCGCCTGGTCGAGCTCGGGGTGGACTTCATCGACACGGCCGACTCCTATGGGCCGTTCGTCTCCGAGGACCTCATCCGCGAGGCGCTGCACCCCTACGACGGCATGGTCATCGCCACCAAGGGCGGCCTGACGCGCCAGGGGCCGGACAAATGGGCCCCGGTGGGCAGCCCCTACTACCTGCGCCAATGCGTCGAGATGTCGCTGCGCCGGCTCGGGGTTGACTGCATCGATCTCTACCAGCTGCACCGGATCGATACCAGCGTCCACCTGGAGGACCAGCTCGGCGCGCTGAAGAAGTTGCAGGAGCAGGGCAAGATCCGCCACCTCGGGCTGTCCCAGGTCTCGGTCGAGGAGCTCGTGGCGGCACGCGCGATCATCGAGGTCACCACCGTGCAGAACCTCTACAACCTCGGGGACCGCAGTTCGGAGGACGTGCTCGACGCCTGCGAGGCCGCGGGGATCGGGTTCATCCCGTGGTTCCCGGTTGCGGCCGGGCCGTTGGCTCGCCCGGACGGCCCGCTGGCGGGGATCGTGACCCGGACCGGGATCCCAGCCGCACAGCTGTCGTTGGCGTGGCTCCTGCGCCGCTCGCCGGTGATCCTGCCGATCCCGGGGACCTCCTCGGTGGCGCACCTCGAGGAGAACTGCGGGGCGGCCGGCGTCACGCTCGACGACGCCACGTTCGCCGACCTCTCAGCGCTCAACGGCCTCGACGAGGAGTAGGTGCCCGCGGCTCAGTCGGTGTCGCCGGCCATCAGTCCCGTGATCGAGCCGTCGGGGCGGATGTGCACGCGCAGGGCGGCGGGCTCGCGGGGCAGGCCGGGCATGGTGACTATCGAACCGGTGCTGGCCACCACGAACCCGGCACCAGCCGCGAGCCGGGCCTCGCGGACCGTGATGGTGAAGCCGTGCGGCACGCCGCGCCGCATGGGGTCATCGGACAATGACAGGTGCGTCTTGGCGATGCAGACGGGCAGGTCTGTGCCCACGGCGGCGGTGATCCGGGCGAGTTCCTTGACTGCGGCGGGGGTGACCTCGATTCCGTCGGCGCCGTAGACGTGCTTGGCCACGGCCGCGATCTTGTCGACGTAGGGCGCGTCCTCGGCGTACGGGTGCCACGGCTGCGGCGGGTTGGCATCAGTCGCGTCGACCACGCGCGCGACCGCATCGGCGAGGTCGACCGACCCGGCGGCACCCTCGGCGAACCCCGTGCAGGGGGCCATCGGGACGCCGCGGCTGGCGCACCAGGCGGCCAGTAGCTCGACCTCCTCAGCGGGGTCATCCGGGAACAGGTTGAGCGCGACCACGGGGGGCAGACCGTATGCGCCGACGCTGAACAGGTGGCGCTCGAGCTGGGGGAGGCCGGCCCGCACCGCGGCCAGGTTCGGCTTCCCGACCTCGGCAAGCGGCGCGCCTCCGTGCAGGCGCAGTGCCTTCAGGGTCGCGACCAGCACGACGGCGCGCGGCCAGATCCCGGCAGAACGGCAGGCGATGTCCAGGAACTTCTCGCCGCCGAGGTCGAAGCCGAACCCGCCCTCGGTGATGACGTCTGCGCCCGTGGCCAGGGCCATCCGGGTGGCGATCATCGAGTTGGTCCCGTGCGCGATGTTGGCGAACGGCCCACCGTGGACCAGGACCGGCCCGCCGTCGGCGGTCTGGGCCAGGTTGGGCATGAGTGCGTCGCGCAGCAGGACCGTCATGGCCGGGGCGGCCCCGATGTCGTCGGCGGTCACGGGCAGGTCCTGGCTGGTCCAGCCCACGACGATGCGTCCGAGCCGGGACTGCAGGTCGGCCAGGTCGTGGGCCAGGCACAGGGCGGCCATCACCTCGCTGGAGGCGGTGATCTGGAAGCCGGACTCGCGCGGGATGCCATCCAGGGGCCCTCCCAGGCCGAGAACCACATGGCGGAGGAACCGGTCGTTCATGTCGACGGCGCGCGGCCAGGTGACCCGCCGGGGGTCAAGGGGCGCCGGCTGGCCGAACTGCAGGCAGTTGTCGACCAGCGCCGAGAGCAGGTTGTGCGCCGAGGTGATGGCGTGCAGGTCGCCGGTGAAGTGCAGGTTGATCGCCTCGGCCGGCTCGATCGTCGCCGCGCCGCCCCCGGTGCCGCCACCCTTCATCCCGAAGACCGGGCCCAATGACGGCTCCCGCAGCGCCAGCACGGCGTGCCGGCCTCGAGCCCGCATCCCCATGGCCAGTGCGATGGCCATGGTCGTCTTGCCCTCCCCGGCGGGGGTGGGGGTGATGGCCGAGACCAGGATCAGCCGGCCCGTCGGCTCCCGGCCCTCGAGGGCTGCGAGGTCCACCTTCGCCCGGTGCGGACCCCAGCCGATGACGTGCTCCGGGGCGATCCCCAGCTCGGCGGCAACATCGGTCATCGGACGCAGTTCGGGCACAGTCGTTCATGCTGGCACCGGCGGGTGCTCGGTGTCGCTGCGTCGGGGATGTCGGTGCCCGGCGGTACGATCAACCCCTGCCCGAGCCCGCCTTCCCCCGCCAGGCCCGCAGCAGTCCATGGATTGTGGCACGCCCCCGGGAGGACGTCGGTGTCGACCAGCGCGAGTGGTGACTTCGTGCACCTGCACGCACACACCGAGTACTCGATGCTCGATGGAGCGGCACGAGTCAAGGACCTCTTCGCCGAGGCCGCCCGGATGGAGATGCCGGCGCTTGCGATCACCGACCACGGCAACCTCTTCGGCGCCTACGAGTTCTGGAAGGCGGGCAAGGCGGCCGGGGTGAAGCCCATCATCGGCATGGAGGGGTACTACGTCCCGATCGGATCCCGCTTCGACCGCGCCCCGTTCTCGTTCGGGGCCGACGTCGGCCAGGACGTCGGCGACGAGGGCACGGCCAAGGGCAAGGTCAACTACACGCACATGACCCTGCTGGCCGAGAGCACCGAGGGCCTGCACAACCTCTTCCGGATCTCGTCGCTGGCCAGCCTGGAGGGCCAGTACCGCAAGTACCCGCGGTTCGACCGCGACCTGCTCGAGCGCCATGGCAAGGGGATCATCGCGACCACCGGCTGCCCGTCGGGGGAGGTGAACCGCTGGCTGCAGGTGGGCCAGTACGAGAGGGCTCGCCAGGCCGCGGCCGACTACCGCGACATCCTCGGGCCCGACAACTTCTTCTGCGAGCTCATGGACCACGGCATCGAGATCGAGCGCCGCACACGTGCTGACCTCCTGCGCCTGGCCAAGGACCTCAAGCTCCCACTGCTGGCCACCAACGACCTGCACTACACCCACGCCTCGGACGCGGAGTCCCACGAGGTGCTGCTGTGCGTGCAGACCGGCAAGACGATGGCCGACCCGAACCGCTTCAAGTTCGATGCCCGCGACTTCTACCTGAAGTCCGCCCTGGAGATGCGCACCCTGTGGGCCGAGCATCCCGATGCGTGTGACAACACGCTGCTGGTGGCCGAGCGCTGCAACGTGGAGTTCACCGAGGGGCGCAACCTGATGCCCCGGTTCCCGGTCCCCGAGGGGGAGTCCGAGGAGTCCTGGCTGGTCAAGGAGGTCGAGCGCGGCCTGGCCCACCGGTTCCCGAACGGCGTCCCGCAGGACCGCCGCGACCAGGCGGCCTACGAGGTGGGCGTCATCTGCCAGATGGGCTTCCCGGGGTACTTCCTGGTCACCGCCGACCTCGTCGCACACGCCAAGAGCGTGGGCATCCGCGTGGGTCCGGGCCGTGGCTCGGCCGCCGGTGCCCTGATCGCCTACGCCCTGGGCATCACCGAGCTCGACCCGATGAGCCATGGCCTGCTGTTCGAGCGGTTCCTCAACCCGGAGCGCATCTCGATGCCCGATATCGACATGGACTTCGACGAGCGCCGGCGCGCGGAGATGATCCGCTACGCCACTCAGCGCTACGGGGAGGAGCGGGTCGCCCAGATCGTCACCTACTCGACCATCAAGGCCAAGGCCGCCCTGAAGGACTCCGCGCGCGTCCTCGGCCACCCGTTCTCGGTGGGGGAGCGGCTGACCAAGGCGATGCCGCCGGCGGTCATGGGCAAGGACATCCCCCTGGCTGGGATCTTCGACGAGAAGCATCCGCGATACAAGGAGGCGTCGGACTTCCGGGCGCTCTACGAGAACGAGGACGACCTGCGCGAGGTCATCGATACGGCCCGTGGACTCGAGGGCCTGCGCCGGCAGTGGGGTGTGCACGCAGCCGGCGTGATCCTCTCGGCGGAGCCGTTGCTCGACGTCATCCCGATCATGCGCCGCGAGCAGGACGGCTCGATCATCACCCAGCTGGACATGGGGGCCTGCGAGTCACTGGGCCTGCTGAAGATGGACTTCCTCGGCCTGCGCAACCTCACGATCCTCGACGACGCGCTGCGCCATATCCGGGCCAACCGGGGCGAGACGGTGGTCCTCGAGGAGCTCACTCTCGACGACGTCCCCACCTACGAGCTCCTCGCCCGCGGCGACACCCTGGGCGTGTTCCAGCTGGACAACTCCGGCATGCGGGCCCTGCTCACCCGCCTGGCACCCACGAACTTCGAGGACATCTCTGCGGTCCTGGCGCTCTACCGGCCGGGTCCGATGGGCGCGAATGCGCACAACGACTTCGCGGACCGCAAGAACGGCCGCCAGTCGGTCACGCCGATCCACCCCGAGCTCGCCGAGCCGCTGGCTGAGATCCTGGGCGACACCTACGGGTTGATCGTCTACCAGGAGCAGGTCATGGCGATCGCTCAGAAGCTGGCCGGGTACTCCCTGGGGAGTGCTGACCTGCTGCGCCGCGCGATGGGCAAGAAGAAGAAGGAGATCCTTGACAAGGAGTACGTCCCCTTCGCCGAGGGGATGCGGGCCAACGGCTACTCCGAGGCCGCGATCAAGACCCTGTGGGACATCCTCGTCCCCTTCTCGGACTACGCCTTCAACAAGGCGCACACGGCCGGATACGGGCTGGTCTCCTACTGGACGGCCTACCTCAAGGCGAACTACCCGGCCGAGTACATGGCAGGCCTGCTCACCTCGATCGCCGACGACAAGGACAAGTCCGCGATCTACCTCAACGAGTGCCGGCGCATGGGCATCAAGGTGCTGCCCCCGGACGTCAACGAGTCGCAGTCGGACTTCGCCCCCGTCGGCACCGACATCCGCTTCGGGCTCTCGGCGATCCGCAACGTGGGCGCCAACGTGGTCGACTCGATCATCCGCTCGCGCACGGCCAAGGGGCGGTTCGCGGACTTCGGTGACTTCATCGCCAAGGTCGAGATCGGCGTCTGCAACAAGCGACTCGTGGAGTCGCTGATCAAGGCCGGTGCCTTCGACAGCTTCGGCGACACCCGCAAGGGGCTGCTGGCCATCCACGAGCAGGCGATCGACGCGGCCCTGGACACCAAGCGCGCTGAGGCCGTCGGGCAGTTCGACCTGTTCGCCGGCATGGGCGGCGAGGTCACCGAGGCTGCCCCAGGAGCCCGGCTGGTCCCCCCTGCGACCGAGTGGGACAAGAAGACGCTGTTGGCCTACGAACGCGAGATGCTGGGGCTCTACGTCAGCGACCACCCGCTGTTCGGTCTCGAGCGCGTGCTGAGCTCCCTGTCGGACATGCCGATCGCCGCGCTCGCCGCCGACGAGCGCGTCGACGGGCAGATGGTCACGGTCGCCGGGCTGGTCACCAGCGTCCAGCGCAAGACCACCAAGGCCAAGGGTGAGCCATGGGCCATCGTCACCCTCGAGGACCTCGCGGGGTCGGTGGAGGTGATGTGCTTCCCGCAGCTGTACTCGACCGCGGGGATCCTGCTGGCCGAGGACGTCGTGATCGTCGTCCGTGGGCGGCTGGAGAAGGGCGAGGACAACGCGCCGCGGTTGCGCGGCATGGACATCACGGCGCCGAGCATCAGTGACGCCACAGCGTCTGGTCCGGTGGCCATCCATCTGGACATCGCGCGATGCACGCCGCCGGTCGTGGACCGCCTCCGGGAGGTGCTGGGAAACCACCCCGGCACGGTCGAGGTGCACATCCACCTGCGCAACGGCGGCACCACCACGGTCCTGTCGATCGACGAACGGCTGCGGGTGGTGCCCTCGCCGGCCCTCTACGGCGACCTCAAGGCCCTGCTCGGCGCGTCCTGCCTGGGCTGAGCCCGCCTCAGGACCTGCGCGCGACGGGAGCAACGCGGGCGTGGGTCAACTCGATCAGGTGGCTCGGCTGGAGCTCGACATCGAGCCCACGCCGGCCCCCGGAGACCAGGATCGAGGCATGGGCCAACGCCGACTCGTCAACGACCGTCGGGTGGGTCTGGCGCTGCCCGAGCGGGGAGATGCCTCCGGCCACGTAGCCGGTCGCGCGCTCGGCACGGACGACCTCGGCCATGGCCGCTCGCTTGCCTCCCACGGCAGCGGCCAGCAGCTTGAGGTCCAACTGCGTGTCGACCGGGACGACTCCGACCACGAGCACCCCGTCCACGTCGGCCAGCAGCGTCTTGAACACGCGCTCGGGCTCGACCCCGAGTGCGGCGGCTGCCTCGAGGCCGTAGGACGTGCTTCGCGGGTCGTGGGCATACGTGCGCAGGACGTGGGGGACCCCCGCCTCGGCCAGCTCCCGCGTTGCCGGCGTTCCGGTTGATCCGCTGGACTTCTTCGCCATGGGATGATCCTGCCACCGACACGTGGTGAAGTGGCCGGTCCGAGTTCCCCAGCGGGTTGTGGGAACTGGCCCTAACCTGTGCACGTGCCCACGGTCCCGCTCTTCCCGCTGCGCACAGTGCTCGTCCCGGGGCTCGTCCTCCCGCTGCACATCTTCGAACCCCGCTACCGGCTGATGGTGAGCATGCTGGCCGACGCCCCTGAGGATGAGCGCGGCTTCGGGATCGTCGCGATGCGACCGGGGTGCACCGAGGCTGACGGGCGAGCTGGGATCTACGAGCTGGGCACGATGGCCCGGATCACCAAGATGGCCGAGCTACCCGATGGTCGCTACGACATCGTGACGGTGGGGGCCCGCCGGTTCTCGATCGAGTCCCTCGATGACGATCTGCCCTACACCCGGGCCCAGGTGCGGCTCCACGACGAGCCCGTCGGGGAGCCGGCCCGGACCCGGGAGCTCGCCTCGGACGCGGTTCGGCTGCTGGGTGCCTACCGGGACGTCATCGCCGGCTGGGGCGTCATCCGCATGGCCGAGATCGATCACCTGCCCAACGATCCGGTGGTCCTGAGCTACCTGGTTGCCTCAGCGATCGTCACGGACCTGCCCGAGCGGCAGTCACTGCTGGGGATCGAGGACGCCGAGCAGCGGCTGGAGTCCGTCTGCGCCGTGCTGCGTCGGGAGATCGACGTCATGTCCGCGCTGCCCTCGATGCCGGCCGTCGACCTGGCCGGCGCGCGCCTCTGGTCGAACTGAGACCGTCGGAGCCCTCGAGCCGACCCGCTGCGAGCGGCTTAGAATCGGCCCATGATCCGTCGACTGGACCTGCGGGCAGGCCTCCCGGTGAACCTCGGTGCGGTGGTGCCGCGCGCGGCGATGGACGTCGATCACGCCCTGGACGTCGTGCGGCCGATCGTCGCCGATGTGGCCAAGCGGGGTGCCCCGGCGGTCCTCGATCACGGCGAGCGACTCGACGGCGTGCGCCCTGCGCACCTGCGCGTCCCCGTCGAGGCCCTCACCTCGGCCCTCGAGCACCTCGACCCCGACGTGCGCCGTGCCCTCGAGGTGGCGATCGAGCGGGTGCGTCGCGTGCACGCCGATCAGGTTCGCCCCGACCGGACCACCGACGTCGCCCGCGGTGGGACCGTCACGATGCGCTGGATCCCTGTGGACCGCGTGGGACTGTATGTGCCCGGTGGGCGGGCGGTGTACCCGTCCTCGGTGGTGATGAATGTCGTGCCCGCGCAGATCGCGGGCGTCGACTCGATCGCGGTGGCCTCCCCGCCGCAGAAGGAGTTCGGTGGGCTCCCGCACCCCACCATCCTCGCCGCCTGCGCACTGCTCGGGGTCGACGAGGTGTACGCCGCGGGCGGCGCCCAGGCCATCGCGCTCTTCGCCTACGGTGCGCCGCTCGAGGACGGAACCGTGTGCCGCCCGGTCAACCTCGTCACCGGACCGGGCAACATCTGGGTGACCGCCGCCAAGCGCCTGCTCAAGGGCCGCATCGGGATCGACTCCGAGGCCGGCCCCACGGAGATCGCGATCCTCGCCGACGACACCGCGGACGCCGCGATTGTGGCCGCCGACCTGATCAGCCAGGCCGAGCACGACGTGATCGCCGCCTCCGTGCTGGTCACGACCTCGCCGAAGCTCGCCAAGGACGTGGCCGCCGCCCTGGAGGTCCAGGTCGCCGCCACGAAGCACTCGATGCGCATCCGCGAGGCTCTCGGCGGTGACCAGAGCGCGATGATCATCGTGGACTCGATCGATGACGGGCTGGCGATCGTCAACGCGTACGCCGCCGAGCACCTGGAGATCCACACCCGCGCCGCCCGCGACGTGGCGATGCAGGTCCGCAATGCGGGGGCGATCTTCATCGGACCCTGGGCGCCGGTCTCCCTGGGTGACTACGTGGCAGGGTCCAACCACGTCCTGCCCACCGGCGGCTGCGCCTGCCACTCCAGCGGGCTTGGGGTGGCCTCGTTCCTGCGCGGGGTGAACCTCATCGAGTACGACCGCGAGGCGCTTGCCGAGGTCGCCGATCATGTGGTCACACTGGCCCACGCCGAGGACCTCCCCGCCCACGGCGAGGCGATCACGGTGCGGTTCGGTCGGTGAGCGACTTGTCCGGCGGGCCGGGTGACTCGGCCGACCTCCCGCTGCGCCCGGAGCTGCGCGGGCAGGTCCCGTACGGCGCCCCGCAGCTGGATGTGGCCCACCGGCTCAACGTCAACGAGAACCCGTACCCACCCTCGGCCGCGATGGTCGCCGAGGTTGCGGCGGTGGTCGCTGAGGCGACCACCGGCCTGAACCGGTATCCCGACCGCGACGCCACAGCCCTGCGTGCTGACCTTGCTGCCTATCTCGGCACCGATGTCCCGAGCGGGCCGGCTGTCACGGGTGGACAGGTGTGGGCGGCCAACGGCTCCAACGAGGTGATGATCCAGCTGCTGCAGGCCTTCGGTGGCCCCGGGCGGGTCGCACTGTCCTTCGCCCCGACCTACTCGATGTATCCCGACTATGCCCGGACGACCTTCACCGAGTACCGGACGCTGCCACGCCGCGACGACTTCACCCTCGACCTGGACGCGGCCCTGGCCCACATCGCCACCGATCAGCCGGCCGTCATCCTGCTCGCCTCGCCGAACAACCCGACCGGGACAGCCGTGGGCCTGGGCGAGGTCGACGCGCTCTGCCGGGCCAGTCGGGGCATGGTGGTCGTGGACGAGGCGTACGCGGAGTTCCGTCGCCCCGGCACGCCCTCGGCGATCGAGCTCCTCGACGCCCACCCGCGCCTCGTGGTGACGCGCACGATGAGCAAGGCGTTCGCCCTTGCCGGGGCGCGGCTCGGATACCTGGTGGCCAGCCCCCAGGTGGTGGACGCCGTTCAGCTCGTGCGGCTCCCGTACCACCTGTCCGCGGTGACCCAGGCCGTCGCCCGCACGGCGCTGCGGCATGCTCCTGAGCTCCTGGGCTCGGTGGCTGCCCTGCGTGACGAGCGCGACGGCCTGGTGGAGTGGATCCGGGCCCAGCCCGGCCTGGTGGCGGCGGACTCGGACGCCAACTTCGTGCTGTTCGGTCGGTTCGCCGACCGGGATGCGGTCTGGCAGCGGCTGCTGGACCGCGGGGTGCTCGTCCGCGCGACCGGCCCGGCCGGCTGGCTGCGCGTCAGTGCCGGCACCCCCGAGGAGATGGCGGCATTCCGGGTGGCCCTGACCGACAGCCTCAGGCCAGGCGACGTGCTCGCATGAGAAGGTGGGCGCACGCACGCGAGGAGGGGACCTGATGGGCCGGTTCGCGAAGGTCGAACGCACCACCAAGGAGAGCGACGTCCGTGTGGAGCTGGAGCTTGACGGCTCCGGTGCCACGGACATCAGCACAGGGGTGCCGTTCTACGACCACATGATGACCCAGATCGGCAAGCACGCCGGCTTCGACCTGCTGATCGCCACCACCGGCGACGTCGATGTGGACAGTCATCACACGGTGGAGGACACCTCGCTGGCCTTCGGTGCAGCGTTGCGCCAGGCCCTGGGCGAGAAGGTGGGCATCCGCCGGTTCGGCGACGCGCTGGTCCCACTCGACGAGTCGCTGGCCCGGGCCGTGGTCGACCTGTCCGGGCGGCCCTACGTCGTTCACGACGAGCCCGCGATGGCCTCGATGATCGGGACCTACGACACCACCCTGACCCGACACGTGTGGGAGTCCATCTCCTCCTCGGCGCAGATCTGCCTGCACGTCCACTGCCTCTATGGGCGCAACCCGCACCACATGGTTGAGGCCCAGTTCAAGGCTGTGGCACGTGCGCTGCGGACCGCCGTCGAGGTGGACCCCCGTGTGGTGGGGGTGCCCAGCACCAAGGGCGTGCTGTGACCGAGGGCCGGGCCTTCGTGCGCGTCCTGCGATGACGCGTGTCACCCTTCTGGGGTCACGGTGGTGACGCGTGTCGTCGTCCTGGACTACGGATCCGGGAACCTCAGGTCGGCCGCCCGGGCCCTCGAGGCCGTGGGCGCCGATGTGACGGTCAGTTCCGACTACGACGAGGCGATGGCCGCCGACGGGCTGGTGGTGCCGGGGGTGGGTGCCTTCGCCGCGTGCATGTCCGGGTTCCGCGCCGTCCGCGGTCCGCAGCTGGTGGACCATCGCCTGGCCGGGCGGCCGACCGGTCCTGGGCATCTGCGTCGGCATGCAGATCCTGTTCGAATCCGGAGCCGAGCACGGGGTGACCACCCAGGGCGTGGGGGAGTGGCCCGGCATCGTGGAGGAGCTGCCCGCGGCGATCCTGCCGCACATGGGCTGGAACACCGTCGAAGCCCCAGTGGGGTCCGCACTGTTCGCGGGCATCTCCGAGGAGCGCTTCTACTTCGTGCACTCGTTCGCCGTGCAGAAGTGGGATCTCGTGGTCTCCGAGCCGTTCCACCCGCCCCTGGTCACGTGGGCCGAGCACGGCGCCCCGTTCATCGCAGCCATCGAGAACGGCCCTCTGGCGGCAACCCAGTTCCATCCCGAGAAGTCCGGTGACGCCGGCCTGGGCCTGCTGGCCAACTGGCTGGGCACGCTGGGTTGAGGCGAGCCTGATTCGGCAATGGCACGATCCGGACTCAGGTGACCGCTGAGCGCCCGTGGTTGTCCGGTTCGTGACAATCCGCGGGACGGACACCCACTAGCCTTCGGGGCATGAATCCCCTCGTCCTCCTGCCCGCCGTCGACGTCCGCGACGGAACCGCCGTGCGCCTGGTCCAGGGCGAGTCCGGCACCGAGACGTCCTACGGGTCGCCGCTGGAGGCCGCACTGGACTTCCAGGCCCAGGGCGCCGAGTGGATCCACCTGGTCGACCTCGACGCAGCGTTCGGAACGGGCTCGAACCGCGAGCTGCTCGCGAAGGTGATCGGTCGGCTGGACGTCCAGGTCGAGCTCTCCGGCGGCGTCCGCGACGACGAGTCCCTGGCCGCCGCTCTGGCGACGGGATGCCGGCGGGTCAACCTCGGCACCGCGGCACTGGAGGATCCTGAGTGGACTCGTCGAGTGATCGGCGAGCACGGCGACCGCGTGGCCGTCGGGCTCGACGTCCGAGGTACCACCCTGGCCGCCCGGGGCTGGACCAAGGAGGGCGGCGACCTCTGGGAGACCCTGGCCCGCCTCGACGCCGACGGCTGCAGCCGGTATGTCGTCACCGACGTGACCAAGGACGGCACCCTGCGCGGGCCGAACCTCGACCTGCTCGCTGACGTCTGCGCGCGCACCGACCGCCCGGTGATCGCCAGCGGTGGCGTGGCCAGGCTGGAGGACCTCCATCGGATCTCCGAGCTCGTGGAGCGGGGCGTCGAGGGGGCCATCGTGGGCAAGGCGCTCTACGCCGGGGCCTTCACCCTGGCCGAGGCGCTGGCCGTCGTCGCCCCGCACCGGAACTATCTGTAGAAGGGGTGGTCATGCCGGTCGAACGCTTCTCAAGCGGCGGGATCTACGAGGACGAGGTCGGCTACAGCCGGGTCGTGGTGGCCTCGGGCTACGGCGGGCACACCGGGTGGACCGCTGGGACCACAGCCATGGTCAACGGCATCGTGGCGCACCCGGGGAACGCACTCGGGCAGGCGCTGGTCGCCTTTCAGGCTGCTCTCTTCGCCCTCGAACGGGCCGGGTTCTCGCGCACGGACACGGTCCAGACCCGGATGTATGTCGTGGATGTTGCGGCCAATGCCGATGCCGTGGGCAGCGCGCACTCGCAGCTGTTCGGTGCGGTCCGCCCGGTCGCCACGATGGTCGGCGTCAGCGCGCTGGTCCATCCGCAGATGCTCGTCGAGGTCGAGGTCGTCGCCTGGCGACCGGAGGACGATTCGGCGGCCTGACAGACTGGTGCCCGACGGCGTGCTGGACCAAGCGGTTGCAGGGTGTGTGGCAGAGTGGAGCCGCACGATGAGGGAGGAACTCCATGCAGGACGAGGTGGCCGGTGGGCAGCCGCAGGACGTGGGCGAGGGGCAGGGCGGCGAGCCCGGGTCCACGTGGTGGCCATGGCCCGAGTCGTCGGTGGACGACGACGTGACCGGGCACCGCGATGGGGCTCCCGGGGGCGATGAGACGCTGACCCTCGCGGAGGAGGAGCCTGCGGCTGAGGTCGTGCAGGCGTCGGCACCTGTTCTGGACGAACCAGTTCTGGAACCCGTTCTGGAGGAACAGGTGGTCGAG
Organism: uncultured Actinomycetes bacterium; assembly: GCA_963736425.1. Lineage (GTDB taxonomy): Bacteria > Actinomycetota > Actinomycetes > S36-B12 > CAIYMF01 > Prado023. The sequence goes on from CAVTOX010000014.1 coordinate 280,918, forward strand.
GAACCGGCGGTCGAGGAACCGGTGGTGAGGAACCGGTGGTCGAGGAACCGGTGGTCGAGGAAGCTGTCGTTGCCGTCGCGGACCCGGCCCCTGAGCCGAAGCCGGATGCCGATCCCGAGATGACGCCTGCGGGGGCCGGCGATTCGACCGTTGCGTCTGCGCCGTCGGCTTCTGCCGGGGGAGCGATGGCAGTGGCGGTGGCGAATCCGGCGGTCCCTGCTGGTTACGAGCCTCCGGTGGAGGGGGTCGACAAGGTGGGGAGCATTCCGGCGGTCAGTGCGAGCCGGGCGTGGGCCAAGGGCCAGTGGTCGAACTGGCGGCTGCATCTGGTGCGGTTCGTCTCGGCGGGCCTGTCGGTGCTGGTAGCTGTGGCCCTGGTCCCGGGGTTGTCCTTCACGGGGTGGCGTTGGGGTGAGGGTCTTGAGATCGCCCTGATCTTCGCCCTTCTGAACGCGTTCGTGAAGCCGTTGTTGCAGTTCGTGTCGTTGCGTTTCCTGTTCAGCTCGTACGGGATCGTGATCGTGGTGATCAACACGGTGTTGTTGTTGTTGCTGAGTTGGATCATGGGTGACTCGGTACAGGCCAACAGTCTGCTTGCCCTGCTGGTGGGTGGGGCGTTGATCGGGTTGATCGGTGGGGGTATCGACTCGATGTTGGGTGCGGACTACCCGATGTTGGACCGGGATTACAAGGAGAGGAACGACCTGCCATGAGTTCCGGTCTTGAGATGGTCAGCGAGAATCTGCGGCTTCTGCAGATCTATTCCACCTTGGGCAACTTCGCGGCGGAGTCCGTTGTGGATGGCACCCCTCTGGCGGCACCTCGGCGGCGGATGCAGCAGTGGGTGCACCGGTTGCCCGAACCGGTCCCGGACTACTCGATGGCGCAGCGGACCCGGGTTCTCTTGGAGGGTCTTGGCCCGACGTACGTGAAGATGGGTCAGATCGTGTCGAGCCAGGTGAACGTGCTGCCTGATGACTGGGCCGTCGAGCTCGACAAGCTGCAGAACGAGGTTCCGACATTCCCCTATGCGATGGTCCGGCAGACGATCATCGCGGAGTTGGGTGCCCCGCCGGAGGAGCTGTACGCGGAGTTCTCCGAGACCCCGTTGGCGGCTGCGTCGCTGGCGCAGGTCCACAAGGCTCGACTGCATGACGGCACTGAGGTGGCGGTGAAGGTGCAGCGACCGAACCTCGACCAACAGGTCAAGGCCGATCTGGGGGTGACCCAGACCCTGGGTCGGGCGATGGAGAACCGCAGCCAGTGGGCCCGGGAGGTGGGGTTGCGCGGGATGCTTGATGAGTTCAGTGCGAACCTGATCGAGGAGTTGGACTACTACGGCGAGGCGTACAACATGGTGCGCCTGGCGGGGAACATGGCCGAGTTGCCCGGGGTCAGCGTCCCGAAGTTGTACCGCGAGTTGTCTGCGCGCCGGGTCCTGACCCAGCAGTTCATCGTAGGGGTGAAGATCTCGGATCTGGAGGCGATCGACGCTGCTGGGCTGGATCGTGGGGTGTTGGGGGAGAACGCCCTGCGCGCGGCGATCAAGATGCTGCTGATCGATGGCTTCTTCCACGCCGATCCGCATCCGGGCAACTTGTATGTCGACCTGACCAACGGGCATGTGACGTTCCTGGACTGCGGGATGGTCGGTGAGCTGACGGTGGCGCAGCGGATCAACATGCTCGCCCTGCTGTGGACCGTGGTCAACGGTGACATTCCGGCGATGGCGTCCCAGTTGAGGTCCTTGAGTGAGCCGTTCCGTCCGGTTGACGACGCGAAGTTCGTCAAGACGTTCGAGAAGCGCATGGCCCGGTACGGCAAGGGTTCGGGTGCGGACTTCGCGGATGTGTTCAACGCCGGGATGGCTGTCCTGCGCGATTCCGGCTTGCGCCTGGACCCCGCCCTCACCCTGGCGATGAAGGCCATGATGCAGGCCTCGGCGTTCTTCAAGCCGCTGGCCCCTGCCGGCAAGACGTTCAGCTCGACTGCGCTGGCACTGGCTCTCGAGCAGGCCCAGGCGCCCTCGACGGAGGTCATGGTCAAGGAGATGGCCACGAAGGAGGCCAAACAGCTGGCCCTACGTGCCGCGCATTCCGCCCCGGACTACGTCAAGAGCCTGATCGGCTGGAACGACCAGTTCAAGAAGGGGAAGTTCACCGTTGTCGTGGACACCACCCAACTCGACAGTCAGATGGACCAGATCCGCTCGATCACCAGCATGCTGGTCATCGCCCTGCTGGTCTGCGGCGGCATCATCGGAACGGCGATCGCAGCCACGGCCTTCGCCGGAACCGCGATGGAACGCTACGCCACCATCGGATTCTTCAGCTCACTGGCAGTGGGCGCCGTCCTGCTGGTGGTCTACCTCGCACGACTGTTCCGAAGGCGCGAGCGGGGCTAGGTGTGAGCCAGGTCGCGTCACCGGCAGCCGATTAGGCTGGAGCCGTGCCCGTCGCCGTTCGCGTGATCCCCTGCCTGGACGTCGATGCGGGGCGTGTGGTCAAGGGCGTGAACTTCGTCGACCTCGTCGATGCCGGGGACCCGGTCGAGCTGGCCGCCGCGTACGGGGTCGCCGGGGCTGATGAGTTGACGTTCCTGGACATCACGGCATCCTCCGGTGACCGCGAGACGACCTACGACGTCGTCCGGCGCACCGCCGAGCAGGTGTTCATCCCGCTCACGGTCGGCGGTGGGGTGCGCGCTGTTTCCGACTTCGACGCCCTGCTGCGCGCGGGGGCCGACAAGTGCGGGGTCAACACGGCGGCCATCGCTCGCCCCGAGCTGCTCGCCGAGGCCGCCGACCGGTTCGGCGCCCAGTGCGTCGTGCTCTCGGTGGACGCCCGCCGGTGTGGCCCCGGTACGGCCGCTCCCGAGATCCGCACCGACTCCGGGTTCGAGGTGACCACCCACGGCGGGCGGCGCTCGACCGGGATCGACGCGATCGGGTGGGCCGTCCGCGCAGCCGAGTTGGGTGCCGGGGAGATCCTGCTCAACTCGATGGACGCCGATGGCACCAGGACCGGATACGACCTGGAGCTGATCCGCCTGGTGCGCGCCGAGGTCCGCGTCCCGGTGATCGCCAGCGGCGGAGCAGGCCGCCTCGAGGACTTCGCCCCCGCCGTCGACGCCGGGGCCGACGCGGTACTGGCAGCCAGCGTCTTCCACTTCGGCGAGCTGACCATCGAGCAGGTCAAGGTCGCCCTTGCCGAGTCGGGGCACACCGTCCGGCTCTGAGGGTTCGTCGCGGCGCGCCGGAAGCGACGCCGGCGTGGGCCAGAATGGGCCCGTGGACTTCCTCGACAGTGAGCTCGACCCGGATCTGGCTGGTCGGCTGCGCCCGGCCGGGACGGCCCCCGATGGTCGCGCTCTGGTCACCGCCGTGGCCCAGGACGCCGACACCGGCCGTGTGCTGATGGTGGCCTGGATGGACGCGCAGGCCCTGGCCCAGACCCTGGCGACCCGGGTGGCCACCTACTACTCACGCTCCCGGCAGGAGCTGTGGGTCAAGGGTGCGACCTCAGGGGCCACGCAGCAGGTCATCGGCGTGCAGCTCGACTGCGACGGGGACTCAGTCCTGCTCCGGGTGCGTCCGGCCGGGCCCGCCTGCCACACCGGCCTGGAGTCCTGCTTCGACACCCTGGAGATCGCATGAGCACCAGCCACGCCCGACCTCGGGAACTTCCGCGAGCTGGCCCGCTCGCGGCGCGTCATCCCGGTCGTCCGGCGCCTGCTGGCAGACGGTGACACCCCGGTCGGGCTCTACCGGAAGCTGGCCGGCGAACGGCCCGGGACATTCCTGTTGGAGTCCGCCGAGCACGGCCGGGTCTGGTCGCGCTACTCGTTCATCGGCGTGCAGGCCGCCGCGATGCTCTCCGAGGTCGACGGACAGGCCACCTGGCGCGGACGTGCTCCACTGGGGGTGCCCACCTCGGGCAACCCGCTGGAGGCCATGCGCGACTCCCTGGCGTTGTTGCACACCGACACCCTCGACAGCGACGACCTCCCGCCCCTGACCGGCGGCCTCGTCGGAATGATCGGCTACGACGCGGTCCGGCGCTGGGAGCGGCTACCGGACGCCAACCCGGACGAGCTCGGTCTTCCCGAGCTCGCGATGCTGCTGGCCATCGACCTCGCCGTGCTCGACCACTGGGACGGCACCGTGCTGCTGATCGCCAACGCGGTGAACTATGACGCCACCGACGATCGAGTCGCGGAGGCCTGGGTCGACGCGGTGGCCCGCCTCGATGCGATGGAGCAGGCGCTGGCGGCGCCCAGCCCTGCGTCGGCCGCCTCGCTGGACCTGGTCCCCGCCCCGCTGGACGTTCTCTCGCGGACCCGCCCCGAGGACTACATGTCGGGAGTCGAGGCTGCCAAGGAGCACATCCGAGCCGGCGACGCCTTCCAGATCGTGCTGTCCCAGAGATTCGACCGTCCGACCTCGGCCAGCGCCCTGGACATCTACCGGATGCTGCGGGTCAACAACCCGAGCCCCTACATGTACCTGTTCCGGTTCCCCGAGCCCGGAACGGGCGAGGACCTCGGCGATCATGTGGCCTTCGACGTGGTGGGGTCCAGCCCTGAGGCGCTGGTGAAGCTCACCGCGGGCCACGCGATGCTGCATCCGATCGCCGGGACCCGGCCGCGTGGCGCGACCCCGGAGGACGACGCCACCCTTGCCGAGGAGCTGCTCGCCGATGAGAAGGAGCGCGCCGAGCACCTGATGCTCGTCGATCTCGGCCGCAACGACCTGGGCCGTGTGTGCGCCCCGGGCAGTGTCGAGGTCGTGGACTTCATGTCCATCGAGAAGTACTCGCACGTGATGCACATCGTCTCCACGGTCACCGGCCGGCTGGCCGAGGGCCGCAGTGCCTATGACCTGCTTGCCGCGACCTTCCCGGCCGGCACGCTCTCGGGCGCCCCGAAGCCGCGCGCGATGGCGATCATCGACAACCTGGAGCCAGCCCGTCGCGGGCTCTACGGGGGGGCAGTGGGGTACCTGGACTTCGCCGGCAACATGGACGCCGCGATCGCGATCCGCACCGCCGTCCTGCGAAACGGGGTCGCCCACGTCCAGGCGGGTGCCGGCCTCGTGGCCGACTCCGTGCCGCAGACCGAGCACGACGAGTGCCGGAACAAGGCTGCGGCGGTGCTCGCCGCGATCACGATGGCCGAGGGGTTGCGCCCGGCGGGGCAATCGGATGCCAGAATGACCCATCACTGACCAGCGAGGAGTCTCATGAGCACCGAGCACGACAACCACGGGCGGACGCCGGCCAACTGGACCGGCGCGGCCATCATCACGATCGCCTTCATCGTGGGCACCGTCGGTGTGGTGATCGCCCAGCCAATCGTCTTCTGGGTCGGCGTAGTGCTGATCGTCGTCGGCATGGTCGTCTGGAAGGTCATGGCCGGGATGGAGTCCAACTCCGAAGCCGGCTGACCTGACCCGAACGTCCCCTCGATCGGATCCGTACTGACCATAGGGAGGATGGGTTTCCATGAGCGTCGAGAACCGCGGACTGGTGCTCGTCGCCGAGGACGAGAAGCCCATCGCAGACCTGATCGGGATGTACCTGCGCCGTGACGGGTTCGGCGTGCACGCCGTGGCGACCGGGCCGGAGGCCTTGGCGGCCGCGCGCAGGCTGCACCCGGTGGCACTGATCCTCGACGTGGGGCTGCCCGGCATCGACGGCACCGAGGTCTGCCGGACGCTGCGCGCTGAGGGGGATCCGGTCCCCATCCTGTTCTGCACCGCTCGCGACGACGAGATCGATCGCGTGCTCGGCCTGGAGATGGGCGGCGACGACTACATCACCAAGCCGTTCAGCCCGCGTGAGGTGGTGGCCCGGGTCAAGGCCGTGCTGCGTCGCACCGGTGGACCCATCGAGGGTGACGACCGGTCGCTCGTGCTGGGCGCGGTCGAGCTCAACCGCGGGCGTCACAGGGTGACAGTCTCCGGTGTGCCCATCGATCTCACAGCCACCGAGTTCGAGCTGCTGGCCTACCTCATGGCCCGCCCCGGGCGCGTGGTGACCCGTGACCAGCTCCTGTCCGCGGTGTGGGGCTATGCCGCCGCGGCCGGCACCAGGACCGTGGACGTGCATGTGGCCCAGGTCCGGGCCAAGCTCGGCGACGCCAGCCCGATCCGGACGGTCCGCGGCGTGGGGTACAGCGCGGACGAGGAATGAGTCGTACCAGCCTCTCGCGCCGGTTGCCCCTGGTGATGGCCGGGGTCGCTGCGATCGCCGTGCTGATCGGCGCGCTTATCGCGTGGCCCCTGCTGCGCGCTGCCGCGGACAGCACCGCCCAGCGGACCCTGTCGCGCACTGCCGACCTGACCGCCGAGCTGCTGCAGCGGACGGCAGCCGGCGAGTTCTCGACGGGTCCCCGCGGCGGCTTCAACGCCCGGCTGGAGGCACTGCTGGCGCCCCAGAAGGTCACGTTCTACCTCTGTGACGCGAGCGTGTGCGGTGATTCCGCAGGCCTCGTGGTCCCCGCGTCGGCGGTGGAGCAGCCCGTGCGCGCCTCCGATGTGCAGACGGTGACCAGCGGGGGAGACGTGTCCGACCGACGCGCGGGCCTGTCGGGTGCGAGCTACGTCGAGGGCCGTCCGGTTGCCGACGGGATCGGCGTCCTGCTCGTGCAGCCCGCCGCGGTGGCCCGGGACCTGAGCATGCCGGCGCTCGGCCGCCTCGCCATGGCCCTGGCGCTGGGACTCCTCGTGGCGGTCTTGATCGGCTACTGGGTGGCTCGGCGGCTCACCCGTCCCCTGGTGCAGGCGGCCGCCGCGGCGAACGCGATGAGCTCCGGGCAGCGCGACGTCCGGATCGACCCCCAGGGCCCCAGTGAGGTGGCTGATATCGCGATCGCACTCAACCGGCTGTCGGCCGCGCTCAACGAGAGTGAGGCCCGGCAGCGCGAGTTCTTCCTGACGGTCTCCCACGAGCTGCGCACCCCGCTGACCTCGGTGAAGGGCTATGCCGAGGCCCTCGCCGACGGCGTGGTCCCGCCTGAGGACATCCCGGCTGTGGCGGGTGTGGTCCGCTCCGAGGCTGACCACCTCGACCGTCTCGTGGCCGATCTGCTGGACCTCGCGCGGCTCGGGGCCGTCGATGTCGCCGTGGAGCCGGTTGATCTCGACCTCGCTGTCCTGGGCGCGGACGCGGCTGCGGTGTGGGCAGGGCGGTCCGCGCGGTCCGGCGTCCGCTTCGTCGACGAGGTGGTGCGTACCCCGCTGCTGGTGCGCACCGATCCGGTCCGGGTCCGCCAGATCATCGACAACCTGATGGAGAACGCGCTGCGGGTGACCGGGGAGGGTGCTCCGGTGGTGCTGCGGGTCTCGGCCGGCCCGACGGCGCAGGAGTTCCTCGTCGAGGTGCGTGACGGTGGTCCGGGGCTCACTGAGGACGACCTGGCCGTCGCCTTCGAGCCAGGTGAGCTGCACGCCCGGTACCGCGGAGTCCGCAAGGTCGGGTCCGGCGTGGGACTGGCCCTGGTGGCCCGCCTCGCCGACAGGCTGGGAGGCCGGGCGCAGGCCGGTATCGCACCCGAGGGTGGGGCCGCGTTCCTGGTCGTCCTGCCCGACCTTCCGGCGGTGGAGGCTGACTCGGTGGTCAGCTCGCCGAGGATCCCAACCACGGAACCGCAAGGCGCAGGATCCACCAGCCCAGGGTGATGGCCATCAGGACCAGAACTGTCCGGTTGGCGATCACGGGCGCGGGCAGCCCGCGCCACGAGCGCGCGACCCAGACGCCCCAGGCCACCACGGCCAGCGGCAGGATCACCAGCACGAACAGGGCGTTGTGGTCCAGGGCCGCGAGCACATCGCCGTGGGCCAGGCTCGCCGCCGCACGGGTCGCCCCACAGAACGGGCAGTCCAAGCCGGTCAGTGTCCGCCAGGGGCACGGGGTCGGCCCGGCGTCGCCGATCCGCAGCGTTGCGGCCGTGAGCCAGGCAGCCCCGACCCCGGCCAGCACAGCAGCAGGGCCGAGCATGTTCCGGCTGCGCTGGGCGCTGGCCGTCGAGATGCTCACGCTGGCAAGGGTAGCGCCGCACCTGACGATCTGGAGTGCCTGGCGCGGGGTCGATTCGGTGGACGAGTCGGTCACTGCGTACCCTCTCCACCAGGATCGGGCGACGACGTGGAGGTGCGCATGACAGTTCTCGACGACATCCTCGTCGGCGTGCGCGCCGACGTCGCCGAACGCATGGGACGCGTCCCCCTCGACGAGCTCAAGGAGCGGGCCAGCCAGGCGCCCGCGCCGCGCAATGGTGTCGCTGCGCTCCGTCAGGACGACGAGGTGACCGTCATTGCCGAGGTCAAGCGCTCCTCGCCCAGCAAGGGGGCGCTGGCGGCCATCGAGGACCCGGCCGCCCTGGCGCGCGAGTACGAGGCGGGCGGCGCCCACGCGATCTCCGTGCTCACCGAGGGCCGACGATTCGGTGGGTCCCTCGATGACCTCGTGGCCGTCCGCCACGCCGTCGACGTACCAGTCCTGCGCAAGGACTTCATCGTCTCGAGCTACCAGCTCTGGGAGGCTCGAGCTGCCGGCGCTGACATCGTCCTGCTGATCGTGGCCGCCCTGAGCCAGGATGCCCTCGTCTCGTTGCACGAGCGGGCCCAGTCGATTGGGCTTACGGTCCTCGTGGAGGTGCATGACGTGGACGAGGTTCCCCGGGCCCTGGATGCCGGAGCGCGAGTCATCGGCGTCAATGTCCGCGACCTGCGGACGCTGACCGTGGATCGCGACCACTTCGCGCGCGTCGCCCCGATCATCCCCGACACCGTGGTCCGCGTGGCCGAGAGCGGCGTGCGCGGCCCCCATGACCTGATCTCGTACGCCAACGCCGGCGCCGACGCCGTCCTGGTGGGGGAGGCCCTCGTGACCGGCGGGGATCCCCGACAGGCCGTGCACGACCTGGTCACAGCGGGCGCCCACCCGGCCCTCCGACACGGACGCCCATGACCGCTGATCTGACCAACCTGGGCCTCATCCCGGGGACGTCGTCCACCCCCGACGCCACGGGGCACTTCGGTGTGTTCGGCGGTCGATTCGTCCCGGAGGCGCTCATCGCGGCCCTCGACGAGCTGGCCGCGGCCTACGCGGCGGCGCGGGTCGACCCGGTGTTCCTGTCCGAGCTCGACCACCTGGCGCGGACCTACACCGGGCGGCCGACCCCGATCACCGAGGCGCCACGGTTCGCGTCGGCCGGGGGGGTGACCGCGCGCATCGTGCTCAAGCGTGAGGACCTCAACCACACCGGGTCGCACAAGATCAACAACGTCCTCGGCCAGGCCCTGTTGGCCGTCCGGATGGGCAAGCACCGGGTGATCGCCGAGACCGGCGCCGGCCAGCACGGGGTTGCCACCGCGACCGCCGCAGCCCTGATGGGCCTGGAGTGCGTGGTCTACATGGGTCTCGAGGACACCCGCCGTCAGGCCCTGAACGTCGCCCGGATGAAGCTCCTGGGCGCGCAGGTGATCCCCGTGACCACCGGGTCCCAGACCCTCAAGGACGCGGTCAACGAGGCCATGCGCGACTGGGTCACCAACGTGGAGGACACCCACTACCTGCTGGGCACCGTGGCCGGACCGCACCCGTTCCCACAGATGGTCCGCGACTTCCACCGGGTCATCGGGGTCGAGGCCCGCGCACAGGTGCTGGCCGACTACGGCCGGCTGCCCGACGCGGTCGCCGCATGCGTCGGTGGCGGCTCGAACGCCATCGGCATCTTCCACCCGTTCCTCGACGATGCCGGCGTGGCGCTGCACGGCTACGAGGCAGCCGGGGACGGCGTGGAGACCGGGAGGCACGCGGCCACGATCACCGGCGGGACCATCGGCGTGTTCCAGGGGACCCGCTCCTACCTGCTCCAGGACGACGAGGGCCAGACCACCGAGTCGCACTCGATCTCCGCCGGGCTGGACTACCCGGGCGTCGGCCCCGAGCACTCCTACCTGGCGCAGACCGGCCGCGCCCACTACCACCCGGTCACCGACGCCGAGGCGATGGACGCCTTCAGCCTGCTGTGCCGCACCGAGGGGATCATCCCGGCGATCGAGAGTGCCCATGCCCTTTCCGGGGCGTTGCAGCTCGGCCGTGAGCTCGGCCCCGAGGGGATCGTGCTGGTCAACCTGTCCGGTCGCGGGGACAAGGACGTCAGCACCGCGGCCACGTGGTTCGGGATCGACCTGGGCGAGGGGCAGATGTGAGCACGCTGCATGAGGCGTTCGCGCGGGCCCGCGCGGAGGGTCGCGCCGCCCTGATCGGTTACCTGCCCAGCGGGTTCCCCACCCAGGCCGAGGGCGTCGCCCTGGCTGCGGCCATGGTGGCGGCCGGTGTCGACATCGTCGAGGTGGGGCTGCCCTACTCCGATCCGCTGATGGACGGTCCGACGATCCAGGCTGCCGTGCTCCAGTCCCTGAACGCGGGATCGAACCTCGCCCACGTGCTCGACACGGTTGCGGCCGTGGCTGCGACCGGCGCCCCGACGCTGGTCATGTCGTACTGGAACCCGATCGAGCGGATCGGCGTCGAGGCATTCGCCGACCGTCTCCAGGGTGCTGGGGGCGTGGGCGTGATCACCCCGGACCTCACGCCCGAGGAGGCCGACGACTGGGTGGCAGCCACGCAGGCTGCGGGCCTCGACCGGGTGTTCCTGGTCGCCCCGTCGAGCAGCGACGAGCGGATCGCCGCCGTCGCGGGAATCACCAACGGCTTCGTCTACGCGGCCTCGCTGATGGGCGTCACCGGGGCGCGGGCGAGCGTCGGCTCGGGGCCCGTGAGCTCGTCGCCCGCGTGCGGGCGCTCACCGACCTGCCCGGTGGCAGTCGGCCTCGGAGTGTCCACCGGGGACCAGGCCGCCGAGGTCGCGTCCTACGCAGACGGCGTGATCGTCGGATCGGCGTTCATCGCGCGGATCCTGGCCGCACCCGACCACGCCGCTGCCGTGGCCGCAGTCCGGGAGTTGGCCGCCGAGTTGGCAGCCGGGGTCCGTCGGCGGGCGTAGCGCCGGCTCAGAGGTACTTGTACAGCAGCATGCTGGCCACGAGGGCCAGGATCAGCAGCACCGCGGCGGTGTCCAGTCCGAGGCGCAGGGGGCGCTCCAGTCGTCGCTTCGTGCCGGCGCCCAGATGGCCCTCGAGCACGTTGATCCGGGTGATCGCGGCGAAGGCTGCAATCGTCGTCACGTAGAGAATCATGCAGTAGGGGCACAGGGCGCCGATGACGAAGTAGGACTCCACGAAGAGCCAGATCGCGAAGGCCAGTCCCAGCGTGAAACCCGCGTGCGCGCCCAGCATGAACCAGCGCGGGAACCGGACCCCGCCGAGGGCAGCCACCGCGATGGTGATCATCACTGGCTGGCTCATCAGGCCCAGGAATGCGTTGGGGAAGCCCAGCAGGCTGGCCTGCCAGCTCAGCCCCACCGTGGCGCACGAGATCGTCGACGAGATGTTGCACGACAGGTCAGCAAGCGGGTCCTCGGCCAGGCGCACGGCATCGATGGACAGCTCCAGGGAGGCCAGCAGCCCGACCACGCCAGCCACCAGGATCACGACGAACGCCCCGGCGTGATACCGGTCGCGAGCGGTGGGCAGCGGATGCGCCGGGGGTTCGGCACCCTCGGTGGTGACGTTGACCATCGCGTCCTGCCTGTCCTCGGTCGTCGGGGTGTGGCCAGTGTGCAGCCGCACGTGCACGATGTTAGTTCAGCGGCCGCATATCCGGGATCGGCCTGCGCCACGACACGACGCGGGTCCCATGCCCGGCATTTCGGGTAATCTTGGCTCAACTCACGGAGGTAACGATGGCAGCCGAGAAGAACACGCCCGCATCGGGCCAGCCCGGACTGACGCCCAAGCAGCTCGCGGAGCAGGCGCGCGCCGAGTCGGAGGCCGGCGAGCGCCGCCGTGAGCGCACCATCCGGATCGTCGGCGGGATCGTGGTGCTGCTGGTGGTCGGCGGCCTGCTGGCCGTCGGCTTCTTCGCCGGCCGGGACAACGGAACCGAGGGGTCGGCGAACCCGGCCCCGACCCCCGACCCGAACGCGCCCTGCCCGCCGGGGTCTCGGCGACAACTACGGCGTGCCCTACGGCACGGGATGGACGTCGGCGGACGAGGCGAAGCTGCCGACGCTCGAGATCTGGGAGGACTTCCAGTGCCCGGCCTGCAAGCAGGTTGAGGCGGCATCGGGCGCCCAGATCCAGGCACCTGGCCGACGCCGGCAAGGTCAAGCTGCTCTACCGGCCGGCCATCTTCCTCGACGCCAGCCTGGCGGCGAAGAACGAGGCCAGCGGGAATCCCGAACTCCTCGGCCCGCGCCACCAGTGCCTGGGGCTGCGCGATCGACGCCGGGAAGACCGGCGAGTACCACTCGGCCGTGTTCGACATCCAGCCCGCCGATGAGGGCGTCGGGTACTCCGACCAGCAGCTCATCGACCTCGGGACGACGGTCGGGATCGCCGACGCGGACCTGGCCACGTACACCAAGTGCGTCCAGGACGGCACCTACCTGCGCCTGGTCGGCCAACAGCAACCAGGCAGTTCGTCGAGTCCGGCGCGGGCGGGACCCCCACGGCCTACCTCAACGGGGTGGAGCTCAACAGCGCCGACCTCGCGGACATCGAGGGCCTCACGCAGAAGATCGAAGCCGCGACGGCCAAGTGATCGGCGCGCTGGCCACCTCGATCCCGAGTCCGGACCAGTCGGTCTGGCACCTGGGTCCGCTGCCGCTGCGGGCGTACGCGCTGTGCATCCTCGTGGGGATCTTCGTCGCCATGTGGGTCGGCGACCGGCGCTGGGTCGCCCGCGGAGGCAACAAGGGCGTGGTCTACGACGTCGCCGTCTGGGCCGTCCCGTTCGGGATCATCGGTGGGCGGCTCTACCACGTCCTGACCGACTGGCCCACCTACTTCGGATCCGGGGGATCGGGCCTCCGCGGAGCGATCGCCATCTGGGAGGGCGGCCTCGGCATCTGGGGTGCGATCGCGCTCGGGACAGTCGGGGCCTGGATCGGCTGCCGCCGCCAGGGCGTTCCACTTCCGCCGTTCACCGATGCCCTGGCCGTGGGCGTGCCCCTGGCCCAGGCCATCGGTCGCGTGGGGAACTGGTTCAACCAGGAGCTCTTCGGCAAGCCCACGGACCTGCCGTGGGGCCTGGAGATCGACCCGGTGCACCGTCCGGAGGGCTTACGAGCAGTTCGCGACATTCCACCCCACGTTCCTCTACGAGGCCCTGTGGCTCGTTGGTGTGGCTGGGCTCGTGGCGTGGGCGGACAGGCGCTGGACGCTGGGCCACGGTCGCGCATTCGCCCTGTACGTCGCGACCTACTGCGTCGGGCGCCTGGGCATGGAGATGCTGCGCATCGACCCGGCCACGCAGGTCGGCGGCATCCGGATCAACGTGTTCACCTCCGTGGTCGTCGGGCTCGGGGCGGTCGTCTACTTCGTGGTCAGCGCCCGGACGCGACCGGGACGCGAGTCCCCGGAGGAGCTCCAGGGTATCCGCGCAGGTCAGGAGTCCGTTCCCGCGGCGGACTGAGGGGACCCTGAGTCCCCTCGAGAGTCAGGACTTTCGACGCGCGATTGTTGGCCGTTCAATGCCGAATGTCGGGTTCCGCGACCCGCATAGTTGATCCTGCAAGGGATTCCTCCCCACTTCACGAGAAGAGAGCCACACATGTCCAAGACCCCGAAGGTCGTCGCGATCCTGCTGTACATCGCAGGCGCGATCATGATCGTCGCCGGTGCCGGCACCTGGTACACGGTGTCCGACCAGCTGGCCGCCGAGAAGCATCACGGTGACCGACGACGCCAACTGCCAGGCCGGCCAGGAGGTCAACGGCCCGCTCGAGGCCTACTGCATGGCCGACATCATCGCCCACCACGCCCTCGAGGCCACCGGTGGCAAGACCTACGCCGAGCTCGACCGCGAGGACCCGCTGCGGGCCACCGCGCAGAGCGCGTCGTTCCTGCGCGCCTCGCTGTTCACGTCCGTGGTGGCGTTCGGCGTTGCCGCCTTCGCGATGGGCGTCGGCCTGCTGAGCATCCTCATCGGCGCGGGCATCGGCTCGCTGGACAAGCGGACCAAGGCCGCGGCCCTGCCGGCGGAGACCGTCAGCGCCTGACGCACAGCACGACCCCGTGGTGCCCGTCCCCTTTGTGGGGCGGGCACCACGTGCATTCCGGGGGCACCCCCGGGCTACCAGCCCTCGGTGAACGCCACCTCGAGGGCCTCGAGCAGGAAGTCCACCCCTGCCTGGTCGATGCAGAGCGGCGGCTTGATCTTCAGGACGTTCATGTGGTCGCCGGTGGCCGCCATGATCACGCCGAGCCCCAGCAGCCGCTCGCAGAGGGCGTCGGTGGCGGCCGTGGCAGGAGTGCGCGACGACTTGTCCTCGACGATCTCCAGCCCGAGGTACAGCCCACGCCCGTGCACGGCGCCGGCCATCTCGAACCGCTCGACCAGCGACTCCAGGCCCCCCCGCAGCCGCGCACCCATCCGCGCGGCGTTGCCCATGAGGTCCTCGTCGCGCAGTGCTCGCAGCGTGGCGATGCCCGCCGCCGCACCTGCAGGGGTCCCGCCCATCGAGGCGAACAATGAACCCTCCGCTTCGAACGACTCCGCGATCTCCTGGCTGCACACGACCGCCGACACCGGGTACCCGTTTCCCGTCGACTTGGCCAGGCAGACGATGTCCGGGATGACGCCGTCCATCTGGAAGCCCCAGAAGTGCGACCCGAGGCGGCCGTAGCCGACCTGCACCTCGTCGGCGATGACCACGCCACCTGCCGCTCGCACCGCCTGGTAGACCTGCGGCAGGTAGTCGCCGGGCAGCTCGATCCCCCCGGCGTTGCCGTTGAGCGTCTCGCAGACGAAGGCAGCGGGGCGCCGTCCCACTTCGGCCAGCTCCGCGAGGATCCGACGGACATCGTCGGCGTAGCGGGTCCCAGCATCGGGGCCGGTGAACGGACCCCGGTAGAGGTTCGGCGGCTCGGCCAGGTGGATCCAGTCGGGCCGTGTCTCGAGCGCGCGCGGATTGTCCATCAGGGCGCTGGACACCTCGTCGGATGCGGTGGTCCAGCCGTGGTACGCCGTGCGCAGGGCAATCGTGTCGCGGGCCCCGGTGTGCACGCGGGCCAGCCGCAGGGCGAGGTCCACCGTCTCAGATCCACTCGAGAGCAGGAACACCCGATCCAGCGCCGCGGGCATCGTCGCGATCAGCATCTCGGCGAACTCGACGTGGGCCGCATAGTGGAATCGGGAGTTGGTGTTCAGCGTGTGCAGCGCGCGGGTGACCGCCTCGGCGACAGCCGGGTGGCTGTGGCCCAGGACCGCGACGTTGTTGATGCCGTCGAGGTACACCCGACCCGAGACATCCATGAGGTGGTGCCGCCATCCGCGCTCGATGCGCGGGGGATCAGCGAAGTAGTGCTTCTGCACCGATGCCAGTGCGGACGCGCGACGGCGCAGCAGCTCGTGGGAGTCAGGTTCCATCGTTGCCGGCTCGAGTGCCGAGGAGCGCACCGGGGTCGGGGCACAGATGCCGCCAGAGCTCAGCCTGGGAGGCAGGGGCGTGGGTCGGCGCTGTGACTCCTGTGCGCACCACCTGGATGTGGATGTGGTCCGGCAGGGCGGGAGCACGGGAGGTGGTCACGGCAGCGATCGGTGCCCCCGCAGCCACCCGGGAGCCGGGTGCGCGCAGCGGCTCGGCCCCGGACACCAGCAGGTCCCAGCCCTGCTCTCCCACGAGACGGGTCACCCAGGGCTCGCCCAGGATCAGCTGGCCCGACCAGGGAGCGACCACCTGGCTGCCTCGGGGGAGCAGGACGTCGAGTCCGAGGTGGATCGTCGCCGGCTCGTCCAGACTGTCGATGCAGGCTGTGGTGAACGTGCGGTTGTCCGTAGGCGATCACCCCCCAGCGCGGGCTCGCGGCGCCCGCGGCCGACCTGACCGCTGCCCGCACGCGCGCCGGATCGGTCCACGCTCCCTCGTCGAGCAGGGGTGAGGTGGTGGACAGGTCGATCGAGGTGACCTCGCCGAGGTCGGGGAGCACCGTGATGCCGACGGGGAACGCGGGGTCCGGCGACCCGAGCAGTCCTGCGGCGCGACGCATCGCCAGCGTCCCCAGCTCCAGGGGAAGGGCGGCCACCATCTCGAACACCGCCCGGTCCACGGCGAGGTTGTCGTGCAGGTACGGGTTGTCCGGCTCGCTGCCCATCTGGTGGGCGGTACTGACCAGGCCTGCGCAGGCGCGCGCGGCGACAATCGGCCACAACGCCTCGACCTCGACCGCGGTGAGCGGCTGCTCGCTCAGGAAGCCGGCGAGGACGTCCTCAGCGATCCGCACTGGGTTCCGGCGATCCTTGACCAGCAGCGCGCAGATCGTGACGGCCGCCTCGGCCGCCCGCCAGGTGTGCATCAGGTCGCCGAAGTCGATGATTCCCGCGGGGACCAGACGGGCGTCCGGGCCCGGATCGCCGACCACGTTGAAGTCCGTGACGTCGGCGTGGATGACCTGCGTGGGCAGGTCGGCGGTGAGCGGGTCCAGGGCCTGTTGGGACGCCTCCGAGAGTCGGTGGACGCGTCCTCCCAGGTCCCGGTCGAGGGCGCGGAGCAGGTCGCGGACCACCTGCGGGGAGCGCCGGACGTCCCACTGGTTGGGCAGCTCGGCCCCCGGGTGCCAGAACGCGGCGAGGGACCCACAGACCTGCCCTGCCAGGGCCCCGAACTGCCGCGCTGTGACCGGTGCGAAGTACCCGGGGTCGGTCATCGGGACGCCCTCGACGTAGGTCAGCAGCCGCACGCTGTGGGGGGTGCCGGCGAGGTCCAGCACCTCGCGCAGGGCGCCACCAGTCGAGGCGATCGGTTGCGGTGCCCGGATCGTCAGGTCCGCCAGAGCCAGCATCGCGGCGTTCTGGGCGTCGAGGGACTCATCGGGGATTGCGGCGTTGGCCACCTTGAGCACGTAGCTGGCGCCCCCGCTCGTGATCAGGAAGTTGCGGTCCTGGTGGCTGCCGAGTTCCCGGACCCTCGGATCAGTCAGGGCCCACAGATCCGCGACGATGCGGCGCGCGTCGTCGAGGTCGAGGTCCGGCGCCTCCTCGAGGATGCTCACCCGAGCAGGGTAGCGCTGAGCGGCCGCGGGGAGTCGGCGTCTGGACAGTGACCTCTGCCACTTATGCCGACCTCCTCGTCGGGCGTACCGTGCAAGGCATGGAGCCCGGGAGCCGGGATCGCTTCATCGACCTGCTGCGCGGCGGGAGCATCGTGGCGGTGGTGGTGGGGCATTGGCTCGTGGCCGACGTCCGGTGGGTCGACGTGGCCGGCCCAGGGCGGCTGGTCGAGACCAGCTCCCTGCATGAGGTTCCGGCGATGTGGCCGTTGACGTGGCTGTTCGTGGTCATCCCGCTGTTCTTCTTCGTGGGGGGCTATGCCAACCGGCGCAGCTGGGAGGGGACCCGGCGCCGCGGTGAGGGCTACGCCACGTTCGTGGACCGCCGCGTCCACCGGGTCCTGGCGCCGGCCGGGCTGTACATCGCTGTGGTGGCGCTGGTCGGACTGCTGGTCGATCGGGCCGGCGGGGTGGGTGTCCGGGCTCTGGGCGGGCTGTTCTACCAGCCGCTGTGGTTCCTCGGCGCCTACCTGTGCGTGGTCGCCCTCACGCCACTGACGCTGCGCCTGCACGCGCGCTTCGGGGTGGCGGTGATCCCTGTGATGGTGCTGATGGTGGCACTTCTCGACGTCGGCCGGTTCGCCCTCGGGGTGGAGGCCTCCGGCTACGCCAACGTCCTGCTCGTGTGGATCCTGATGCACCAGCTGGGATACCTCCATGTCGACGGGGCACTGACTCGTCCGGTGGCGGTGGGCATGGCACTGGGAGGGCTGGGAGTGACGGCCCTCCTCGTGGCATTCGGGCCCTACACGGCCACCATGGTGGGCGTGACGGACGGACCGGTGGGGAACATGCACCCGCCGACCCTGGCCATCGCGGCCCTGGGGTTCGGGCAGGTCGGCATCGCCCTGCTCCTGCGCGAGCCGCTCACCCGGTGGCTGGCGCGGCCCCGGGTGTGGGCGGCGGTCGTCGTGGTCAACCTGAGCGTGATGAGCATCTACCTGTGGCACCAGGCGGCGCTGACGATCGCGGCCAGGCTGGTCCTGCCGCTGGGGTATCCCGACCCGACTCCGGGGACGCCGACGTGGTGGGCGGCCCGGCTGCTGTGGCTGCTCCTTCCCGGCGTGGTCCTCGCAGGGATCGTGGCGCTGGTCGGTCCCGCCGAGCGCGTCGCCGCGCCCTCCCGCATCCGGTCCGGGAGCGGGACGGCGTCGGCAGCGGTTGCCGGTGTGGTGCTCGTCTGCGTCGGGTTCCTGGGGCTGGCGGGCGCCTCGGCCACGGAGCCGTTCGCCCCGGGGCAGTCCCTGGGGCCGTTCACCGCCTCGCCGGTGCTCGGACTGTCGGCGATCGTCGCCGCGGCCGCACTCTTCTGGGCCCTTCGCCGGGTGGCACCGGACGAGGGTGTCGGTCCGGGCTCAGCCGGTCCGGGTGAGGATCAGCAGGGTGCCGTCGTCGGTCGTGGCCGCCACTGAGCCGTCGGGACGGACCTCGACGTCGCGGATCCGGTTGCCCACCTCGAGGCGCTCGCGTTCCTGCACCCGACCTGCGCGATCCACCCGGATCCGCCAGAAGGACTGGTCCTTGAGCGTGCCCATCAGCAGGTCCCCGCCCACCGACGTCGTCCATCCCGACCAGGAGCGCGGCACCTGGACCAGCTCGGAGGTGGCCACGCTGGGCACCCAGGCTGCCTTCGGCTTCGTGTAGCCCACATGGGTGCCGGTGCGCTGGGGCATGACGTAGTCGTTGGTGCCGTAGGGCTCGCCCAAGGTCACGAACGGCCAGCCGTAGTCCCGGCCCCGGCGGATCAGGTTCAACTCATCGCCACCCCGGGGGCCGTGCTCGGTCTCCCAGAGCCTGCCCAGGCGGTCCATCGTGAGGCCCTGGCCCATTGCGATGGCCCTGGCTGATCCGGACGGGCTTCCTGCCCGCGGCGATCCGCAGGACCGAGCCGAGCTGCCCGCGGACGTCGCGGTTGTTGATGCCGGGATAGCCGAGGTCGCCGAGGGTGACATAGGCGCTGGAGCCCGTGATCGCGTACCAGCTTGCCCGAGGCATGCTGGATGTTGGCCGGCGGGACGCACGGCTTCGAGCGCAGGACCTTCGTCGTGCGCAGGATGCGCGGTCGGGCATCCAGCCTGACATCGACCCGATTCACCGCGAGGCGGACGCACTTCCTGCCGGCGACAAACTCCGGGAAGGAGACGAACAGTCGGACCCGGGCGCCCTTGGTGGACATCACCTCGATGTCGGTGGGGGCGAACCGGGCGTCGTCCAGGCGCTGTTCGGGGCGGATCACCTGGCCCACCTCCTGCAGCACGCCAATCGCGGGGTCCATGACCAGGAGCCGGGTGCCGTCGGCGCCGCCGCCGAGGAGCATCCTGCCGTCGCTCAGCGCAGCGGACGTGGGTCCGCGGGTGCCGCCGGCCGAGTCCCGCACGACGGCCTCGGCGATCGGCACCCGGGCGACCTGCACCGAACCGACCGTGCTGGCAAGGGAGGTGGGCGGCGCGTCCGCGGGAAGGATCACGGCGGCGGCCGCTGTGGCGGTCCCGGTCGCTATCACGAGGACGGGCAGCAGGAGGCGGACCATGGGCATGAGGGTAACGGCGATCCCCGGGGGGCACACGATGAGTCGAGATGGCCTATCCTTGCCTGCCAGGTGGGCCAACGACGTCCCACCGACCTCAACTCCCGCACCCACCGCGTCCTCGCGGCCCGCTGGAGCAGGCCGGTGATGACGTTGAGGAGCCACTATGACGCTGTTCTCTGCTGTGCCCGCCGCAACTGGCTTGTACGACCCGGCCTATGAGCGCGACGCGTGCGGTGTGGCCTTCGTGGCCACCCTGACCGGGGTGCCCAGCAATCAGATCGTGGTCAAGGCCCTCACCGCCTTGCGCAACCTCGACCACCGCGGGGCGTCGGGCGCCGAGCCGGACAGCGGCGATGGTGCGGGAATCCTCTTCCAGGTTCCCGATGCGTTCCTGCGCGCGTCGGTCGACTTCGAGCTGCCTGCCGCCGGGGCCTACGCGGTCGGCCTGGCCTTCCTGCCCGACGACGTCGCGGCGGAGCGTCACGCCATGGCTGCCATCGACCGGATCGCCGAGGAGGAGGACCTCGTCGTCCTGGGCTGGCGCGAGGTGCCTGTGGCGGCCGACCTCGTCGGGGCCACCGCGCGCGGGACCATGCCCCGGTTCCGGCACCTGTTCGTCGCCTCCCGACACCGGGTGACTGACCGGATGGTCCTCGAGCGGATGGCCTTCTGCCTTCGCAAGCGGGCCGAGCGTGAGGCCGAGGTGTACTTCGCCAGCCTGTCCAGCAGGACCCTGGTCTACAAGGGCATGCTGACCACGGGCCAGCTCGAGCCGTTCTTCCCCGACCTGTCCGATCCGCGGCTGGCCAGCACGCTCGCGCTGGTCCACTCCCGGTTCTCGACGAACACCTTCCCCAGCTGGAGCCTGGCCCACCCGTACCGGCTGATCGCCCACAACGGCGAGATCAACACCGTGCGCGGCAACCGCAACTGGATGCATGCCCGCGAGGCTCAGCTCAACTCCGAGAGGATCCCCGGTGACATCCGCCGGATCCTGCCGATCTGCACCGAGGGTGCCAGCGACTCAGCGACGTTCGACGAGGTCGTCGAGCTGCTCCACATGGCCGGTCGCAGCCTGCCGCACTCGGTCCTCATGATGATCCCCGAGGCGTGGGAGAACCACGACGAGATGGATCCGGACCGCCGGGCGTTCTACCAGTTCCACGCCAACCTGATGGAACCGTGGGACGGACCGGCGAACGTGCAGCTTCACCGACGGTTGCGTGATCGGCGCGGTCCTGGACCGCAATGGGCTGCGCCCCGGACGGTTCTGGGTCACCGATGAGGGCCTGGTGGTGCTCGGCTCCGAGGCCGGAGTGCTCGACATCGACCCGGCCACGGTGGTGCGCAAGGGTCGCCTGCAGCCGGGTCGGATGTTCCTCGTGGACACGGTGGCTGGGCGGATCATCGAGGACGACGAGATCAAGGCGGACCTGGCCGCCCAGGCGCCCTACGCGGACTGGCTGCGCGCCGGCATCGTGCACCTCGAGGAGCTTCCCGAGCGCGAGCACGTGGTGCACACCTCGAAGTCGGTGGCGCGCCGCCAGCAGACGTTCGGGTACACCGAGGAGGAGCTGCGGATCCTGCTCACCCCCATGGCGCGCAACGGCCTGGAGGCGCTGGGCTCGATGGGCACCGACACCCCGATCGCTGTGCTGTCGGACCGACCGCGGTTGCTGTTCGACTACTTCATCCAGCTCTTCGCCCAGGTGACCAATCCGCCCCTGGATGCCATCCGGGAGGAGATCGTCACCTCGCTGGGCAGTCACATCGGCCCGGAGGGCAACCTGCTGGAGGCGAACCCCGGGCACTGCCGGCAGGTCCTGCTGCCCTTCCCGGTGATCGACAACGACGAGCTCGCGAAGCTCGGCCAGATCAACGCCGACGGTGATGCGCCCGGGTTCTCCGGGGTCCGGGTCACCGGCCTGTACCGGGTCGCCGATGGTGGTCCCGGCCTGCGCAAGCGCCTCGGCGAGATCTGCGCCGAGGTCGACCGGCACATCGCCGGGGGAAAGCGGTTCATCGTGCTGTCGGACCGCGACTCCGACCCGGACCGCGCACCGATCCCCTCGCTGCTGCTCTGCTCAGCGGTGCACCACCACCTGGTGCGGCGCAAGACCCGCACCCAGGTCTCGCTGCTGGTGGAGGCCGGCGACGTCCGCGAGGTGCACCACGTCGCCCTGCTCATCGGCTACGGGGCCGCCGCGGTGAACCCGTACCTGGCCATGGAGTCCGTCGAGGACCTGGCCCGCCGCGGCGTGATCACCGGGATCACGCCGGAGAAGGCGGTGCGCAACCTCGTCAAGGCCCTGGGCAAGGGCGTCCTGAAGGTCATGAGCAAGATGGGGGTCTCCACGGTGGCCTCCTACCGTGGCGCCCAGATCTTCGAGGCGATCGGCCTGAACCACTCCCTGGTGGACCAGTACTTCACCGGCACCACCTCGCGCCTGGGGGGCATCGGCCTGACGACCATCGCCGAGGAGGTGGCCCGCCGGCACGCCAACGCGTACCCCGCCAACGGGATCGCCCCCTCGCACCGGACGCTCCCGGTCGGTGGCGAGTACCAGTGGCGCCGGGAGGGCGAGGCGCACCTGTTCGACCCCGAGACCGTGTTCCGGTTGCAGCACTCCACGCGCACGGGGCGGATGGACATCTTCCGGCAGTACACAGCGCGCGTGGACGACCAGTCCGAGCGGCTGATGACCCTGCGCGGGCTGTTCCGGTTCGCCGAGGGCGTGCGACCGGCGGTGCCGCTGGAGGAGGTCGAGCCGGTCAGCGCGCTCGTGAAGCGCTTCTCCACCGGCGCGATGAGCTACGGCTCGATCAGCCAGGAGGCACATGAGACCCTGGCCATCGCGATGAACCGGCTGGGCGCGAAGTCCAACACCGGCGAGGGCGGCGAGGACCCGGAGCGCTACGTCCCGCTGGCCAACGGGGACTCGAAGCGCTCGGCGATCAAGCAGGTCGCCTCCGGGCGCTTCGGGGTGACCAGCGAGTACTTGGTGAACGCCGACGACATCCAGATCAAGATGGCTCAGGGCGCCAAGCCGGGCGAGGGCGGCCAGCTACCTCCGCACAAGGTGTACCCGTGGGTGGCCAAGACCCGGCACTCCACGCCCGGTGTGGGCCTGATCAGCCCACCGCCACACCACGACATCTACTCGATCGAGGACCTCGCCCAGCTCATCCACGACCTGAAGAACGCCAACGACGCGGCACGGATCCACGTGAAGCTCGTGGCCGAGGTCGGCGTGGGCACGGTGGCGGCGGGGGTGGCCAAGGCGCACGCCGACGTGATCCTGATCTCCGGGCACGACGGTGGCACCGGGGCCTCCCCGCTCACCTCGCTCAAGCACGCCGGTGGACCATGGGAGCTGGGCCTGGCCGAGACCCAGCAGACGTTGCTGCTGAACCGGCTTCGCGACCGGGTCGTGCTGCAGACCGACGGCCAGCTCAAGACCGGCCGCGACGTGGTGGTCGCCGCACTCCTCGGCGCTGAGGAGTTCGGGTTCGCCACTGCGCCGCTGGTGGTCATGGGCTGCGTGATGATGCGCGTGTGCCATCTCGACACCTGTCCCGTGGGCGTGGCCACCCAGAACCCCGAGCTGCGCGCCCGGTTCGCCGGCAAGCCGGAGTTCGTCGCGAACTTCTTCGAGTTCATCGCTGAGGAGGTCCGCGAGTACCTCGCCGAGCTGGGGTTCCGCACCCTCGAGGAGGCGATCGGCCACGTGGAGATGCTCGACACCCGTGCCGCGGTCACCCATTGGAAGGCCTCCGGACTGGACCTCGCGCCGATCCTGGAGTCCCCGGTACTCGAGCCGGGTGCCTCCCGGCACCAGTCGGTCACCCAGGACCACGGCCTGGACCGGGCCCTGGACAAGCAGCTGATCGCGCTGTGCGCGCCGGCCCTGGAGTCCGGGGAGCCGGTGCGCGTCCCAGCTGTCCATCCGCAACGTCAACCGCACCGTGGGCACGATGCTCGGGGCCGAGGTCACCCGCCGCCACGGTGGGGCCGGCCTGCCCGAGGGCACCATCGACCTGACATTCACCGGCTCGGCCGGCCAGTCGTTCGGGGCCTTCCTGCCTGCGGGGATCACCTTGCGGCTCGAGGGCGATGCCAATGACTACGTCGGCAAGGGTCTCTCGGGCGGGCGCGTCATCGTACGGCCCGATCGCGCGGCGTCCTTCGTCGCCGAGGACCAGATCATCGCCGGCAACGTCATCGGCTACGGGGCCACCTCCGGTGAGGTGTTCCTGCGCGGGCGGGTCGGCGAGCGCTTCGCGGTCCGCAACTCCGGGGCCACCCTGGTGGTCGAGGGGGTGGGCGACCATGGCTGCGAGTACATGACCGGAGGTCGGGTGGTGGTCCTCGGGAGCACCGGGCGCAACTTCGCGGCCGGTATGTCCGGCGGCGTCGCCTACGTGCTCGACCTTGCCCCACAGCGGGTGAACCTCGACATGGTCGCCCTCGAGCCGCTCGGCCCGGACGACCAGGACTGGCTCACCGCCATCCTTCGGCGACACGTCGAGGAGACCGGCTCGGCCGTCGCCGAGGCGCTGCTGGCGCAGGGCTCGGCCGCACTTGGGCGCTTCAGCAAGATCATGCCGACCGACTACCGCAGGATCCTCGACATCCAGGACAAGGCCCGCGCCGAGGGCCGGGACCCGATCGAGGCCGTGATGGAGGAGATGAGCCGTGGCTGACCCCAAGGGCTTCCTGACCACCCCGCGCGAGCTGCCCGCCCGGCGGCCCGTGGACGTGCGGATCCGGGACTGGAGTGAGGTGTACGAGCCGTTCGGCGCCGACCACCTGGAGACGCAGGCGGGCCGGTGCATGGACTGCGGCATCCCGTTCTGCCATCAGGGCTGCCCGCTGGGCAACCTGATCCCGGAGTGGAACGACCTGGTGTGGCGCAACGACTGGCGTGAGGCCGCCGAGCGCCTGCATGCCACCAACAACTTCCCGGAGTTCACCGGTCGGCTGTGCCCGGCTCCGTGCGAGACGGCATGCGTGCTGGGGATCAACGCGGACCCGGTGACCATCAAGCAGGTCGAGGTCTCGATCATCGACCGCGCCTGGGAGTCCGGGTGGGTGGTTCCCGCCGCCCCGGACAGGCTGTCGGGCAAGCGGGTCGCGGTCATCGGCTCCGGACCGGCGGGGCTGGCCGCCGCCCAGCAGCTCGCCCGCGCCGGTCACACAGTCTCGGTGTACGAGCGGTCGTCGAGGATCGGCGGACTGCTGCGCTACGGCATCCCCGAGTTCAAGATGGAGAAGCGCCACCTCGATCGGCGGCTGGCGCAGATGGAGGCCGAGGGCGTCACGTTCCGCACGGGTGTGGAGGTCGGCGTCGACCTCAGCATCGCCGACCTGCGTCGCCGTCACGACGTGATCCTGCTGACGATCGGAGCCACAGCGGCGCGTGGGCTGCCGGTGCCCGGTGCTGATCTGCCCGGGGTCCACCAGGCCATGGAGTACCTGCCGCTGGCCAACCAGGTGGTCGAGGGGTCCCTGCCCGAGACGCCGATCCACGCGTCCGGCAAGCACGTGGTCATCATCGGCGGCGGTGACACCGGCGCAGACTGCCTGGGCACTGCGCACCGACAGGGCGCGGCACGCGTCACCCAGCTCGAGATCATGCCCACCCCGCCGGCCACCCGGCCGGACGCCGCCCCGTGGCCGACCTACCCGATGACCTACCGGGTCACCTCGGCCCATGAGGAGGGTGGTGAGCGCGTCTACTCCGTGAGCACCAAGGAGTTCCGCGCCGATGCGTCGGGCAACCTGCGCGCCCTGCTGCTCGTCGGACGTGGAGATGGTCGACGGGCGGTTCGTCGAGGTCGAGGGCTCCGAGCGGGAGCTCCCTGTGGACCTCGTGTTCCTGGCCATGGGCTTCACCGGCCCGGAGAAGGGCCCGCTGGTCGAGCAGCTGGGTGTTTCCCTCGATGAGCGCGGCAACATCGTTCGGGACCAGCACTACGCCTCCAGCGTTCCCGGGGTGTTCGTCGCGGGGGACGCCGGCCGAGGCCAGTCCCTGATCGTCTGGGCGATCGCTGAGGGCCGGGCCGCCGCAGCCGCCGTGGACGCCCACCTGATGGGCTCGACGACTCTGCCCGCGCCGATCCCGCCGACCGCCCGACCGCTGGTCGTCTGATCCGGGGGTACGTGCGCGGGAGCAGGTAGCCTCAAGGAGTGGACGTGGCCCGACTGCTCGACAGCATGCGCCGGGCGGTCGCCCGGGAGCCTGGCGACGATGTCCTGCGCGCCCACCTCGCTGAGCTCCTGGTCGGTGAGGGTCTGGGCCAGGAGGCGGTCGGCCACCTCGGCCAGCTGCTTGCTGAGGACCCGGGGAATGCGGACTACCAGGAGCTGATGCGCGAGGCGATGGGTGGACCCGCGGCCCCCATGCAGGGCGGCGCGGCACAGGGTTCCTCGGCACCACCGACGCACCCGGCCTCGCTGGGCCCACGCCCCACCGACCCCAACTTCGACTGGGGGGCCGCCGAGGACGACCTCACCGGCGGCATGGCCCACGAGCCGGTGGAGACCAATCTGCGGCTGGCCGACGTGGGCGGGCTCACGGAGGTCAAGGCGCACATCGAGGCCGCGTTCCTGACACCACTTCGCAACCCCGAGCTGCGCGAGCGGTACGGGGCGACGTTGCGCGGCGGGCTGCTGCTCTATGGCCCCCCCGGGTGTGGCAAGACCTACCTGGCCAGGGCCGTCGCGGGTGAGCTCGGCGCACGGTTCATCGCCGTCGGGCTCGCGGACGTGCTCAGCCGCTGGATGGGCCAGAGCGAGAACAACATCTCCGACCTCTTCGCCTACGCCCGGGCACAGGCGCCGTGCGTGCTGTTCTTCGACGAGATCGACGCGCTCGGTCGCTCCAGGTCCGGGCTGGGCCGCTCGGCCTCGGCCCTGCGGGGGGTCATCAACCAGCTGCTCTCCGAGCTCGATGGCGTGGCCAGTGAGAACGAGGGGATCTTCGTCCTGGGAGCCACGAACGCGCCCTGGGACGTGGACGGTGCGCTTCGCCGCCCTGGCCGCTTCGACCGGGCCGTGTTCGTGCAGCCGCCGGACCCGCAGGCGCGCGAGGAGATCCTCCGGATGCACCTGGGTGGGCTGCCCGTGGAGTCGGCCGTCGACGCGAAACGGCTGGCGGCCAGGACTGAGAGCTTCTCCGGGGCCGACCTGGCCCACGTGTGCCGTACGGCCGCCCAGTCGGCACTGGTCGATGCGGCGCGGACCGGATCCTCGGACCGGGTGATCACCACGGGCGATCTGGAGGCGGCGATCGCTGCGATCACCCCCTCGACCGGACGATGGTTCGCCTCCGCCCGCAACGTCGTGCTGTTCGCCGACCAGGCGGGGGAGTACACGCCCCTGGCCGAGTACATGAAGGCCCACCGGTTGCTGTGACGTCGGACCCCTATGCCCTGCCTGAGGCCCTCGTCGCCGCCCAGCGCTGGGACTCGGCGCGGTCAGCCCTGGGTGAGGCTTTGGCCAGCAACCCCGATGATCCGAGGCTGACCGGACTGCTCGTGCGCACGCTGCGGGCACAGGGTGCGCGCCAGGAGGCCCTGGACGCCTCGCAGCGGCTCCTGGCCCTGACCCCCCAGGACCCGTACGCGCTGCGCCTGGGAACGCTCATCTGCCTCGACGTCGGCTGGGTCGACGAGGCGATCGGACTGGCCAGGCGCGCGGTCGAGCGGGATCCGGGGAACTCGGCCAACCACCTGGCCCTCTCGCGGGCCTGGGCGGGCTCCACCCGTCCCGAGGCCGTGGCCAACCAGCTCACGGCCGCCCGAGAGGCGGTCCTGATCGACCCGAACAGCATTGACGCGCAGGTGCAGATAGGAGCCGCCCTGGCGGCCGACGGCGACGTGGACGCAGCGCGCGCTGCCTACTTCGAGGCGTTGCGGCGCGACCCGGGGAACACAGCTGCCATGAACAACCTGGCCGTCCTGGAGATGCAGTCCGGCTCGGCAGCGGAGGCCGCCCGACACCTGGCCTCGTCGCTGGCGGCGAACCCCCAGGGGGTCTCGGCCCGGCGGAACCTTGATGCCCTGGCCGTTCTCGTGGCGCGCAAGGCAGGTCGCTGGATGCTCCTGGCTCCCTTCCCCGCCCTGGTTGCGGCGGTGGCCGGCCTGGACCTGCTCGCCCGCGTCCTGGCGGTCCTTGCTGTCGTGTTCCTCCCCATGGTCGGCTTCCGCTGGTGGCAGGCCCTGACTGGCGGCCAGCGCCAGGCCCTGCGCGGCCTGCGGCGCCGGATGCGGGCACGCACGTGGTTCTGGCCCATCGTGGCCGCGCTGGTGGGCGGTGCGGCCCTCTTCATGGCGGCGTTCCGTCCCAGCGCGGTGACCTCGACCATGGTGGTCGGCTACCTGGCAGTCATGACCTATCTGCTTCTCGTGGGTGCTCTCGTCGGCACGCCGGTGCGGGTCCTGCGCGCCCGCGCCGCCGGACGCTCCTCGGACGTCGGCCGGATGCTCGGGGGCGGTTGAGCGCCAGCCGGGCGTCGTTCGCCGATTCAGGAGTCTTCACCGCCGGTTCATTCCCCGGGCAACTCGTTCGACGCGCAGCCCGGCCATGTGCTGGCTACTGTTCGTGCATGCGTCGAGCGAAGATCGTGTGCACTTTGGGTCCGGCCACCTCCACTTATGAGCAGATCAAGGAGCTGATCGAGGCGGGGATGAATGTCGCGCGCCTGAACATGTCCCATGGCGAGCATGCGGTGCACGCCGAGTCCTATGCCAATGTGCGTCGTGCTGCCAAGGAGCTGGATCGTGGTGTGGGCATCGTCGCGGATCTGCAGGGCCCGAAGATCCGGCTGGGTCGTTTTGCCGACGGGCCGGTCATGCTGGTGGATGGTGCTGAGTTCACGATCACGACCGAGGACATCTTGGGTGACGTCACCGAGTGCGGCACGACCCATAAGGGCCTTCCCGAGGACTGCAACCCCGGGGACACCGTTCTGGTCGACGATGGCAAGGTCAAGCTTGAGGTGATCGACATCGTCGGGCCGCGCGTGCGCACTCGCGTGCTTGAGGGTGGGCCGGTCAGCAACAACAAGGGCATCAACCTGCCCGGGGTTGCGGTGAGTGTGCCCGCGTTGTCGGCCAAGGACAAGGACGACCTGCGCTGGGCTCTGCGGATCGGTGTGGACATGGTGTTCCTGTCGTTCGTGCGCAGTGCGGCCGATGTGGATGATGTGCACGCGATCATGGATGAGGTCGGCCGTCGGATCCCGGTGCTGGCCAAGGTGGAGAAGCCCCAGGCGGTGGAGAACCTCTCGGGCATCGTGGAGGCCTTCGACGGGGTGATGGTCGCCCGCGGTGACCTGGGCGTGGAGCTGCCCCTTGAGCAGGTCCCGATCGTGCAGAAGGCCGCGATCCAGATGTGCCGTGAGTCCGGCAAGCCGGTGATCGTGGCCACCCAGATGCTGGAGTCGATGATGGAGAACTCCCGGCCGAGCCGCGCTGAGGCCTCGGACGTCGCCAACGCGGTCCTCGACGGTGCCGACGCGGTGATGCTCTCGGGTGAGACCAGCGTGGGCAAGCACCCGAACCTCGTCGTCCAGACCATGGCCAGGATCGTGGACTACACCGAGGAGAACGGCCTCGAACGCCTGCCCAAGCTGCCCAAGCGCAAGAACCTCAGCGTCGCGGAGGCCATCACCAAGGAGGCAGTGGACGTCGCGAAGACCATCGGCGCGAGCTATCTGGTGGCCTTCACGGAGACAGGGCAGTCGGCGCGTGTCATGGCAGCCTCGAGGCCGCGCATTCCCATGATGGCTTTCACCCCGAACGCTGCCGTGCGCCAGCAGCTCTCGGTGGTCTGGGGCATGCACACATCGCTGGTCCCGCCGGCGACGCACACCGACCAGATGGTCGAGCAGATCGACGCCGAGCTCCTGGCCAAGGACGAGACCCGTGCGGGCGAGCGCTGCGTGCTCATCGCTGGCGTCCCGCCGGGAATTGCCGGCTCCACCAACAGCATGCGCGTGCACGTCATCGGGACGGGATCGGTCGAACGCCGGCTCTGAGCTGCTCCCCGGGTTGCATCCTTACCGTCACTCTCCGTAACCTGTAGCACGACGTGAGGAGTGGTGATGTCGAACGACTACGCGAAGGCGTTGGGTGCGAAGCTGCGTGCCGTGCGCAACCAGCAGGGGCTGTCCCTGCAGGGGGTCGAGGCCAAGTCGCACGGCGCCTGGAAGGCCGTCGTCGTGGGGTCCTACGAACGTGGCGACCGCGCCGTCACCGTGCAGCGACTGGCTGAGCTCGCCGAGTTCTACGGCGTCCCGATGGCCGAGCTCCTGCCCGAGCCGGCCTCCACTGCCATCAGCGAGCCCCCGCCGAAGCTGGTCATCGACCTCGAGCGCCTCGGCCAGGTTCCGGCGAACAAGGCCGGACCGCTGGCACGCTACGTCGCCGCGATCCAGGCCCAGCGTGGTGACTACAACGGCCGCATCCTGTCCATCCGCCAGGACGACCTGCGCACACTCGCGGTGATCTACGACGAGGCTCCCGGCGCCCTGGCCGATCAGCTCGTCGCCTGGGGAGTGCTCAACCCGGACGCTCGGCGCATCATCGACTGATCCCGCGGGTCCCCGCCCGGGCGTCGGACGGCACGGCTAGGATGAGCCGCGAAGTCGATCCCCGACGATCTCCTTTAACGACCGTCCCGTGAGGCGGGGAAGGAGTGGGCGTGCCCACCCGCGTGCTCGATCAGTCCGATATCACCCGCGCGCTGTCGCGCATCGCCCACGAGATCCTCGAGCGCGAGAAGGGCGCGGAGAATCTCGTCCTGCTGGGAATCCCCAGCCGTGGAGTGCCCCTGGCCCACAGGATCGCCGAGCGTATCGCCGCGATCGAGCCGGGCTCCGCGACACCTGTGGGGTCGCTGGACATCACGATGTTCCGCGACGACCTGCGGCTGCGCCCGGCCCGTGCGCTGGAGCGCACTGAGGTTCCCGTGGGTGGGATCGATGGGCGGACGGTGGTGCTCGTCGACGACGTCCTGTTCAGCGGTCGCAGCGTACGCGCCGCGCTCGATGCCCTGTCCGAGCTCGGGCGACCCCAGGGCGGTGCGCCTCGCCGTGCTCGTGGACCGAGGGCACCGGGAGTTCCCGATCCGTGCCGACTACGTGGGCAAGAACGTCCCGACCTCGCTGCGCGAGTCGGTGCAGGTGCGCCTGGTCGAGATCGACGGCACCGACGAGGTCGTCATCGGGGAGGACGCATGAGGCGCCACCTGCTCTCGGCGGGCGACCTGACCCACGACGACGCCGTCCTGGTCCTGGACACCGCCCGCGAGCTCGCCGCGGTCAGCACCCGCGAGGTCAAGAAGCTGCCCACCCTGCGTGGGCGTACCGTCGTGAACCTGTTCTTCGAGGATTCCACCCGGACCCGGATCTCGTTCGAGGCGGCAGCCAAGCGGTTGTCGGCGGACGTCATCAACTTCTCCGCCAAGGGCTCGAGCGTCTCCAAGGGGGAGAGCCTCAAGGACACCGCGATGACCCTGCAGGCGATGGGGGCCGATGGCGTGGTCATCCGCCACGGTGCCAGCGGCGCACCGCACCGCCTGGCGAACTCCGGGTGGATCGAGGCGGCGGTGGTCAACGCCGGGGACGGCACCCACGAGCACCCCACCCAGGCGCTGCTCGACGCCTACACGATGCGCGACCACCTCGCCGGGGGCGAGGGCGACCTGGCGGGCCAGCGGGTGACCATCGTCGGCGATGTCCTGCACTCCCGGGTCGCCCGGTCCAACGTTCTGCTGCTGCACACCCTGGGTGCCCACGTCACGCTGGTCGCCCCGCCCACCCTGCTTCCGGTGGGCGTGGAGACCTGGCCGTGCGAGGTCTCCTACGACCTCGACGCGCCGCTGCCCGACACCGATGCGGTGATGATGCTGCGCGTGCAGCGTGAGCGGATGGGTGCGGCGTTCTTCCCGAGCGAGCGGGAGTATGCCCGCCGCTACGGCCTCGACTCGCGCCGTGCGGGCATGCTCCCCGGGCACGCGATCGTGATGCACCCAGGGCCCATGAACCGCGGCATGGAGATCACCGCGGAGGTCGCTGACGGTCCGCGCTCGGTGATCGTCGAACAGGTCACCAACGGTGTGAGCGTCCGGATGGCCGTGCTCTACCTGCTTCTTGGAGGACGCTCATGACCTACCTGATCACCGGCGCACGCCCCTTGGGCGGGGAGGCCGTCGACCTGCGCATCGAGGCCGCGACGATCACCGGGATCGGTGCGGCCGGCTCGCTGTCGGCCGACGGCGCGACCGTCGTCGAGGCCGACGGGCTGATCGCCCTGCCGGGCCTCGTGGACCTGCACACGCACCTGCGCGAGCCGGGCCGGGAGGACGCCGAGACGGTCCTGACCGGATCGCGGGCCGCGGCCCTGGGCGGCTTCACGGCCGTCCACGCGATGGCCAACACCGATCCGGTGGCCGACACGGCTGGCGTCGTCGAGCAGGTCTGGCACCTGGGCAAGCGTGCGGGCCTGGTCGACGTGTTCCCGGTGGGTGCGGTCACCGTCGGCCTCGGTGGCCAGAGGCTGGCCGAGCTCGGGGCCATGGCTGATTCCGATGCGGGCGTACGGGTGTTCTCCGATGACGGCAGGTGCGTCTCCGACGCGGTGCTCATGCGCCGTGCGCTGGAGTACGTGAAGGCCTTCGATGGGGTCATCGCCCAGCACTCCCAGGAGCCCCGGCTGACCGAGGACGCCCAGATGAACGAGGGCGAGCTGTCCGGCCGCCTCGGCCTGCGCGGCTGGCCCGCGGTCGCCGAGGAGGCGATCATCGCCCGCGACGTCCTGCTCGCCGAGCATGTCGGATCCCGCCTGCACGTCTGCCACGTCTCGACGGCAGGGTCGGTGGAGATCATCCGGTGGGCGAAGTCCCGCGGCATCGACGTGACCGCCGAGGTGACGCCGCACCACCTGCTGCTCGCCGAGGACCTCGCCGCCACCTACGACCCGGTCTACAAGGTCAACCCGCCCTTGCGTCGCTCCGAGGACGTCGCGGCGGTGCGGGCCGGCCTGGCAGATGGGACGATCGACATCGTCGCCACCGACCACGCCCCGCACCCGATGGAGGACAAGGAGTGCGAGTGGGCCGCAGCGGCCTTCGGCATGCTGGGCCTCGAGCAGGCGCTGGCGGTCGTCATCGACACGATGGTCCTCCCCGGCCTGTTGGACTGGGCCGGAGTGGCCCAGGCGATGTCCGTGCGCCCGGCCGCGATCGGGCGCCGGCCTGGTCATGGCCGTCCGATCGCCGAGGGCGAGCCGGCCAACCTCGTCCTCGTCGACCCCTCAGGGCGCGCGACGGTGGCGTCCACCGGATCGGCGTCGAAGAGCCGCAACAACCCGTACCTCGGCCGCGACCTGCCGGCCCCGGTCGTGGCCACGTTCCTGCGCGGCCGTCCTACTGTCCTCGACCGCGCGCTGGTGGGTCCCGCGTGATGCCCACGTCGATCCTCGCTGCTGAGTCGGCACCGGTCACCGCCTGGGGACCCCGCCTGTTGCTGACCGTGGTGGTGCTCGCCGTGATCGGCCTGGGCACCTGGGGGATGCTGCACGGCTGGCGAGCCCGCGAGGCGCGGCAGGCCGACATCCCGGCACCGACCCCGCCGCCGGCCGACGCACTGGCCGAGGGATCCGAGGCTGGCGTTGCCGGCCAGTACGTCGCCACCACGACCTCCGGGGACCTCCTGGACCGGATCGTCGCGCACGGCCTGGGCCACCGTGGCCGTGCCGTGCTGCGCGCGGGCGACGACGGGGTGCTGATCCAACGGGTGGGTGAGGCGGACCTGTGGATCCCGCGAGCCGACCTGCGCGCCGTCCGGCTGGGCTCCGGCCAGGCGCAGAAGGCCTTCGAGGCCGGCGGGCTGATCCTGATCACCTGGCAGCTCGGCGACCACGAGGTCGACACCGGCTTCCGGGCCGACGACCCCGACCAGCACATCGCCACGGCCAGTGCGCTGTCCGCGCTGGTCCCGACCGCGGAGCCACCTGATGACCCAGTCCCACGCAACAGGAGCCACCTGATGACCCAGTCCCACGCAACAGGAGCCACCTGATGACCCCAACACGTGCACCCGGCTCCACTCCGGCCGCCGCCGTCCTCGTGCTCGAGGACGGCCGGACGTTCACGGGCCAGGCCTACGGCGCGATCGGCACCACCGTGGGCGAGGCCGTGTTCTCCACCGGCATGTCGGGGTACCAGGAGACGCTGACCGATCCGTCCTACCACCGCCAGGTCGTCGTCATGACCGCCCCGCACATCGGCAACACCGGCGTCAACGATGAGGACCCGGAGTCAGGACGCATCTGGGTCGCCGGCTATGTCGTCCGAGACCCAGCGCGGCGGCCGTCCAACTGGCGCGCCACAAGGTCCCTGGACGAGGAGCTCCAGCGCTACGGAGTGGTCGGCATCAGCGGCGTCGACACCCGGGCGGTGACCCGGCACCTGCGCGAGCGCGGAGCGATGCGCGCCGGGATCTTCTCCGGCGAGGCTGCCGAGCAGGGGTTCGCCACGATGCACGCAGCCGTGATGGCCAGCCCGCCGATGGCAGGTGCGGACCTCACCGCGGAGGTCACCACGGCGCAGGAGTACGTCATCGACGCGGTCGGTGCGCAGGTGGCCACTGTCCTGGCGGTCGACCTCGGCATCAAGACGATGACCCCCGTGCGGCTGGCCGAGCGGGGGATGCGGGTGCACGTCCTGCCCGCGGGGATCTCGCCGGAGGACCTGGTCGCGCGCGCTCGCGGGATCGAGGGTCCAGTGGGGGTGTTCTTCTCCAACGGTCCCGGTGACCCCGCGACGGCAGACCACGCGGTGGCGCAGGTGCGGGCCCTGCTGGCCGAGCGCATCCCCGTGTTCGGGATCTGCTTCGGAAACCAGATCCTCGGCCGGGCCCTCGGATTCGGCACCTACAAGCTGGGATACGGGCACCGCGGCATCAACCAGCCGGTGTCCGACCGCGCCACCGGACGGGTCGAGATCACCGCGCACAACCATGGGTTCGCCGTCGATGCGCCTCTGGACCACGTCTCCGACACCGAGTTCGGCCGGGTCGAGGTGAGCCACGTCTGCCTCAATGACGACGTCGTGGAAGGACTCCGCTGCCTGGACGTGCCAGCCTTCTCCGTGCAGTACCACCCGGAGGCGGCCGCTGGGCCCCACGACTCCGCTTATCTGTTCGATCGGTTCGCCGAACTCATGGAGGTATGACATGCGCTACGGGCACTTCGACGATGCGGCCCGTGAGTACGTCATCACGACCCCCCGCACCCCGTACCCGTGGATCAACTACCTCGGGTCCGAGCAGTTCTTCTCGCTGGTGTCCCACACCGCCGGGGGCTACACCTTCTACCGCGATGCGCGGATGCGCCGGCTCACGCGCTACCGGTACAACAACATCCCCAACGACGCCGGCGGCCGGTACTTCTACCTCAACGACGGCGGTGACGTCTGGACCCCGTCCTGGATGCCGGTCAAGGCCGATCTGGACTCCTTCGAGGCCCGGCACGGCATGGGCTACACCCGGATCACCGGCTCGCGCGGGGGCCTGACAGCCTCGGTGCTCTACTTCGTCCCCCTCGGGCGCAACGCCGAGGTCCAGCAGGTGACACTGACCAACGACTCGAGCCAGGTCAAGTCCGTCGGGCTGTTCTCCTTCCTCGAGTTCGCGCTGTGGAACGCCCACGACGACCAGACCAACTACCAGCGCAACCTGTCGCTGGCTGAGGTGGAGGTCGAGCTCGACGGGCCGCACGGGTCGGCGATCTACCACCGGACCGAGTACCGGGAGCGCCGCGACCACTACGCGGTCTACGGGGTGAACGCCCGCGCCGCGGGCTTCGACACCGACCGCGACACCTTCGTGGGGGCCTACAACTCACTCGGTGAGGCCGCAGTCCCGCACGCGGGGCGGGCAGCGGACTCCGTGGTGTCCGGCTGGTACCCCATCGGATCGCACCACCTGGCCGTCGACCTGGCGCCGGGGGAGTCGCGCAGCTTCACCTTCGTCCTGGGCTACGTCGAGAACCCGCGCGAGGCCAAGTGGGCGCCGGCCGACGATGCGGCGGGCATCGCCGAGGGCCAGGTGATCGAGAAGTCCCGGGCGCACGAGCTGCTCGCGGCCTTCGCAACCGAGGAGCAGACGCGGGCGGAGTTCGCTGCGCTGACCGAGCACTGGGACCGGCTGCTCACCACCTACACGGTGCGCTCCACTGACGAGAAGCTCGACCGGATGGTCAACATCTGGAACCAGTACCAGTGCATGGTCACGTTCAACATGTCGCGCTCGGCCTCGTACTTCGAGACCGGGATCGGCCGGGGGATGGGGTTCCGGGACTCGAACCAGGACCTGCTCGGGTTCGTGCACCTGGTCCCCGACCGCGCCCGTGAGCGGATCCTCGACATCGCCGCGACGCAGTTCCCCGACGGCTCGGCCTACCACCAGTACCAGCCACTGACCAAGCGCGGGAACAACGACGTCGGATCGGGCTTCAACGACGACCCGCTCTGGCTGATCCTGGGTGTTGCCGGGTACCTCAAGGAGACTGGGGACTGGTCGATCCTCAACGAGATGGTCCCCTTCGACAACGACGAGGCCCAGTCCGCGCCGCTCTTCGAGCACCTGTCGCGCTCGTTCGAGTTCACCGTCGCCAATCGTGGCCCGCACGGGCTGCCGCTGATCGGCCGGGCGGACTGGAACGACTGCCTGAACCTCAACTGCTTCTCCACCGAGCCGGGCGAGTCGTTCCAGACGACCGAGAACCAGGCCGGGGGCACCGCGGAGTCGGTCTTCATCGCGGCCATGTTCGCAGCGATCGGCCCGGAGTACGCCGAGATCGCCGAGCGACGTGGCCTGGCCGATGTCGCCGACCGAGCCCGCGGGGCCGTCGAGGACATGCGGGAGGCCGTGCTGGCCCACGGCTGGGACGGCGAGTGGTTCCTGCGGGCGTATGACTTCTACGGCAACAAGGTCGGCACCGACGAGCATGCCGAGGGCAAGATCTGGATCGAGCCGCAGGGCATGGCGATCATGGGCGGCATCGGCCTCACGGCCACTGACCCGGCCGACCCCGAGCACGCCAGCAGCGTGGCCGTGCGCGCCCTGGACTCAGTGTCCGAGCTCCTGGGGACCGATCACGGCCTGGTCCTGCAGTACCCGGCATACACCAGCTACAAGATCGAGCTCGGGGAGGTCTCCACGTACCCGCCGGGCTACAAGGAGAACGGCGGGATCTTCTGCCACAACAACCCGTGGGTGATCATCGCCGAGACCATGGTCGGACGCGGCGAGCGGGCCTTCGACTACTACCGACGGATCACCCCGGCCTACCGCGAGGACATCTCCGAGATCCATCGGCTCGAGCCCTACGTGTACGCCCAGATGATCGCCGGCAAGCAGGCCCCCCGCCATGGCGAGGCGAAGAACTCGTGGCTGACGGGCACGGCGGCGTGGAACTTCGTGACCGTGTCGCAGTACCTGCTGGGAGTGCGCCCCGACTACGACGGCCTGATCATCGACCCGCAGATCGGGCCGGACGTCCCGAGCTGGGAGGTCACCCGCGTGGCACGCGGCGCCACCTACCGGATCAGCGTCACCAACTCCGGGGCCCCCGGTTCCCGCGCGATGCTCGTGGTCGACGGCCAGCCGATCGAGGGCAACCTGGTGCCCTATGCCCCTGCCGGTTCGGTGGTGGAGGTGCAGGCGACGCTGTAGGGGATCAGGCCGGGGGAGCCAGCGGACCCAGTGCGTCCCCGATCGCCTCTGCGAGGGCCTCAGGGTCGTCGAGCATCAGCAGGTGGGCTCCCTCGATGTCGACCACCCACGCCCCGGGGCCGAGCTCGTCGGCCCGCTGGCCCAGGTCGCTCAACCACCGCCGCCGGCGCAGGGGCACCGGGCCCGGCCAGCGCGCGGCGCCGACGATCAGGATCGGCACGTCAGGCAGCGGATGGGTCTCGGCCAGGACCAGCAGCTCGGACGCCTGGTCCCCGATGCTCAGCAGCTCGTCGATCGAGGCCTGCTGATGCTCGGTGTTCTCGTACGCGTCGGCAATCGACCTGGCCGCCGGTCCGCCGGCCCCCAGACCCACGGTGCCCCCGGATGCGAAGGCCCATCCGAGCCACCGCCCGATCCCGCTCAGGCGGTTGGCCAGGTCCCGGGCGATGTCGGGGTATCGCTCCACGAGGGTCGTGGTACTGGCCTCCTGGGGGGCAAGCGACGGGTCCACCAGGACCAGGGCGGCCACGCGCTCGGGGTGAATGCGGGCGAACGCCTTGACGAGGATGCCGGCGTAGGAGTGCCCAACAAGAGCGACCGGCTGTGCCGGATCGATGGCGCACGCTGCCAGCACGTCGCCGATCAGGGCCACGTGGTCGGCGAGAGCGGGGGGGTGTTCCCACGGTGTCGACCCGCCCAGTCCCGGGCGGTCGGCGAGGATGCAGCACACGTCCGGCAGGTGCTCGACGACCGGGTGCCACACGTCCAGGGGCAGGCCCAGCCCGGCCTCGAACAGGGCCACGATCGGGGCATCCGGGTGGTGCACCTCCACCCGGACGGCCGTCCCGGGGTGGTCGGTCACCTCGACCCGCAGCGCCCTGACCGTGGCTGGCTGCTCGGCAGGCTCGGAGGTCGATGACATAGGCAGAGGGTATCGGGGCCGGCGCTCGGGTGGCGGGCACGCCGGCCCTCAAGTGCCCCGCCGGGCCGCGGGCCCGCGCGTCCGCCGCGACCGACGCCCGGTATGATCGGCGCCACTGAAGCCTCCATCGGAAGCCTCCTTTAAGTCCGTCCTGAGAGGCGGGGAAGGAGTGGGCCATGCCCATCCTCACGGTCGTGCTTGTCTCCGCCTGCAGGGAGGCCGTCGATGCCGCGGCGCACTGACATCACCTCGGTCCTGGTCATCGGGTCTGGACCCATCGTCATCGGACAGGCTGCGGAGTTCGACTACTCCGGGACCCAGGCCTGCCGGATCCTGCGCGACGAGGGCCTGCGGGTGATCCTGGTCAACTCGAACCCCGCCACGATCATGACCGACCCGGAGTTCGCGGATGCGACCTACATCGAGCCGATCACCACGGAGTTCGTGACCAAGATCATCGCCAAGGAGCGCCCCGATGCGCTGCTGCCGACTCTCGGTGGCCAGACCGCGCTGAACGCCGCGATGGCCCTGCACGCCGACGGCACGCTGGCCAAGTACGGCGTCGAGCTGATCGGGGCCAACGTCGAGGCGATCGAGCGCGGCGAGAACCGCGAGCGGTTCAAGGAGATCGTCGCCTCGATCGGCGCCGAGTCAGCCCGCTCGTTGATCTGCCACACGATGGAGGAGTGCCTCGCCGGGGTCGAGGAGCTGGGCTACCCCGTTGTCATCCGGCCGTCATTCACGATGGGCGGTGCAGGTTCGGGGATCGCCCACGATGAGGCGGGGCTGCACGAGATCGCCGGAGCCGGCCTGCAGGCCTCACCGACGACCGAGGTCCTTCTCGAGGAGTCGATCCTGGGCTGGAAGGAGTACGAGCTCGAGCTCATGCGCGACCGCAACGACAACGTGGTTGTCATCTGCTCGATCGAGAATGTCGACCCGATGGGCGTGCACACCGGGGACTCCATCACCGTGGCCCCCGCGCTGACCCTGACCGATCGCGAGTACCAGCACATGCGCGACGTGGGCATCGAGATCATCCGCGCCGTTGGGGTGGACACCGGCGGCTGCAACATCCAGTTCGCGATCGACCCGCGCGACGGGCGCATGATCGTGATCGAGATGAACCCCCGCGTCTCGCGCTCCTCAGCCCTGGCCTCGAAGGCCACCGGCTTCCCCATCGCCAAGATCGCCGCGCGGCTGGCCATCGGCTACACCCTCGACGAGATCCCGAACGACATCACCACCCGACCCAACGGACAGAGCACGCCGGCCAGCTTCGAGCCGACCCTGGACTACGTCGTGGTGAAGGCCCCACGGTTCGCGTTCGAGAAGTTCCCTTCGGCCAACCATGAGCTCACCACGCACATGAAGAGCGTGGGCGAGGCCATGGCGATCGGCCGCAACTTCACCGAGGCGCTGCAGAAGGCACTGCGCTCGCTGGAGAAGAAGGACGCGGGGTTCAGCTGGGTGGGCGAGCCCGCCGCACTGGATCGCGCGGCCCTGCTCGAGTCGGTCCGCGTCCCGCACGACGGCCGTCTCGAGGAGGTCCAGGCGCTGCTCCGGTCGGGCGCCTCGATCGACGAGGTGCATGCCGCGACGGCGATCGACCCGTGGTTCCTGGACCAGATCGTCCTGCTCAACGAGGTCGGCGAGCAGGTGCGCACCGCACCCATGCTCACCCCCGACCTGCTTCGCCTGGCCAAGCGCCACGGCTTCTCCGACGCCCAGATCGGGGCCGCGCGCACGATGCCCCAGGACGTCGTGCGCGGGGTGCGCCATGCCCTGGGCATCAGGCCGGTGTTCAAGACGGTCGACACCTGCGCTGCGGAGTTCGCCGCGAAGACCCCGTACCACTACTCGTCCTACGACGAGGAGACCGAGGTCGAGTCCCGCGAGGTCCCTGCGGTGATCATCCTGGGCTCGGGGCCCAACCGCATCGGCCAGGGGATCGAGTTCGACTACTCCTGTGTCCATGCCTCGCTGACGCTGCGCGAGGTCGGCTTCGAGACGATCATGATCAACTGCAACCCCGAGACCGTCTCCACCGACTACGACACCTCGTCGCGGTTGTACTTCGAGCCGCTGACCCTCGAGGACGTCCTGGAGGTCTACCACGCCGAGCTCGAGGCCGGCCCGGTCGCCGGCGTGATCTGCCAGCTCGGCGGGCAGACGCCCCTGGGCCTGGCCCATGGGCTGCAGGCGGCCGGGGTGCCGATCGTGGGCACATCCCCGGCCGCGATCGACCTGGCCGAGGAGCGCGGGGCGTTCGGCCGGGTCCTGGCCGCCGCGGGGCTCCCGGCGCCCAAGTTCGGCATGGCGTCGTCGTTCGACGAGGCCAAGGCCGTGGCCGACGAGGTCGGCTACCCCGTGCTGGTGCGGCCCTCGTACGTGCTCGGCGGGCGCGGCATGGAGATCGTCTACGACGAGGCGATGCTGGAGTCCTACATCGACCGCGCCACGCAGGTCAGCCCTGAGCACCCGGTCCTGGTCGACCGCTTCCTCGACGATGCCCTGGAGATCGACGTCGATGCGCTCTACGACGGCACCGAGCTGTACCTCGGCGGCGTGATGGAGCACATCGAGGAGGCCGGGATCCACTCGGGTGACTCCGCCTGCGCGCTGCCGCCCATCACCCTGGGTCGGGCGGACATCGCGCGCATCCGCACCTCCACCGAGGCGATCGCCCGCGGGGTCGGCGTCCTGGGCCTGCTCAACGTCCAGTACGCGATGGCCGCCGACATCCTCTACGTCCTGGAGGCCAACCCCCGGGCGTCGCGCACGGTGCCGTTCGTGGCGAAGGCCACCGGCGTCCCGCTGGCCAAGGCCGCGGCGCGGATCGCACTCGGGGAGAGCATCGCCGACCTGCGTGCCGACGGGACGCTGCCGTCAATCGGGGATGCCGCCGACCTGCCCGACGGCGGGATGATCGCGGTCAAGGAGGCGGTCCTCCCCTTCGGGCGGTTCCACGGCGTGGACACCGTGCTCGGCCCGGAGATGCGCTCCACCGGCGAGGTCATGGGCCTCGACCGGCAGTTCGGCACGGCGTTCGCCAAGTCGCAGATCGCCGCGTACTCCTCGGGCCTGCCGACGAGCGGGACCGTCTTCGTCTCGGTAGCCAACCGTGACAAGCGCTCGATGATCTTCCCGCTCAAGCGCCTTGCTGACCTCGGGTTCGAGATCACGGCCACCGGCGGCACGGCTGACGTGC
Source organism: uncultured Actinomycetes bacterium (assembly GCA_963736425.1). Taxonomy (GTDB): domain Bacteria; phylum Actinomycetota; class Actinomycetes; order S36-B12; family CAIYMF01; genus Prado023. The sequence goes on from CAVTOX010000014.1 coordinate 322,504, forward strand.
TGCGACGCAATGGCGTGCAGGTGACCGACATCCGCAAGATCCACGAGCCCGGTGCAGGGATGAACACCGTCGACGCGATCCTCGGCGGCCACATCGCCCTGATCGTCAACACCCCCTACGGGGTGGGCCCGCGCCTGGACGGCTACGAGATCCGGACGGCCGCAGTGGTGCGGGGTGTTCCCTGCATCACGACGGTCCAGGGGCTCGGGGCTGCGGTGCAGGGGATCGAGGCGCTGATATCGGGCGACATCGGGGTCCGCTCGCTGCAGGAGCACGCGGCTGAACTCGCCGAGCTGCGGTTCCTGCACGCGGGGCGCGCCGGGGGAGCCACCCCCGCCACGGGGGCGTGATGTCCGTCCAGGTCACGGCAGAAGTCGTCAGCCTGCGCCGCGCCGGCGCCTACCACCACCTCACCCTGCTCGCCCCCGGTATCCCGGAAGCGACGCGCCCCGGGCACTTCGTGGCCCTGGCGGTGGGTGGCGAGGGCTCGGGGATGTTGCTCCGACGGGCGTTCTCGATCCATCGGGTCACCCCCGGTGGCGCCTCCGGTGGCACGGTCGAGATCGTGTTCGCGACCCACGGCAAGGGGACGCGCTGGCTGGCCGACCGACGTCGCGGGGACAAGCTCGACGTGATCGGCCCGCTGGGCAAGCCCTTCGTGCTCCCGGCAGAGCCGGTCGCCTGCGTGCTGGTGGCCGGCGGGTACGGGGCGGCACCGCTGTTCATGCTCTCCGAGCAGCTGCGTGCCCGCGGCTGCCGGGTGGACATGGTGCTCGGCGCGGCCTCGGAGGACCGGCTGTACGGGGTGCTTGAGGCCAAGCGGTCCTCGGCCTCGGTCACGGTGACCACCGATGACGGCTCGTTCGGCATCCGCGGTCGGGTCACCGACCCCCTGGGGGAGATCATCAGCGCCAGTGGCGCCGACGTGGTCTACGCCTGTGGGCCGATGGCCATGCTGGGCGCCGTCGCTGATGCGGCCGCCCGGCATGGCGCCCACAGCCAGTGCGCCGTCGAGGAGTCGATGGCGTGTGGGATCGGCATCTGCATGACCTGCGTGCTGCCCGTGCGCGGATCCGACGGCGTCACCCGGATGGTCCGCTCGTGCACCGACGGGCCGGTGTTCAAGGGTAGCGACGTCCGGTGGGCCGAGGTGGGCACCGTCCCCGCCGGAACCCTCGGGGCACCCGTGGAAGGGGGGCACTGATGACCGCGACTGCCTCCGCGTCCGCCGTCGGTCGGGTGGACATGTCCACGCGCCTGGGCACGTTCCAGATGCCCGACCCGGTGCTGACCGCCTCGGGGTGCGCCGCGGCCGGGCGCGAGCTTGCCCCGTTCCTGGACCTCACCGCGATCGGTGCGGTCGTCACGAAGTCGATCATGCTCAACCCGCGTTCCGGTCGCCCCACGCCGCGGATGGCCGAGACCCCCTCAGGGATGCTCAACTCGATCGGGCTTCAGGGCCCCGGCGTCGAGGAGTTCATCGCCAAGGACCTGCGATGGCTGCGCGAGTGTGGCATCCGCACGGTGGTCTCCATCGCCGGCGGAAGCGTTCAGGAGTACCAGAAGCTCGCCCAGCGGCTGCGTCACGAGCCCGGGGTCGCCGCCCTCGAGGTCAACATCTCGTGCCCCAACGTCGAGTCCCGCGGCCAGGTGTTCGCCTGCGACCCGTTCTCAGCCGGGTCGGTCGTCCAGGTGGTCCGTCGCCACACGTCCCCCGATGTCCCGGTCCTGGCCAAGCTCAGCCCGGACGTCACCGACATCGTCGCGATCGCCAAGTCCGTGATCAATGCCGGAGCCGACGGGCTGTCGCTGATCAACACCCTGCTCGGGATGGTGATCGACCCGGACACCATGCGCCCGATGCTCGGCGGGATGACCGGCGGCCTGTCCGGCCCGGCGATCCGCCCGGTCGCGGTGCGTGCCATCTGGCAGGTGCACGCCGCCTACCCGAAGGTGCCGATCCTGGGCATGGGCGGGATCCGCACCGGCCAGGACGCGTTCGAGTTCCTACTCGCCGGCGCCAGTGCGGTGTCCGTCGGGACGGCCGTGTTCAACGACCCGCACGCGCCTGCACGGATCTCCGCCGAGCTGCACGACATCCTGGCCGCGCGTGGCTTCACCCGGCTTTCGGATGCTGTCGGCCTCGGTCACACGATGCAGGCCCGCCACGTCGCGGCCATGGATGCCCGCAGGGCAGCGCAGCAGGAGGCCCAGGAATGACCGACATCCACTCATCGGCGCGAGACGACTCGCGCGCCCCGATCGCCGTGGCCCTGGACGCCCCGGATCGCGCCACGGCCCTGACCTGGGCTGCGGTGCTCGCCCCGCACGTGCCCGTGCTGAAGGTGGGCCTGGAGACCTACCTGCGCGACGGTGCGTCGATCGTCGACCAGATCCACGAGGTGGCTCCCACCTGCGGGGTGTTCCTGGACCTCAAGCTGCACGACATCCCGAACACCGTCCGGGGCGCTGCCCGCAGCGTCGCAGGGCTGGCTCCCGAGTACCTCACCGTGCATGCCTCCGGGGGCCCCGCGATGATCGCTGCGGCCGCAGAGGCGCTGCCCGGCACGTCCATCACCGCCGTGACCGTGCTCACCTCCTTGACCGAGTCCGACCTTGACGTGATCGGACTGCGCGGCCCCGCCCAGGACGCCGTCGTGCGGATGGCGGTCATGGCCGTGCAGGCAGGAGCCCGCGCCATCGTCTGCTCACCGCAGGAGGTGGCCGCGGTGCGCGCGGCGGTGGCCGACGAGGACATCATGCTGATCACGCCCGGGGTGCGACCGGCCTCCGGCGAGGGCAGCAGCATCGGCGACCAGGCCCGGGTGGCGACCCCGCAGCAGGCCCTGGCCGACGGGGCCGACCTCCTGGTGATCGGCCGGCCGATCACCGGTGCCGGCGACCCGGCCGAGGCGGCGCGCAGGATCGCGGAGTCCATCCGGCCGTGGCCGGTGTCGCGATGAGCGCCCATCCCGGATCGGGCCCACCGCCGCTGACCCCCGAGGCGCGCGCTGCTGCCGCTGCACGGGGCGTGCGCGCCCGGCAGGTGCGTGCCCAGGTGCGCGCAGGTCTGGCGGACGGCAGCGTCCACGTCGCCGATGTCCTGCGTGCCGGCCGGGCCCCCGACGAGCGGGGCCGCATCCTGGCCCGGATGAAGGTCGTCGACCTGCTGTCCAGCTTCCGGGGAATCGGACCGATCCGGGCGGCCGACATCATGGACGCCATCGGGATCGCCGCCAACCGCCGCGTGGGTGGGTTGGGGCCACGCCAGGTCGAGGAGATCACCCACCTGATCGCCACGCGGTACCCGGGGAGTCGCGGCTGATGCGCGGACGGCTCGTGGTCCTGACCGGACCCAGCGGTGTGGGCAAGGGCACGGTCGTGGCCGAGTTGCGCCGGCTGCGCCCCGACCTGTGGGTCTCGGTGTCGGCCACCACGCGAGAGCCGCGGCCCGGCGAGGTCGACGGGGTCTCCTACCACTTCTGGAGTCCGGAGCGCTTCGCGCGCACGATCGCCGACGGCGGATTCCTTGAGTGGGCGGAGTTCGCCGGGAACCGGTACGGCACCCCACGGGCGGAGGTGGAGCGGCGGTTGGCCGCGGGGGAGTCGGTCCTGCTCGAGATCGAGCTGAACGGCGCCCGCCAGATGCGCGCCGCGATGCCCGAGGCGTTGATGGTGTTCCTGACCCCGCCGAGCGTCGCCGATCTCGAGGCCCGCCTGCGCGGTCGGGCCACCGAGGACGAGGCGGCCATCGCCCGCCGGTTGGAGCGCGGCGCCCACGAGATGGCGGCCGCCGCGGAGTTCGACGCCGTGGTCGTCAATGATGATGTGGTCCGCGCAGCCCGGGAGTTGGTAGACTTCGTCGCAGATCCGGGCCACCTGGCCTGAGAGGATCACCGCCGGCAGAAATGGTCCGGAGTGATCCAGTCCCCCCACAGGAGGGTTTGGCCGTGTCCGGCACCAGCATCCGCCCCGAGGGCATCACCCACCCGCCCATCGATGAGCTTCTGAGCACCACGCATTCGAAGTACTCGCTGGTCATCGAGGCTGCCAAGCGCGCCCGCCAGATCAACGCCTACTACTCCCAGCTCGGCGAGGGCCTTCTCGAGTACGTCGGTCCGCTGGTGGAGACCCAGCCGCAGGAGAAGCCGCTCTCGATCGCCATGCGCGAGATCAACGAGGGCCTGCTGTCCGTGGAGCCGATCGAGGAGCCCGTCGAGGAGTCGTTCTGACGAGCGCACCTGCGCACGTCGTCCTCGGCGTGGCAGGCGGAATCGCGGCCTACAAGGTCGCGCATCTGTTGCGCCTCCTGACGGAGTCCGGTCACGACGTGCGCGTCGTGCCGACCGAATCGGCCCTGAGCTTCGTGGGCGCCGCCACGTGGGCCGCGCTGTCCGGCCACCCTGTCCACACCACCGTGTGGGAGGACGTGGCGGGTGTGGAGCACGTGCGCCTCGGCAGGTCCGCTGACGTCGTGGTCGTGGCCCCGGCGACCGCCGATCTCCTGTCACGCGCGGCCACCGGCCGGGCCGACGACCTGCTCACCGCCACCCTGCTGACCGCCACCTGCCCGGTGGTGATGGTCCCGGCCATGCACACCGAGATGTGGCTGCACGCCGCCACCCAGGCCAACGTGGCCACCCTGCGTGAGCGCGGTGTGATCGTCCTGGACCCCGCCGTCGGCCGCCTGACCGGTGCTGACACAGGGCCCGGTCGGATGCCCGAGCCGGAGACGATCGCGGCGGCCATCGGCGCCGTCCTGCACACCGGTGGCCTGCGCGACCTTGCCGGGGTGCGCGTCGTGATCAGCGCGGGCGGGACCCGCGAGGCCCTGGACCCGGTGCGGTTCCTCGGCAACCGGTCCAGTGGCATTCAGGGCTACGCGCTGGCAGCGTCAGCCGCCGCCCGGGGTGCGTCGGTCACGCTCGTCAGCGCGAACGTCGAGCTGCCTGACCCGGCGGGATGCACGGTGGTCCGGGCCGGTAGCGCGCGGGAGCTCCAGGAGGCCGTGATGGCAGGGGCCGTCGGGTCCGACGTCGTCGTGATGGCGGCTGCCGTGGCGGACTTCCGGCCTGCGGAGGTCGCTGCCGACAAGATCAAGAAGGATGCGACCGACGACGGCACCCCGGAGCCGATCGCACTGGTCCGCAACCCCGACATCCTCGCCGGGCTCGTCGAGGCGCGCACTGCCGGGCTGGTCCCGCGCGGGACGGTCCTGGTGGGGTTCGCCGCCGAGACCGGCGACGCCGTGGGCGATCCGCTGGACCACGCCCGGGCGAAGCTGACGCGCAAGGGCGTCGACCTGCTCGTGCTCAACGACGTGTCCGGCGGGTCGGTCTTCGGCCGACCCGACAACGAGGTGCACCTGCTCACCCCTGACGGCGTCGTCGACGGCCCGCACCCGGGCACCAAGGCTGAGGTGGCACACGCCGTCTGGGACCGCGTGGTCGGACTCCGGGCGGACTCCGCATAGGATCTCTCCGAGTACGCCGGGCCGCAGGTGCCCGATCAAACCCCCTAGAAGGGCCTGCCCAATGACCGCACGTCTGTTCACCTCGGAATCCGTGACCGAGGGACACCCCGACAAGATGGCCGACCAGATCAGCGACGCCATCCTCGACGACCTCCTGCGCCAGGACCCCAGGTCCCGCGTTGCGGTCGAGACCCTGCTCACCACCGGACAGGTCCACGTGGCCGGCGAGGTCACCACCGAGGGCTACGCCGAGGTGATGGACATCATCCGCAACGTGGTGCTCGAGATCGGCTACGACCACTCCGAGAAGGGCTTCGACGGCGAGTCCTGCGGAGTCCAGGTCTCGATCGGCCGGCAGTCCCCGGACATCGCGCAGGGCGTCGACGACGCCTTCGAGGAGCGGGTCGAGGGCTCCGGCGACGCGCTGGACCGCCAGGGTGCTGGCGACCAGGGCCTCATGTTCGGCTTCGCCTGCACCGACACCCCCGAGCTCATGCCGCTGCCGATCCACCTGGCCCACCGCCTGGCCGAGCAGCTCACAGAGGCGCGCAAGTCCGGTCAGCTGCCCTACCTGCGCCCCGACGGCAAGACCCAGGTCACGATCGGCTACGAGGGCACCACCGCAGTCAGTCTCGACACGATCGTCGTGAGCTCGCAGCACGCCGAGGACGTCGACCTCGATGCCCAGCTCGCCCCGGAGATCCGCAAGTTCGTCGTGGAGCCGATCCTGGCGGGCCTCGACCTCGACACCTCAGGCGTGCGGCTGCTCATCAACCCCACCGGCCGGTTCGTGACCGGCGGTCCGATGGGCGACGCCGGCCTGACCGGCCGCAAGATCATCGTCGACACCTACGGCGGCTTCGCCCGCCACGGCGGCGGCGCGTTCTCCGGCAAGGACCCCTCGAAGGTCGACCGCTCGGCGGCCTACGCGATGCGCTGGGTGGCCAAGAACGTCGTTGCCGCTGGCCTGGCCACCAAGTGCGAGGTGCAGGTCGCCTACGCCATCGGCAAGGCGCATCCGGTCGGGGTCTTCGTGGAGACGTTCGGTACGGGCGTCCTTCCCGACGAGGCCATCCAGGCCGCAGTCCTCGACGTGTTCGACCTGCGCCCCGGCGCGATCATCCGCGACCTGCAGCTGCTGGACACCTCGGTCGTGAAGTACCGCCCGACGGCCGCCTACGGCCATTTCGGCCGCGAGTCGGCCGGCGGCTCCACCTTCACGTGGGAGCGTCTGGACCGCGTCAACGATCTGCGGGCCGCAGCAGGCCTGTGATCGTCCTGCCGGCGGGGTTCACCGCGACCCCCCTGGCAGATGGCGACGTCGACGAGGTCGTCGCACTGGTGCGCACCTGCGAACTGCATGACTCCGGTGAGGCGATGTACGAGCGCGCCGACCTCGTCGGCGACCTCGTGCTGGCTGATCGGCAGCGAGACGCCCTGATCGTCCGAGGCCCCGGGCGGGTCCTGGTCGCGTGGGGGCTGATACTGCGCTCTCGCACTCGTTGCGCCGACGTCCACCCCGACCACCGCGGCCAGGGCGTGGGCCGCAGCCTGGTGGCGTGGTCGGTGGACCGCGCCCGGCAGCTGGGCGCGGACCGGATCGGCCAGACGATCGAGGACACCCGGATGGACGCGCGCGACCTCGTGCGGACGTTCGGCGCCCTCCCCGTCCGCACCGCGTGGATCCTGTACCGCGACGCTGCCCCCGCCGCGCCGCCAGCACCGCGCGACGACCTGCCGGGCATCGTCCTGCGCGAGTCGACGCCTGCTGATGAGGTGGAGGCGCTGCAGATGATGGAGCTCGCGTTCAGCGAGTGGCCCGACCGGCAGCCGTCAACGCTGGCCACGTGGCAGGCGATGGTCACCCGGCGGGAGGGCTTCACCGCCGACCATCTGCAGCTGGCGGTCCGCGCCGACGGTCTAGTCGTGGGTGCGGCGTTCATCATCGACGACGGCCGGGAGCTGTGGGTCGACAAGCTCGCGACCCACCCGCAGTTCCGTGGCCTGGGGATCGGCAGTGCGCTGATGCGCCGGGCGCTCGTCCTGGCGCACGCCCGAGGCCGTCTGCAGGACGTGCGTGTCCACCGACTCGAACACCGGGGCGCTGCCGTTCTACGAGCGCCTCGGCATGGAGGTCACGCGCTCGTTCACCCATTGGGCGATACCGCTGGACGATCAGGGCGGGACGCCATGACGCAGGGCCAGATCCCGTTGCTGCCGGATGAGCCGACGCCTGCGAACGCAGGTGCCGCGGGCACGGGTTCGGCACCCCGCGGCCGAGCTGCTCCCAGTGGCTCGGGTGGCGCTGCTGACACCCGTGCCGCACCTGGACCGGGACTTCGACTACGAGGTTCCCGGAGAAGCTGGCTGCGGCCGCGGTGCCGGGGGTGCGGGTGCGGGTGCGTCTTGCAGGCAGGCTGGTCGACGGCTTCGTCCTGGAGCGGGTGGAGACCTCGGAGCGGGACCTGCAACCGCTGAGCTCCGTGCACGGTCCGGCGGTGCTGACCCCCGAGATCGCCGCGCTGTGCCGGGCGGTGGCCGACCGGTACGCGGGCACCCTCGCTGACGTCCTGCGGTTCGCCATCCCGCCCCGGCACGCCCGCGTGGAGTCCCGCGCCTTGGCCGCGCCGGTCGATCCCGGTCTGCCTGTCCCCGTCGACCCTGCCGGGTGGTCGGCCTATCGGGGCGGGGCTGAGCTGCTCGCAGGGATCGGCGGCCCGGTTCCGATGCGCGCGTTGTGGGTGTCGGCACCCGGGGAGCAGGTCGGGCTGCGGCTGGCCGACCTCGCCCGCGCCGTGGGGGCGCGCGGTCGGTCAGTCCTCATCATCGCTCCGGACGCCGCCGAGGTCGATCGCATCATGGCCGCCCTGGTCGATGGCGGGATCTCTCCTGCTCGACTCGTCGCGGAGTCCGGTCCGGAGGCCCGCTACCGGGTGTTCCTGGGCGTCCTTTCCGGGGCCGCCCGCGTGGTCGTCGGCACCCGGGCGGCGGTGTTCGCCCCCCTCGTCGACCTGGGCGCGATCATCGTCTGGGACGACGGGGACGAGTCCCTGGCCGAGCCGCAGGCCCCCGGGTGGCATGCCCGGGAGGTCGCCGCCCTGCGCAGCGCCGCCGCGGACTCGTCCCTGGTGGTCGGCGGCCCGTCGGTGACCCTCGAGGGGGCGCGGATGGCGGCCTCCGGATGGCTGGCACCGATCGAGGTGCCGCGGCCCGTGCTGCGCACCCGGATGCCGCGGGTCCAGGTGGCCGCGGACCTCGCCGCCGACCCGGCTCGTTCGGCGTCGCGCATCCCGTCGGTGGCGATCGACATCCTGCGCACCGCCGTGGCCGTCGGCCCCGTGCTGGTGAGCGTGCCCCGAGCCGGCTACCTGCCTGCCCTCGCGTGCCAGTCCTGCCGCGAACCGGTGGCCTGTCCGCAGTGCGCGCGGCCCATGCAGGCGCAGGGCCCGGATCGGCGTCCCTCGTGCCGCAACCACGGACCGATCCCGGACTGGCGGTGCCCGGTGTGTGCCGGGCAGGTGGTGCGCGCCGTCGTGGTCGGGGTTCGTCGCACGGCCGAGGAGTTCGGCCGCGCCCTGCCCGGAGTCCAGGTGGTCACCTCGTCAGGCCAGGAGCATGTGCGGACTCTGACTCGCCCGGACGTGATGGTGGTGGCCACGCCCGGCGCCGAGCCCGATCCCGGCCCGGACGGGTACAGCGCACTCGTGGTGCTCGACGCGGCCGCGGCGCTGTCGAGGCCCGGACTCCGGGTGGCCGAGGAGGTGCTGCGTCGCTGGTTCGCCGCCGCGTCGCTGGTCCGTTCGGCCAGTGACGGGGGTCGGGTGCTGGTCGTCGGGGACTCCGACATGCGCGAGGTGCAGGCGCTGATCCGCTGGGACCCGCATGGCTACGCCGAGCGCGAGTTGGCCGAGCGAGCAGCCCTGCACCTTCCCCCCGCAGTGCGGATCGCCCAGCTGACCGGGCCGGCCCTGCCCACCCTCGAGCTCGCCGACCTCCTCGCCGAGGAGTTGGGCGAGGCGATCCTGCGGCGCTCCGGCCCGCTGCCGGGCACCGGGGACTCGGTGACGTGGCTGGTGGCCGTGTCCATCGCTGACGGGCCGCACCTGACCGCCGCCCTGCACCGGCTGCAGGCCGCCCGCAGTGCCCGCAAGGCCCCGATGGTCTACGTCCGGGTGGATCCGGTGACCCTGAGGTGATCCGACCGTAGAATGTGGGGCATGCCGCTGCAACCCATCCGACTGTTCGGCGACCCCGTCCTGCGCACACCCGCGGCCCCGGTCGAGACGTTCGACAAGGAGCTGCGCACGCTCGTTGCGGACCTGACCGACACGATGATGGACGCCCCCGGGGTCGGTCTGGCTGCCCCGCAGATCGGTGTCTCGCTGCGCGTGTTCACGTACTGGGTCGACGACGTCGTGGGTCACCTGATCAATCCCAGCCTCGACCTGTCCGACGAGGAGGAGCTCGGCGAGGAGGGCTGCCTGTCCCTTCCCGGGCTCACCTACGACACCATGCGGGCCATGAGCGTCGTGGCCAAGGGAATGAACATGCACGGCGAGCCGGTCACCATCGAGGGCTCCGAGCTGCTCGCCCGCTGTGTGCAGCACGAGACCGACCACCTCGACGGGATCCTGTTCATCGATCACCTGGACACCGTGGCGCGCAAGGCGGCGATGAAGGAGATCCGGGAGTCCGAGTGGTTCGGCGCCCCTGCTCCGGTGGTGCGCTTCAGCCCGCACTCCCTGCGCCCGGGTCTTGGCTGATGCGTGTCCTGTTCGCAGGCACCCCGGAGGCGGCGGTCCCCTCGCTGCGGGCGATCCTGGACTCGCCGCACGAGGTCGTTGCCGTCCTGACCCGGCCGGATGCCCCGGCGGGGCGCGGTCGTCGGCTGACGCCGTCCCCCGTGGCCGAGATCGCGCTGGCTCAGGGGATCGAGGTCCTGCGCCCCGCGCGGGCCGGCGATCCCGAGTTCCTCGACCGGCTGGCCCAGATCGCCCCGGATGCCGCGCCGATCGTTGCCTACGGCGGCCTGATCCCCCCGGCGGCACTGGCGGTCCCCACCCACGGCTGGGTCAACCTGCACTTCTCCCTGTTGCCCGCATGGCGTGGGGCCGCCCCGGTGCAGCACGCCGTGATGGCCGGTGACGAGGTGACCGGCGCGAGCACCTTCCGGCTCGAGGAGGGCCTGGACACCGGGCCGGTGTTCGGTGTCGTCACCGACACGATCAGGGCCACCGACACCGCGGGCGACCTCCTGGGTCGTCTCGCGGTGGCCGGAGCCGGTCTGCTGGTGGCCACCCTCGACGGACTCGCGGCAGGTGCGCTGGTGCCTGTGCCGCAGTCGCCCGACGGTGTGAGCCTGGCGCCGAAGATCCGTGTCGAGGATGCACGTGTGGTCTGGACAGATCCGGCGATGCGCGTCGACCGGCTGATCCGCGGATGCACCCCAGCTCCTGGGGCGTGGTGCGAGTTCCGTGGCGAGCGGATCAAGCTCGGACCCGTGCGACCGGCCACCGATGTCGTCGACCTGGCCGCAGGTGAGGTCCGGGTCCTCAAGAACAGCGTCTGGGTCGGCACAGCCACCCATGCCGTGCTCCTCGGTGAGGTCAAGGCCGAGGGCAAGAAGCTGATGGCCGCCGGTGACTGGGCCCGCGGCGCACGGGTGGAGCCGGGCGAGCGCCTTGGCTGACAACAAGAACCGGAACCGGCCCAGTGGCGGCAGGTCCACCTCAGGTGGGGGCCCGCCCGCAAAGCCGCCCGCCCAACCCGGAGGCAGGCCTGCTCCCGCTCGGATGGATCCCGCCCGATTGGCCGCACTGGACCTGTTCCGGGCGGTGGAGCTCGACGGTGCATACGCCAACATCGCCTGGCCGCGGATCCTGGACCATCACCGGCTGTCGGGCCGGGATGCGGGATTCGCCACTGAGCTCGGCTACGGCGCCCTGCGCTGGCGCGGCCGCCACGACGCGATCCTGGCCGACTGCGTGGACCGGGGCCTGGAGACCCTCCAGCCCGAGCTGCTGAACGCCCTGCGCCTGGGCGTGCACCAACTGCACAACATGCGCGTCAGTGACCATGCGGCCGTGGGGGAGACCGTCGAGCTGGCCCGCCAGATCGTCAACCAGGGAGCCGCCGGCTTCGCCAACGCCGTCCTGCGCCGGGTGGCACGGGGAGGGTCGGCCGAGGACTGGATGGACCATCTGGTTGCCTCCGGGGCCCTGCCGGCGATGGCCTCAGACCCTGTCGCGCACCTGGCAGTGGCCACGTCGCACCCCGCCTGGATCGTCGGTGGCGTGAACGATGCTCTGGCAGCCTCGAAGCCGGAGCGGTCCTGGGAGGACACCCGTGCCGAGCTGCTCGCCGACAACACATCGGGGGCAGTCACCCTGGTCGCGCGAACGCTGGGCCGCGCGGAGCTGTCGGCCGCACTGGCTGAGCAGGGTGTTTCCGCGCACGACGGAGCGCTGTCGCGGCTCGCTGTGCGCGTTGATGCCGTGAATCCGGCGACGATCCCTGAGGTGGCCACCGGTGCGGCCGGCGTGCAGGACGAGGGAAGCCAGGTGGTGGCCCTGCTGCTGGCGGACGCTGCGCTGGACGGATCCGATGAGCGCTGGCTGGACATGTGCGCCGGGCCGGGGGGCAAGGCGGCACTGCTCGCCGGACAGGTGGCGCAGAGGGGTGGCTCGCTCACGGCCGTGGAGCTGCACCCACATCGCGCCGAGCTGGTGCGGGCCTCACTGCGCCCGATCCAGGGCCGGCATGAGGTCCTGGTTGCCGACGCCATCTCCGAGGACATCGGGGCCGGATACGACCGGGTCCTGCTGGATGCGCCCTGCACGGGGCTGGGTGCGCTGCGCCGGCGGCCCGAGGCGAGGTGGCGCCGCTCGACCGACGACCTCGCCGAGCTCATCGCCCTGCAGCGACTGCTCCTGGCGCGTGCACTCGAGGTGGTGCGCCCCGGCGGGCTGGTCCTCTATGTCACCTGCTCGCCGCACCTGGCAGAGACCGAGGCGGTCGTCGCCAGCGCCCATCGGCTCGGTGGCGAGGTCGTCCCCGTGTGGGAGCGGCCCGAGTTGACGCTGCCTGCTGGCTCGGTGGCGGGGCCGTACCTGCGGCTCTGGCCCGGTGAGCACGACACCGACGGCATGTTCGCCGCCCTCATCACGCGGCGTTGAGGCTCCCTGCGCCTGACGCGGCCCTGTCCGGATCAAGCCGGCGCCCGAACAGCCACAACCCCAGGGCGCACCCGGCGGCGACGGTGCCGGACACCAGCAGCGGGATGACTCCCGAGCCGGGTCCCGCCGTCCACAGCAGGCCCGCCCAGAGGCCGGCCACCAGGATCCCGGCCCCGGCCAGGCCCTGGAAGAGCCCTTGTGCGTGGCCGCGGACGTCCGGCGGGGCCAGCGCGCTGATCCAGGCCTTGCCGACGCCGTCGGTGATTCCGGCGAACCCACCGTAGACAACCAGCAGCGCCACCACCGCCCATCCGCCGTCCACCAGCCCGAGGCCGATGTACCCGACCGCGAAGCAGGCAAGGCCCAGGGCATACACCCGCGAGCGTGGCGCCCGGTCGCTCAGGGCGCCGGCCGGGTAGGCGATGGCCGCGCTGGACAGGTTGAACAGGGCGTAGGCGCCGGCCACCTGCGCTGCGCTGTAGCCGAGTTCGTTGACGCGCAGCAGGATCAGCGCGTCCGGGAAGTTCACCAGCGCGAACAGTCCGAGGACCGCGGCCAGCGTGCGGACGCGTCGGGGGAGCGGGGCAGGTGGCGGGCTGGGGGGCACCCTCGGGACCGGCTCGACGACGGGGGTTCGTCGGGCCTGCGCGGGGCGGGTCTCGCGCGTCAGGCCCACCAGCGCCACGCTGATCAGCGCGGGGATCACCGCGATCCACAGTGCCAGGCCGATGTCATCGGCGGTGGCCGTCAGGATCGCCAGGCCCAGCAGCGGGCCGATCACCGCCCCCAGGGTGTCGGCAGCGCGATGGAATCCGAAGACCCTGCCCAGGGCCTCGGGGGCGACGCCGTCGGCGAGCAGCGCATCACGTGGTGCCCCGCGGATTCCCTTGCCGATCCGGTCCACCACCCGCCCGAGCAGGACCACCGGCCACACCCCGGCTGCCGCGATGATCACCTTCCCGACGGCCGCGAGCCCGTAGCCGCCCACGACCGCGGGCTTGCGGCCGAATCTGTCCGACCAACGCCCCGACAGGTACTTCATGGCCGCGGCGACCCCCTCGGCCACCCCCTCGACGAGTCCCACGACTGCGGCGGGCGCCCCCAGCGTGGTGGTCAGCAGGATCGGCAGCAGCGGGTACATCAGCTCGCTGGCGGCATCCTGTGCTAGCGAGACGGCGGAGAGGACCTTGACGTTGCGCGTGAGCCAGCGCCGGTCCGCCGCTGGGGTGCTCACGGCGCCCAGAGTAGGCCTGCGGCCGGGAATGACATGGCGGTGCACGGCGTTGAAGGCAGCGACGAGGAGGAGAGCGCGTTGCTGGTCCACACGCATGACGAACCCCGCACGACCGGGGCAGCCACCGGGATGCCGCTAGGCTCAGGTGCCATGACGTCCGCCACCCCGCCCCCGACAGAGTCGGACGCGGCACGGTCGGCCCGGTTCGAGCGGGATGCCCTGCCCCACCTGAACTCGCTCTACAGCGCTGCCCTGAAGCTCACGCGCAACCCCACTGAGGCTGAGGACCTCGTCCAGGAGACGTTCCTCAAGGCGTTCGCGGCCTTCCACCAGTACAAGGACGGCACCAACCTGCGTGCCTGGTTGTACCGGATCCTGACCAACACCTTCATCAACTCCTATCGCAAGAAGCAGCGTGAGCCGCTGCAGTCGTCCACCGACGACGTCGAGGACTGGCAGATGGCCCGAGCCGAGGGGCACACCTCCGGGGGCCTGCGTTCGGCCGAGGCACAGGCCCTTGACAGCCTGCCGGACTCGGATGTCACCGCAGCCCTGGCGGCACTGCCCGAGGAGTTCCGGATGGCGGTCTACTACGCCGACGTCGAGGGGTTCGCCTACAAGGAGATCGCCGAGATCATGGGCACGCCGGTGGGCACGGTCATGTCCCGGCTGCACCGCGGTCGCAAGCTGCTGCGGGCGAATCTCGAGGACTACGCCATCGAGCGCGGCCTGATCCGCGCCGGATCGCCGGGGGATCCGTCATGAGCTGCGGCAATCCCCACGAGTTGGACTGCAGGTCGGCTCTCGACCACCTCTATGAGTTCCTCGACGGTGAGGTGGCCCCCACCGATCACGAACAGATCGCCCACCACCTGCAGGAGTGCGCGCCGTGCCTGCAGGAGTACGACGTCGAGCGGATCGTGAAGGCCCTGGTCGCGCGGTCGTGCTGCGAGGTCGCGCCCTCCCAGTTGCGATCGCGCCTGGTGGCCGAGCTGGTGAGCGTCCGGATCCAGATCGACCCACCGACTGTGCCCTGAGTCGGGTCGCACGTCCCCGGGGACCTCGGCACACGGCAGGATGTCCCCGTGCACCTGTCGCTCCACCTGACCGCTCCTGACGCCAGGCCCGCCGTCGTGGCCGACGCCTGCACCCTCCTCGACCAGGAGGTCGCCCGGCGCCTCGGGCTTGTCGGGAATGGCCATCCGAACGGCCTACCGGGTCCTGACCGGGATCCGTCCGGGCATGGTGCGCGGTGCCGTCGACGGGCTCCTGGATCCCTTCGCCGACCAGCTGGACCCCTTCTACCAGCAGCACCTGACCACCGGCGCGCCGTTGTCCGACATCCTGACCGCGCAGCGCACGAGCATGGCCGAGGCCCTGTTGTCGATCACCGACGACCGCGCCGAGCGCACCAGCCAGGTGACCCTGCGGCGCGCCTACCAGCGGGTGCGCGGATCGGCGCGTGGATACGTCGAGGCGGCCGCGCCTGGCATCGCCGCGCTGATCGACGCGCACACGCCGGGCCTGGACGGTCTGGATCCGACGCCCACCCCGGAGCAGGACGGGCCGGATCCGGCGCCCACCTCGGAGCAGGGGTGACCGCGTCGATTCCGCACGGTGCCACCGCCGAGCGCCCGGTGTGGGACGACCTGCCGCCCGCGGTGCGGTCCTGGATCGAGGTCAGGCTCGACGGTCGCGTGACCTCGGCGAGTTCGGCGGGTGGCGGATTCACCTGGGGGTTCGCCTCCGTTCTGCGCAGCGATCGCTCGACCGCATTCGTCAAGGCCGCCCCTCCTGAGAACCCGGTCATCGCCGCGAGCTACCGTCGTGAGGCCGAGATCGTTCCCCATCTCCCCGTCGCTGCTGGCGCCCCGGGAGTGCCGTGGCACGGCGAGGTGGCCGGCTGGACCGTCGTCGGGTTCGAGGCAGTGGAGGGTAGAACGCCGCGTCGACCGTGGAACACCGACGAGCTGGGGCGCGTGGTGCAGGCGACGACAGGCGCGGCCCTGGCGCTCGCTGTTCCGCCGCAGGGACTCGCCCTCGAGCCGGTCTCCAGCTTCGATGGGGAGTTCGGGGTGTGGCGGACGTGGGCCGCGGGTGCCGGCATCCCCGCAGGGCACGCCGTGGGCCGGGCGGATGTGATCACCGCCGCCCGCCTCGACGAGTTGGCATCGCTCGAGTCCGGCTGGGTCGAGGCGACCGCCGGCGAGTCAGCGCTGCACTTCGACCTGCGCGACGACAACGTGATCCTGGCCACGGACGGCCAGGTGCACCTGTGCGACTGGAACTGGCTCGTGGTCGGTGCGCCCTGGTTGGACCTGGTGGGGCTTCTCATCAGCGCCCACGGCGATGGGCTCCCCGTGGCACCCATCCTGGCCACGAACCCCTTGACCCGCGATGTCGACGCCCAGGACGTGGATTGCTTCCTCGCCGCGCTTGCTGGGTACTTCACTCGGGCGGCGGGGACGCCCCTGGACTTCCGCGCCTCGTCGTGGCTGCGACCGCACCAGGCGTGGTACCGGGACGCCACCCTCGACCTGCTGGCCCGCCGTCGCGGGTGGGATCGCTGAATCCCGACCCGCGAGCGGGCCACGAAGCCTAAATCGCTGCGCCCCGGCGGGGGAGCAGGCCCAGGACCAGGCCGAAGAAGGCTGTCCCACCGACCACCAGCAACGGTGTCAGGGTCCCCAGCGCCACGACCCCGTACATGACCAGCAGGGCCGCCACGCCCACGCCGAGCACGAGGCCCGCCAGGATCCCGAGGATGGTCCGCCCGAACCGGTTCTGCCCAACGGGCACAGCCGGCACGTGGATGAGCATCCGCAGCAGGATCAGCATGCCGATGCCGCCCAGGACGCTCAGGCCGATCGCGACCCACCCTGCGGGAGACGACAGCGGGTTGCCAGAGAACTGGATCCAGCCGGAAACGGTGCACGCCGTGCCGCCCTCACCAGTGAGGTCGACTGTCACCAGCACGAGCCCCGGGATGGCGAAGGGGAGGTACTCGCTCGGCGTGATGGTGCCGTCGGCCTTCTTCGTGCCCGAGCTGTTGGTCACGTCGCCGGAGAAGGAGAACGGCGTGGCCGTGACCGTCCAGCCGCCATTGGCGATCACTGCGTCGGAGGACCCCTCCCACTTCACAGGGCCGTCGAAGTCGACCTGGAACGGGTCGTCCTGGGTGGCCCCGGGACCCGGCGCGGCGACTGACTGGATCTCACCACCGGACGTGGTGAACGACGTCGCTGAGCCCTGACATCCTGAGGCGTCCGCGCCGACCGCGGCTCCAGTGGCCATTCCGGCCAGCAGCAGCGCTGCCATGGCCGACAGGATCGTGCGAGATGGGTGCCGCATTGCTCCTCCAACGGGCACGCCTGCGTGAGCACGCAGGTGCCCAACCGTCAGTCTGGCAACCCCGAGTGTGTCCGCGCGAGGGACGGAAGTCCCGACTGTGTGGGAGGTTCTGTCTCGCTAGGCTTCGGGATTTCTCCCGCCGTGCGCCGGTGTGCGACCATGGGGCCTCCGTAGGACTTGAGGAGTCGACATGAGCAAGCGCGCCCGCAAGCGCCGTTCCCGCAAGGGCAATGGGGCCAACCACGGCCGTCGCCCCAACGCCTGACCGAGGCCGGCACGCATCGAGGAGGGACCCCGCGGGTCCCTCCTCGTTCGCATCTCAGGACTGCTCCGATCGGGGTAACGGTCAAGAGCCGGCACCCACGGGTCGAATAGACCCCCGTGAGCCTTACATCCGTGGGTTCGGTCTCCTTCGGGATGCCGGAGCGTTCGACCCGGGCAACATCAGCCCGGTCCGTCGAACCGTACTTGCGCGCCCTGGTCGAATCCGGGGGCTCGGACCTGCATGTGAAGGTCGGGTCTCCACCACGGGTCCGCATCGATGGGCGTCTGCGCAAGCTGCAGGCCCCAGAGCTGACCGCTGACGACACCGAGCACATGGTCCGCCAGGTGCTGCGCTCGGACCTGGTCGAGTACTTCGAGCGCACGTGCGAGGCGGACTTCGCCTACTCGATCGAGGGGCTGGGGCGGTTCCGGGTCAATGCGTTCCGCCAGCGCGGATCCGCGGGCATGGTGTTCCGCCGGGTCGCGATCGGCGCCGAGCCGCTGGAGAACCTCGGACTGCCCGCGGTCGTCTCCGCGCTGGCCACCGAGCCCCGTGGGCTGGTCCTGGTCACCGGTCCGACGGGCTCGGGCAAGTCCACGACGCTGGCCGGCATGATCGACCATGTCAACAGCCATCGTGAGGTCAACATCGTCACGATCGAGGACCCGATCGAGATCGTCCACTTCGACAAGCTGGGCATGATCAGCCAGCGCGAGGTGCACGTCGACACCGACGACTTCGCCACTGCGATGCGCGGCGCGATGCGCCAGGATCCCGACGTGATCATGGTCGGTGAGATGCGTGACCTGGAGACGGTGAAGGCTGCCATCACGGCCGCCGAGACCGGCCACCTGGTCATGTCGACCCTGCACACCGTGGATGCCCAGGAGACCGTCGCCCGCATCATCGACTTCTTCCCGCCGCACGAGCAGCAGCAGGTGCGGTTCTCGTTGGCCGGCGCCCTGCGCGGGATCCTGTGCCAGCGACTGGTCCTGCGGGCCGATGGCCGGGGTCGGGCCGTGGTCATGGAGGTCTGCGTCAACACCGGTCGCGTGGCCGATGCCATCGCCGATCCGGGCAAGACGTCCATGCTCTCCTCGCTGGTGGGCGAGGGTGGCTACTACGGCATGCAGACCTTCGACCAGCACCTCACCGTGCTGTACCGCGACGGGATCGTCAGCCTCGACGCAGCACTTGCGGCCTCCAGCAACCCGCACGACCTGATGGTCGAGCTGCGCAGGCTGGGCCTCGTGTCCTGATCCGGCGGGTCGGCGGCCTAGGCTCGTCGTCGTGACCATCCTGCGCTTCACCGTCACCGACGACGACACGGCCATCGCCCTGGGCAGCGGCGATGTGCCGGTGCTGGCGACGCCCCGCCTGCTGGCGTGGATGGAGGCGGCCACGGTTGCCGCCTGCTCGGCACGCGTCGACGCGACAAGCACCACCGTCGGGGTCGAGGTGTGGATGCGTCATCGGCGGGCCTCGACCGTCGGGGCGCTCGTGGAGGTCGAGGTCACCGATGTCACGGAGCAGGATCGCGGGCTGTCCTTCGAGGTGGTCGCGCGGGAGGCCCCGGCATCTGGCGCAGAGCCGGGGTCGGCCCGCGAGATCGCCACCGGGAGGGTGGTCCGGGCCATCGTCGATCGCCGCGCGTTCCTCAGCCGCCTCTGATCCCAGCACCCAGCTCTGGGCGCAGCGTGTATCGCCCATCCCATGGGCGGACCTTAGCCAGAGCATGGTGGCTGTTGGAAGCGACCCCAGCGACATCCGCCGTAGCGTCAGTGTCATGCCCACCAGCCCGGTGGGACCGAACTGAGGAGGTACCCATGCGCATCCGCATCATGGCCCTGTCCGGCGCCCTTGCCGTGTCCACGCTCATGGCCGCCCCGGCGATGGCCGACACGACCACTACCCAGACCCAGACCCAGCCGCTGCCGTGGCCCCGGCGCCGGCGCAGACCCATGCCAAGCTCAGGTTCCGAAACTCGTGCAAGCCGAAGATCGCCACCCTCCCGGCGGCGGTCGAGGGCCTGCCGGCGTCCTTCGGGCCCGGGGTCGACAAGGGTCTCTACATCTGGCACGAGCAGGCCGGCTGGCGCGTACGCCTGACCCACCCCGCAGACCGACAACCCGAAGCTCATCGAGGTGTGGGGTCGGATCACCTCGACCCGCAAGCTGTCGAACGTCAGGACGATCCAGCTCGAGGACAAGCAGCGCGGTGAGTGGGTGAAGACCAAGAACAAGGTCATGGAGTTCCGGTTCATCAACGGCGGCTTCATCGACGGCATCAACTTCAACGCCAGCTGCTCCGGACGTCTGGGCTTCACGGTCTGGGAGGTCACCCGCGACGCGGCAACCGGGAAGCCGGTCCGTGACGCGAACGGCAAGGTCGTGCGCACACGTCTGCCGATCTACGTCGGGACCACCCCGACCCTGGTGTCCGACACCACCGACCCAGCGCTGGCCACCAACGCCCCCAAAGACGTGTCCCGCGTGGTGATCCTGCGCACGCCGGTCAAGCCGGTCAAGCCCGTCGCGCCAGTCCCTGCGGACCCAGCGGTGACGCCGGCTGCCTGACCGATTCCACGGCCCGTGGTCGCGCCTGGCCCGTGAGGGTTTCAGGCGTGGCCACGGGCAGTCGGCTGTCCGGGTCGACGAGCGAGGGGGGGTCCCGCCCCGCACCCAGATACAGTGGGTCCCCCCGAGGTGAGGAACTCCCGATGTCCGAGGACCGCGGCGCCGTGATGGCCGCCGAGATCGCCGAGCAGCCCGAGGCACTTGCCCGCCTCCTGGCCCCCGAGTCCCTCGCGCGGGCACAGCACCTCGCCGAAGCCATCCGGGAACGGCACCCGAGGTTCGTCCTGCTCGCGGCGCGCGGGACGAGCGACCATGCCGCCCTCTACGCGAAGTACCTGGTCGAAGTCTCCCTGGGCCTTCCCGCCGGGCTTGCCTCGCCGTCGACGATGACGGCGTACGGAGCCCGGCCGGACCTCTCCGACGTCCTGCTGCTCACCGTGAGCCAGAGCGGCGGCTCGCCGGACCTCGTCGAGACCGTCCGCACAGCGCGAGCCGGCGGGGCCACCACGCTGGCGGTCACGAACAACCCCGAGAGCGCATTGGCCGCGGCCGCGGAGCTGCAGTTCGACGTCCTGGCCGGTCCCGAGCGCGCGGTCGCGGCGACCAAGTCCTACTCCTCCCAGCTGCTGGCACTCTGGCTGGTCATCGATGCGTTCCGGGGCGGGGACGCGGCTGCCGCCAGGGCGATCCCCGAGGCGGCCCAATCCCTGGTGGATCGGCGCGAGGAGGTCACGGAGCTGGCATCGCGCTACCGGTTCACCGACCGGCTGGTGACCACCGGGCGCGGGTACTCCTACCCGACGGCGCGCGAGGCGGCACTGAAGCTCATGGAGACCTCGTACGTGGCGGCCCATGCCTTCTCCGGTGCCGACCTGCTGCATGGCCCGCTGGCGATGATCGACCACGACCATCCGGTGATCGCCATCGTGCCGGACGGCAAGGGTGCCGAGGCCATGCAGCCGGTCCTCGAGCGGCTGGCTGAGCGTGGGGCGGACGTGACGGTGTTCGGTGGCGCGCGCTCGACGGCCCTGGGCACGGTGGGCTACGACCTGCGCTGCGAGAACGTCACAGAGGAGCTTCACCCTGTGGTCGACATCATCCCGCTGCAGCAGCTGGCACTGCAGATGACGCTTGCCCGCGGGTTCAACCCGGATGCCCCGCGTGGCCTGAGCAAGGTCACCGAGACGCTGTAGGGAGAAGCCGCATCCCGGGGGAGCGGCGGTGAGTCTGCGCCGGTGGCGCGGGGAGGGCAGGGGTGCAGGTGGCAGTGCGCACGCTGGCGGAGATCGCCTCCGATCGAACCGATCTGGAGCCGGGGGCGATCGCGCACTGCGAGGCACTGCTGCGCGATCTCGGGCTGCTCGCCGACCTCGCCTTCTCGGACCTCATCCTGTGGCTGCCGGTGTGGAACCAGGGCGGGTTCGTGGCCGCTGCCCAGGTACGTCCCTCGACGGCCGCAACGCGCTACCCCAACGACCTCGTGGGGGCGTTCACCCCCCGGGGTCGCCGCCCGGAGCTGGATCGGGCGTGGTCGGCCCCGGGGCTCGGTCAGCTCGCGCCGCGCACGGACCCGCTCCTGCCCGCTGCCGGTGAGGCGGTTGGGGTGGGGCTGACCGCCAACGGCCCCTGGATCGCGGCCCTGACCCGCTCAGGCGTCCCCGCCACCCGCGCATCGGGCACCCTCGAGCGCGCCTACCTGCGGGCCGCGGATGACCTCTTCTCGATGATCCGGGCCGGGGAGTTCCCCTACCGCGAGGTCTCGGACTCCACTGGGGCCGAGCCACGGGTCGGCGATGGCATGATCCGACTCGATGCGTCCGGGGTTGTCGAGTTCGCGAGCCCGAACGCCTCATCGGCCTACCGCCGGCTCGGCCTGGCGACCGACCTCCTCGGGGCGCACCTCGGGCTCGTCAGCGGGCGGATCGCCCGTCGGGGTGGGGCCGTGGACGCCAATGTCGCGCTGGTGTGCGGAGGCCGGATGCCCGGGGAGGTCGAGCTCTCCTCGGACACCGCAACAGTCACGGTCCGGGCGTTGCCGATGCGCGGCCCAGCCGGGCAGCGTGGCTCCCTGGTGCTTGTGCGCGACGTCACCGAGCTGCGCCGGCGCGAGCGTGCCCTGTTGAGCAAGGACGCGACGATCCGTGAGATCCATCACCGGGTCAAGAACAACCTGCAGACCGTTGCAGCACTGCTACGGCTTCAGGCCAGGCGCCTGGACGAACCGGGGGCGGCCGCAGCCCTGGCAGAGGCCGAGCGACGTGTCGGTGCGATCGCCGTCGTGCACGACCTCCTTGCACAGGCGAGCACCGAGGAAGTGCCCTTCGACGCCGTCGCCGACAGGCTCGTGACGATGGTGCGCCAGACCGCGGCGCCTGACATGGGGGCCCGGCGGATCGTGCGTACGGGGTCCTTCGGCGAGGTGCCCGCCGAGCAGGCGACGGCCCTGGCGATGGCGCTCGTCGAGCTGCTGGCCAATGCCGTCGAGCATGGCGCCGACGACGTGGAGCTGCGCAGCGTCCGCGACCCGGTGGGGCTGCACGTCGTGGTCAGCGATCGCGGGCCTGGATTCCCCGACGGTTTCGAGGTGGCCTCATCCCCTCGGCTGGGACTGCGGATCGTGGACACGCTGGTCCGCGAGGAGCTCAACGGGACGCTGACACTGGGACGGTCCGGTGACCGCACGAAGGTCGCGGTCGACATTCCGCCTGAGCAATGATGAGCGGCCGACCCGGTGGGGTCGGCCGCTGCCTGACGGGATGCGGGTTTGACAGTGTCAGCTGTGGGCGCGGGCGCGGGCCCGGGCGTTGCGACGCTTGAGTGCGCGGCGCTCGTCCTCACTCATGCCGCCCCAGACGCCTGCGTCCTGGCCGCTCTCGATGGCCCACTTCAGGCAGAGGTCGACAACCTCGCAGCGATGGCACACAGCGCGTGCCTCCTCGATCTGCATGAGTGCGGGGCCGGTGTTCCCAATCGGGAAGAACAACTCGGGATCCTCATCACGGCATGCCGCCTTGTGGCGCCAGTCCATGTCTCCTCGGCTTTCCTGCACCCCGATCGGGGCACGCTCACGGTGGTGCCAGCGGATATCCGGGCCGGTTCGTCGGCCCCGATCACCCTCCGGTACGCTTGCGACGGTTATGGGGTGTGTCCCCACATCGTCCTGACTGCCCTCAAGGGTCGCAGACGATGCGGCTTGTCACAAGGGTTGTGCCCCGCGTGGGACGACTTCAGGCTGTCGCGTACGTCACATTCCGGTCCGCAAACGCCACCATCCGCGCAGATCCCGCCATTTCGGGGCGTGCCGGGTGCTGTTTCGCCTACCGCATCGGCGATTCGGCGTGTTCGTCAGCCGATGATGCGTAGCGCATGGGGTGCGTGCCGGAAGAAGGCCCGCTCGATGTGGCCCATGTAGTCCCCGTCGATCTGCAGGGCGGTCGGGGTTTCCGACGCGATCGTGAACGCCTCCTCATCGTGCAGGAGGGTCAATTGGCCAGGGACCGCCCCGGACCGGCTGCCGCGCAGCATCCGAAGGCCGAACCTCGCCGCCGGGAGCGGGCCGAGGGAGTGCGGCGCGAACACGTCCAGCCCCAGGTCGAACGATGCCCGTGGGCACGGGTTGATCGCGAACGGTCCGAAGAACGTCCACGGCGCGGTGTTCTGGATGATCGCCATGGCAAGCCCCTCGATGGGGTCCTCGCCGGGCAGTTGCAGGCTCAACGGGGCGGGACCCCGCCGTCCGAGGTCGCCGAAGTACTGCTGGGCCGCAGTCCGCACGTACCGCGTCGGGCTTGCGACCCGACCTTCCGCGCGCTGGGCCTCCATCGAGGCGATCACCTCGGCATCGAGGCCCACCCCGGCGTTGATCGTGAACCAGTGGGAGCGCTGTTCACCGGACTCGAGCGCCGTGAAGTGCACATTGCCCAGGCCAACATCGTGGCTGGAGTCCGTGCGCAGGGACTCCAGGATCATGCCGGTCGCCTCGATCGCGTCATTGGGGAACCCGAGTGCGCGCGCCATGACGTTGGCCGACCCTCCGGGGATGGTCGCCAGCATCGGGAGGTCGGGGTGCACGGAGTTGAGCATCCCGTTGACGGCCTCGTTGATCGTGCCGTCCCCGCCGAGGGTGATCAGGAGGTCGAGTCCGTTCGACTCCGATGCCAGCAGCTCGGCGTGCCCTCGGTGCGTGGTCGTGACGACTTCGAGGTCCACCTCGTGTCCCAGAGCCCGGGTGATGACGTCGCGCATCCCTGCTGAGGTGCTGGTCGCCTGGGGGTTGGCGATCAGCAGGCCGCGCGGCTTCATGTGGCCAACTGTAGGCCCGTACTCTGGCGCCATGGCCGATCCTGTGCGCCCCCTCGTCGCGATCGCGGGGGCGGAGGCGCTGGCTGCCGCGGTGCTGAGCATCCTCATCGGACTCGGCACCCGCGGATCCGACCTCGACGTCTGGATCGCAGTGGCCACGGTGGTGATGTGGGCGGTCATCGTGGGCGCGCTGGCCCTGGTCTGGTTCGGTCTGCTCCGGCGTCGCCGGGTCGCCCGCACGCCGTTCCTGCTGGCCCAGGCATTCGCGCTCGTGGTGGCCTGGCCCTTGGTGAGTTCGGACGTGGTCTACGACAAGGCAGCGGGGGTTGCGCTGGGGATCGCCGGCGTGGTGGGACTGGTGCTCGGGCTGCGGCCAGCAGTACGCGAGGCGCTGGCCTGACCAGCCTGTCCGGGACTGGCTCAGCCGGTCGGTTCGACCAAGCCAGTGCGCAGCTGAGCCAGGGACTTGGCCAGCAATCGGGAGACGTGCATCTGCGAGACGCCGATCTGCTCGGCGATCTGGGCCTGGGTCATGTTCTCGTAGAACCGCATGTGGATGATCCGCTGCTCGCGGGCCGGCAGCGTGGCCACCAGGGGGTGCAGGGTCTCGCGAGTCTCGACCTCGCCCAGCCCGGGGTCGTCCTCGCCCAGGGTGTCGGCCAGCGAGGACCCCTCGTCCATGCCGTCCGCGGAGGAGGCATCCAGCGACAGGGTGGCGTAGGCCTGAGCCGACTCCAGCCCCTCGAGGATGTCCTCCTCACTCACGTCGAGGTGGGCGGCGAGCTCAGCAACGGTGGGCGAGCGTCCCGTCGACTGGCTGAGCTCGGCGGTGGCGCGGCCGATGGAGATCCGTAGCTCCTGGAGCCGACGTGGGACCCGGATCGCCCAGCCCTTGTCGCGGAAGTGCCGCTTGATCTCGCCCACGATCGTGGGCGTGGCGAACGTCGAGAACTCCACCCCGCGCTCGGGGTCGAAGCGGTCGACGGCCTTGATCAGGCCGATCGTGGCCACCTGGGTCAGGTCATCCAGGCTCTCGCCGCGGTCGCGGAACCGCCTCGCCAGGAAGGCCGCCAGGGGCA
Source organism: uncultured Actinomycetes bacterium (assembly GCA_963736425.1). Classification (GTDB taxonomy): domain Bacteria; phylum Actinomycetota; class Actinomycetes; order S36-B12; family CAIYMF01; genus Prado023. The sequence continues at coordinate 347,959 of CAVTOX010000014.1, forward strand.
GGTGCATCGTCACGAGCTCGTCGCGCACCGCCGTGCGCCGGGGGTCGTCCGCGGGCAGCTCGGCGATGAGGACGATCAGCTGGCGCTCACGTGTGCGGTCCCGCGTGGACCAGCGCGGCTCGGCAGGCGTGTCGAGGGCCTCGGCCTCCGGCTCGTCCTCCGCGTCCTCAGCCGGTTCGACGGGCCCAGGGCCCGCCGGTTCAACGATGGCTGGCATCTCCGGGTCCGCAGCGCGGTCGCTCACGGCCTGACCGCCTCGGAGCGGTGCACGGCCAGCGAGATGGTGAGGCTCCTGTCCGCGGACACGGTCGCGACGACCTCGTCGACCAGCGCGGTCAGGACCGTCCAGGTGAAGCTGTCGCGCTCCAGGGACCGGCCGTGCACCGTGGGCGCGGTCATCTCCACGCGCATCCCGTCGGGTGCGTCCGGGGTGAACCGGACGTCGAGGCTGGTGTCCGGTGGGGCGTCGCTGAGCAGCAGTGCGGCCGCTTCATCCACCGCCAGCTTCACGTCCTCGATCCGATCGATGGTGAAGTCCAGGCGTGCGCACATGGCCGAGACGGCAGCGCGGATGAGCACCACGAACGGGCTGCTCGCAGGAACCCGCAAGGTCACGGTCGGATCGATGTCCACGGGTGGTCACGTTAGCCGATGGCGGGCACAGAGGGTGGCCGGATCGTCACGGGCACGGCTTCAGCCTCGGTGGGCGCGCTCGGCCAGGCGCTCGAGGTGCGTGCCGGTGATCCGGTGGACCGTCCACTCATCCATCGACTGGGCCCCGAGCGCGCGATAGAAGTCGATGGCCGGGGTGTTCCAGTCCAGGACCCACCACTCGAGGCGCGCGTAGCCGCGGTCGATGCAGATCCGCGCCAGCTCGGCCATCAGGGCCTGGCCAAGGCCGAAGCCGCGGAAGGCGGGTCGGACATAGAGGTCCTCGAGGTAGATCCCGTGCTGACCCCGCCAGGTCGAGGCATTGAGGAACCACAGGGCCATGCCCGCCAGGGCAGGGCCGTCCGCGTCCGGCGTTGGCGCCTGGGCCACGTGGCAGTAGGCGGCCGGTGCCCCGCTGGGCGTGTTGCTGCCGAACAGCAGGTCGGCCAGCATCTGCTCGGTGGCCCGCACCTCGTGCGCGCTGCGCTCGTAGTCAGCGAGCTCGCGCACCATCGCCAGGATCTCCGGGATGTCCTCGGGGCGGGCAGGTCGGACCTCTGGCCGGATGGCCGGCGCCCGTGCGGCGCCGGGCTCGGAGACTGAGCCGGGGACGCCGGTGACCGCGTCGCGGCCCGGCGCCCCCGCAGGGAGCTCAGGCGAGGTCACGCCGCCTTGGTCTCCCAGAAGATCTCGGCGATCTCGTCGATCTTGGCCAGCAGGGAATCAGCAACAGCGACGTCGTTCGTGCCCTTGGTGCCACCGGCGCCAGCAAGCTTGGTGGCCTCGTTGAACAGGGTGTTCAGCTGCGGGTACTTCTCGAAGTGCGGGGCCTTGAAGTAGTCGGTCCACAGCACCCAGAGGTGGTGCTTGACCAGGTCGGAGCGCTCCTCCTTGATGGCGACGGCGCGGGACCTGAAGTCCGTGTCATCGGATGCGGCGTACTTGACCATGCAGGCCTTGACGGACTCAGCCTCGAGGCGCGCCTGGGCGGGGTCGTACACACCGCAGGGCAGGTCGCAGTGGGCGTGGACGGTGGTGCGGGGGGCGAGGAACGACAGCATCTCTTCTCCTGGCTCGTGGTCTCGTGCTCGGTCGTGGGTGGCCGGTGGCCGGTCGTGCGGGCGGTGGTGCCGGGCCGCAGGGGCAGGGATCGTGCTGGATCGGAGGACCGCACAGCCGCAGCCCATCACCCCACGGGCTCGTGCGCCACACTACGCCAGTGCGCGGATTCTGCTACCTGGCTGTGGCCGGCCGGTCGATGGAGCCCACGCTGCATGAGGGGGACTGGATCATCGCCCGGCGCGACGGGCGGGCGGGTGTCGGCGACGTCGTGGTCCTCGAGCACCCGGGGCGCCCCGGGATGCTGATCGTCAAGCGGGTGCAGCACGTCGATGCTGAGGGCTACTGGGTGCTGGGCGACGCCCCCGACGCCTCCACCGACTCCCGCCAATTCGGACCCGTCGCGGAGGTGGTGGGCCGCGCACTCTGGCGAGTCCGCCCCTGGGGCCGGATCCGCTGACCCCCACCCCGCCCACGCTCGTACGCCCGGTGATCCATTCGGGTTGGCGACTCTCTAGCGTTGCGAACCTGCATGGATCACCGGGCGTGGGGGGCGCAGGACGGGGCGGGTGCTGGTCAGGGGGTGAGGACGATCTTGCCGAACAGGTCCCCGGACGCGATGTGGCGCAGGGCCTCGTCGGCCGACGCCAGCGGCAGGACGTGGTCGATCAACGGGCGCACGCCGGTTGCCTGGCACATCGCCACGAGCCGTTCGAGCTCGTCGCGGGTGCCCATGGTCGACCCGACCACCGAGAGTTGGAGGAAGAAGACCCGCGACAGGTCCGCGGGCGGTTGCGAGCCGGAGGTCGCCCCGGCGATGACCACGCGTCCGCCGGGCTTCAGCGATCGCAATGAATGCGCCCACGTGGCGGCGCCGACCGTCTCCATCACGACGTCGACCTTCTCCGGCAGCCGTGCCCCGGACGCGAACGCCTCGTGCGCCCCGAGCTCGACCGCGCGCGCGCCCTTCGCCTCGTCGCGGGAGGTCACCCACACCCGGAACCCCGCCTGGCGGGCCAGCATGATCAGGGCGGTGGACACCCCACCGCCGGCACCTTGGATGAGCACGGTCTGCCCGGGCACCAGCCCGGAGCGCGTGAACAGCATCCGGTAGGCGGTCAACCACGCGGTCGGCAGGCACGCAGCCTGCTCCCAGGTCAACGAGGCCGGCTTGGGGATGAGGTTGCGCGCCGGTACGGCCACGCGCTCGGCGAACGTGCCCTGGTGCTTCTCGGACAGCAGAGAGCGGCCCGGGTCGATGGTCTCGTCGGTGTACCCGCCGTCGGTGATGACCCCGTGGACGATCACCTCGTTGCCGTCCTGATCGACTCCAGCAGCGTCGCAGCCCAGGATCATCGGAAGCCGCTCCGCGCTCAGTCCGACGCCCTTGAGGGTCCAGAGGTCATGGTGGTTGACGCTGGTCGCCCGCACATCGACCACCACCCAACCGTCCGGGACGACCGGCTCGGGGTGATCGCCCATGCGCAACCCGCTCAGGGGATCATCCGGGCTGAAGGTGACTGCGCTCGCGGCGAACATGCCCCCGATCCTGCCAGAGTCGCGCGGGGGGTCGAGGAGTAGCCTTGACCTGTGTGCGGGCACGGCGTGATCGGCCGCCCGGCGGAGTCCCTGATCGTCGAGAGGTAGCTGGTCGTGGCCAATGATGCGGGATCCCGGATGGTGGCGTTCGGGACCAACGAGTGGCTCGTCGACGAGATCTACCAGCAGTACCTGAAGGACCCGCAGAGCGTGGACCGCGCGTGGTGGGACTTCTTCGCCGACTACCGGCCCGGAGAGACCTCGACCCTGCCCTCTCCGACGGCGGGCATGGTTCCCGATGCTGACGCGGCCTCAGCGAGTCGGCCGATCGGAGCGCCGCTGATCGTGGTCGAGGGCTCGGCCCCAGTCCCGGTCCAGACCACCGCGCCCGCGACGACCACAGACGCGCCACCAGCGGGGCAAGCCCCCCCGGCCACCACCCCTGAGCGTCCCCACGGTGTCATGCCCGAGCTGGCGCACAACGTGCCGGCGTACGAGGTTGAGGCCCCGGCGTCAGCCATGGATCAGGTGGCCCCGCAGGTGGGCCTGTCCTCGATCCCCACCGGGCCCACCGGTGCGGACGCGATCGATCCCACACCACGGGTCCTGCGCGGCCCGTCGGCACGGGTCGTGGTCAACATGGAGGCCAGCCTCGAGGTCCCGACGGCCACGTCGGTCCGCGCGCTGCCGGCCAAGCTGCTCATCGACAACAGGCACATCATCAACAACCAGCTGGCCCGGGGTCGTGGCGGAAAGGTCTCCTTCACCCACCTGATCGGCTACGCGGTCGTGCGGGCGCTGTCCGACATGCCGGAGATGAACGTCGGCTTCACCAGGGTCGATGGGAAGCCGGCAGTCATCGCCCACCCGGCGGTCAACCTCGGCCTCGCGATCGACATCGCCAAGCCGGACGGGACCCGCCAGCTGCTCGTGCCGTGCATCAAGGGCGCAGAGCAGGTGGACTTCGCGGCGTTCTGGGCCAACTACGAGGAGCTGGTCCGCAAGGCGCGCACGGGGGCCCTGAACGCCGACGACTTCGCCGGGACGACCGCGACGCTGACCAACCCCGGCACCATCGGCACTGTCAGCTCGGTGCCCCGCCTCATGTCCGGCCAGGGGCTGATCGTGGGCGTCGGCTCGCTGGACTACCCGGCTGAGTGGCAGGGTGCGGCTGAGGAGACCCTGGCGCGCGCCGGGGTGAGCAAGATCCTGACATTGACCTCGACGTACGACCACCGGATCATCCAGGGGGCGCAGTCAGGGGACTTCCTGCGCCGCGTGCACCAGCTGCTGCTCGGCGAGCACGGCTTCTACGACGAGATCTTCACCTCCCTGCGCATCCCGTACGAGCCGATCCGCTGGGCCACGGACATCGCGACCAGCCACGACTCCGACCTGAACAAGACCGCGCGCGTCCAGGAGCTCATCCACGCCTACCGCGTGCGCGGACACCTGATGGCCGACATCGACCCGCTGGACTACAAGCAGCGCAAGCACCCGGACCTCGATGTCGCCGCCCACGGGTTGACCCTGTGGGACCTCGACCGCGAGTTCGCCGTCGCGGGCTTCGTCGGGGAGCAGTTCATGACCCTGCGCGAGGTCCTCAAGGTGCTGCGTGACGCATACTGCCGCACGGTCGGCATCGAGTACATGCACATGCAGGACCCCGACCAGCGCCAGTGGATCCAGCAGGGGATCGAATCGGCGCCGGACAAGCCCGAGCGCTCCGAGCAGCTTCGCATCCTGCGCACGCTCAACGCCGCGGAGGCGTTCGAGACGTTCCTGCAGACCAAGTACGTCGGGCAGAAGCGCTTCTCCCTCGAGGGCGGGGAGTCGGTGATCCCGCTGGTGGACGCCGTGTTGTCCGCCGCGGCCGGCGACAACCTCGACGAGGTCTGCATCGGGATGCCGCACCGCGGGCGGCTGAACATGCTGGCCAACATCGCCGGCAAGTCCTACTCCCGGATCTTCAACGAGTTCGAGGGCAACTACGGCGTCGAGAGCGTCCAGGGCTCAGGTGACGTCAAGTACCACCTGGGCACGGAGGGGACCTTCACCGCCGGGGACGGCTCCGAGGTCAAGGTCTACCTGGCGGCCAACCCGAGCCACCTCGAGGCCGTCAACCCGGTGCTCGAGGGCATCGTGCGGGCCAAGCAGGACCAGAACGAGCCGGATCGCAAGTACGCCGTGCTGCCGCTGCTGATGCATGGGGATGCGGCCTTCGCCGGCCAGGGCGTGGTCGCCGAGACGCTGAACCTCAGCCAGCTGCAGGGGTACCGCACCGGCGGCACGATCCACGTGATCGTGAACAACCAGGTCGGCTTCACGACCTCGCCGAAGTACAGCCGCTCGACGGTGTACTGCACCGACGTCGCGCGGATGATCCAGGCGCCGATCTTCCACGTGAACGGCGACGACCCCGAGGCGGTCGTGCGGGTGGCCCGGATGGCCTACGAGTTCCGCCAGGCGTTCGCCAAGGATGTCGTGATCGACATGATCTGCTACCGGCGCCGCGGGCACAACGAGGCCGACGACCCGTCGCTGACCCAGCCGACGATGTACGCGGTCATCGACGCCAAGCGCTCGGTCCGCAAGCTCTACACCGAGGGCCTGATCGGTCGCGGGGACATCAGCGTGGAGGAGGCCGAGGACGCGCTGCGCGACTTCCAGGAGCGCCTCGAGCGGGTGTTCCAGGAGACCCGCAGCGCCGGCGACGAGCAGTTCAACGCGAACTCGGCGGAGGTGATCTCCACCGGGCGGAAGGAGCTCACGCCGCAGACGCCGGCCTGGGATGTCGACACCTCGATCAGCCAGGAGGTCGTCGACCTCGTCGTGCGCAGTCAGATCGACCTGCCAGAGGGCTTCGTGGCCCACCCGCGGTTGGTTCCACAGCTGCGCCGGCGCGCCGAGATGGTGGCCTCCGACACGATCGACTGGGGGATGGGCGAGGCCCTGGCGATCGGCTCGCTGGTCAATGAGGGCAAGTGGGTCCGTCTCGCCGGCCAGGACTCCCGGCGTGGGACGTTCGGCCACCGGCATGCGGTCATCGTCGATGCCCGAACGGGCTGGCAGTACAAGCCGCTCAAGCAGTGCTACAACCATGGCGGGAAGCTCTTCGTCTACGACTCGCTGCTCAGCGAGTTCGCCGCGGTGGGCTTCGAGTACGGCTACAGCGTCGCGCGCCCGGATGCGCTGGTCATGTGGGAGGCGCAGTTCGGCGACTTCGTCAACGGCGCCCAGACCATCACCGACGAGTTCCTGACCTCAGCCGAGCAGAAGTGGGCGCAGCGCTCGTCGCTGGTGCTGCTGCTCCCGCACGGCTACGAGGGCCAGGGCCCGGACCACTCCTCGGCGCGCATCGAGAGGTTCCTGGCGATGTGCGCCCAGGACAACATGACGGTCGCCCAGCCGACCACCCCCGCGTCGTACTTCCACCTGCTGCGCTGGCAGGTGCACTCGCGGCTGACCCGGCCGATGGTCGTGTTCACCCCGAAGTCGCTGCTGCGCGCGAAGGTCTCGACGTCGCTGACCCGCGACTTCACCGAGGGGTACTTCCGCGCCGTCCTCGACGATCGTGGGATCACCCAGGAGCGCATCGACCCGGCCGGGATCCGGCGCGTCCTGCTCTGCTCGGGCAAGATCGGGTACGACCTGATGGCCGAGCGCGACAAGCGCGAGCGCACCGACGTGGCCGTTCTGAGGATGGAGCGGATGTACCCGCTGCCGCACCGCACCCTCGTCGAGATGCTCGACCGCTTCGGCGACGCCGAGATCATGTGGGTCCAGGACGAGCCGGAGAACATGGGCCCGTGGCCGTTCATGAACCAGCACCTTCCCCGGGCGATCATGCGGACCGTGACGGGGGTCACCCGGGATGCGAGCTCGTCGCCGTCGGTGGGGTCGCTGCACCGCCATGAGGAGGAGCAGCGCGCGCTCATGGACCGGGCCTTCGAGTAGGGGAGGGGCGTGTACGACACCGATCGTGGCATCGAGGAGCTCGTCCGGCGCCGGGGTGACGAGGAGGTCACCCTCGAGTGGCTGGCCGGGCAGCTGGTCACGTTCGTCGACCTGCACCCGGAGTTCGAGGTGCCGGTCGAGCGGCTGGCCAGTTGGCTGGCCCGCGACGACGACGACTGACGCAGCCGCCGGTGGCCGGTGGGATCAGGCCCTCGCCGCTCGCTGAGCGCCCTCGGCCAGCCCGGCCAGGCAGTCGGCCACGAGCGTCCCCAGGGTCTTGAGGTGGTAGCCGCCCTCCTGGACGGCAACAGTGGGCACGCCCAGGCCACCCAGCAGGATCCCCGCGGCGCGCAGCCCGTCCCGGGTGACCCGCAGCGGGCTCTCCGGATCGTCGATGGCAGCATCCACGCCCAGGGAGATCACGAGTGCATCGGCCCCGAACGTGCGGGCGTCGTCCACGAGCTGCTCGACGGCGGTGAGCCACCTGTCGTCGCCGGAGCGCGGGGCCAGGGGGATGTTGCGGTTGGCTCCTGTTCCCGAGCCCGTGCCCGTCTCATCGGCGAACCCCATGAAGTGCGGGAACCAGCCTGCGCCCGGGTCGACGTGCACCGACCCGTAGAACACGTCTCCCCGGTTGTAGAAGATGGCCTGGGTCCCGTTGCCGTGGTGGGCGTCGATGTCGATCACCGCCACCCGACGGGCCCCCCGTGCGCGCAGGCTGTCGGCCGCGATGGCCGCGTTGTTGAGGTAGCACGACCCTCCGAACGCCTCACGTGCCGCGTGGTGGCCGGGAGGGCGGCACAGCGCGTAGGTCATGGGAGCAGCGCCCGGGCTGCCAGTGCCGGACCCGCCGGAGCCCTCGACCCACGCCGCCGTTGCCACCAGATCCACCGCGGTCAGCGCCGCCCCTGCTGCGGCCTCGACCGCGTCCCATGTGCCCGGACCGATCAACGTCATCGTGTCGTAGCAGTACTGCCCGGCGCGGGCATGGGCCGCGGTCGGGCGCCGGACGGGCAGCCCACCACGCATCGCCTCGGTGGGGAACACGTAGGGCACGACGCGATCCTGCCCGGGGTCGGTCGTGTACCCGCCGACGACCCAGGCGTCGTGGATGGTCCGCAGGTGTTCGATCAGGCCGGGGGAGTGCACGGCCACGAGGGCCTCGGGGTCCGGATCGCTGGCGGTGACCTCCGGGTGCCCCGCGCGGATGAGGGCCTCGCGGATCACGTTCACCCGCTCGACGACCTCCGTTCCGGGGGTTCGCACCCCCAGCCAGATCTCGGCCGACGGGATGTGCCGACGGGTCCGTGGATGCCACACGAACGGGATCGGGGCGGCGGTCGTCGGGGGGTGGTCCACAGGTCGCATCCTGCCAAGTCGGCGACGGCCAGATGGCCCCGGGTCGGTCGGGGGCCGGCGGGTGGCATGCTGGGCGACCATGACCAGCCTCGCGGATTTCGGGATCACCGTCGGGACCCTGCCCCAGGGGCCGACCAACTCCGTGCTCGACGTCCCGGGGGTGGGTGTGGGGCACACGACGATCGTGCGCGATGAGCTGGCTCCACCGCAGGGGCGTGGGATCGCCCGGACGGGTGTCACCGTCCTGGACCTCGGCGGGGATCTCTGGGCGCGTCCTGTGTCGGCCGGTGGGTCCGTGCTCAACGGAGCAGGGGAGTGCACGGGTTGGCAGTCCGCCCAGGAGTGGGGCCTGGTCGAGACCCCGATCTACCTGACCTCCACGATGCAGCTGGGCCGGGTGTACGACGCGGCCTGCCGGATCGCGCTGGCGGAGTCGCCCGCGGTGGCCGACGAGGTCGTGATCCCGGTCGTGGGGGAGTGCGATGACTCGTGGTTGAGCTTCGCGGGGGCGATGCAGGTCGAGTTCGACGACGTGGTGTTCGCGCGGGATGCAGCACGGGAGTCGATCGGTTCCGGCGTGCGACCGCGGACAGGCGCCGTCGGGGCAGGCACGGGGATGCTGTGCCTGGGGTGGAAGGGGGGCATCGGGACCTCGTCGAGGCGGGTGCCCTCCGGGCACACCGTCGGGGTCCTGCTGCTGACCAACTTCGGCCAGTGGGACCGGCTCACGGTCGGCGGGGTTCCGGTGGGGCGACTCCTGGGTCGGTCCGGGCTGGACGACGCAGCGTCGGGAGCTGCGGGTGCCGCGCCGGCTCCCGGTGACCCGCCGCCCGCCGGCTCATGCCTGGGCGTCGTGGTGACCGACGCGCCGCTGGACACCCACGGGTGCCGGCGCCTGGCCACGCGGATCGGCCTGGGTCTCGCGCGGGCCGGGTCGGTGGCCCACCACGGGTCCGGCGAGATCTTCCTCGGCCTCTCGGTGGGGATGCGTGCTCCTCGGGGCATACGTCCCGCGGATGCCGGGTTGGGCGGGACCGACCTGGACCCATTGTTCGTGGCCTGCGTCGATGCCGCCGAGGAAGCGGTCCTCGACTCGATCCTGAACGCCCACGACACGGTCGGGCACCGCGGCCGCCGAGCGCTGGGCCTGCCCCACGACGCCCTGCACGCCGCCCTGGAGGACCACCGCCGCTGAACGGCCGCCGGGGCCCCCACGGTTGCGCTGCATCTGCGTCGCCCGACTCGGACCTGCGCTGCATCTCGGTCGATTCCGCGTCCGAGATGCAGCGCAACTCCGCGGAGGCGGAGGCGGGGGCGGGCGAGGCGAGGGTGCGTGCGACACGATGGGGGAATGGTCATCCCGCCCTTCGAGGTCCTGCGTCCTGAGCAGCTGCGTCGACGCACGTCGATCAAGTGGCAGTACTACGGTCCGGATGTCCTGCCGGTGTGGGTCGCGGAGATGGACGTGGTGCCCGCACCCGAGGTGGTGGAGGCCGTCACCGAGGCCGTGAGGACTGGCGACACCGGGTACCCGAACTTCGGGACCACCTACAAGGAGGCGCTGGCGGAGTTCGCGCAGACCCGTTGGGACTGGAAGCCGGACCCGGCTGACATGGCCCTCTGTGCCGACGTCATGACCGGGATCCGGGTCCTGATCGAGCGCTTCGCCCCGCCCCGCGGTGCCGTTGTCATCCCGAGTCCGGTCTATCCGCCCTTCGCGGGCTTCAGCCGGGAGGCAGGTCGCAAGGTGGTGGCGGTCGCCCTCACGGACGAGGGCCGACTCGATGTGGTCGCGATCGACGAGGCCCTGGCCGCGAACCCGACCGATGCCGCCTCACGTCGCACCGTGCTGCTCCTGTGCAGCCCGCACAATCCGACTGGTGTGGTCCACACCGCCACAGAGCTCGCGGCGGTGGCGGAGTCGGCGCAGCGACACGGAGCCCTGGTGATCGTCGACGAGGTGCACGCGCCGCTGGTCCCGCAGGGCGCGACGTTCGTGCCCTGGTTCGCGGTGGCCGACCACGGCTTCGTGGTCACCTCAGCGGCGAAGGCGTTCAACCTCGCCGGGCTCAAGGCAGGACTGATCGTTGCCCGTCCGGCGAGCCGCACCCAGTTGAGGCGACTGCCCGACTCCGTGGCCTACGGGGGCAGCCACCTGGGCGTCATCGCGCACGCCGCGGCCTACCGCGCGGACCACGCCTGGTTGGACGCCGTCAACGCGAACATCGCCACGAACCGGGCCCTGCTGGGCGAGCTCCTCCACGACCGGCTGCCGGCAGTGGGTTACCGGATTCCTGCGGCGACCTACTTGGCGTGGCTGGACCTGCGCGGTGTCGGTCTCGGCCAGGACCCGGCCGAGGTCCTGCTCAAGCACGGCCGGGTGGCGCTGCAGGCCGGGCGACCGTTCGGGCGGGGCGGCGTCGGGCACGCCCGGGTCAACCTCGCCTGTTCGCGGGAGGTGCTGACGGAGGTCGTGGACCGGATGGCCACGGCGGTGGCTGCCCATGCCCAGCCGACTGGCGCGGACGGAGCCTGAACGAACGCCAGGTAACGGACGCCAGATAACGGTCGACACGGGGGGCCGCGCCACCACCCCGGAGCGCCTCAGCCCAGCGCGAAGCAGGCGGCGGCGTGCCCGGCCTGGACCGGGAGCAGTGCCACGGACTCCCCACGGCACCGGGCCGCGACCTCGTCCGGGAGCCCGCCCTGCAGCACCGGGCAGCGCGGATGGAACCGGCAGCCGGCGGGGATCCGCGCGGGATCCGGGGGCTCACCGACCAGCACGATCGGCTCCACGCGGTCGATCTCGGGCACGACTGACAGCAGCGCCTGCGTGTACGGGTGCTTCGGCTCGGAAAGGACCTCCTCCGTGGTGCCCTCCTCGATGATCCGACCGAGGTACATGACCGCGATCCGGTCAGCGACGTTCCAGGCCAGGCCGAGGTCGTGGGTCACGATGAGGATCGACAGGCCCAACTCCTCGCGCAGCCGCAGCAGCAGGGCCAGGATCTCCCCGCGCACCGACGCGTCGAGGCTGGACACGGGCTCGTCGGCGACGAGGATCTCCGGCTCCAGAACGAGGGCCCCGGCGATGACCACGCGCTGGCGCTGCCCGCCGGACAGCTCGTGCGGGTAGCGGGTGAAGAAGCGCTCGGGAGGTCGCATCCCGACCCGCGACAGGGCGTCGGCGACACGCTCCTCCTCACGGTCGACACCGTGGACGCGCAACCCCTCTGCCACCGACTCGTACACGGTCATCCGCGGGTTCAGCGAGCCCATCGGGTCCTGCAGGATCAACTGGGCCCGGCGCCGGTACGCCTTGAGCCCAGCCCGAGATGTGGGCAGGGAGTCGCCGTCGATGAGCACCTCACCCGAGGCCAGTGGCTGCAGGCCCAGGAGTGCTCGGGCCAGGGTGGACTTGCCGCAGCCGGACTCACCCACGAGGGCGACGATCTGGCCGGGCATGAGTGTGAGGTTGACGCCGTCCACGGCCCGCGCGGAGGTGTTGCGGCCGGTGTGGAAGCTGACCCGCAGGTCGCGGGCCTCGAGGGCGGGGGACGTCATCGAACGCCCTCCCGCAGGCCCGCGCGGCCGTCGACCAGCGGATGGCGGCAGGCGGCCATTCGGCCCTCGCCCACCTCGGCGAGCTCCAGGTCTCCGCTCGCGCAGTCCTCGCGGGCGAGCGGGCAGCGTGGGGCGAACGAGCACCCCTCGCCCACGTCACCGGGGAACGGCGGGTCGCCGGGCAGCCCGGACGGCGCGTAGCGAAAGCTGGTGTCGCCGATCCTGGGGAAGGCCCCGGCCAGGGCGCGCGAGTACGGGTGCGCCGAGCGCTCGAACACGTCGGCGGCGGGTCCGGACTCCACGATCCGCCCCGCGTACATGACCGCCGCGCGCTGGCAGACGTCGGCCAGGACCGAGAGATCATGCGAGATCAGCACCAGTGTCAGGTCGAGCTCGTCGACGAGGTCGGTCAGCACCTTCAGGACCTGGGCCTGCACCATGACGTCCAGGGCGGTGGTGGGCTCGTCGGCCACGATCAGGCGCGGGCGGCAGGCGAGGGCCATCGCGATCATGACCCGCTGGCGTTGGCCCCCGGACAGCTGGTGCGGGTAGGCCCGGGCTCGCGAGGTCGGCAGACCCACCTGTTCGAGCAGCTCCCCGACCCGGCGGTCCACATCGCCGCGCGTGGACTTCGGCTCGTGAACCGTGATCGGCTCGGCGATCTGCTCCCCGATCCGTTGCAGGGGGTTGAGGCCGTGCAGGGCGCCCTGGAAGACGATGCTGGCCTGTGCCCAGCGCAGCGCGCGCACCCGCTTGAACGTCATCCCGAGGACGTCCTCGCCGTCGACGAGGACCTGACCGGTGACGGTCGCGGTCTTCGGCTGCAGGCGCAGGACGGTGGAGATCAGCGTGGACTTGCCGCTGCCGCTCTCCCCGGCAATGCCCAGGGAGGAGCCGGCGGCCACCGTGAGGTCGACCCCACGCACGGCCGGGACGTCGCCGTCGCGCCCGCGGTAGGTGATGTGGACGTCGCGGAACTCCAGGGCGGGGCCCACGCCGTTGGTGGCCATCAGCTGCGCCCCTGCCGGCGCGGGTCGACGACGTCCTCCAGGGCGCGGCCGATCAGGGTGAACGCGAGCACCACCGCCACCACGCACAGGCCGGGTGGAAGCACGTACCACCAGGCGCCCACGGTCATCGCCCCACTCGTGAACGCCCCGTCGAGGATCGAGCCCCACGACGGTGACAACGGGTTACCCAGGCCGAGGAAGCTCAACGTGGTCTCGCTGAGGATGGCCAGGGCCACCATCAGGGTGGTGTTGGCGAGCACGAGCGGCATCACGTTGGGCAGGATGTGCCGGCGCATGAGGTGGGCATCCCCTGCGCCCAGGGCCCGCGAGCGCTCCAAGTACGGGCGGGCGCCGATGCTCAGCGTCTGGGAGCGGACCAACCGGGCGGTGCCGGGCCACGAGGTGATCCCGATGACGACGATGATGTTGAGCAGCGAGGCGCCGAGCACGGTGGCCAGGACGATGGCCAGAGGCAGGAACGGGATCACCAGGAACCAGTCGGTGAACCGGTTGAGCACCAGGCCCAGGCCTCCACGGAAGTACCCGGACATGATCCCGATCACCGTGCCGATGAGCATCGACATCACCGTGGCTGCCAGCCCCACGACCAGGCTGATCCGGGCGCCCCAGACGATCAGGGCCAGGATCGAGCGCCCGCTCTCGTCGGTGCCCAACGGGAAGCCTGCGGTGGGCGGGCTCATGGGCTCACCGGTCGCCTGGGTGACACTGATCGTGCTCGGTGGGAACAGGACGGGCGCGAACACCGCCAACGCGATGAATACGACGAGGACCACGAGGCCGAGCATCCCGCCACGGTGGGATCGGAACGCGCGCCAGGTGCGTGCGCGGGAGGTGCGCCGACGGGTCCGGGTGACCTGCCGCGCCGAGGTCGGGCTCACGGGATCGAACCCCGGACGGGTCATCGTCATCAGACACGCACCCGCGGGTCGAGTAGGGCATACATGAGGTCGGCGATGATGTTGGCCACGATCACGCCGACCGAGAAGAGGAGGAAGGTCGCCTGCAGCAGGGCGATGTCAGGTCCGCGCAGGGCATCGTAGGTGAGCAGCCCCAGACCCGGCCACGAGAAGACCGTCTCCACTGTGATCGCCCCGGAGATCACGAATCCGAGGTTCATGAAGATGAGCGTGACGGTCGGCAGGATCGCGTTGGGCACCGCATGGTGCTGGCGCACGGCCTTGTCCTTCAGCCCCTTGGCCCGGGCGATCGTGAGGTAGTCCTGACCCATCTCGTCGATGAGTGAGGCGCGCATGACCAGCGCGTACTCGGCCAGGTACACGGCAGCCAGGGTGGTCACCGGGAGCACCATGTGCCAGGCGACGTTGAGCACCCCCTCGATGCTGGCGGGGTCCACGCCGGGTGTGATGATCCCGCCGATCGGGAAGACCCCGGGCGTGATGGCCGTGCCCACTCCGAACAGGATCAGCAGGATCATTCCCAGCCAGAACTCCGGCATCGCGTAGAGGGTCAGGGTGATGACCGAGGACACGCTGTCGAAACGCTCGCCGCGCTTCCAGGCTGCCCGGATCCCGATCAGGGTGCCGAAGATGGAGGCCAGGACGATCGCGGTGCCGACGAGCAGCAGCGTCGACCCGATCCGATCGCCGATGAGCTCCCACACGGGCCGGTTGAACCGGGCGGAGTTGATGGTCGACGCGAACGGGTTGGAGATATAGGTCAGGAACTGCTCGCCGATCGGCTTGTCGAGCTCGGCGCGCAGCTTGGCGATCTGCTCAGGTGCGACGTTGCGTCCGCGCGTGTACAGCCCGATCGGATCACCGGGCAGCATCCGGAACAGGAAGAAGTTGAACACCACGACGAACGCCAGGGTCGCCATGCCCGAGCCGACCGAGCGAATGGCGTAGCGCGTCCCCGGGCTCATCCCCGGGGACCGTGTCGCGGCACCCTCGCTGGCGATCGGGGTCGGCGAGGATGCCGCCGCCTCCACGGCGGACGCCATGCCTACTCCGTGTCCTCGTCGGAGGCCCGGCGCCGGGCGACCAGCACGACCGCGGCGATCCCGGCGACCACGAGCGCGCCGAGCCCTGCGAGCAGGGCCGGGCTTGCGGCGAAACCGGTGGAGGATCCCTCCGCCTGGCCATCAGCGGCCCCCACCGGGGTGATCGACTGGTAGGACCACGTGCCGAACTGGAACAGCCGCGGTCCGGAGCCCGTGGGCTGCGCGACGAAGTTGGTGAACCGGTCGGAACGGTAGGCCTGCAGCAGGTCGTAGTAGAACGTGATGGCGTACGGCGCCTCGTCGTAGACGATCTGCTGCATCGCCTTGACGATCTCGGCCCGCTTCGCGGCGTCGGTCTCCACGGCCTGCTCGGCGTAGAGCCGGTCGTACTCCTCGTTGCAGAAGTGCGAGTCCGACAGCCCGGCGTAGATGGTGCCCTCCTCCTTCGTGGAGCGCTGCGCGCAGGTGAAGGTGGACAGCTGGTAGTCGGGGTCGGGCTCGACGACCCACCCCCACTCGAACAGGTCGAATCGTCCCTGTCCGTTGAGCTCGATCAGGGTGTCCTCGGTCACGATCTTGGTCTCGACCGTGATCCCGATGGCCTCGAGCCAGCCCTGCACGAACTGCACCGTCTGCTGGGAGGTCTGGGATTCCTGGCGGCCCAGCAGTCGCAGGGTCAGGGGCTTGCCGTCCGGACCGACCCGCTTGCCATCGGCGTCGAGGGGGTACCCGGCCTCGTCGAGCAGCTCACCGGCCTTGACCGGGTCGTAGGTGAACGGGTTGCTGGGCTCGAGGTGCAGGGCGGCGTAGAGCGGCGGGATGATCGTGCTGCCCGCAGTGCCGTAGACGGCCACCTTGTCCACCAGGGTCTGCCGGTCGATGGCGTGGTTGATGGCCTGGCGCACCCGCTTGTCCTTGAGCGCGGGGTTGCCGTCGCCGATGGGGGTGCCGTCGGCCAGCGCCGCACCCACATTCATCCCGATCTCGTTGAAGCCGTAGTACGCGGCGTTGACCGCGGTGATGTCCTCCTCGCCCTTGATCGCGTCGAAGACATTCGGCTGCATCTCGTCGGCGAAGTCGATCTCTGCCTTGCGCAGGGCCTGGGCGACCGCATCGGCGTTCTTGTAGACCCGGAACGTGAGCTCTCCGACAGACGGGACACCCCGGTAGTAGTTCGGGTTGGCCTGGAACCGGATGAACTGGCCCTTCTGGCGTTCGGTGAGCACGTAGGGCCCGGCTCCCACGATCGGCTGACCGTCGGTCGGCTCGTTCTCGTAGGAGCGGACCTCCTTGCCGTCGATGTCCTTCCAGATGTGCTCGGGCAGGATGTAGACGGCCAGCCGCTCCATGATCGGCGAGGGCTTGTCGACGGTGAGCACCAGAGTGGTGTCGTCGGTGGCCTCGGCCTTGGTGATGTTGGCCACGTAGCTGCCGTAGTTGGTCTTCTCGTAGTCGCCGGTCATCACCCGGTTGAACGAGTATGCGGCGTCCCGGGCGGTCAGCGGCTGGCCGTCGCTCCACGTGAGGCCCTCCCGGATCTTGTACGTCCAGGTCTTCTTGTCCGCCGACTCCTCCCAGGACTCAGCCAGGTCCGGGACCGGCGAGAAGTCCTCGGCGCTGGAGTCCGTGAGCGTCGGGTACATGAGCTGGTACATCTCGTAGGCGGTCGACACGATGCCCGTGAACGGGTTCAGCGAGTCCACGTCGTCGGTGACGCCGACGGTGAACGCCTGTGACTCCGCAGCGATCGGGACTGCGCTCGGCGCCGCCGACGGGGACTCGTCGGCATGAACGGCGGCGACCGGGAGCAGCAGCGCGCACGTGACGCCCGCGGCGAGGGTGATCCGTCGCAATGACAGGGGGTTCATCGGTGCCTCCGATGACAGGGCACAGGGCCGGGGGTCCGCCTCCGGCGGGTGATTCCCCCACCCCGGGTCGGAAGGACAGGCGCAGGATAGCCGACGCAGGATCGGATTCCATCCGCGCTGCGTCAGCGTCCGGCAAAGCGCCTGCGCCCTGCTAGGTTCGGCCCTCATGGTCATCCCACCCGTGGCACCCACGCGCCCCCATGTCCGGCACCTGCACGGCCGGGAGGTCCCTGACGAGTTCGCCTGGATGGCAGACGGCGGCGACGACCTGACCGCGTACCTGCGCGCTGAGCTCGACCACTACGCCGCAGCCACCGCGCCGCTGGAGCCACTGCGCCGTCGGCTGTTCACCGAGATGGTGGCCCGGACGCCGCTGGCCGAGGAGGGACCGGCGCACTCCTGCGGGGCCGCGGAGTTCCGGGACGTGATGCCCGACGGATCGCAGCTCGGCCAGTTCCAGCGGCAGGCTGCGGGTGCGGGGCAGTGGTCCACGCTGCTGGACCTCGACGCCGAGGCGGACGCGGTGGGATCAACCTACGCCGAGGTCGGGGTGCGTGAGATCAGCCCGGACGGCTCGCTGCTGGCCTGGTCGTTGGACTCCACGGGCGAGGAGCTCTACGAGCTCCGGTTCCGGGACGTCGCCAGTGGCACGGACCTGCCCGAGCGGATGGAGCGCACCTACTACGGTGGCGCATGGTCGGCCGACTCGCGCGCCTTCTTCTACACCGTCGTGGACCACGTGTACCGGCCCCACCAGGTGTGGCGTCATGTGGTCGGGACCGATCCGGCGACCGATGTTCTCGTGCTGCAGGAGGACGACCGGCGCTTCGAGCTGTCAGTGCGCACGACCCGGTGCGGGCGGTGGGTGCTCATCCATGCGGGGAGCCGGGACAGCGCCGAGACCTGGGCGATCCCAGCAGCGGATCCAACGGCGGCACCGGTCACCGTCGGAGGTCGTCGGGACGGGCATGAGTACGTCCTGGAGTCGGTGCCCGACGGACCGGAGCCCTTCCTCGCCGTGACCAACCATGGGGGAGTGCGGGAGTTCACACTCAGCTGGGTGGGCCTCGGTGCGACCGACCCGTCGACGTGGCGATCGGCCGCCGACGCGCCACTCCCAGGTGATCGCGAGGCCGCTCACTCCGACCTCGAACCGCAGTCCTCGGTGCCACGGCGATTCCTGGCCGTCGACGCCTTCTCCGGCGTTGTTGTGGTGAGCCTCCGCGAGTCGGGGCGACCCGCCCTGTACGTGGCCCCGGTGGCCGCGTCGGGAGTGGACTGGTCGAAGGCGTATGCGCTGCGCTCGGCGCCCGGGTCGTCCATCGAGCTGGGCACCAACGAGGAGTTCGATGCGCCGTTCGTCACTGTCGTGGTGCAGAGCCGGGTGGACCCGCCCACCTGGACCGACCATCGGTTCGACCCCGCTGCGGAGCCAGTCGTGCGCCACCGGAGCCAGGCGCCCAACCACGACGCGAGCAGCTACGTCGTGGCCCAGCAGTGGGTCACCGCCCGTGACGGCATGCAGGTCCCGGTCACGCTGGTCGCCCACCGGGTGACCCCCCTGGATGGGACTGCCCCCTGCCTGCTCTACGGCTACGGGGCCTATGAGTACGCCTACGACCCGACGTTCAGCCGGGCGCTGCCCAGCCTTCTGGACCGGGGGGTCGTCTGGGCCCATGCGCACGTACGTGGTGGTGGTGAGCTCGGCCGGCACTGGTGGGACTGTGGGCACATGGCCACCAAGGCCAACTCGTTCCGGGACTTCGTGGACGTCGCCCGTGCCCTGGGGTCCGGACCCGACGCGAAGGTGGACGGGTCCCGGATCGTCTCCCGCGGCGGTTCCGCCGGCGGGCTGCTGGTCACCGCGGCCATGGATCTCGACCCCGATGCCTTCGCCGGCGTCATCGCCGAGGTGCCCTTCGTCGATGTCGTGAACTCGATGCTTGACTCCGAGTTGCCGCTGACGGTGGGGGAGTGGGAGGAGTGGGGCAACCCAGCTCTCCCGGAACAGTTCGCCTGGATGAGTTCCTACGCGCCCTATGACAATGTGCCGCCCGCTGGCCGTCGGCCATTCATCCTGGCGACCGGAGCGGTGCACGACCCGCGGGTCATGGTCCACGAGCCGGCGAAGTGGGTCGCCCGGCTGCGGGCCACAGATCCGCAGCAGGGAGCGGTCGAGGTGCCTGGCCGGCGCGGCGGGGTGCTGCTGCGGGTAGCTCTCGAGGAGGGCTCCCACGGCGGGGCGGCGGGGCGGTATGCGGCCCTCGACGAGGAGGCGCAGACCCAGGCCGTGATCCTCGCGGCGATGGGGATCACCGGGTAGGTGGGGTCAGGGCCGCGTGCGTGATGGCGACGCTGCGCGCGTCGGCGCCGGGGCAGACCCAGCCCGAAGGACCACGAGGTCGGCCAGCGCGTTGGTGTCGGCCAGCACCCCAGGAGTGACCGGGGTGTCGTGCCGGTCGGCAGCGGTGACGATCCGGTCGCGCAGGATCCCGTCGGCGATGACCATCGGGACCACGATGAACGACGTGCACCCGTCCACGCACCGCATCAACGTGCGGATCCGTCCCAGAGGGCGGCCACCGTCGAGGTAGGCCGCGCGCACCGCACGGGCCCCCAACGAGTCGGCCACTGCGCCACCCTGGGTGCGGAACAGCGACTCCATGGCGCCGACGGCACGCAGGTCGCGCGATCCGGCCGCGGCCAGGATGATCCCGGTTCGGGCGTCGACGGGCAGGCCCGAGGCGGCGATGAGCTCGGCTGCCGCAGTGAGCAGCAACGGGTGCAGTCCGACCGGTTCCGCGACGGCGACCCCGAGCCTGGGTGCTGCGCAGCGCATCGCGGTGATCGCCGCCGGGACATCGACGCGGGCGTGGTACGCGGGGCTGATGAGCAGCGGGACGACCGTCGTGTCGGGCGCCCCGGCGTCGTGCCACGAGCGCGCGGCCTCTGCGGGGCTCGGCGCGTGGTGGTCGAGGTAGGCCACCTGGGTGGCGATCCCGGCCACCTTGAGCCGCCCGGACAGGGACGCGACGTCGCGCGCGTGCCTGGGGTCCGGGGAACCATGAGCGAGAAGTGTCAGTGACATCGTGGCAATGGTCACCCAGCCCGGGCGATCTCACCCTGCGGCACGCCGGAGAGGTCCCCGAGTTCTGCGCGCAGCGCGACCACGTCGCCGACCACGATCACGGCCGGCCCAGGCAGGCGGGCTGCTGCCACGTCGTCGCCGATGCTTGCCAGCGTCCCGGTCACGGTGCGCTGACGAGGGGTCCATCCGTCGCTGATCACCGCGACCGGGGTGCCCGGTTCGCGCCCGGCGGCAATCAGCTCGTCTGCCGTCCCGGCCAGCCCTGACAGGCCCATGAGCAGAACGAGGGTCGCGTCGTGGGGTGCGGTCCGGGCGGCATCGAGGGCTTGTCCTGCGCCAGCGTGGGCACTGGCGATGACCAGTGAGGTCGTGATCCCGCGGTGGGTCACCGGGATGCCCGCGGCCGCCGGGACGCTCACCGCGGAGGTCACCCCCGGCACGACCTCGACCGGGACGTCGTGGGCCAGGCAGTGCAGGGCCTCCTCGCCACCGCGTCCCAGGACGAAGGGATCGCCGCCCTTCAGCCGGACCACGGTGCGCCCGGCCCGGGCGTGTTCGACGAGGATCCGGTTGATCTCGTCCTGGGGGATCGGGTGGTTGCCCGCGGTCTTGCCCACATCGATGATTCGGACGTCGGGGCCAAGCTCGGACAGGAGGCTGGTGGGGCCGAGCCGGTCGGTGACGACCACGTCGGCACGCACCAGCCACTGCCGCCCCGAGACGGTGATCAACCCCGGATCCCCCGGCCCACCCCCGACAAGCACGACGCGCCCGCCCGTTCCCGTTGAGATCGCGTCGGGTCTGGTGAGTGTTGGGCGGGATCGCGTCGGGTTCGAACGAACGCGATCCGCTCGAACCCGACTCGATCCGGCAGGGGTTGTGGCGGGGCGGGTTCGGCGCAGGGGGAGGGTGCCTGTGGCGAGCAGGTCGCTGATCGCGTCGCGGATCGCACGGGCGCGTCCTGGGTCGCCACCGCCGGAGACCGCGACCTGGACCCCGTCCGGGCCCTGGGCGATCGCAGGGGTGTGGGCGGCCGACTCCCGGGCGCGGTCGGCGCGCACGCACCAGATCCCGGCGTCGTCGGCCCGACGGGCGATGGCCTCGTCTGCGAGGAGGTCGCCGGTCGCGGTGTGCACCAGCCACCAGCGGGACGCGTGCGGCCGGTGGATCCCCTGCGCGTCGGAGGTCGTGCGCGCCCGGGCAGCTCCTGCCCCGGGAGGCCGAGCAGCAGCGCCCCCAGCCTCGTTCGGCGCCGCTGCTTCGGGCCCGTCCTCGGTCGCCACCGCCCGGGCCGCCGCCCCGAGGGCCACTACCCCCGCAGGGCCGACCGTGACGTCCTCGGCTGTCGCCTCGCGGGGCCACCATGTGACCGCGCCCTCGGCCACGAGGTCGATGAGGTCCTCGCAGATCGCCGGGGCGATCACCGTCACCAGTGCGCCGGCCGTTACCAGCCCTGCCGCCCTGCGTGCTGCGACTGGCCCGCCGCCGACCACGAGCGTGGCGCGGCCCGTCAGGTCCAGCAGCAGCGCATAGCGGGTCGCCGGACTGGATCCACGGGATCCGATGGCGGTCATGCGGCGGTCGTCCGGACCATCCCGGCAGCCACAGTGGCCCCGGTCTGAGCGTCGATGAGGAGGAAGGCGCCAGTGGCCCGGATCTCGTCGTAGGGGTCGAACGCGATCGGCTCAGCCAGGCGGATCCGCACCTCGCCGATGTCGTTGAGCGCAAGTCGGTCGACTCCGGAATGCGCCTCAAGGGTATCGATGTCGAGTCGGCTGTCGATGCTCTCGACCAATGCGCGGACGGTGCGCGAGCCCGCCTTGAGCAGCAGCTTCTGGCGGGGGACCAGCGCCTGCTCGGCGAGCACCGTGACCGTCGCGGCCACGTCGCCGACGACGTCGGGGGCCGCCTGAGCCGCCGCCAGCAGGTCGCCGCGGGAGATGTCGATGTCATCGGCCAGGCGCAGCGTGACCGACTGGCTCGCCTGCGCCCAGGCCAAGGGCCCGTCGTAGGTGTCGATCGCGACCACCGTCGAGCGTGCCCCGCTGGGGGCGATCACCACGGCATCCCCCACGGAGACGGTGCCCGCCTCGACCCGTCCGGCGTACCCGCGGTAGTCGTGGTGCTCAGCGTCCTGCGGGCGGATCACGTACTGGACCGGGAACCGGAACGGCTGCCGGGCCGGGTCGCTGCCGACTGGTACCGACTCGAGGTGCTCGAGCAGCGTCGGGCCCTCGTACCAGTCGGTCCGCGGCGACCGGGTCACGACGTTGTCACCATCGAGTGCGCTGATCGGGATCGCCACGACGTCATCGACGCCGTGCGCGTGGGCGTAGGCGTCGAACTCCTCGCGGATCGAGTCGAACACCTCGCGGTCGAACCCGACGAGGTCCATCTTGTTCACCACCACCGCGATGTGCCGCACGCCCAGCAGGGCGCTGATCGCGGCGTGCCGGCGGGTCTGCTCGACCACGCCGTTGCGGGCGTCGACCAGGATCAGCGCGAGCTCGGCTGTGGAGGCCCCGGTCACCATGTTGCGCGTGTACTGCACGTGCCCGGGGGTGTCGGCGAGGATGAACGATCGGTTCGGCGTCGCGAAGTACCGGTACGCGACGTCGATCGTGATGCCCTGCTCGCGCTCGGCGCGCAGCCCGTCGGTGAGCAGCGCGAGGTCGGGGGCGGCCAGGCCGCGGTCGCGACTGACCTGCTCGATCGCGTCCATGGTGTCGGCCAGGATCGACTTCGTGTCGTAGAGCAGCCGACCCACGAGGGTGGACTTGCCGTCATCGACGGATCCGGCGGTGGCCAGGCGGAGCAGTTCGTGCGCCATCAGAAGTAGCCTTCCTTCTTGCGATCCTCCATGGCCGCCTCGGACATGCGGTCGTCGGCGCGGGTCGCGCCCCGTTCGGTGAGCCGGCTTGCTGATACCTCGTCGATGACCTCGGCCACGGTCATGGCGTCGGAGTCGACGGCCCCCGTGCAGGACATGTCCCCGACGGTCCGGTAGCGGACCCGACGGACCTCGACGGTCTCGTCGCCCTTGGCCCCGCCCCACTCACCGGCCGTGAGCCACATCGAGTTGCGCAGGAACACCGCGCGGTCATGGGCGTAGTAGATGCTGGGCAGCTCGATGCCCTCGCGCTCGATGTAGCGCCAGACGTCGCCCTCGGTCCAGTTCGACAGCGGGAACACGCGGACGTGCTCGCCGGGGGCGTGCCTGCCGTTGTAGAGGTCCCAGAGCTCTGGGCGCTGCCGTCGCGGGTCCCACTGGCCGAACTCGTCACGGAGGCTGAAGATCCGCTCCTTGGCGCGCGCCTTCTCCTCGTCGCGGCGGCCGCCGCCGAACACGGCGTCGAACCGGTGCTCGGCGATCGTGTCGAGCAGCGGGACGGTCTGCAGCGGGTTGCGGGTGCCGTCGGGCCGCTCGCGAAGGACCCCCCGGTCGATCCAGTCCTGCACGTGGGCCACGACCAGTCGCGTCCGGGTGCGTGCGACGGTCGCGTCGCGATACTCCAGGACCTCGGGGAAGTTGTGGCCGGTGTCGACGTGGACGAGTGTGAACGGCACCTGGGCGGGGTGGAACGCCTTGATGGCCAGGTGCAGCATCACCACGGAGTCCTTGCCGCCGCTGAACAGCAGCGCGGGGCGCTCGAACTCCCCGGCGACCTCGCGCATGATGTGGATGGCCTCGCTCTCCAGCGCCGACAGGTGGTCGAGGGCGAGTGTGGGGTGCGTGGGGGTCAGGATCGATGTGCTCATGTGTGCAACCCGCATTCCGTCTTGGCCCGGCCGGACCAGCGGCCGGCTCGGGGATCGTCTCCAGGGGCAGTGGGATTCGTGCAGGGGGCGCAGCCGATCGATGCGTAGCCGACCTGGCGCAGTGGGTTGAGCAGGACGTCATGGAGCTCGGCGTAGGCCGAGACGTCCTCGTCGGTCCAGGCAGCCAGGGGGTTGAGCTTCACCTTCGCCCGCGTGGCATCCCACCCGATCACCTCGATGTCGGTGCGGGTGGGGGCGTCGACGCGGCGCATGCCGGTGATCCACGCGGCGAACGGTGCCAGCCCGCGTTCGAGTGGCTCCACCTTGCGCAGGGCGCAGCACCGGTCGGGATCTCGGGCGAAGAGGTCCGCACCCTCGGTGGCTTCCTGTTCGGCCACGCTCTGCTGTGGCGTCAGGGTGATCAGCGTGATCGGCCGGGTCGCGTCGTACGCGGCAGCGGTGCCCAGGGTCTCGGCGAAGTGATACCCGGTGTCGATGAACAGGGTGTTCACCTCGGGGATCACCTCGCTGGCCAGGTGCACCAGCACCTCGTCGCCCATGCTCGAGGCCAGGACGAGGTCATTGCCGAACTCGTCGTGGGCCCAGGCCAGGGCGATCCGCGCCTGGTCGTACGGGTCGGCGAAGTGCGCGACGACCGCCGCGCCCTCGGCCACCAGCCGCGGGTGCGCGGCGCGGACGTCGGTCGTGGTCATCGGGTTCCTCCTGTCGGCGTCGGGGTCGGTGTCTGGGTCGGGGCCTGCATGCCGAGGTACTTCACCGAGAACGTGCGTGTGCAGGTCCGGCAGTGCCACGCGCCCGGCGTCGCCCCCAAGGGGCGCAGGTCCTCCTCGGCGCAGTAGGGGCAGTGGTAGGGCACAGCCCGCTCCCCGGGGGTTGCCGCAGTGTTTCCGGCGCCAGACCGGGCGTCATCGGAGGGACTCCTCGTCGGCGCGGACGACCCATTCGGCGAACTGCTCGCCCTCGGTGCGCTGCTCCAGGTACCTGCCGGCGACGCGGTCGACGAAGTCGGGGAGCTCGGCCGAGGTCACCTTCAGGGCGCGCAGCTTGCGGCCGAATCCCGCGGCGTGGCCAAGGGACCCACCGAGGTGCACCTGGAAGCCCTCCACAGGCGTGCCCGAGGCGTCGGGGACGAGCATCCCCTTGAGCCCGATGTCGGCCACCTGGAACCGGGCGCACGAGTTCGGGCAGCCGTTGACGTGCACGGCCAGGGGGACGTCCAGATCAGGGCGACGCGCCTCAATCGTCTCGATGAGGGTGCGGGCCGTGTCCTTGGTGTTGACGATCGCGAGCTTGCAGAACTCGATCCCGGTGCAGGCCATCGTGGAGCGGCGGATCTCGTGCGGATGCACCTGCAGGCCCACGTCGCCCAACTCGCTGGCAAGGGCCTCGGCGCGCTCGGGTGCCACGTCGAGGATCACCAGCTTCTGCTGGGCGGTCAGCCGGATGCGCCCGGAGCCGTACTCGGCCGCCAGGTCGGCCAGCCGCGCGAGCGTCTCGCCGTTGATCCGCCCGACAGTCGGTGCCGCTCCGACGTAGACCCGGCCGTCACGCTGCGGGTGGATTCCGACGTGGTCGCGAGCGCCTGCCGGGACGGGGTCAGGTGCCGGCCCGTCGAGCAGCGGCCGCTCGAGGTACTGGGTCTCCAGCACCTCCCGGAACCGTGCAACGCCCCAGTCGGCGACGAGGAACTTCAGCCGAGCCCGGTTGCGCAGCCGGCGGTAGCCGTAGTCGCGGAAGATCTCGATGATCCCGCCCCATACCTCGGGGACCTCGACCAGCGGCACCCACGCGCCCAGGCGCTGGGCGAGCATCGGGTTGGTCGACAGCCCGCCCCCGACCCAGACGTCGAACCCTGGGCCATGCTCGGGGTGCACGACCCCGACGAACGACACGTCGTTGATCTCGTGGGCGACGTCGTGTCGGGGTGATCCGGAGACCGCGGACTTGAACTTGCGTGGCAGGTTCGCGTACTCGGGGTCGCCGACGAAGCGGGCGACGATCTCCTCGATCGCCGGCGTCCCGTCGATGATCTCGTCGGCGGCCACACCAGCAACCGGCGAGCCCAGGACCACCCGTGGGGTGTCGCCACAGGCCTCGGTGCTGCTCAGGCCCACGGCCTCCAGGCGCCGCCAGATCTCAGGGACGTCCTCGATCCGGATCCAGTGCAGCTGGATGTTCTGGCGATCGGTGATGTCCGCGGTCCCGCGTGCGAACTCGGTTGAGATCCCGGCGATCGTGCGCGCCTGCTCGCTGGTCAGGGCACCACCGTCGGAGCGGATGCGCAGCATGAAGAACTCGTCGTCGAGCTCCTCGGGCGGCAGGCTCGCGGTGCGCCCGCCGTCGATGCCTGGACGGCGCTGCGTGTAGAGGCCCCACCAGCGCATCCGGCCGCGCAGGTCGTCGGCGGGGATGCTGGCGAATCCATCGCGGGAGTAGATGGTCTCGATCCGCTCGCGGACGTTCAGGCCGTTGTCGGCGAGCTTGAACTCCTCGTTCGCGTTCAGCGGCGCCGTGGAGCCCAGGGCCCATTGGCCCTCATCGCGCGGCGGTCGGGAGGCACGGGTGGCGGTGGTGGGTGAGTCGGTCACGAGCGTTCTCCGGGGGTCGGAGGACGCATGCGCTCAAGCCGGGCGCGGGAGCATGGGGTGTCCGGCGCCTGGTCGACCGCAGCGTCCGGAGGGAAACTGCAGGATCAGGCGCAACACATGCACGACTGCATGCGGCACAGGTCGATGTGACGGCGCACCACAAGGGTGTCCGTCGCGCGCCCGGCCGTCGTCATGGAGCCGAGGGTGCCCCAGGTCGGTCGATCTGTCCAGTTTCGTTCGCATCCTGAGACGAGTCGTGTCGCTTCTTCACCGGCCGGATCCTCGGTAGCCTGTGCGCCATGCCGCGCCCGATCCACTTCGTGCTGGATCGCGCCGACTCCTACCAGGGGGTGCAGGCCCAGCTGCTGGACCTCATCGATCCGCACCTGCCCGACCCCAAGCCCGAGCGTGGCGACTACCGGCCAGGGGCGCTGAACTTCTGCCTGTTCATCCGCCCGAAGGCCGATGTGGTGATGAGCCACGGCGTCGCGGACAAGAACTACCTGTGGTCCTCCGACGGCCAGGGCAAGCGGCTGGCCAACCAGCGCCAGCACCTGCTCGTGCCGGGGGAGTGGCTCAAGCGGCGGCTGCTGGAGTCGCCGGCGATCAAGCTCGGCGCGGACCGCATCCACGTGGTCGGGTGGCCCCGCCTCGACGACCTGATCAGCCAGGTTCCGCCACCGGCGCGCCGGCTGATCGGCGAGCCGAAGCCGCGCGTGCTGTGGGCGCCGACGCACAACCGGCGCAAGCGCGGGGAGACCGGCCGCTCCACGTCGAGCTTCCCCGCGTTCGAGAACTACCTGCGTGCGCTGTCCCGGTTCGCGTGGATCGACGTGTCGGTGCACCCGCGCAACCGCACGGACCACACCCCGACCGGGGCCTCGATGCCACGGGCCGACATCGTGGTCGCCGACTTCGGCACGACCGTGTACGAGGCCTGGGCCCTGGGCAAGCCGGTGATCTTCCCGCGATGGCTGCTCGCCGACCGGATCGCCGAGCACATGCCGGGAAGTGCCGAGTCCTACATCTTCGCCGAGCGCATCGGCTACCACCCGGAGTCCTTCGACGAGATGGTCGACATGATCCGGGCGCGGCCGGTCATCACCCCGGACGTGACGGCGTTCATGGATGACTACCTCGCACCGCAGTACTTCGGGCGCAGTGGTGCGCGCGTGGCCGAGGTGCTCATCGAGATTGCTGGTCGCGGCGAGCACTGAACCCGCTGGCCGCAACAGAGCGGCGCCCGCGTGGCTCAGGGCAGCGTGCGCAGCGCCTTCTTCAGCCCCGTGCGCACGTGGTCCAGCACCTCGAGGCGCGCCGTGAGCTTGTCGTTGGCCGGGATGATGTGCCACGGCGAGTCGCTCGACGAGGTGCGCACCACCATCTGGTCGACGGCCTGCACGTACTCGTCCCACCTCTCGCGGTTGCGGTAGTCCTCCTCGGTGATCTTGTGGGCCTTCTCCGGGGTGTTCTCCCGGGCCTGGAAGCGGGCCAGCTGCTCCTCGGCTGAGATGTGCAGCCAGAACTTGGCGACGTAGAAGCCGCGCTCGACGAGCTGGTCCTCGAAGTCGTTGATCTCGTCGTACGCGCGCTGCCATTCGGCCGGGGACGCGAAGCCCTCGATCCGCTCGACCAGCACCCGGCCGTACCAGGTGCGGTCGTAGATCACGAACTTCCCGGCCGGGGGCAGGTCGCGCCAGAAGCGCCACAGGTAGTGGTACTTGCGCTCCTCCTCGGTCGGTGCGGCCGTGGAGATCACGCGGTAGTCACCGGCCTCCAGTGCCTGGGTGATCCGGCGGATCGCCCCGCCCTTGCCCGCGGCGTCCCAGCCCTCGAAGGCCAGGACCGTCGACAGGCCGCGGTCCCTGGCCTGGCGGGCCAGGCCGTGCACCTCGCGCTGGAGCTTGTTGAGCTCACGATCGTAGGCAGCCTTGTCGGTGGTGCGGCTGAGGTCCACGGTGTCCAGCACGGTCGCCTGGCGCTCGGCGGGGGAGAACAGCTGGTCGCTGACCGACACCCCCGCGGGGGACTGCTCCGTCAGGCGCGCCGTGATGGCATTGACGATCGTGCGGGCCACGGCGACGTCGCGGTAGCGCGCGTCGGTCGCCTCGATGACCGACCACGGGGCACCGCTCACGGACGTGCGGCGCAGCAGCTTCTCCAGCTTGTTCCCGCTCTCCTCGAGGAGGTCCAACATCGCCCAGTCGCGCTGGTCGATGCGCCAGCCCTCGTCGCGGTCGCCCTCGGCCTTCTTCATCCGCTTGCGCTGCTTCTTGGCCGGGGTGTGCAGGAACACCTTGATGATGAGTGTGCCGTCAGCGACCAGGGCCTCCTGCATCTGCTCGAGGTGGTCGATCGAGCGCTCGTAGTCCTCGTCGGACAGCTCGCCGGCGAGGTTCTCGTTGAGCAGTCGCATGATTCCGCCGGCCATCAGGGCGATGCGGCCCTTGGCCGGCATGTCGCGCCACACGCGCCAGTACCGGGGTCGCATCTTCTCCTCGGAGGTCAGCGGCCCCATCACGTGGGTCTGGATGAAACGGGCGTCCATCCACTCGTTGATCCGGTTCACGACCTCATTGCCCGCGATCCGGTCGTCGCCGGCCACGAAGATCAGGACGCCGAAGTCCGCGCTCTTGAGGTCGTACTGGGCATTGACCAGGTCGACCCGCAGCTGCGGCTCGACGGTCTTGAACTCCGCCTTGGACAACTTGTTGCCGACCTCAGACGCCTCGAGCATGTGCCGACCTCCCGGGTTGTTGATGCCTGCGCCGACCGTACCCCGCTGGCTGCAGGTGACGCGGGCTGACAGGCGCGACGGGCGGCCTTCGTCAGGTCCGTGGATCAGGCGTGGTCGGGGTCATCGTGGTTGGCCTCGTGGCCGGCCACGGCGGTCGGCAGGGTCGGGTAGACGTTCCCCTCACCGATCAGCTCCAGGATCCCTGCTCGCCCGAGCAGCTCGGCCAGCTCCACGTGGACGCGAGCCAGGGCCACCGAGATGCCGGCGCGCTGCAGCTCGCGCACCAGTGCATCGAGTGCCTCCACCGCCGTCGAGTCCGCGTCGACGTTGGCCTCGCAGTTGAGCAGCACGGTGCGGACCTCGAGACCGTCCTCCTGCTGCTCCCGTACGGCGTTGAGGACTCGGATGCGGAAGTCCTCGGCGTTGGCGAAGAAGAGGGGGGAGTCATACCGGAAGACCAGCAGGCCCTCGATCTGGGTTGCGGCCGGGTACTCACCTATGTCGTGCATGCCGGCCAGGTCGGGGACTCGGCCCAGGACCGCCGCATGCGGCCGCGCGACCCGCGCCAGCATGACCACGGCGGACAGCGCGATCGCGAACCCGATGCCGGCAAGCAGGTTCAGGGTGAGCACGGCGATGGCCGTGGCGATGCCGAGCCAGAACTCGCTCCTGCGGAAGTTCCAGAGCCACCGGAACTCCGCGAGGTCCACGATCTTGAATGCGGCGAAGACCACGAGGCCTCCCAGGGCCGCCATCGGGAAGTTCGCCAGGATCGGCCCCGCGAAGAGCAGCACGACCACGACAGCCGCGGCGGTG
Source organism: uncultured Actinomycetes bacterium (assembly GCA_963736425.1). Lineage (GTDB taxonomy): Bacteria > Actinomycetota > Actinomycetes > S36-B12 > CAIYMF01 > Prado023. The sequence continues at coordinate 377,956 of CAVTOX010000014.1, forward strand.
ACCCAGCCGTAGGCCGGCGTGCGCGCCCCAGACACCTTGGCCAGGGCCGTGCGGCTGCTGCTGCTGGAGACCGGGAACCCGGAGGTGAGGCTCGCCCCGATGTTGGACATCCCGAGGACCAGCAGCTCGGCGTCGGCATCGAGCTCCTCGCCGTCGTCGGCGAATGCCCGTCCATCGAGTGCGTTGTCGGCGAAGGCGACGACAGCGATGCCGACAGCGGGCCCGAGGATCTGGGGCAGCAGGGACAGGTCCGTGGGCAGCGAGAGGGGTCGGCAGGCCCTGTGGGATGGCCCCCACGACCTTGACCCCCTGGTCCTCCAGGCCGAGTGCCGTCGTGAGCGCCGTTGCGCCGAGGACCGCGAGCAACGGCCAGGGCAGTCGAGGGGCGAACCGGGTCCCGACGAACAACGTGACGATGACGGCGAGGCTGATGGCGACCGTCGCGCGCATTGGTGGCATCGACATGCTGCAGGGCGGAGACGATCTGCGCGATCGGCTCGGTCCCGTCGACCTGCACCCCGAGGAGCTTGCCGAGCTGGCCGGCCACCATGATCACGGCGACGCCAGCGAGGTAGCCGATGAGCACGGGGCGAGCTGAGGAGCTGCGCGACGAATCCCACGCGCAGCAGGCCTGCGGCCAGGGCCAGCACGCCCACGACCAGGGCGCACATCCCCGCCATGGCGGCGTAGGTGGAGGGATCGCCGATGGCCAGGGGCGCGAGGGCTGCCGCGGTGAGGATTGAGGTCGTTGACTCGGGGCCGACGCTGAGCAGCCGCGATGTGCCCGCGACCACGTAGATCGTGAGCGGCGCCAGGCACGCCCAGAGGCCCACGACGGGGTCCAGCCCGGCCAGGGTCGCATAGGCCATGACCTGGGGGATCAGGTACGCCGCAACGCCCAGGCCGGCGAAGGCATCAGGCCTGATGCAGGAGCGATCGAACTGCTTCAGGCGCAGCAGGTTGTACTGCGTGGGACGTGCTGTCGGGGCCACGCCCCACAGTGTGCTGCCCCGGACCGGTCGGATGCGGCTCTACGCTGGGCGACATGCGCGGATTCCGTGGTCGGGGTGAGGATGCGCAGGGGCCCGGATGAGCCCCGGTGGCCGACGCACGCCCACACCGAGGTGCTGGACGTCCAGGTCGCTGCGTCGCTGGTTGATCCGGGGGCCTCGACGCAGGTGCTGTCACGCGGTCCGGTGATCGGGCCAGCCGAGTCCGACGCCGTTGCAGACGCTGGCGCCGCGCAGTCGCCGGCGACCGCAGCCGCCGGCCCCGTTGGTGAGTCGGCGGGTGGCGGCCGAGATCGGGATGTACACCGGGGCCGCCCTCGTCCTCGTCTCGATCGGTGGCGTGGTCGTGCGTGGTTGGACCGTCTGGGAGCCGGGTGTGCGCTGGACCTTCGCCGGCCTGACGACCGTGGCCCTCATCGCTGCGGGGCTGTTCGTGCGCCTTCCGTGGGGCCGGGCGCTCAGTGACGAGCGACGCCGTGCGGTGTCGGCGCTGCTGACCACGGGCATCGCGGTGGCAGCGACCGGGGTGGGCATCGCCCTCGGGTCCGCGCAGGGCGCCGTGTCGGCCGGACCCGGCAGTGCCGCGCGGGCACTGGGGGTCGTGCTCGCGATGCTCGTGGTCAACCTGATTGCCCGAAGCCCCGCTGTCCGAGTCCGGGCTGCTCGGAGCCATGGCATGGGCGGCCTGGGTGGTGGTCCCGCCGGGGCCGGGTACGTGGGCCTTCCTCGCGGGGCTCGGGGTCGTGTGGGCCGGTCTCGGCATGCGCTGGGCCCGTGGGCGCCGCACTGCCATGGGGCTGGGAGCAGCGCTGGCACTTGTCGCCTCCGTCGGGATGGCGGCCGGCCCCTGGGCGTGGCCGACCCGGGCCGCGCTTGCGGCGGCCGCGATCCTCGGGCTCGGGGCCTTCCTGCGTGGTCGGGCCAACTACTGGCTCGCCCTGGGCGCAGGGGCGGCGACTGCCCTGGCGGCGTCCGTGGCCGGCGACGTCGTCGGTCCGGCGCTCGCGCTGCTCCTCGGCGGACTGGCAACGATGGTCGTCTCGTGGATCGCCCTGCGCAGCGCGCGCCGCGAGTAGGCCCGGTCAGGTGGCCCGGGCCAGGCTGTAGGTCAGCCAGCCACCGTCGAGGTTCACCACGTCGTAGCCGAGTTGCGTCAGCAGGCGCGCCGCGGTGTGCCCGCGCTGGCCGACCTGGCAGTAGACCGCGACCGGGACGGGTTGCCCCGAGGCGTCGCGGGGGATCTCGGTGTGGCGGGCACGCAGGTCATCGACGCTGATGTTGACCGCCCCGTCGATGTGGCCGCGGCGGAACTCGCCCGGCGTGCGGACGTCGAGCAGGACCCGGTCAGTGGCGTCGACCTCGTCCCACCCGATGATCCGGGTCGTACCCGCCATGATGTTCTCGGCGACGTACCCCAGCTGGTTGATCGGGTCCTTGGCCGAGCCGTACGGCGGCGCGTAGGCCAGCTCGAGGGCGGCCAGCTCGTCGGCGGTGATCCCGCCGGTGATGGCCGTCGCCAGCGACGTCGATGCGCTTGTCGGTGCCGGTGCCGCCGATGCCCTGTGCGCCCAGGATCTGCCCCGTCTGCGGGTCGAAGAGCAGCTTCAGGCTGATCCGCTCTGCTCCGGGGTAGTAGCCGGCGTGCGAGCCCGGGTGCGTGTGGATCGCCGCGTACGCCCGGCCCGAGGCCTTCAGGCGCTTCTCATTCGCGCCGGTCACGGCCACCGTCAGGTCGAACACCTTCACGATGGCTGTGCCGAGCACGCCGCCGAAGCGGATCTCCCGCCCGGAGATGGCGTCGGCCACGAGACGGCCCTGCCGGTTGGCCGAGTTGGCAAGCGGGACGAGCGTCGGCTCGCCGGTGGTGGCATCCGACTTGTCCACGGCATCGCCGACTGCGTAGATGTGCGGATCGGAGGTGTGCATCTGGTCGTCGACCTTGATCCCGCCCCGCGGGCCGAGCTCCAGCCCTGCGGCGACCGCCAGCTTCGTGTCCGGGCGCACGCCGATGCTCATGATGACCATGTCGGCGTCGATCTCGCGACCGTCGGAGAGCAGCACCGTGTCCGGGCGGACCTCGGTGCACCTGCACGCCGAGAGCCAAGGTGCACGCCGTGCCTGCGCAGCTCGGCGGCCACGATCGCGGCCATCTCCGGGTCCAGCGGGGCCATGACCTGCGTGCCGAGCTCGACGACCGTCACGTCCATGCCGCGCTCACGAAGGCTCTCGGCCATCTCGAGGCCGATGAACCCGCCGCCCACGATGACTGCCGCCAGCGCCGCGCCGCCGACCGCCTCCTCGCTGGAGTCCACGGACAGCAGCAGCGAGTCGACACGCTCCTTGATCCGGTCGGTGTCCTCGATCGTGCGCAGGGTCAGGGCCCGCTCCACGCCCGGGATGGGCGGGACGATCGGGGACGCGCCGGGGGAGAGCACGAGGTGGTCGTAGCCCTCGGTGTAGGACTCGCCGGTGGTGAGGTCCTTGACCGTGACGGTGCGCCCGCCCGGGTCGATCGAGGTCACCTCGGACTTGACCCGGACGTCGAGGCCGAAGCGGGCGTTCAGGCTCTGCGGGGTCTGGAGCAGCAAGTTGCGGCGGTCGGCGATCGTGCCGCCGATGTAGTAGGGCAGGCCGCAGTTGGCGAACGACACGTAGCCGCTGCGCTCGAGCACGACGATCTCGTGGGACTCGTCGAGCCGGCGCAGGCGGGTCGCGGCGGAGGCTCCACCGGCGACGCCGCCGATGATGATGGTCTTCATGATGCTCCTCGGGTCGGTTCCGTGATGCAACAGTATACCCCCAGGGGTATATCGTGACATCGAGTCGGGCCACGTTCGGTGCCCCCGCAGGACTGATGTGGAGCCTATCGGCGCCCTAGGCTCGGGCACGTGCTGATCAGACACCTGACCATCGGCGGGCTTCGCTCCTACGCGCCCACTCCACAGCGCATCGGCCTCGCGCCGCTGACGCTCGTGTTCGGCCCGAACTCGGCGGGCAAGTCCTCACTGCTGTCCGTGCTGCCCATGCTCGCCCAGACCGCCGCCCGGCCGGATGTGCTGTCGATGTCCGGCGACCTCGTCGAGGGTGGCTCGTTCCGGATGGCGGTGCACTGCCACGACGAGGAGGCGCCGATGACCCTGGGCTTCGGGTGGACCTCGGGCGAGGGCATCGGCCGCGGACGCTGCCATCTCCTTCAAGTGGGACCCGTCCCGCCGGGCGGCGATCCGCTCGCACACGGAGTTGGCAGACGGCGACGAGCGGGCCTCGATCGACGGCCCCCGGCCGTGGGGGTCACAGCCCGGCGTTGCGCTGCACCATCGCGTCACCGAGGAGTTCTGGGGGACGCTCGAGCGGGTCCACTTCGTCGGGCCGATGCGCGCGCGGGCGGAGCGGACCACGCTCGTGGGCCAGGGGATCGAGGACTATGTCGGCCCGGCGGGCGAGGAGATGGCCGCGATCCTGCACGCGCGCCCGGACCTGGTGCGTCAGCCGTCAACGAGTGGTGCGACCGGCTCGGTCTGGGCTACCACGTGCGCATGCTCGACCCTGTCAGCCAGGACATCGTGATGACGGCCGGTGAGTTCGCCGTCCTCGCCCTGGAGGACGTGCGCCGCGATCCGCCGGTGCTGGTCTCCTCGCGGGGCGTGGGCTACGGGGTGGGGCAGCTGCTGCCGATCATCGTGCAGTCCCTGCTCACCCAGTCCGGGATGATCCTGATCGAGCAGCCCGAGGTGCACCTGCACCCGCGGCTGCAGTCCGCGGTGGGTGATCTGTTCGTCGACACGGTGGTCTCCGGGCGGGCGCAGCTGCTGGTCGAGACGCACTCCGAGCACCTGGTGCTGCGGCTGCTGCGTCGGGTTCGCGAGGGCGTGCTGGCCCCGGACGACCTCGCGATCCTCTACGTCGACCTCGACGAGGACGGAGCGGCGTTCGTGCGGCGACTCGAGGTCGACGCCGAGGGCGACCTGGTCGACGGATGGCCCGGTGGGTTCTTCGACGAGCGGCTGGCCGAGGTCCTGGGCGGGCGCTCGTGACCGAGAAGGCGGCGCTGCCGCGCCGGACGGTGTTCGGGGTCGGGCATCTCCACGAGCGCCCTTGCTGACCGCTCCGAGGACCCCGCCCTGCGCCGGGCGATCCACGAGGAGCTCCTCGAGGACCTCGCGGTCCATGGCCGGCTCGTGTTCACCTCGCAGGCGCACCTCGACCGTGTTCGTCGAGGCGGTCGGGAAGCTGCCGACGTCGCTGGCCAAGGCGTGGGAGGTGGTGCTGTCCAGCCGCAAGGTGCAGGTCGGGATCGCCCGACCGCCGCTGGATGAGCTCCTCGGCGACATCCTGGACCCCGGTTTGATCGACTCCGAGCTCTCCGACGATCTGGAGCTGGTCCTGGTGGAGACCGACCAGGCCGAGCTGCTCGGCGTGGCCGAGGACGAGTTCTCCGCCACCACCCCGTCGGGGCTGGTCGAGATCGGGCGGATCACCACTGCCGGGCGCACGTCGGTGCTGATGGCCGCGCGCCAGGTGCTCGACGCGCCGCTGCGCGAGGGCGTGAATCGCGAGGTGGAGTGGAAGGAGCGGTTCGGCCCGCTGTGCGCGGACAGCAAGCCGCTGGTCATCTACGACAAGTTCGTCGGGCAGCAGACGGTGCGCCGCTACCTCTACAACCAGGGGACCGGTGACGGCCTGACCTGGTTCCTCGCGCGCGTCGGGATGACCCCGGGCCGGCGCGTGAAGATCATCACGGCGGTCACCGACTCGGTGGACCGCGGCCAGCGCTTCGACGAGGAGGCGATGGTCACCGGGTTCCTGCGGATGCTGGCCTCGATGGCTGACCGTGACCTGCGCATCGAGCTGGTGCTCGTGCCGGAGCGGACACGCGGCGAGAAGGGGCGGGGGGTCGAGCGGTTCGGCCACGATCGGCACCTTCGGTTCGGTGAGCGCGCCGCTCTCGCGCTGGGCGCGGGGATGCAGACCTTCGCCAACGCGACGTTCCGCGAGACGGTCACGGTCGCGCGGCTGCCGATCGCCGATGCCAAGGCGCGCGAGGAGCGTTCGATCAAGGCCGCACTCCGGCCACCCGAGGGCGGCTGGCTCGGCTGACGGGGCAACTGCTGACGCACCTCGGGGAGGCGGCTGGGTTGTCCCACGAGCGGCGGGGGGTCGCGTACGGTGTCGGTCATGGCCGATGGTGACGCGCGCATCCCCGGCGACCCCGGCTCCGGGGGAGCTGATGGGGCCGCGGATTCGGCGGAGACCGAGTCCGCCAGGGGGCGCACGCGGCCGGTCTGGTTGGCGGCGCTGGCTGCACTCGTCACCCTGCTCGCTCTCTATGGCGCGTACTCCCGGCTGAGCTCAGACGTCCCGGGCGCGGACTCGCCGCAGAGCCCGGCGGGGCTGTTCCAGCAGGCACAAGCCGACGGGACGTCGCTGACTGCGGTGGGACGGACCATCGGGTTGGCAGAGCCGTGCACTGCGTGGCTCGTGGACGCGGGTGCGCCGGCGGAGGCGGACGCGTATGCGGTGACCAGCGCCCGGTGCGTCGGGCAGACGGATCCCACCACGGTGATGGCAGGCCAGGACCTCACGGATGCGAGCGTCGAGTTCAACGCGTTCGCGCCGCTGTCCACCGCCAAGCAGGCCGACCTCGTGAAGGCCCCCGTCGAGGCTGTCGAGTGGGCGTCAGCACGGGGCACCGACCTCGCCGTCCTGCGCCTGGGGGCGACCAACGGCGAGCTCGCGGGGCGCGGCGTCCGCCCGATCGACCCGGTGGCTGCGTCGGAGAAGGGCGCGGAGATCCTCATCGCGGGAGTCCCTGTGGAGGGGATCGCGCCTGACCAGCAGTACCTGCGGGGGAGCCGATGCCAGGTCGGGGAGACCTCTGACGTCCTCGAGGAGGGGCTGCTCGGGCATGACGCCCAGGGGTCCGACTGCGCAGGGATCCTTGGTGGGTCGGCTGGGTCGCCGGTGTTCAACCCGGCCGGACAGGCGGTGGCGATGGTGACGACCACGACCATCGGGGCGACCGAGAAGACCGAGTGCGCGCTCGGCCTGCCCTGCCAGATATCCGAGGACGGCGGGATCTCGGTCAAGGAGAACACCAACTACATGCTGCCCGTGTCGGCCCTGGTCGGATGCTTCGCGAAGGGGACTTTCACGCTCGGCGGGGACTGCGCCCTGGAGGACCCGGCGTCCGTGGTCCCGGCCCGTGCGGTCGCGTCGGTGGCCAAGCCGGGGTCGACCGTGGAGATCCAACTCGAGGGCGAGCTGCCGGAGGGGATTGCGACGACGGACGCGATCGAGGTCAAGCAGGGCAAGCTCGGCACGGTGGACTGCAGGGCGCCCGAGGGCTGGCTGGGCGCAGCGGAGGCTGCGGCGCTGGCGGCGGCGGAGGCTGGCGGCGACGATGTGGCTGTGTCGGCGAGCGCCGCCCCGTCCGCGTCGGAGGGCGCCGGCGTCGACCCGTCCGCCGACCCGGCGGCGAGCCCAGGGGCTGGCTCCGGAGCCGGCCCGGGTGAAGCCGTGCCCGTGCCTGCCGGGCTGTGGTCGTACCCGGTGATCCTCCCGACCGACGAGGGCTTCACCCTGGTGTGCGTGGGATCGGCCGATCAGCCGACCGAGGTCGTGATCAAGGCCGACGGGACCGCTCCAGATCCGGGGATGATCGAGTTGACCATCACCAAGGTGGAGGGCGGCGTTCAGGTGGAGCCGGTGTTCGACCCCCCGGAGCTCACCGCGTTCCGCTGGGTGAGCGGCCCGGTCGACTCGATCGACTGCGCGACGGCCGAGGGTTACGTCGAGTACCGGCGCGTCCCGGCGACGATCCAGGCCGCAGACCTGCCCAGCACCGTGTGCGTGATCGGCATCGACGAGGCGGGCAACGAGTCCGAGCCGGCGGCGATCAAGGTCGAGTAGGGGTGGGGCGGCGGCCGCGTCGGAGGCCGGGCCCTGCGGATCGGGTTGGCCCCGGTGGATCGCGTCGGGCGTTGCGAGGAGACGACGCTCTGTGGGCATCCCGGCCAGTACCGCCGTGCTCGTCGCTGGGCGCCCCGAGACCCTCGGCTGGCAGGATGCTCGGCATGACCGCACCCTCGACCGACCAGTTCCGCTCCGCTGTCGCTGCAGCCCTTCCGGGCATCCGCGCCGACCTCGAGGACCTGGTCCGGATCCCGAGCGTGAGCCGCGACGGAGCGACCTCGCCGGACGTCGCGCGCAGCGCCGAGACGGTCGCCACTCTGTTGGCTGACCTCGGGATGCCCGATGTGCGCGTTCTGGAGGCCGACGGCGGTGCGCCGGCAGTGGTCGCCCGGATGCCCGGGCCCGACGGGGCGCCCACTGTGCTCCTCTACGCCCACCACGACGTCCAGCCCGCGGGCAACCTGGCCGACTGGAACAGCGAGCCGTTCGAGCCCGTTGAGCGCGACGGGCGGCTCTACGGGCGGGGCGCTGCTGACGACAAGGCCGGAGTCATGGCGCACATCGGGGCCCTGCGCGTGCTCCAGGCGGCGTACCCCGACGGGCTGCCGGTGGGCGTGACCGTGTTCGTCGAGGGCGAGGAGGAGGTCGGCTCGCCGACGTTCGGCCCGTTCCTCGAGGAGTACGGCGAGCTGTTGGCCGCTGACGTCGTCGTGATCGCCGACTCGTCGAACTGGGAGGTCGACGTCCCTGCGTTCACCACCTCGCTGCGTGGGCTGGTCGAGGTGTTCGTGGAGGTGCGCACGCACAAGGGCGAGCAGCACTCCGGGGTGTTCGGCGGGCTGTTCCCGGACGCGCTGATGGGGTTGGTCCGGGTGCTTGCCGCGCTACACGACGACGAGGGTCGGGTGGCGGTGCCCGGGTTGGTGCACGGGCCGGTCCCGACCGTCGACCTCGACGAGTCCGCGCTGCGTGCGGAGGCCGGCGTCCGCGAGGGTGTGGACTCGATCGGGGAGGGCTCGGCGGCCAACCGGATCTGGTCGATGCCGGCCGTGACGGTGCTGGCCATCGACGCACCCCGCACGGACGCCGCGGCGAACGTGCTGCTCCCGATCGCCCGGGCGAAGGTGAGCATGCGGATCGCGCCGGGGCAGGATCCCGCGGCCGCCCAACAGGCGCTGTGCGACCACCTGGTCGCGAGCGCCCCGTGGGGCGTGACGGTGACGTGCGTGCCGGGCGACGGCCGGCAATGCAGTGGCGCTTGCTGCCGTCGGGGTCACATGCCGACGTGGCCCGGGGGGCGTTCACCGATGCCTGGGACGGCACCGAGCCGGTCCATATGGGGATCGGTGGGTCGATCCCGTTCATCGGCGACATTGCGGAGAAGTTCCCGGAGGCAACGATCCTCGTGGTCGGCCCCGGCGACCCCGCGGCGTGCTGGCACGGCCCCAACGAGAGCGTGGACCTCGAGGTCCTGCGCAGGCTGACGCTGGCGGAGGTTCTGCTGCTGGCGCGACTGGGGGAGTAGCAGCCAGTGAGTCCCCCACGTTGTCCACTGACCCGATCGGGTGAAGGGGGCCATTCTGGTCGACACGCTGAGTGACTGAACCTAGTATCAATCTGTCACATCTGGCGGTTTTCGGGCAGGGGTTCTCATGCGTGTCTTCTCAGGTCGGTCCAGTCGTTCGTCGCAGCTGACGGTTGTCGGGTTGTTGACCCTGGCGCTGGTGATCAATGGACCCATGGCCACTGGCATGTCCATGACGGACACCCCTGAGCCGGAGGTCACCGCGACGGCCGAGCCGACCCCCGAGGTGACGGCCGCCGAGACGGATGCCCCGGAGCACGGCCGCAACCGAGGCGGACGCCTCGAGACCGACGCCACTGAGGAGCCCGCAGCAGAGACGCCGGCAGCCGACGCGGACCCGAGCGAGTCCGCCTCCGCCGACGGGACCAGGCCCCCATGGTCGACCCGGTCGAGGACATCGATGACTCCGCCACCACGGACGACCAGGCCCCGCTGGTCGACCCGGTCGAGGAGACCGACGAGTCCGCGCCCGTGGCGACGGAGGAGTCGGCACCCGCCGACGAGGCGACGTCCGTGCCCGCGGACGCCACCGACGGCGCCCCGGTCGAGGAGTTCGTCCCGGGGATCAAGGTGGTCCCGGGTGACGCCAGTGCGACGATCTACTGGCCCGACTTCGGCGCCGAGAAGAACTACGTCGTCCAGTTCGAGAAAGCCGACGGCTCGTGGAAGGCGTTGGACGCCGAGGTAGCGCCGTCGGACAACTCGACTGGCGAGCCCCTAATCTCCGCTGCGGACAATCAGGCAACAGTCGAGGACCTGCGCAACGGCAAGGCCTACACGGTCCGAATTGTGTCGGCGGGAACTGTCGAGCAGGCGAAGGCCGCCACCGCGGATGCCGTGGACCTGACGCCGGGCGGACCTCGCGGAGCCCTGGCCCACGCCCGACTCGTCGGCGACGATGTACCCGGCACAGTGGCGGTGGCGTCACCTCCGATGCGGATCACTCCGCAGGCCACGGGTGACTTCCTGATCACCCTCGTGGCGCGCAGTTGCGCTCCCGACAGCGACCCGGGGACGAACAACTACAAGAACGTCCGGGCGAACCGGGCACGCAACAACATCCAGGAATCGCTGAAGAACCTTGGGCCGGACAGCAACTACACCAGCAGCATGGAACCTCCTGTCAATCCCGTCAATGAGAATGCCTCACCGCAGGACGTCTGCCAGCCAATTACGAACTGGCCTCTGACCTTTGGAGACAGGATCGACGGGAAGTCCCCACCTCCGCTCAACTACTTGTCGAAGGTTGGGAACCAGAACGGCACGTACCGGACGCTTGGCTCGACGCCTGAGCTGAACAGCCAGGGAAACCCGACCGGCAGGGACGTCCTCGGTGCCGTGACGGTCCCCCTGACTGACGCCCAGGCCGCCCTTGCCGCCAGGAGCACGCTGTGGGTGATGGGTGGCACTCCGAATGATCCGCTTGCCGAGGCCGCCAACGGCTTCGGACCGGCCAATTACGCCTTTGGTGCGCTCAGATGCGCCTACGACGCCCTGAATGGCGACAATGTCGAGTTCGTCAACTACCGCGCGGGTGTGCGGCATGTGTTCTGCTACGCGATCTATCTGACGCCGCCGGAGCCCAACGGCCAGATCACGATCCGCAAGGTGGCCACTGGCGGGACCGGTGGCGAATCCTTCGGGTTCCAAGGGAGTGTCTCCTTCAACCCGGGGGGGACATTCAGCCTGATGAACGGTGAAGCCTTCAGTGAGCGCCGCAGCGTCGGGTCGTGGTTCGCAGAAGAGACAACTCTGCCGTCAGGGTGGGCGCTGGAGAGGATCGACTGCAGTGCCACGACCGGTACCGGCACCACGGTAGTCGTCGATCCTCAGAACCCGCGACGCGTGAACATCACCCTCGCAGCCAATGGACGAGCCGACTGCACCTACTACAACACGCGGGACACGGCGACGTTGACGTTGGTCAAGGAGGTCAGTGGTGGGCCGGCGTTGCCGACTGCGTGGACGTTGACGGCTGCGGGTCCGACCACGATCACGGGTGTGACTGGGGCTTCGACGGTGACTGGGGCGACGGTGCCTACGGGCACGTTCAACCTGTCGGAGTCCGGTGGCCCGGCGGGTTACAGCCCGAGTTCCGCGTGGGTGTGTACGGGGACCGGTCAGACGCAGACGGCGACGTCGGTGACCCTGACCAAGGGTGCGAACGCGACCTGCAAGATCACCAACACCCGCGATACCGCGGAATTGTTGCTGGTCAAGCAGGTCGTGGGTTTCGACCCTGCTGACCCCGATCAATGGGACCTCTCGGCCACCGGCCCACAGGGCTCGCCAGGCGTGCAGAACGAGGGAGGCTCTGGCGTCCTGACTGAGGTCTGGTCGGGGGTTGGCTACACACTGGGCGAGTCGGACGGGCCAGCAAACTACTCGCCGAGCGCATGGGTCTGCGAGCCGTTCGTGGCGCCGGAGGGCGACGATCTACAGAGGCTTGACGACCAGGCAGACCTCGGATTCGTCCTCAATGGAGACACCGTCACCCTCGACAAGGGCGCGAGCGTCGTGTGCACCATCGTCAACACGCGTGACACGGCTGAGGTGAAGTTGCAGAAGGCGTGGGTCAATGCTCGGGGTGGCGACACCGCGGCGCTGACGATCAAGGGTGGCCTGCCGGAGTCCGGCGCGCCGAACAAGGCGTCGACCGCCACGGGTGCCACCGGGACGGTCCTGGACGCGACCAATGTGGCCAACGCGACCGTCCAGGTCGGCGACACGGTGAACGTGTCCGAGGTGCTCGGCGAGAAGAACGCAGGCAAGTACGGCTCGACGCTGGCGTGCACCGCAGGCGATGTGAAGGTCAAGGTCGATGACAAGGGCAACTTCACGATGCCCGACGCTGCCGTGACCTGCACCTTCACCAACGACCGCTCGGTCGCGGTGCCCACCCAGCCGACGGTCACCGCAGAGATCTGCGATCCGAACGTCCCGGGTGCACAGCTGCCCGGCTCGATCACGATCCCGGCGAACCCCGACTACGCGTACTTCATCGAGGGAGTTGCCACGGCGGCGGGGAACTACCCGAAGCCGGCCGGCAGCTACAAGGTGACCGCGCAGTTGATCGTGACCAAGCCGGTGTCGGCGTCGGCGCTGCAGCAACTCGCAGCGCAGGACGTCTTCACCTGGACCGTGGTTATCCCGGGTTCGCCGGTCTGCCCGATCCTGACCAAGGAGTCCACTCCGGCGAGTGGTCAGCCGGCAACCACCGGTGAGATCGTCACGTACACAGTCACCGTCAAGAACGGTGGCGACACGGCAGTTGTCGGCGAGACCCTGGTTGACACCCTGCCGGCCGGCGTTGAGCTGATCACCACTTCGATCAACCCGAGCAGCGGCGTCTACAACTCCACTGCCCGGACGATCACGTGGAAGTTCGACCTGCCCGCGGCTGTGGGTACCACCCCAGCCACGGCCACGTTCACCTACCAGGTGACGGTCACGGCAAGCTCGGGTTCGATCGTGAACTCGGTCAGCTGGGTCGAGCGGAGCCTCACGGCAACCACCACCAACCCAGTCACACCGGGGACCGTGGGCGGGATCGAGGAGACGCCGGACGAGCCGGACAGCGTGGTGGGTGGCACGGAGGACTTGCCCAACACCGGCGCTGACGACACTGTCAACGTGGCAGGCTTCGGCCTGCTGGCGATGGTCCTCGGCGGATTGATGGTTGGCTTCGGCCGCCGGCGCCGCAGGGAGCAGTGACCTCGCCTGTCGGCTGACCCCGACCGCGAACCGAATGCCGGAGTGCCCGGTCCCGAGCAGGGGGCCGGGCACTCCGGCTGTGGGGTGGACTCCGTCGCCGGTGGGGACTCGGCCCCGTCAGTGTGGTCGCGACTGCGTAGGAGAGGGCCGGTGACGTCATGTGACGCTCGGTACCCCCATCCGGGGGACGCTTGCGAGACACGTTGTGTAGTTGTGGCCTATGGTGCTGCAGGATTGGCGCTTGGCCAGCCACGCGAGTTGTGGTTTGCCTTCGCGGCCCTGGCCTTCACCGGACCGGTCAGGGAGTCCGGCCGACGCCACGACTGAACCCGCGGCCGGGGGCTCGGTGACCGTCGGCGACGCGGCTCCCGTGGTCGAACCCCTCGAGGACGTCGACGAGTCGGACGCCTCCGGTGACATCGCCCCGATGATCGAGCCCCTGGAGGACGTGGACGACTCAGGATTCGTGGAGGCCCTTGGCGACGTCGCTCCGATGGAGGATACGGACGCGTAACGCTCGCAGGGAAGACCACGCCCATCCCGAGTCGCGCCAGGCCGGGGTTGTTCGCCACGAGTTCGATCGACCAACCGCCCACGACGATCGCAAGCAGCGCGCCCACCGCAATGAACTTCCCGCCCAGCACGGACATCACGAACAGCCTCGAGGTGGGCAGCGCGGACTTGGAGACGGCAGCATCGTCGATCGTGTCGACGGTCGGGGCGAGGGAGCGGGCTTCAGCCATGGGCGCGACGCTCCCTGGAGACCCCGCGGAGCGGGCAAGCGGCCGTTCCGCACATGGAAGAGGCACCACGATGGGGGCCTCGTCACGAGTGCCCCCGGCAGGATCCGATCGGCGCCACGCCCCGGCGGGACCTCTTCCTCGAACCTTGGCAGGGGATGCCATCCTACCGACGCCGCGCCAAGCGCTAAATCACGGTGCCCCCGGCAGCCGGCAAGATGCGTTGCATCTCGATCGATCGCGTCCAGATGCAACGCAGGTCCGTGTCGCGTGAAGGACGCACCGCTCGGGATGGACCCGCTGAGCTACGGGGGCCAGGGCGAACGGCCATCCTACCGACCACCCCCCGCGCCCCCAAATTCCCCGCCGACATCTGCCTTTGCGTTGCATCTGGGACGCTGTCGCGTCTGAATGCAACGTCACGTCGGCTGTCAGGTGAAGGAGATCTCCCGGGGGCTCGACGTCCGCGTCGCCGCAGCGCAGGACGGGGTGTTCACCCGGTCGCAGGCGCGCTCAGAGGGCTGGTCCGACGGCCGCCAGCGTCGCCTGGTCCGGTCCGGGCTCTGGGTCCCGATCACGGCGAGTGTGCTTCGCCATCGCGAGGCGGTCGAGGGTCCGTGGCAGCGAGCCCGGGCGGTGTGGCTCACCGGTGGCATGGTCGTCAGCCACGACACGGCCGGGCAGCTGTGGGGGCTGTGCACCTCGGGCGGGTTGCACGGGACGAGCCTGTCGTCACGTCGCACGACCGCCGTGATCACGCACCGAGCCGACCTGCCGAGCGCGGACACGGTCGCGGTCGACGGAATGCGCGTCACGACGCCTCCGCGCACTGTTGCCGATCTGCTGTGCACTCTTGAGCCGCCAGCTTCGGTCGCGATGGCCTGCGACGCCCTTCGCCAGGGGATCCTCACCACGGCCGAACTGAGGCGCGCCGCTGACTCGGCCACGGGCCGGCACGGAGCCGCTCGGGCTCGTTTCGTGGCCCGGACGTGCGCCGGGCGCCCATACTCGGTCCTGGAGTGGCACTTCCACCGACGGGTCGGCGCGCTGGGTCCGGGCTGGCGGTTCAACCCTGCGGTCCACGACTGCGGAGGGCAAGATCGGCGACGTCGACGCGCTGCACGACGGCACGAGGATCGTCGTCGAGCTCGATGGGCAGCAGTTCCACGGACCGGACCGGTTCCAGGCCGACCGTACGCGCGACCAGCGACTGGCCGCGGCCGGCTACGTCGTCCTGCGCTTCACGTGGGACGACCTGATCAAGCGCCCGGACGACGTCATCGAGCGCATCCGACGAACGGTGGCCCACCGTGCTCGCCTCGTAGCCTGAACGCGCTGCGTTGCATGTCGGCCAGTATCGGGTCGCAGACGCAACGCAGGTCCGTGTCGGGCGAAGCGAGACGCAACGCAACGCAGGCGGGGGCGGCGGCGGGGAGCGGCTGGAATCGGACTGTCGGGCCGCCTGGCCGCCCCACTACCATGGGCGCATGACCCCCGACGCCCTGGCAGCTCTCGTCTCGGCCTCCGTGACCGACCTGATCGAGGCCAACAAGCTGTGCCTGCCGAAGGGGTACCGGGTCAACGCCACGGTCGAGCGTCCGAAGAACCGTGAGCACGGCGACTACGCCACCAACATCGCGATGACCCTGGCCAAGCCCGCCCACACGCCCCCGCGGTTCATCGGCGAGATGCTGGCCGCCCAGCTCTCGCTGAGCCCGGCGATCGCGCGCGCTGAGGTCGCCGGTCCGGGGTTCGTCAACATCACTCTCGAGGCCGCGAGCCAGGGCGAGGTCGCCTCACGGATCGTCATCGAGGGGGCCCACTACGGCCAGGGCACCTCCCAGCACGGCCGCTGGATCAACATCGAGTTCATCTCGGCCAACCCGACCGGCCCGATCCACCTGGGCCACACCCGCTGGGCCGCGGTCGGCGACGCTATCGCCCGGGTGCTGGCCGCGCAGGGCGCCGTCGTGACGCGCGAGTTCTACATCAACGACCGCGGCGTCCAGATGGAGCGCTTCGGCGAGTCGATCATGAACGCCGCACACGGGCGCCCGGCCCCCGAACAGGGCTACCACGGCGCCTACATCAAGGACATCGCCGCGCAGATCGTCGCCAACGACTCCGGCATCACGAAGCTGCCGGTCGATGAGCAGCAGGAGATGTTCCGCGAGCTGGGCTACCGCACCATGCTGGAGGCTCAGCAGGAGAGCCTCGCCCGCTTCGCCACGAACTTCGACGTCTGGTACTCCGAGCGGACCCTGCACGAGTCCGGCGCGGTCGAGCGCGCGTTCGCGCAGCTGCGCACGCAGGGCCACATGTACGAGGCCGACGGTGCGGTCTGGCTGCGCACCACCGACTTCGACGACGACAAGGACCGCGTCCTGGTCAAGGCCGACGGCGAGCTGACCTACTTCGCCTCCGACACCGCCTACTACGTGGACAAGCGAAACCGCGGCGCTGACCTGTGCATCTACCTGTTGGGCGCGGACCACCACGGGTACGTCAACCGGCTGCGTGCGGTGGCGGCGTGCGCCGGGGATGACCCGGACGTCAACATCGAGGTCCTGATCGGCCAGCTGGTCAAGATGGTCAAGGGCGGCGAGGAGGTCCGGCTGAGCAAGCGCGCGGGCAACATCATCACGATCGATGACCTTGTCGACGAGGTGGGCACCGACGCCGCGCGCTACTCCCTGATCCGCTACCCGGTGGACTCGCCGCTGGTGCTCGACGTCGACCTGCTGCTCAAGCGCACGAACGACAATCCGGTGTACTACGTCCAGTACGGCTCGGCCCGGATCGCCTCGGTGCTGCGCAACGCCGCTGAACTCGGCATCGACTGGCGCAACTCGCCGTTCGACCCCGCATTGCTCTCCAACGAGCGGGAGAACGACCTGCTCGGCGTCCTCGCCGAGTTCCCGCGCGTCGTGGCCAGCGCCGCCGAGCTCCGCGAGCCGCATCGGATCGCGCGCTACCTGGAGCGCCTGGCCACCGCCTACCACCGCTTCTACGACGTCTGTCGCGTCCTGCCTATGGGCGACGATCCCGTCGAGCCGCTGAACATCGCGAGGCTGTGGTTGTGCGCGGCCTCGCGGCAGGTACTGGTCAACGGACTGACCCTGCTGGGGGTCTCCGCACCCGAGCGGATGTAGCTGGTGCCCGATCCGGGGCTGCCGTCCGACGGCCCGCCCACGGCCGAGGGCCGAGCCTCCATTCCCGCGGTTCCTCCGGAGCCCGCCGACCGCGTTCGCGAGGAGGGCGGCTCACCGGCCCTGGTCCGCTGGACCGAGCGGATCGACGACCACGTCCCCGAGGCAGGCGACCACGTCGGGTTCTGGGTCTCGGTCTATGCCCGCTTCGCCCGGCACCGAGGCTCTGTCCTCGCCGGCGGGCTGGCGTTCTTCGCGCTGCTCTCCCTGGTGCCCGCCGTGCTGTCCCTGGGCGCAGTCGTGGCCATGTTCTTCGACCCGGCGCAGTTCGTGACCAGCGTCGAGGACGCGTTGTCCGTGAATCCGGAGCTGCTCGCGGCCCTCCAGCCGTTCCTCGACCAGATCGCTGCCCTCAGCCCGACCGGCCCCGGTTCACTGGGCATCGCCGGGTTCGTCGGCTTCGCGCTGTCGCTCTATGCGGCCAGCCGCTTCGTGTACGTCGGTCGCCAGGTCCTCGACATCGCGTTCGAGCTCGAGCCGCAGCATCCCAGCATGCTCGGCCGAGCGATCGCGGTCCTGATCACACTGGTGGCCGAGGTTCTCCTCATTGCGCTGGTGCTGGCGCTGACCCTGATCCCGCGGGTGCTCGATGCCCTGAGCATCGGCGAGTCCGTGAGCGCGAGCCTGCGCCTCGTGCGCCTTCCACTGGCGATCCTCGTCGTGTACCTGATGCTCACCGCGGCCATGCGCTACGGCATCCGTGCGCGACGAGCGGTGCGCTGGCTGAACCTCGGCGCGGCGCTGGGCACCCTGCTGATCGTTCTTGGGACGGTCGGATTGGGCTGGTACCTGTCGGTGTCCTCGACCTACTCCCAGATCGTGGCGGTCCTCGGCGGCGTCATCGCCCTGGAGATCTGGCTGTACCTCATCGGACTGGCAATCGTGGGCTCTGCGGAGATCGAGGGGATGCGCCTCGGCTTCCGTCGTCGCGACCTCGTGCGCAGCTCGCCCACCCACACCTGATCGCCAGCCCCTCCCGCGGGCAGCTCTCCAGGGTCGCCGAATGAGGGTCGCTGCCGCCAATCCCGTCGCCATCTCGCGCGCACCCTGGATCCGCCGGACTTCGCGGGGATACGGATATCCGGCGCAGATCCTGCGGGGTCGCCGCGTGGGGACGCGAGGCTTGTTCGAGCCCGCTGCCGGCGATGGGAGTTCGCCCTAGGATCGCGCCATGCGCGCCCACCCCGCTGGCCCGATGCACGGCGACTACGCCCAGGCAGCCTCAATCCCGAGCGTCCCCGACTCCAGCCTCATGGCCCGGATCGACCCGCAGATCTGGCCGGCGACGGCCCGCCGCGACGCCGCCGGGACGCTCATGATCGGCGGGATCTCCGTCCGGGACCTCGCCGCAACGCACGGCACCCCGGCACTGGTCCTTGACGAGGCGGACTTCCGGGCGCGCGCTGCCGCCTTCCAGTCGGCCTACACCGACCGCGATGTTCCGGGTTCCGTGTCCTTCGCGGGCAAGGCCTTCCTGAGTGCCACCACGGTGCGCTGGCTGGCTGAGGAGGGCCTCGGCCTGGACGTGTGCACCGGTGGCGAGCTGGCGCTGGCATGCGCCGCAGGGTTCCCCGTTGAGCGGATCAGCCTGCATGGGAACAACAAGTCGCAGGCCGAGCTGCGCGCGGGGCTCGCCGCGGGGGTCGGCCGCTACGTGATCGACTCGTTCGACGAGATCGATCGTCTGGCCGACCTCGCCGCAGACGCAGGTGTCGTGGCCGACGTCCTCATCCGGGTCACCACCGGCGTTGAGGCGCACACCCACGAGTTCATCGCCACCGCCCACGAGGACCAGAAGTTCGGTCTTTCCCTGACTTCCGGTGCCGCGCGGGATGCGGTTCTCGCGATAGGCGAGCGTCCCGAGCTGCGGCTCGTCGGCATCCACTCGCACATCGGCTCGCAGATCTTCAGCACATCCGGCTTCGAGGTGGCCGCGCACCGCGTGGTCGGCTTCATCGCCGACCTTCTCGGCCGTGATGGCGTCTCCGTCGCCGAGCTCAACCTCGGGGGTGGCATGGGCATCGCCTACCTGCCGACGGACGACCCGGTCGCCCCGGTCGGAATGGCGGAGGCGCTGCGCGTCATCGTCGCGGGAGAGTGCGCCCGGCGCGGGATCGACGTGCCGCTGATCTCCGTCGAGCCCGGCCGCGCGATCGTCGGCCCCAGCATGGTCACCCTCTACGAAGTGGGCACCATCAAGCACGTCGAGTACCGGACGGGGGCTTGGCGCACCTATGTCTCGGTCGACGGCGGCATGAGCGACAACATCCGTACGGCCCTCTACGATGCCGACTACACCGTCGCCCTCGCCTCGCGTACCTCCTCGGCCCCCGCGATGCTGACCCGGGTGGTCGGCAAGCACTGCGAGTCGGGGGACATCGTGGTGCGCGACGCCTGGCTGCCCTCAGATCTCGAGCGCGGCGACCTGCTGGCCGTCGCCTCCACAGGCGCGTACTGCCGGGCCATGGCCTCGAACTACAACATGGTGGCGCGCCCGCCGGTGGTGTCCGTGCGTGGCGGCGTGGACCGCATCGTGCTGCGCAGGGAGACCGAGGCGGACCTGTTCGCCCTCGACGCCGGGCTTGCCGACGCGCCGTCCTGAGTCGGGCCGACCGGGGCAGACGATTGCGCCCGACAGGGCGAGGAAGGCGAGACCGGCGCGCGTTCATCGGCGCGCGAGCGGAACCGGCGCCCGTGAGAGAATCGTGGCCGCGTCCAGCCGCGCATTCCTGCGGTGGACCTGTCCCGAACCGTCCAAGGAGTCCCGTCATGGCACCGCCCCCCGAGAAGTTGTCCGTCGTCGTGCTCGGCGGCGGGACCGTGGGAGCCCAGGTGGTGCGGCTGCTCGAGGAGCAGGCCGACCACCTCGAGGCCCGCGTGGGGGCCCGACTGGTCGTGACCGGCGTCGGAGTTCGCGACGCGTCGCGTGAGCGCCCGGGGATCCGTCCCGAGCTCCTCAGCGACGACCTCCCGGCGCTGCTGGACACCGATCCCGATCTCGTTGTGGAGCTCATGGGCGGCATCGAGCCGGCCAAGGAGCTGATCCTACGGGCGCTCAAGGGCGGGGCATCAGTGGTGACTGCCAACAAGGCGCTGATCGCCACGGAGGGTGCAGCCCTGCACGCCGCTGCCGAGGAGGCGGGCGTCGACCTGTCCTATGAGGCCGCGGTGGCCGGGGCGATCCCGCTGCTGCGCCCCATGCGCGAGTCGCTGGCCGGCGACCGCATCCGCCGCGTCCTGGGCATCGTGAACGGCACCACCAACTACATCCTGTCGCAGATGGACTCCACGGGAGCCTCGTTCTCCGATGCCCTGGCCGAGGCCCAGTCCCTTGGGTACGCCGAGGCCGACCCCACTGCCGACGTCGAGGGCCTCGACGCAGCGGCGAAGGCCGCGATCCTCGCATCGATCGCCTTCCACACCCGCGTCACGCTCGCCGACGTCGACGTCCAGGGCATCTCCGCGGTCACGGCCGCGGACGTCGCGGCAGCCAAGGAGATGGGCTTCGACATCAAGCTCCTGGCCATCGCCGAGCTCATCGAGTCTGCCAGCGGCGCCGGGGTCAGTGTCCGCGTCCATCCCACGCTCGTGCCCACGACGCACCCGCTGGCCGGCGTGCGCGACGCGTTCAACGCCGTGTTCATCGAGGCTGACGCCGCAGGTCAGGTCATGTTCTACGGCCGCGGAGCCGGTGGCGCCCCGACCGCCAGCGCGGTGCTCGGCGACATCGTGACCGCCGCGCGCAACCGGGTCACCGGGTCCACCGGTCCGGGGGAGTCCTCGTACGCCGAGCTCCCCGTCCTGCCGATGGGTGCAGCCACGACGGCCTACTTCGTGCACCTTCGGGTGCTCGACCGTACCGGTGTCCTGGCCGGGGTCGCCGGGGTGTTCGCCGAGCATGGCGCCAGCATCCGGAGCATGACCCAGAAGGGCGAGGGCGACCAGGCTGAGCTGCTGATCCTGACCCACCCGGGACGCGAGGCCGATCTTGCCGCGACCGTGGCGCAGCTGCGGGACCTGGACTCCGTCGACGAGGTTGTCGGGTTCATGCGGGTGATCGGGGCGGCGCAGTGAGCCCGGCGGGTTCGTCGGCCCCGGCGGGTGCGGCTGCTCGCGGCGCGAGTCCGTGGCGAGGTGTCATCACTGAGTACCGCGAGCGGATGTCACTTCCGGCGGGCGCCCCGGTCATCACGCTGTGCGAGGGCGGGACGCCCCTGGTCGAGTCCGGATGGCTCTCGGAGCTCACCGGCTGCCGGGTGCTGCTGAAGTTCGACGGCGGGAACCCCACAGGGTCGTTCAAGGACCGCGGAATGACCATGGCCATCTCGATGGCCGCCCATGAGGGCGCGCGCGCTGTCATCTGCGCCTCGACAGGCAACACCTCGGCGTCGGCCGCGGCGTATGCCGCCAAGGCCGGTATGACGCCGGTTGTCCTCGTACCTGCAGGGAAGATCGCGATGGGCAAGCTCGCCCAGGCCGTGGCCCATGGCGCGCAGCTGCTGCAGCTCGACGGGAACTTCGACGACTGCCTCCGGCTTGCTCGCGAGCTCGCCGGCTCCTACCCCGTCGCGCTGGTGAACTCCGTCAACCCCGCCCGGATCGAGGGCCAGAAGAGTGCGGCGTTCGAGATCGTCGACACCCTGGCCGACGCCCCGGACATCCACGTGCTCCCGGTGGGCAACGCCGGCAACATCACCGCCTACTGGAAGGGCTACGGCGAGTACTCCCGCGACGGCCTGGCCACGCACACTCCACGGATGTGGGGCTTCCAGGCCGAGGGTGCGGCGCCGATCGTGCGCGGCGCCCCCGTTCCCAACCCGGAGACCATCGCCACCGCGATCCGGATCGGCAACCCGGCGTCGTGGGAGTTCGCCGTGGCCGCTCGGGACGAGTCCGGCGGGTTGATCGACATGGTCACCGACGACCAGATCCTCGAGGCGCACCTCGCCCTGGCTGCCCGGGACGGCCTGTACTGCGAGCCGGCCTCGGCTGCCTCGGTGGCGGGCTTGATCGCGACGCAGGCCGCCGGTCAGGTGGACCCCGGCCAGACGATCGTGTGCACGCTGACGGGACACGGCCTGAAGGACACCCAGTGGGCGCTGGCCAGGGCCACGGACCCGACAGTGATCCCGGTGGATGTCGCAGCGGCTGCCCGCGCACTGGGCCTGGAGGGCTGATGCCCGCCGACATGGGCGGCACCGGGGGAGGCGCAGAGGCGGGGTCAGCGGCAGGGGCGACGTCGACCGTGGTCGTCGAGGTGCCGGCCACGAGCGCCAACCTCGGCCCGGGCTTCGACTGCCTGGGTCTGGCCCTGAGCCTGACCGACCGGATCGAGGCCCGTTTCACCGAGGGCTCAACAGTCACCGTCGAAGTGGTCGGCGAGGGGGCGGGGCGCCTGCCCAGGGACGGCACCAACCTGGTGGCCAGGATCGTGCGCACCGGTCTCGCGGCGTTCGAGGAGTCCGGTGAGCTGGCGGCCCGCGGGCTGGGACTTCGCTGTGTGAACGCCGTCCCCCAGAGCCGCGGGATGGGCTCGTCGGCCGCTGCCATCGTCGGTGGGCTGGTCGTGGCCGCCCACCTCGCCGGTGTGGCCGACTCGGTCTCCGATGCGGAGATGATCGCGTTGGCCACCCGCCTGGAGGGCCACCCCGACAACGTGGCACCAGGGGTGCTCGGGGGGGCGACGATCGCCTGGATGCAGTCCGGCGAGATCGGTCCGGTCGGGCGGGCGACGCGGTTCGCCGTCCATCCAGGTATCGCGCCGGTCCTGGTCGTGCCTGCTGCCGAGGCGTCGACCGCCAGGGCCCGCGGGGCGCTCCCCGCGTCGGTGCCGCATGCTGATGCCGCGTTCAACGCCGGACGCTCCGCGTTGCTGGTCCACGCGCTGTCGACCGATCCGGACCTCCTCCTCGAGGCCACCGACGACCGGTTGCACCAGCAGCAGCGTCGTTCGGTCTACCCCTCGAGCGTGGACCTGGTGGAGCGGTTGCGCTCGTTGCAAGTCCCTGCTGCCATCTCGGGCGCTGGTCCGGCCGTGATCGCGTTCGCAATCGACGGCGATGGCGATCGGCTGGCGGCCCGGATCCTGCACCTGGTAGGCGATTCCGCCCGTGTGCTCTCGCTGCCGGTGTCCGACAGGGGCGTTCAGGCGCTGTAGGTCGGCTCGACACCGGGCGCGGTTACGCGCACGTTGCTGTCACACGACCGGTCATCAGGGTGCTACCGTGTGTGCTGGATCAGCACGGTGCCACGAACGTAGGTGGCCGACCGGCACCGAGTACAGAACCTCACTCCTGACGCCTGAAGCACCTCCCCGCCGTCGCGATCCACTTCCACGGATATCTGTCGCCCGCGGCCCTCAGCCGCGCAGGCGACTCACCTCACCCATAGGAATCACGTGACCGACACGACCAGCATCGCCCCGGACGCCGACCAGAACTCCGGCCGCGGCCGGGCCAACGGCAGTCTGTCCACGATGCTCCTGCCCGAGCTCAAGAAGGTCGCCCATGACATGGGGCTCGCCGGCACCTCCTCGATGAAGAAGAGCGACCTTGTGTCCGCGATCAGTGCCGCGCAGTCCGGTGGCGCGCAGTCCGGTGCCGGTGGCGCGCCGGCCGCGAAGGCCGGGCGGACCCGCCGTCCACGCGGAGAGAGCAGCGCCGAGTCTGCCGTCAGCACAGACGCTGCAGAGGTTGAGCGTCAGGGAGAGTCCCGCAGCGAGAGCGGCGACCAGCGCAGCGAGGGCGGCCAGCGCGGTCCCGAGACGATCCAGGACGATCGTCCGCAGCGTGAGTCCGGACAGCGGGCCACCCGTCAGCGTGACGGTGGCCGGGACCGTGGCCAGCAGGATCGTGAGTCGCGTGACGGCAACCGGAACCAGTCCCAGGGGCGCACTGGCCGCGAGGGCACCCAGCAGCGCGAGTCCGGCGGGGACAGCAACCCGGATCAGGCCGGCAGCCAGCAGCGCGAGTCCAGCGAGGACAGCAACCAGAACCAGGACGGTGACCAGAACCAGGGTGGCGGCCAGAACCAGAGTCGCGACAACGACCGGTACAGCGATGAGCCGGGCGGCCGCCGCCGCCGCGGGCGCGACCGCAACCGCAACCGCAACGACCGCAATGACCGCGACGAACGGCGCCCGGGCAACCAGGGCAATCCGCGCAACCAGGGCAATCAGGGCCGCGACGTCGAGCCCGAGGTCACTGATGATGACGTCCTCGTGCCCGTCGCCGGCATCCTCGACATCCTGGACAACTACGCGTTCGTTCGGACCACCGGCTACCTGCCGGGTCCGACGGACGTCTACGTGTCGTTGTCGATGGTCAAGCGCTTCGGCCTGCGCAAGGGTGACGCGATCACCGGCCAGGTCCGCCAGCCCCGCGAGGGCGGCGGGGATCGACGGGAGAAGTTCAACCCGCTGGTCAAGGTGGAGTCTGTCAACGGTGCCGACCCGGAGGCCGCCCGCGGTCGCGTGGAGTTCGGCAAGCTGACGCCGCTGTACCCGTCGCAGCGCCTGCGCCTGGAGACCGACGCCACGAACATGACGACCCGGATCATCGACCTGGTCGCCCCGATCGGCAAGGGCCAGCGTGGCCTCATCGTCTCGCCGCCGAAGGCCGGCAAGACGATGGTGCTCCAAGCCATCGCCAACGCGATCACCACGAACAACCCGGAATGTCACCTCATGGTCGTCCTCGTGGACGAGCGTCCCGAGGAGGTCACCGACATGCAGCGCTCGGTGAAGGGTGAGGTCATCGCCTCGACCTTCGACCGGCCTGCCGAGGACCACACCACGATCGCCGAGCTCGCGATCGAGCGGGCAAAGCGCCTGGTCGAGTTCGGCCACGACGTCGTCGTGCTGCTGGACTCGATGACCCGCCTGGGCCGCGCCTACAACCTCAGCGCCCCCGCGTCCGGCCGGATCCTCTCCGGGGGCGTCGACTCCGCGGCGCTGTACCCGCCGAAGAAGTTCTTCGGCGCCGCCCGCAACATCGAGAACGGCGGCTCGCTGACCATTCTGGCCACCGCACTGGTCGAGACCGGCTCGCGCATGGACGAGGTGATCTTCGAGGAGTTCAAGGGCACCGGGAACATGGAGCTCAAGCTCGACCGGCGCCTGGCGGACAAGCGGATCTTCCCGGCTGTTGATGTCGACGCGTCAGGCACCCGCAAGGAGGAGTTGCTGATGAGCTCCGAGGAGCTCAAGATCGTGTGGACGCTGCGCCGCGTCCTGCACGCACTTGAGGCCACCCAGGCCATCGAGCTGCTGCAGAGCAAGCTGCGCGACACGAAGAGCAACTACGAGTTCCTCCTCCAGGTGCAGAAGACCACACCCACCGCACCGAGTGGCCGCTCCGACGACTGAGGCGCATCCCGCCACCCGCTGATGTGCGGGAGGATGGGGGGCGTGACGGCGGTCGAGGATGCGCGCGATGCGGGGCGGCTGGCCACCCTGCGCCACGAGACCTTCTCGGCGCTGTCCATCCCCAACTTCCGTCTGTACTTCGCCGGGCAGTCGATCTCGCTGGTCGGCACGTGGATGCAGATGGTCGCCCAGGCCTGGCTGGTCCTGGAGATCACCGGGTCGGCCACCTGGGTCGGCCTCACGTTCGCCGCCCAGACACTGCCGATCCTGCTGGTCGGACCGTACGGCGGCCTTGTGGCCGACCGTGCCGACAAGCGCCGCCTCCTGGTAGCGCTCCAGGCGGTGATGGGCGCGCTGGCCCTCGTGCTGGCCGCCCTGACCCTCACCGACTCCGTCCGGCTCTGGCAGGTGCTCGGCCTCGCCGCACTTCTGGGGCTGGCCGACGCCTTCGAGAAGCCCACCCGCCAGGCATTCCTGGTCGAGATCGTCGGACCGGAGTCCGTGCGCAACGCGGTCAGCCTGAACTCGGTGATGGTCAACGCCGCGCGGGTCCTCGGCCCAGCGGTGGCGGGGCTGGTCATCGCTGCGGGCGGGCTTGGTGTGTGCTTCGCCCTGAACGCCGCGTCGTTCATCCCAGTGGCCGCGATGTTGCTCGCGATGGATGCGTCCCGCCTGCGCCCCGCGGAGCCGCAGCCACATGAGCGCGGCCAGGTCCGGGCCGGGTTCGCCTACGTCCGCCGCGAGCGTGAGCTCGGCGTGCCGCTGCTGATGATGGCGATCATGGGGTGCTTCACCTACGAGTTCCAGGTGACACTGCCCTACTTCGCGCGAACGGCCTTCGACGGGGACTCCCGCACCTACGGGTTCATGACCGCGGCAATGGGTCTCGGCGCGGTCCTCGGGGGGCTCTACACGGCGGCACGCGGGCGTACGGGGATAGGCACATTGGTGCGCTCGTCGGCCCTGTTCGGAGTCCTGGTGCTGGCCACCGCCTTCGCGCCCTCGGCGACTACCGCGCTCGCGCTGCTGGTCGCTGTCGGTGCGGCGAGCGTGTCGTTGATGGCCCGGGGCAACGCGACACTGCAGCTGGCGTCCGCGCCTGAGATGCGCGGCCGGGTGATGGCGCTCTGGTTGGTGGCGTTCATGGGCACGACCCCGCTGGGCGGTCCGGTGGCCGGCTGGGTCTCCTCGACGTTCGGTGCCCGCTGGGGCCTGGTCCTCGGAGCCACCGCCTGCTTCGTGGCCGCCGCAGTGGGGGCCATTGCGATGCGCAGGGCGGCTCGCGACGCTCGTTTGGGCGTCCCCGGGTGAACGTGGGATACTTCGTCGACTGCTTCCGGTTCACGTGCTGAGCACACCTGCCTGCACGACCCGGTGCGCCGAAGGAGCCAGCCATGAAGTCGGGTATCCACCCCAACTACGTCGAGACGACGGTGACCTGCACCTGTGGGAACACCTTCACCACCCGCAGCACCGCGAAGAACGGCGTGATCCACGCCGACGTGTGCTCGGCCTGCCACCCGTTCTACACGGGTAAGCAGAAGATCCTCGACACCGGCGGCCGCGTGGCCAAGTTCGAGGCCCGCTTCGGCAAGAAGGCCGACACCAAGTAGCTCGCGCGGACCCGCGGAGCTACCGATGTTCGAGAACTGCCTCGCCCTTGAGCGCGAGTACGCCGACCTTGAGCAGCAGATGTCCGATCCGGCGCTGCACGCGGATCCCGCGGCAGCCCGCCGGGTCGGCAAGCGGCATGCCCAGTTGCGCCCGGTCGTGGCCGCCTACCGCCAGTGGCTCCAGCTCGGCGAGGACGAGGGAGCAGCCCGCGAGCTGGCCGCCGAGGACCCGGAGTTCGCTGCGGAGGCCGACGCGTCGGCCGCTGAGCGAGTGCGGGTCGCCGAGCGGCTGACCCTGCTGCTGGTGCCGCGCGACCCGATGGACGACAAGGACGTCATCCTCGAGGTCAAGGCCGGCGAGGGCGGCCAGGAGTCCGCGCTGTTCGCCGCCGACCTGCTGCGGATGTACCTGCGCTATGCCGAGCGTCGCGGGTGGCGGACCGAGATCCTGGACTCTGAGGAGTCCGACCTTGGCGGCTACAAGGACGTCCAGGTCGCGGTCAAGGCCCGTGGCACGGTCGAGCCCGGGGACGCTCCCTATGCTCGGCTGAAGTTCGAGGGCGGCGTGCACCGCGTGCAGCGTGTCCCCGTCACCGAGTCCCAGGGTCGGATCCACACCTCGGCCGCCGGCGTCCTCGTGCTGCCCGAGGCCGAGGAGGTCGACGTCCAGATCGACCCCAACGACCTGCGCATCGACATCTACCGCTCCAGCGGCCCCGGCGGGCAGAGTGTCAACACCACCGACTCCGCCGTGCGGATCACGCACATCCCCACCGGCATCGTGGTGAGTTGCCAGAACGAGAAGAGCCAGCTGCAGAACAAGGAGTCCGCGATGCGCGTGCTGCGTGCCCGCATGCTGGCCGCCGCGCAGGAGGCGGCCGACGCGGAGGCCTCGGACGTGCGCAAGTCCCAGGTCCGCACCGTGGATCGCTCCGAGCGGGTGCGCACCTACAACTTCCCGGAGAACCGGATCGCCGACCACCGGGTCAACTACAAGTCCCACAACCTCGACGCGGTGCTCGACGGCGAGCTCGACGACGTCATCGACGCCCTCACCGACGCCGACATGGCCGTGCGGCTCGCCGCCTCCTGAGCACTCAGACCCGCGGCTCGACGAACAGGTACTGGGCGCTGTGCCCCACAGAACCACGCCGGTCGCCCAAGCGGAGTGCGCAATGACGCAGATCGGACACCGGTGTCCGGATCGTGCCACTCGTTGTCCGGATCCGGTCCGTCCAAGGTGCGGCCCTGCTGTCGTCTGGCGGTCCGACCGGGCGGGTGCGGAGGAATAGGGTGCTGCGGTGGAGTCGACCCGGGATCTTCTGGCGACTGCCGCCGCCCAGTTGGCTGCCGCGGGTGTGCCCACGCCGGAGGTGGACGCCGAGCTGCTGCTTGCGCACGTCGCCGGTCGGCCGCGCGCCCTGCTGCGGATGGCCGGGGGCACCGTCACCGACGAGCAGTCCTCGCGCGTACGCCGCGCTCGTCGCCCAGCGCGTCCAGCGGATCCCGCTGCAGCATCTGACCGGGCCTCGCCCCATTCCGCCACCTCGAGTTGCGCGTCGGGCCCGGCGTGTTCATCCCGCGCCCGGAGACCGAGCTGATGGTCGACCATGTGCGGGGGTTCGCGGCCGTCGGATCGCGCCGGGGCCGGAGTCGGTCGGCGGTCGTGCCGCCGACCCCCGCATTTCCACGGGGGAGTCCGGCCAGCCGCGGGCGAGGTTGCTCGTCGTCGACCTCTGCTCGGGGTCGGCGGCGCTGGCGCTGTCGATCGCCACCGAGGTTCCGGGCAGCCGCGTCATCGCGGTCGAGCTGTCGACCCACGGCCGTGGACTGGGCACGCGGAACATCGCCGACCACGCCGCCCAGGTCGCCGCCATGGGCAGCTCGATCGAGCTGTCGGGCCGCGATGCCACCGCGGTGGCGGCCAACGGCGGGCCCTCGAGTACCTGCGCGGATCCGTCGACGTCGTCGTCGCCAACCCACCCTACGTGCCCGAGGACGCGATCCCACGGGAGCCGGAGGTGCGCGACCACGATCCCGGACCTGGCGCTCTACGGCGGACACGACGGGCTGGAGGTCGTCCGGCCGTTGGCGGAGCAGGCTGCACTGCTGCTGCGACCCGGGGGCTTGCTCCTCATCGAGCACGCCGACGTCCAGGGCGAGAGCGCGGGGGAGTCCGGGGTCCCCGGGGTCCTGCGCGCCCAACGCGAACCCGCCGATCGCGAACCCGGCGCCGGCGTCGGAACCCGGCCCCGCGTGGCGGGAAGTCGCCGACCTCCTCGACCTCGCCGGTCGGCCCCGGCACACCTCGGCGATCCGCGCGCGGGCAGGATGGCGCCGTGATGCGCATCGCCACGAACACGCCGGACGAGCGCGAACGCGGGTTGGCGGCCGCTGCGGCGGCCCTGCGCCGTGGCCAGTTGGTCGGACTTCCACTCGACACGGCCTACGGGATCGCCGCCGACGCCTTCAACCCACGCGGCACGCAGGCCCTGCGCGACGCCAAGGGTCGGGCGGACCTGTCGATCCCGGTGATGGTGCCCAGGATCGCCACCGTCCCTGGGATCGCCGAGGTCGACACGGATGCCCGCCGGCTGATGCTCGACTTCTGGCCGGGGCCGCTGACCCTCGTCCTGCCGGCCCAGCCGACGTTGGCGTGGTCCCTGACAGATCCGTCGGGACGGATTGCCGTGCGGATGCCGCTGCACCCGGTCGCCCTCGACCTGCTCGAACGCACGGGCCCGCTGGGCGTGCTCGCTGCGGCACCGCCGCCCAGCCCGGGCGAGCCCGCGACCCCCGAGGGCTCCTTCCCCGACGACCTCGCCGCGCTCCTTGCCGTGCTGCTCGATGCCGGGGCCCTGCCGTATCGGATCCGCGTCCGCCGTGGTGGACCTCACGGGCGCTGCCCCCGTGCTCGTCCGGCCCGGGCCCCTGGATGTCGAGGACCTGCGCGCCTGCTGCCCGGGACTCGTCGTGCCGACCGCGGACCCTAGTCGCTGGGCACGTAGACTCGGACGCGTCCGGCGAACCCTCGATCGCGCCCTGGAGCCCGCCCATGAGCCTTGACACCCCCTTCTGGGGTCCCGACTTCGATGCCCTCACCGCGGAGGATCCCGAGATCGCGGGGGTCATCCTCGGCGAGCTCGACCGGCTGCGCGCCGGCCTGCAGCTGATCGCCAGCGAGAACTTCACCTCACCGGCCGTGCTCGCAGCACTGGGCTCCACCCTGAGCAACAAGTACGCCGAGGGCTACCCGGGGCGGCGCTACTACGGCGGTTGTGCGGTCGTCGATGACGCCGAGACCATCGGCATCGAGCGGGCCAAGGCGTTGTTCGACGCCGACCACGCCAATCTGCAGCCGCACTCCGGGGCGAGCGCGAACATCGCCGCCTACGGCGCGTTCATGAAGCCCGGCGAGACCGTGCTGGCGATGAGCCTGCCCCATGGTGGGCACCTCACCCACGGCACCAAGGTCTCGTTCTCCGGCAAGTGGTTCAACGCCGTGCACTACGGAGTCGACCCGACGACCGAGGACATCGACTACGACCAGGTCCGGGACCTGGCCCGTGAGCACCGGCCCACGATGATCATCTGCGGCGGCTCGGCCATCCCGAGGCTCATCGACTTCGCCGCCTTCCGGGAGATCTCCGACGAGGTCGGCGCCATCCTCATGGTCGACGCCGCACATTTCATCGGCCTGGTCGCGGGCAAGGCGATCCCCAGCCCGGTGCCGTACGCGGACGTCGTGACCTTCACGACCCACAAGGTCCTGCGTGGCCCGCGCGGCGGAATGATCCTGGCGAAGGCCGAGCACGCGGCGGCCATCGACAAGGCCGTCTTCCCGATGATGCAGGGCGGCCCGCTCATGCACGCGGTGGCAGCCAAGGCCGTGGCCCTCAAGGAGGCCGCCACCCCGGAGTACGCCCAGTACGCCCGTGACGTCATCGCCAACTCCAAGGCGCTGACCGCAGGCCTGGCCGCCGAGGGCATGCGCCCGGTCACCGGCGGCACTGACACGCACCTGGCACTGCTGGACCTGCAGGGGACCGGCGTCACCGGGACCGAGGCCGAGGCGCGCTGCGACGCCGCGGGGATCGTGCTGAACAAGAACGCCATCCCGAACGACCCGCGCCCGGCCAGCGTGGCCTCGGGCATCCGAGTGGGCACCCCGTCGGTCACGACCCAGGGGATGGGCACCGAGCAGATGGCCACGATCGCCGAGCTGATCGGCCGGGCCATCCGCGACGAGGACGGCTCGGCCGCCGAGGGGATCCGTGCCGAGGTCACCGAGCTGGTCACCGCCTTCCCGGCGTACCCACGCGGCTAGTGCGCGAGTACGGGCTCAGCCTGCTCGTCGCCGCCGCCCTGACCTTCCTGGTCATGCCGGTGGTGCGCTCGCTCGCCCTTCGTGCCGGGGCTGTCGCCGGAGTCCGTGACCGCGATGTCCACGACCACGCGATCCCGCGCTGGGGCGGCCTGGGCATGTTCCTTGGCCTGTGCGCGGGGATGCTGCTCGCCAGCAAGCTGCCGATGATGCGCTCGGTGTTCGAGGGCGCCTCGACGGAGGGCGTCGCGCTGCTCTCCGGTGCGGCGATCATCGTCGCCCTCGGCCTTGCCGACGACCGCTGGGAGCTCGACGCCCCCACGAAGATGGCAGGCCAGGTCCTGGCGGCCGCGGTCATGGCGCTGCAGGGGATCACCCTGCTCTGGTTGCCCATCGACGGCGTGCTGGTCCTCGACCCGACGACCTCGGTCCTGCTGACGGTGCTGATCGTGCTCGTGAGCGTCAACGCCATCAACTTCATCGACGGGCTCGACGGACTCGCCGCGGGCATCACCGCCGTGTCGGCGACGGCCTTCTTCATCTATGCGTACCTGCTGAGCGTGCAGTTCGGCGTGGAGCGCGCGACGCTCTCGGCCCTGGTCTCGGCCCTGCTGGTCGGCATCTGTGTCGGGTTCCTGCCGCACAACGTCTTCCCTGCGCGACTGTTCATGGGCGACACCGGCTCGATGCTGATCGGCTACCTCATGGCGGCCAGCGTCATCACGCTGACCGGCAAGGTGGATCCCAACGCACTCGAGGGCACCACCCTGCTGCCTGCGCTGCTGCCGATCCTCGTCCCCCTGGCAGTCCTGGCCGTGCCGCTCATCGACCTCGGCCTGGCCGTCATCCGACGTACCCGCGCGGGCCGCTCGCCGTTCGCACCCGACAAGCAGCATCTGCACCATCGCCTGCTGGAGATGGGACACTCCCAGCGACGGGCGGTCCTGCTGCTGACCGGATGGGCGGCCCTGATCGCGTTCTCGGTCGTCCTTCTGGCGTTCATCCCGTTGGCGAACGCCCTGATCGCCAGTGCCGTCGGGGCCGTCCTGCTCGGGCTCGGGGTCGCCTGGCCGAGCATGCGGGGCCGCGGCGCCCGCACAGGATCGGAGATCGCATGAGCGACAGCACGCCGACGGCCGGCGACTCCGCGCGGAACCCTCGGCGCGGTCCCACCGCCCTGGTGACGCCCATGCGACGGGTGCTGCGGATCGGCCTGATCGCCTCTCTGGTGGCGCTGCCGGTCGCGGTGCTCATCGGCTACCTCGTGGCCGGAGCCGCGGGGGCGTGGGGTGCGGCCATCGGGATGGGGATCGCCGTCGGGTTCTTCACCATCACCGTCGGCGTCGCGCTGGGCACGGCGGGCATGGACGCGACTGGCCTCGGTGCGTCCGTCCTCGGCTCGTGGCTGATCAAGATGGTCCTGCTCCTGGTGGTGCTGGCGTTGCTGCGCGATGCCGACTTCTACTCCCGCCCCGTCCTGTTCATCTGCCTGCTGATCGGCACGATCGGCGCGCTCGTGCTCGAGGCGCTGGTGGTCACCCGGACCCAGGTCCCATACACCGAGTCCCCGCAGCGATGACCGGCCCCGGCCACGACCCCGCACCCGAACAGTCCGGCACCCCGGGCACCCCCGGGCCTGACGGCGCGACCACGCCGGACCCGTTCGCGCCCGCGAAACGTCCGATGCATCCCGCACTCGAGCCCACTGGGGAGCACGTCGCCCACTCCGCGATCGGCTCGCTCCTCGGCGGTGTGCTCGTCTGGGGAGGGGTCGGGCTCCTGCTGGACCATTGGCTCGGCACCGGCCGGGTCCTGACGGCCGTGGGAGTGGTGGTCGGTTCCCTGACCGGTTTCGTCATCGTGTATCTTCGCTTCGGACGCGATGAGTAGCTTCTGTCGTCGGTCCACACGTCCACCGCGATCCCGGAAGGGCCCACTGTGCTGAACGTTCCAGCCGCCATCGGGCTACTTGCCCCGATGGAAGATGCGAACGATGCAGGGGGCTACGACGCCCCCACCATCATGGAGTTCTTCCCCCCGCAGCTGGGGGACTACTGGTGGTCGCCGACGCGGATCGACCTGATCGGGTTCTTCATGGCCGGGGTCCTCGCGCTGTTCTTCGTGATGGCGATGAAGAAGCCCACCCTGGTGCCCGGAAAGCTGCAGAACCTCGGCGAGATGGCCATCGACCTGGTCTATGTCAACATCATCGACGAGGTGATGGGCGCCAAGGGCCGGCGGTTCGCCCCGATCATCGTGACGATCTTCTGGATGGTCCTGGCGTTCAACATCACCGGCATCATGCCCATGATGCACATCGCGGCCACCGCGGTGATCGGCGTCCCGCTCGTGCTCGCGACCGTCTCCTACGTGACCTTCAACTACGCGGGCATCAAGGAGCACGGGTTCGGCCAGTACATGAAGCTGAACCTGTTCCCTCCGGGGGTCCCGAAGCCGATCTACCTGCTGGTGACCCCGATCGAGTTCATCTCGACCTTCATCCTGCGCCCGGTCACGCTGACCATCCGTCTCCTGGCCAACATGATGGCCGGCCACCTGCTTCTCGTGCTGTTCTTCAGCGCCACCAGCTACCTGCTGATCGAGGGTGAGGGACTGATGAAGATCTTCGCGATCCCCTCGTTCGCGATGGGCTTCGCCTTCGTTGCGTTCGAGTTGATCGTCGCTCCGCTGCAGGCCTACATCTTCGCCCTGCTGACCGCCGTCTACATCGACGGTGCGACGAGCCACGAGCACTAGACCCCACCGATCACCGCACACCCCAGACTCCCGGGCGACCGCCACGGGCAACACGGAAGGAACCACCACAGTGGAGACGCTCGCCGCAGTCAACGGTAACCTCAACGCGATCGGGTACGGCCTCGCGGCCATCGGCCCGGGCATCGGCATCGGCATCCTGGTCGGCAAGGCCCTCGAGGGCATCGCCCGCCAGCCCGAGGCCACGGGTGTGCTGCGCACCAACATGTTCCTGGGCATCGCCTTCACCGAGGCCCTGGCGCTCATCGGCCTGGTCGCCGGCTTCCTGTTCACCTGAGCCGCAGCGACCTCAGCACGTCACGCTGATCCCCGAGGCTGATCAGGAAGGGCCATGGACACCATCATCATCGTCGCGTCGGAGGAGCCTAATCCGCTCATCCCGGCGCCGTACGACATCATCTGGGGCACGCTCTCGTTCGTGATCCTGCTCGTCATGTTCTGGAAGTACGTCCTTCCGACCTTCAACAAGGTCACCGCGGAGCGTGCCGAGAAGATCGAGGGCGGGATCGAACAGGCCAAGGTCATGCAGGCCGAGGCCGCGCGCAGCCGGGACGCGTACTCCGCACAGCTCGAGGCCGCCACCAAGGAGGCGGCGGCCATCCGGACTGCCGCGCACGGCGAGGGCGGCGAGATCGTCAACGCCGCCAAGGCTGAGGCGGTCGACCGCCGCAGCTGTCGTCGCCGCGCGGGCCGATGCGCAGATCCAGGCCGAGCGGGACGCGGCCGTCGGATCGCTGCAGCGCGACGTCGGTGACCTCGCCCTGCAGCTGGCGAGCAAGATCGTGGGGGAGAGCCTCACCGACGACGAGCGCGCGCGGGCCACCGTCGACAGGTTCATCGCCGAGCTCGAGCAGTCCGGAGCAGGCAGGGAGTCGGGCACACCATGAGCGCGTCTGTCCGGGAGAACTCCGCCGGGCTCCGGGTCCGCCTCGACGAGCGTCGTGGCGACCCGCAGCTCGAGGCGCTTCCCGGCGACCTCTTCGCCGCTGCCGACGTCATCGGCCGCGACCCGCAGCTGCGCATGGCGCTGTCCGATGCCGGCCAACCTGCACAGGCCCGTGACGGGCTGGCGCGGGCGATCTTCGCAGGGCGGGTGTCACCGGGGGCCGTCGAGGTCCTGGCCGATGTCGCAGCCCAGCGCTGGTCCAGCCCGACCGACCTGCTCGAGGCGACCGAGCAGCTCGCTGAGCAGGCGGCCTTCATGGTGGCCGAGCGTGACGGCAACCTCGACGGCCTCGAGGACCAGCTGTTCAGCTTCTCGCAGGCCGTGTCCGGGTCCGCCGACCTGCAGATGGCCCTGACCGACCCCTCAGTGGGATCGGCCCAGAAGGCAGGGCTCGTCGAGAGCCTGCTGGACGGCCGCGCCGCGCCGCAGACGAGCCAGGTGCTCGGCTACGCGATGGCCCACCTGCGCGGCCGCCGCGTCGACTCGGTCATCGACGAGCTGATGGCCCTTGCCGGCGAGCAGCGCAGCAGGTCCGTCGCCGAGGTCCGCGTCGCGCGTCCGCTCGACCCGGACCAGGCCGAGCGCCTCACTGCGGCGCTCTCACGGATCCACGGTCGCGATGTGCGACTGAACGTAGCGGTGGACCCCGCCGTGATCGGAGGGATCTCGGTGCGCATCGGCAGCGAGGTCGTGGACGCGACGGTGGCCACACGCTTCGAGCAGGCCCGCCGGGCGCTGGTCGGCTGAGCGACGAATGACAACAACGACGTGCCCCGCCAGCCGGCGGGGATGGAACGAGGAGAGACGATGACGGAGCTGGCGATCAGTGCCGACGAGATCCGTGCCGCGATCGAGCGCAACGTCGCGGCGTTCGCGCCGGAGACGGCACGCGAAGAGGTCGGCCGCGTGGTCGAGACCGGCGATGGGATCGCCCGCGTCGAGGGACTGCACTCGGCGATGACCAACGAGCTGCTCGAGTTCGAGGGCGGCCTGCTGGGCCTCGCGCTGAACCTCGACGTCCGTGAGATCGGCGTCGTGCTCCTGGGCGACGGCTCGCTGATCGAGGAGGGCCAGACCGTCAAGCGCACTGGTGAGGTGCTCTCGGTCCCGGTCGGTGACGGCTACCTGGGTCGTGTGGTCGACCCCCTGGGCACCCCGATCGACGGCCGTGGCCCGATCGAGACCTCGACCCGTCGCGCCCTGGAGCTGCAGGCCCCCACGGTCGTGCAGCGCCAGCCGGTGAAGGAGTCCATGGCCACCGGCATCAAGGCCATCGACGCCATGACCGCCATCGGCCGCGGCCAGCGCCAGCTGATCATCGGCGACCGGCAGACCGGCAAGACCGCCGTCTGCCTGGACACGATCATCAACCAGAAGGCCAACTGGGAGTCCGGCGACCCGAACAAGCAGGTCCGGTGCATCTACGTCGCCATCGGGCAGAAGGGCACCACGATCGCGGGTGTCCGCGGCGCCCTCGAGGAGTACGGCGCGATGGAGTACACCACCATCATCGCCGCGCCCGCCTCGGACTCTGCCGGCTTCAAGTACCTCGCTCCCTACACCGGCTCGGCCATCGGCCAGCACTGGATGTACGAGGGCAAGCACGTCCTGATCATCTTCGACGACCTGTCCAAGCAGGCCGAGGCCTACCGCGCAGTCTCGCTGCTGCTGCGCCGCCCGCCGGGCCGCGAGGCCTCCCCGGCGACGTCTTCTACCTGCACTCACGCCTGCTGGAGCGCTGCGCGAAG
>CAVTOX010000015.1:0-100352 GCA_963736425.1 uncultured Actinomycetes bacterium
CAGTCTCAGTCGGTCACGGCATGCCCGCCTTCCGCATCGTCGCCAGCGGCCCCGGCCCGGGCGTCACGTCGATCCCCCCGGACACGGCTGTGTGCACGAACTGCCTGGCCGAGTTGCGAGACCCCGCTGACCGTCGGCACGGCTACCCGTTCATCGCCTGTACCCACTGCGGCCCCCGCTACACGATCACGACGGGACTTCCCTACGACCGCGAGAACACCACAATGGCCGGCTTCCCGTTGTGCCCACCCTGCCTGGCCGAGTACAGGGACCCGACCAGTCGGCGGTTCCACGCCCAGCCGACCGCCTGCCCGGAATGTGGGCCGGCCCTGTCGATGCCCATCGACGTAGTGGTCGCAGCGCTGCGGGCGGGGCGGATCGTGGCGATCAAGGGCGTCGGCGGATATCACCTCGCCTGTGACGCCCGCCGTGCGACGTCGGTGCGGACGTTGCGTGCCCGCAAGCAGCGCAGCGCCAAGCCCTTCGCCCTCATGGCCGCCGATCTGGACACGGCTCGTCAGGTGGTCGTCATCGACGGCACGGCCGAGGCCCTGCTCACCTCCCCAGCGCGGCCCATCGTGATCCTCCCCGCGCTCGACGCCGACCTCGGCGCCGAGGTGGCGCCCGGCACCGGGACCCTCGGGGTGATGCTCCCCTACGCCCCCGTGCACCACTTGCTGTTCGATGCCGGGGCGCCCGTCCTCCTGGTGATGACCAGCGGGAACCTCGCTGATGAGCCGATCTGCATAGACCCCACCGAGGCCGAGCAGCGCCTGGCTGGCCTCGCGGACGTGTTCGTCCACCACGACCGGCCCATCCACGTCGCCTGCGACGACTCCGTCACACGTGTGGTGGCCGGCTCGCCGGCACCGGTGCGCCGCAGCCGGGGCTACGCGCCGATGCCACTCGCCCTGCCATTGGCCGGCCCGCCGATGCTGGCCGTGGGAGGCGAGCTGAAGGTCGCCGTGTGCGTCTCGCGAGGGGGCACGGCGTGGCTCAGCCAGCACATCGGCGATACCGCCAACCTCGAGACCCTGGCGATGCTGGAGCGCACAGTTGAGACGCTGTGTGCGCTGCAGCGGGTCACCCCCGAGGTGATGGTGTCCGACGCCCACCCCGGCTACCTGTCCCGGCGCTGGGCCGCTGACCAGGCCGCCGCCCGGGGGATCGAGCACCTGCTCGTCGGGCACCACCACGCCCACCTGGCCTCCCTGCTGGCCGAGCACGGGGTGCCCGCGGGGGCGCCCGTCCTGGGCCTGGTCCTCGACGGCACGGGGTACGGTGCCGACGGCACCATCTGGGGTGGCGAGCTCCTCCTGGGCAGCTATGCGTCCGTGGAGAGGGTCGGGCACCTGCGTCCGATAGCCCTCCCGGGTGGGGATGCCGCGATCCGGCATCCTGCGCGGACGGCTGCGGCCCACCTGCACGCAGCCGGGCTCGGTCGGGAGGGCACCGCGAGTGCCGCCGCCTGCACCCCGGCCGAGGGCGCCGTGCTCGCCCGGATGCTCGCCACCGGGTCGCACTGCACGCCCACCACCAGCATGGGCCGGCTGTTCGACGCGATCGCGTCGCTGCTCGACGTGCGCCACGAAGTGGCCTACGAGGCGCAGGCGGCGATCGAGCTGGAGGCCCTGGCGGCCGCGACCACCGAGGAGGCCTCGGGTTGGCGGTCCGCGGGGAGCCCGTACAGCCCGCTCGTGCGCACCGACTCGGAGGGCGACGTGATCCTCGACCCCTCAGGCTGGATCGCCCAGGCGGTGGCCGATCACGCGGCCGGCATCGACCCGGCGAGGTCCTCCCGCGCCTTCCACCTGGCCCTGGCCGAGGCCCTCACCGAGGCAGTCCTGCTCGTCCGCGACCGGCACGGCGTCGACACGGTCGGGCTCACCGGCGGGGTCTTCGCCAACGACGTGCTCTCCTCGGCTTGTCAGGGGTCGCTGCGCCGGGCAGGCTTGACAGTGCTCGTGCACGGCGTGGTGCCGCCCAACGACGGCGGCCTCGCGCTGGGTCAGGCCGCTGTTGCCGCAGCCTGGTCCGCCCGCTGACGCACCCCGAGGAGGTCGACCGTGTGTCTGGGGGTCCCCGGCAGGGTCGACACCGTCTGGGAGGTCCACGGCATGCGCATGGCCACCGTCGACTTCGGCGGCATCCGCAAGGAGGTCTGCCTCGCCTACGTCCCCGAGGTCGAGGTCGGTGACTACACGATCGTCCACGTCGGCTTCGCCCTGACGAAGCTGGACGAGGCCTCGGCGTTGGAGACCCTCGAGCTCATGCGCAGCGTCGGGCTGCTGGAGCAGGAGTTCGCCCCGGGCGCTGAGCCTGGCCCCGGCGCGGGGCTGGACCCCACCTCCCAGCGCGAGCCCGGAGCGGTGCTGTGAAGTACCTCGACGAGTTCGGCGACCCGGAGCTCGCCCGGCGGCTGCTCGACGACATCGCCGCCACGGTGACGCGCCCCTGGGCGCTCATGGAGGTGTGTGGCGGTCAGACGCACACGATCATCCGCAACGGCATCGACCAGCTGCTGCCCGAGGGCGTGGAGATGATCCACGGCCCCGGGTGCCCGGTGTGCGTGACCCCGCTGGAGACGATCGACCGGGCGCTGGCGATCGCGGCCACGCCGGGAGTCATCTTCTGCTCCTTCGGCGACATGATCCGAGTACCGGGCTCCGAGGGCGACCTGTTCCGGGTCAAGAGCGCCGGAGGGGACGTGCGCATCGTCTACTCGCCCCTGGATGCGGTGCGGATCGCTACCGAGAACCCGGACAAGCAGGTGGTGTTCTTCGGCATCGGCTTCGAGACCACGGCACCGGCCAACGCGATGACGGTGCAGGTCGCCAGGCGGCGTGGGATCACCAACTTCTCGCTGCTGGTCTCCCATGTCCTGGTGCCCCCGGCGATCACGGCGATCATGGAGTCGCCCTCGTGCCGCGTCCAGGGCTTCCTGGCCGCCGGGCACGTGTGCACCGTGATGGGCCTGGCCCAGTACGAGCTGCTGGTCGCCACGTATCGGGTGCCGATGGTCGTGACCGGGTTCGAGCCAGTGGACGTCCTCGAGGGGATCCGGCGCGCGGTCCACCAGCTCGAGGAGGGCCGTGCCGAGCTTGATAACGCGTATCCCCGCGCAGTCGCGCCCGACGGCAACCCCGTGGCCAGGGGCGTGGTCGAGGACGTCTTCACCGTCTGCGATCGGGCCTGGCGAGGCATCGGTGTGATCCCGCAGTCCGGGTGGCGGCTCTCGGACGAGTACGCCGAGTTCGATGCCGAGGGCCGTTTCGATGTCGCGAGCATCGTCACGACCGAGTCGGAGCAGTGCCGGGCCGGAGAAGTGCTCCAGGGCCTGATCAAGCCGTTCCAGTGCGAGTCGTTCGGCACGGTGTGCACACCGAGGTCGCCGCTGGGCGCACCCATGGTCTCCAGCGAGGGCGCGTGCGCCGCCTACTTCCAGTTCCGTCGGCTGGAGCTGCCCGCATGAGTGAGCCCCTGGACATCACGTCCTGGTCGTGTCCCATGCCTCTGCGCGACCACCCGAACGTGGTGATGGGTCACGGGGGCGGGGGGCGGCTGTCCGCCGAGCTCATCGAGCACCTGTTCCTCCCGGCCTTCGGCGGGACCCCCCTGGCCAACGTGCTCACCCAGCTCGGCGATGCTGCGGTGCTGGACCTGCCGGGAGCCGATCGGGGGGTCCGCCTGGCGTTCACGACCGACTCCTACGTCGTGCGCCCCCGGTTCTTCCCCGGCGGCAACATCGGCGACCTGGCCGTCAACGGGACCGTCAACGACCTGGCCGTCAGCGGGGCCCTGCCCCTGGCCCTGTCCGTCGGGGCCATCCTCGAGGAGGGCATGGCCCTCGACGAGCTGGGCATCATCGCCCAGACCATGGGTGCCGCGGCCCGCGCGGCAGGGGTCTCGATCGTCACCGGTGACACGAAGGTCGTCGACATGGGCCACGGCGACGGCGTGTACCTCAACACCGCAGGCATCGGCCTGGTCCCCGCCAACCTGGAACTTGGCCCCTCCCACGTGCGCCCGGGTGATGCCGTCCTGCTGTCCGGACCGATCGGCATGCACGGGATCGCTGTGCTCAGCGTCCGCGATGGCCTGGAGTTCGGCGCCGACCTCGTGACGGACTCCGCGCCCCTGACGCCGGTCACCCAGGCCCTGCTCGCCGCCGGCGTCGCGGTCTCGATGATGCGCGACCCGACCCGCGGTGGGGTCGCGGCGACCCTCAACGAGATCGCCCACGCCAGCGGCACCGGGATCCAGATCATCGAGCGCGACGTGCCGGTCCCCGACGTCGTGCGCGCCGCGTGCGGACTCCTCGGCCTCGATCCGCTGCAGGTCGCCAACGAGGGCAAGGTCGTGGTATTCGTGCGCGGCCCGGATGCTGAGCGGGCGCTGGAGGTGATGCGCGGCACCCAGGTTGCGCGCGACGCCACCTGGATCGGCACCGTCACGGCCGAGCATCCCGGGGTCGTGGTCGCGCGGACCGGGATCGGCGGAACTCGAGTGGTCGACCTCCCGTTGGCTGAGCAACTGCCCCGCATCTGCTGATAGGACTGCAGCCAGGTACCCGACCCGGAGGTGGAGCATGTGTCGCTGGATGGCCTACTCAGGATCCCCGATCCCGGTCTCTGAGCTCCTGCTCACGCCGAAGCACTCGCTGATCGACCAGAGCCTGCACTCCACGATGGGGGCCACGACAACCAACGGGGACGGCTTCGGCCTGGGCTGGTACGGCGTGGGTGACACCCCCGGGGTGTTCCACAGCACCGAGCCGGCCTGGAACGACCGGAACCTGGCCGACCTCGCCAGGCACCTGGTCTCCCCGCTGGTGTTCGCGCATGTGCGCGCCTCCACGGGCGGCGCGATCCAGCAGACCAACTGCCACCCGTTCCGCTTCGAGAACTGGCTGTGGATGCACAATGGACTGATCCGCGAGTTCGCCAGGGTGAAGCGTGACCTGGCGTTCGCGGTGGACCCCTCGCTGTACCCGATGATCGAGGGCTCGACCGACTCCGAGATGTTCTTCTACCTGGCCCTGACAATGGGGCTGCGGGACGACCCGTTGGGCGCCGTCGAGCGGGCGGTCGGGTTCATCGAGGACACCGGGCGCAACCATGGGGTGGCCGACCCGATCATGATGACGGTGGCCACCACGGACGGCACCAGCATCTGGGCCTTCCGATACTCCAGCGAGGGCTCGTCCCGCTCGCTGTTCCACAGCACGAACATCGCGATGCTGCGCGAGATGTACCCGGACAACTCCCTGCTGCACGAGGTGTCCTACGAGACCCGGTTGATCGTCTCCGAGCCCCTGGGCGATCTCCCGGGGGCCTGGCGGGAGGTACCTGAGTCCTCATGCGGGGTCGTGCACCCCGGCCAGGACGAGATCCGCCCCTTCGCGCCCGTGCACAGGTAGGCGCACCAGGAGCCTGCGGCCCGGCGCCCGGGCCAGACCGCGCGTTCCCCGCCACCGCGCCCGAGGTCTGCGCAGTCCATGCCACATGTGGCCGGGAACGCGCAGCGGCCCGTCCAGGTGGCGCGCAACGCCCGGTTCAGGCGTCCTTGATCTCGCAGAGCACCGTGCCGGTGGGCACCGTCGCGCCGACCTCGGCGGTCAGCGCGGTGATCACACCGGCCTTGTGGGCGTTGAGCGGCTGCTCCATCTTCATCGCCTCGAGGACCACGATCAGGTCGCCGGCGGCGACCTCCTGACCCTCCTCGACGGCGATCTTGACGATCGTGCCCTGCATGGGTGCGGTCAGCGAGTCGCCGGTGGCACCGCCGCCGGCCTTCTTGCTGGCGCGCTTCGGGGCGGCCTTCTTCGCCGCGGATCCGCCGCCGCCCCCGAGCGCGACCCCCTCGGGCAGGCTCACCTCGACCCGCTTGCCGCCGACCTCGACGACCACCGACGACCGCCCCTCGGGCTCGGCCAGCTCGACTGCCGCCCCGGCGTACGCCGGGATGTCGTTGACGAACTCGGTCTCGATCCAGCGGGTGTGCACCGTGAATGCTGCATCGGGGTCGACCGGGGCGAAGGCCGGGTCGGAGACCACCTTGCGGTGGAAGGTGATGGCGGTCGCGATGCCCTCGACCTCGAACTCCGCCAGTGCGCGGCGTGAGCGTTCGATGGCCTGCTGGCGGTCGTGACCGGTGACGATCAGCTTGGCCAGCAGCGAGTCGAAGTTGCCGCCGATCACGTCGCCCTGCTGGAAGCCGCCGTCCACGCGGATCCCGGGGCCCGCGGGCGGGTGCCAGACGGTCAGGGCGCCGGGGGCGGGCAGGAAGTTGCGGCCCGGGTCCTCGCCGTTGATCCGGAACTCGATGGAGTGCCCACGCAGGGGCGGGTCGTCGTACCCGAGCTCCTCGCCATCAGCGATCCGGAACTGCTCGCGGACCAGGTCGATTCCCGAGACCTCCTCGGTCACCGGGTGCTCCACCTGCAGGCGGGTGTTGACCTCCAGGAAGGAGATGGTCCCGTCCGTTCCGACGAGGAACTCGCATGTGCCGGCGCCGTAGTAGCCCGCCTCACGCACGATGGCCTTGCTCGAGGTGTAGAGCCGTTCGACCTGCTCGTCGGTCAGGAAGGGCGCTGGGTGCCTCCTCGACCAGCTTCTGGTGGCGGCGCTGCAGCGAGCAGTCACGGGTGGACACGACCACGACGTTGCCGTGCTGGTCGGCCAGGACCTGGGTCTCCACATGCCGGGGGCTGTCGAGGTACTGCTCGACGAAGCACTCACCACGGCCGAAGGCTGCCACGGCCTCGCGCACAGCCGAGTCGTAGAGCTCGGGGATCTCCTCGAGGTTGCGCGCGACCTTGAGGCCACGGCCACCGCCACCGAAGGCGGCCTTGATGGCGATCGGCAGGCCGACCTCCTTGGCGAACGCGACGACCTCATCGGCGCCGGTGACCGGGTCGGCCGTGCCGCGCACCTGGGGTGCCCCCGCGCGGGCCGCGATGTGCCGGGCGGACACCTTGTCGCCGAGGTCGCGGATGGCCGAGGGCGGTGGGCCGATCCAGGTGAGCCCGGCGTCGATGACCGCCTGGGCGAAGTCGGCGTTCTCGGACAGGAACCCGTATCCGGGGTGCACGGCGTCGGCACCGCTCCGACGGGCCGCGTCCAGGATCTTGTCGGCCACCAGGTACGTCTCGGCTGCTGTGGTGCCCCCCAGGGCGAAGGCCTCGTCGGCGGCCTTGACGTGCAGCGCATCACGGTCGGGGTCGGCGTACACCGCCACCGACGCGATACCCGCATCCCGGCACGCGCGTGCCACCCGGATGGCGATCTCCCCACGGTTGGCGATCAGAACCTTCTTCATTCCCGCACCCCTCACACGTACTCCGGGGCCCGATACCGGGCGACTCGCCAGCCATCCTACGGAGGGGCGGCAGTGAGTTCGCGCCCCACCCGTCAGGCGCGGTCCCAGAGGTCCGTCCAGCGCACGCCGAGCTCGGCCACCATGGCGCGAAGGGTCGGCAGCGCCAGCCCGATCACGTTCGAGTGATCGCCCTCGATCGCCTCGATGAACGGTCCGCCCAGGCCATCGATCGTGCACGAGCCAGCCACGGCCAGTGGCTCGCCCGAGGCGATGTAGGCCTCGAGCTCGACGGGATCAGGGTGGCCGAACCGGATGGTCGTGGCGACGGCCCGCTCCACCATGCGCCCGCTGTCGAGGTCGATCACCGTATGGCCGGTGACGAGAA
This sequence comes from uncultured Actinomycetes bacterium, assembly GCA_963736425.1. Taxonomy (GTDB): domain Bacteria; phylum Actinomycetota; class Actinomycetes; order S36-B12; family CAIYMF01; genus Prado023. The sequence goes on from CAVTOX010000015.1 coordinate 7,706, forward strand.
CGCCCGACCTCCCGGACATGGCGGCCCAGCGGTCGCGGACCTCCTGGGCGGTGCGGGCCTTGCCGAGCACCTGACCGTCGAAGTCCAGCATCGAGTCCGCGCCGACCACCAGTGCCCGCGCGTCCGGCGGAACGTCGGGCACCCGGCCGGCCCGGACCTGCTCGGCGACGTCGCGGCCCTTGGCGGTGGCAAGCAGCTGGGTCAGGGCAGGTGGGTCGGTCACCAGGTCGCCGGCGGAGGCGATCAGGGCGTCCTCGTCGACCCGGCTGTGCCAGATGACCGGAGTGATCCCCGCCGCCCGAAGCAGGGTCGCGCGGGCGGGGGAGGCGGATCCGAGGACCAGCATCGGGCTCCCGGCGCTCCCGGAGCCCCCGGAGCTGCCCGGGGGAGGGTCCTCAGCCACGGTCCGCGATCCCGCGGATGGCACCCGAGGTCCGGGCGCGGTATCCCTTTCCGGGCGCCACCAGGACCCGGCCCCCTGGCGAGGGCAGGAGCGTGACCATTCCGCGAGGGCAGGACAGGTGCATCGGGGCCCGTCGGCCGTGGGTCCAGAGCCCGCCGATGGGCACGAGCAGGCCTCGGAATCCGACGTGCAGGGCCAGGGCGGCACGAGCCAGCTCGGTCGTGGCCACAAGCGGGTCGGTCTCGATCACGCCGGCCACCGGGGCGGCCCAGCTCAGGCCCTCGACGGTGGGCTCGCCGGTGTAGTGCAGCAGCCCGACCGTCCGGGAGAACCCGCCGACGTCGGCCACGCAGATCGCCGGTGGCGAGTCGTCGGCCGGCGCGATGTTCGTGGCCCGGAGCACCCCGGTGAAGGACGCGCCCTCCGGCGTGGGCGCCAGGTCAGCCCAGTCGATGTCGACGACCCAGTCCAGGGCGTGGGTGATGTCGCTGGCCGCCCCGTCCGCGCCGATCCGCACGAGCAGTCCACCATCGACGTTGGTCGCCATCAGCAGCTCGGGGCGGGGGCTGACCCACACGCTGCCGTCAGGTTGGCGCTCCAAGGTCGCGTTGCCCACCCGTGCCGCGATGATCCGCGGCTCGAACCCGGTTGTGAGCAGGGGTACCGCCGTGGTCCCGTCGGTGAACTCGACCCGGAATGGCCCCGTCTCGTTGGCGACGAACGCCAGCGCGTTGGAGCGCACCTGCGCGACCACCTCGCGGGTGGGTCCGGCAGCATGTGGATGGACGGGCAGGTCCGCGTCCTCGACGTCCTCCATCCCGCTGACCGGCGGTGGGTCGACGAGCCAGCCCGCGGGCTCGGCCAGGCCGGGCAGCTCGCACGACCAGGCGGTCAGCCCTGTGGCGGAGTCGGCCAGGACCCCGGGCATCCGCAGCACCCGGGTCGTGGTGGTCAGCGACTCGACGAGCAGGCTGGGCGCGCGGTGGTCGCACACCTGGTCGGCCAGCTCGGCGGCCATCGCCGTCCAGCGCGACCAGGCTGCCCGAGGCTCGGTGCGCCGCAGGACCGCACCCGCGGCGGAGACGACCTCGTCGCCCCGGTGCGACCGTGTCGACCTCGCGCTGGCGCCGACCCGACGACCGATCGCGGCGGTCAGCGCACCGACGTCCCCCGAGGGCACCAGCTCGCCGGCCTCCGGTGCGGTGAGGAGCTCCGCCGGCCCGTAGTGGATGTCGTAGGCGACGACCGGGACCCCGGTGGCCAGCGAGCGGACGATGGCCAGGGGGAACGACTCCCGACGGCCCGCCCAGATGGTCACCACGGCGCCCCTGAAGGGTGCGTACTCGTCAGCATCCGGGGTCACGATGCGCACCCGCCCGGACAGCCCCAGGTCCTCAGCCAGGGCGAGCAGGGCCTCGCCCTCGTCCCCCTCCCCGACGAGGTCGAGGGTCAACCCGGGGTCGGCGGCCATCGCCGGCTGGGCCGCACGCAGCACGTGGTGATGTCGCGCGGCGGTCTCCAGGGGGCCGATTGAGACGATCCGGCGTGGTCCCGGCTGGTCATTGCCGGCGCTCATCCCCCCCACCCCGACGGAGGGCTCCCCCAGGGCGCCCACCGCGGCATCCGGGGCTGGGACCGCAGGGGGGATGACCACCGTGGGCGTGTCCGGTCCGAACCGGGTCCGAAGGTCCGCGGCCTGCGCCTCGGTCAGCACCACCAGGGCATCGAACGCCGCCTGGTGGTCGGCGAACCTCTCGGCGAACCGGGGCGTCATCGCCGCCATGGCCGGGTCCTTGCCCGGCTGTGGTGACGTCAGGTGGTTCAGGTGGACCCCGGCAACGCGTGCCACCTGCGGGTTGGTCATCGCAGCCAGGTAGGGGTAGGCGGCCGGCGAGTCCGCGAACACCACCGCACCCGGGACCTGTGCGGTCAGCCAGTCGAGCCAGTCACCCACCCGCGGGTCGATCGACCCGTCCGGCGGCAGTGGTCCCCACCAGGATGCGCGGACCCGGCGGTCGCGCAGCGCGTAGTGGTGCAGGCCGGTGTCGGCGGGGAACCTCCCGTCGTCGACCAGTCCGCGGACGGTGCGCTGCAGGTGCGCGTCCTTGTTGATCAGCACCGCATGTGTGGCCCAGCCGGCCGCGGCGAACGCCCGGAGCCGCCCCAACCAGAACTGGGTCAGTCGTCCACCGTCGGCCTTGAGCTCGTTGAAGACGAAGACAGCCGTGTGCCGCCCGTCAGCGAAGGGCCGCTCGGAGATCACTGCGGCAGCCTAATGGCAGGCGGGGTGCGCGCCGGGGCAGCATCCGCCGGTTTCCACTCGCGTGCGGGCGTCGCCGTCGTCGTCTCACCGGGGCAGCGAGGACTCCCACCACCCGGTCGGGGCCACGGCCGGGCGCATGAGCCGGGCGGGTGGCGCCCACTGCGCGACCGGGATGGCCGGGCCGACTGGACCGTCCCCGCCGGACGCGGCAGCCAGCACTGCCACGAGCGCCGCGAGCTCCTCGGGTGTCGGGTCGCCACGGACGACTCGCAGCGCTGGTGTCTCCACCGGGTTCTCGGAGCTGCCGTCGGTGCTCACAGCGGGATGTTCCCGTGCTTCTTCGGGGGCAGGGTCTCGCGCTTGTTGCGCAGGACCCGCAGGGCTTGGGTCACCTGCGCCCGGGTCTCGTGCGGGAGGATCACGCGGTCGATGTACCCACGCTCGCCGGCCAGGTAGGGGTTGGCCAGCTGCAGGTTGTACTCGGCCTCGAGCTCGGCGCGCGTGCCCGCGGGATCCTCGGCGACTGCCAGCTCCTTGCGGTGCAGGATGCTGACCGCACCCTGGGCGCCCATCACCGCGATCTGGCCGGTCGGCCAGGCGATGTTGACGTCCCCCCCGAGGTGCTTGGAGCCCATGACGACGTACGCGCCGCCGTAGGCCTTGCGGGTGATCACCGTGACCTTCGGGACGGTGGCCTCGACGTAGGCATAGATCAACTTGGCGCCCCGGCGGATGATGCCGTCCCACTCCTGGGAGGTCCCGGGGAGGAAGCCCGGGACGTCGACGAAGGTGATCACGGGGATGTTGAACGCATCGCAGGTGCGCACGAAGCGTGCGGCCTTCTCGGAGGCGTCGATGTCCAGGGTGCCGGCGAACTGCATCGGCTGGTTGGCCACGATCCCGACCGAATGCCCCTCGACCCGGCCGAACCCGATCAGCATGTTGGGCGCGAACAGCGGCTGGACCTCGAGGAACTCCTCGTCGTCGAGCACGGCCCCGATGGCCCGGTGCATGTCGTAGGGCTGGTTGGGGGAGTCCGGGATCAGCGTGTCGAGGTCCAGGTCGGTCTCGGTCGGCGTGAGGTCGGCCTCGTCGCCGAACACCGGGGGGCGCTCGAGGTTGTTGGCCGGCAGGTAGCTCAGCAGCGCCCGGACGTAGTTCAGGGCGTCGTGCTCGTCCTCGCCCATGTAGTGCGCGACGCCGGACTTGGTGTTGTGGGTTCGCGCCCCACCGAGCTCCTCGAACTCGACGTCCTCGCCCGTGACGGTCTTGATCACGTCCGGGCCGGTGATGAACATGTGCGAGGTCTTGTCGACCATCACGGTGAAGTCGGTGATGGCCGGCGAGTACACCGCGCCGCCGGCGCACGGGCCCATGATCAGCGAGATCTGCGGGATGACCCCGGAGGCGTGCACGTTCCGGCGGAAGATCTCGCCGTAGATCGCCAGGGAGACCACTCCCTCCTGGATGCGCGCACCGCCGGAGTCGTTGATCCCGATGATCGGCCAGCCGTTCCTGAGGGCAAGGTCCATGACCTTGATGATCTTCTCGCCGAAGACCTCGCCCAGTGAGCCGCCGAAGACGGTGAAGTCCTGGGCGAACACGCAGACGGGCCGGCCGTCGATCGTGCCAGTACCTGTGACCACGCCGTCGCCGTAGGGCCGGTTCTTCTGCCCACCGAAGTTGTACGAGCGGTGCCGTGCGAGGTCGTCCATCTCGACGAACGAGTCGGCGTCCAGGAAGTGGCGAAGCCGCTCCCGGGCGGTCATCTTGCCCTTGGCGTGCTGCTTCTCGATCCGCTTGGCCTTGCCGGCCAGGATCGCCTCGTGGCGGCGATGCTCCAGGTCGGCGAGCTTGCCCGCGGTCGTGGTCAGGTCGCTGGTTGCCTCAGGCGTGCTCGGCTCAGGTGTGCTGGCGCTCATCGTGTCCCTCTCCTGACGGCTCTTCGTGAAGTACCTTATCCCTGTGTCTGAGACCACTCCGGGGCCGGTCGCCCCCACCCCTGCCCCGCTCGTCCCCGGTCCCGACGGTCGGCCCCGCTCCTCAGGGGTGGCCTACGTCGACCAATGGCCGGTCGACCTGGGGACGGCCGCGGTCGTGAAGTCGATCCGCAAGGGTGGCGGCTCCTGGCGCAGCGTCACGGTCTTCTCAGAGATCGCCTCCACGAACACCGTCGGGGTTGCGCTGGCGACAGCGGGCTGCCCGTCGGGGGTGGTGCTGGTGACCGACCTGCAGACGGCCGGACGTGGTCGGCTGGATCGGACGTGGGAGGCCCCGTCGGGTACCTCGGCGATGTTCTCGGTCGTCCTGCACCCGACTGGCCCCGACCACGAGTGGGGCGTCCTGCCGCTGCTGGCCGGCGTGGCCGTCTGCGAGGCGCTGGAGTTCGTCACGGGGGTGCGTGCCTCGCTCAAGTGGCCCAACGACCTGGTGATCCGCGACGAGGACTCCCCGAGCGGCCGCGGCGGAAAGGTGGGCGGCATCCTGGCCGAGCGCGACGCGCAGACCGGGGCCATCGTGCTGGGAGTCGGACTCAACGTCGACCTGGCGGAGTCCGACCTCCCGGTGGTGGGCGCCACATCGCTGACCCTGGCTGGGGTCATCCGCCCTCGGCGGGCCAAGCTGATCGGCCGTGCGCTGTCGCGCGTCGAGCACTGGTTCACCGCCTGGGACGCGGTCGGCACCGACACCGCCTCGCTGGATCGCCTTCTGGAGTCCTACCGCGAGCGCTGCATCTCCATCGGCGCCCCCCTGAGCGTTGTCCGGCCCGGTGCCGAGGACCTCGTCGGTGTGGGTTCGGGGATCAGCCCGACGGGTGCCCTGTTGGTGGATTCCCAGGGCACCCAGGTCGAGGTCGTGGTCGGCGACGTGACCCACGCACCGACGCACTGACGTGACCGAGCCCGCCGACGAGGTCCTGCTCGCCGCCGCGGGAGCGGGCACCACGGACGTGCGCCCCGGCGGGGACGCCCCGCCCGATCCGCGGCAGCAGCAGGTCGCGCGGATCGCTGAGATCGTCCTCGGCGATCCCGCCGTATTCACGCGCGAGGAGGCCGCCGTTGCGGCCGGGCTGACCGTCGAGCAGGCGCGGCCCTACTGGCGGGCCATGGGCTTCGCCGACGTGGGCCCAGCCCCGGCCTTCACCTCGACCGACGTCGAGTCGCTGTGTCTGCTCACCGGCTGGGTCACCAGCGGGACCCTGGATGAGGCCACCACGATCGAGGTCGTGCGCAGCATGGGGCAGACGGCCTCCCGGCTGGCTGACTGGCAGGTCGACACGATGGCTCGGGTCCTGTCCGAGGCCGAGGCGCCGGTGGACCTCGAGGCGGTCGGTGAGGGGATGGCGGGGGTCATGCCGGGGCTCGAGTCCCTGCTGGTGCACGCGTGGCGTCGCCACCTCGCCGCGGCCATCGGGCGCGGGATGGCCTTCGTCGCCGATGATCCCGAGGCATCATCGGAGCCGACCCTGGCCACAGTCGGGTTCGCGGACATCGCAGGCTTCACGCGCCTGACCAGGGTGATGGCCGACGAGGACATCGCGCAGCTGGTGCAGGCCTTCGAGTCCGGGGCCGCCGACATCGTGGCGGTTCGGGGTGGGCGGTTGGTCAAGACCCTGGGCGACGAGGTCATGTTCGTCTGCGACAGTGCAGACGACGCCGTGGCCGTCGCCGCGGAGATGCACGGTCTGACCGCCCCCGGTGCGGAGGCGTTGAGCCTGCGGATCGGGCTGGCAACCGGGCACCTGATCTCCCGGATGGGTGACTTCTACGGGGGCACGGTCAACCTGGCCAGCCGCCTGACAGCCATCGCGCGACCGGGGTCCACGTTGATGGACGCGGCCACGGAGGGCGCACTTGCCGAGCCGGAGGCGCACGTGCTGCGGCACCTGGCCCCGCGCCCATTGCGCGGGATGGGGCTGGTGCGGGCAACGTCGGTCTCGCCCCGGCGCCGCCCAGCTGGCGAAGGCACCGCGCCCGGTTGAGGTCAGCGGCTCTGCGCTGGGTCCGGGGCTGCGGCCCCGACCGGGTCGTCGGTCGGGAACACCCACGTCCGGTACACCCAGAACCGGAACATGGTGCCCAGGCCGACGGCGATCACGTTGCCGCTGATGTTGTCGGCGAGCTGGCTGTCGAGGCCGAGCAGGTAGTGCGTGAAGGCCAGGCACGCCCACGAGATGAGCAGGGCGGCGGCGTTGGTCGCGAAGAACAGTGCCGTCTCCCGGCCGTAGCCGGTCCGCGCGCGGTCGCGGTACGTCCAGTTCCGGTTGGCCACGTAGGCGAACGCCGTGGCCACGATCACGCTGATCGTCTTGGCAGTCAGCGGGCTGTCGGCCAGGGCTCCGGCGCGCAGGATGTTGAACAGGCCGACGTCGATGATGAAGGCGACAGCCCCGACCGTGCCGAACTTGGCGACCTCGCTGCCCAGCCGCCGCGCAGCGCCGACCACCCGACCGTGCGCCTGTCCGTCCACCGTGGGCCTCATCACCTGTGCCTGCGCCTCGACCTCTGCCATGCGCGCTGCTTACCCGCACCCGCAATCGCGCACACCTGCCCTGCGCTGTGAAGTGTCTCACCCCGATCGCCTACCGTGGGAGATGCCGATCCCCAGCCCAGGAGGCCCCCATGGATCTCGATCTCTCGCCCGAGCACGAAGAACTTCGCGAGGTGGTTGCCCGTTTCGCCCACGACGAGGTGGCCCCGGTCATCGGGGATCACTACCGGCGTGGGGAGTTCCCCCTTGGCCTCGTGCGCAGGATGGGCGAGATGGGCCTGTTCGGACTGCCGATCCCAGAGGAGTACGGGGGCATGGGCGGGGACTACGTGGCACTGTGCGTTGCCCTCGAGGAGCTGGGCAGGGTGGATTCCTCGGTTGCGATCACCCTCGAGGCCGGGGTGTCCCTGGGTGCCATGCCGATCCTGCGCTTCGGTACCGAGGAGCAGAAGGCCACCTGGCTGCCGCAGCTCGCCGCCGGCGAGATGCTCGGGGGCTTCGGCCTGACCGAGTCGGGCAGTGGCTCGGACGCGGGAAGCATCCGAACGACCGCAGTCGTCGATGGCGATGACTGGGTGATCAATGGGTCCAAGTCGTTCATCACCAACTCCGGGACGCCCATCACCGGGCTTGTGACAGTCACGGCCGTCACGGGCGCCCGGGCCGACGGCCGCCCGGAGATCTCGGCGATCATCGTGCCGTCGGGCACGCCGGGCTTCGAGGTGGCCCCGGAGTACGCCAAGGTCGGCTGGAACGCCTCGGACACCCACGAGTTGAGCTTCACCGACGTGCGCGTGCCGCTGGCCAACCTCGTCGGGGTGCGGGGGCGAGGCTATGCGCAGTTCCTGTCGATCCTGGCCGAGGGCCGGGTCGCGATCGCCGCCCTCGCCACGGGTCTGGCCCAGGGCTGTGTGGACGAGTCGCTGGCCTACTCCGCCACCCGGGAGTCGTTCGGGCAACCGATCGCCGGCCGACAGGCGATCCAGTTCATGATCGCCGACATGGAGGTCCGGGCCCACCTGTCGCGCCTGGCCTGGCGCCAGGCCGCGGGGCTCATGCACGCCGGCCTGCCGTTCGCCCGCGAGGCCAGCATCGCCAAGCTGTACACCTCGGAGGCCGCGATGGACAACGCCCGCGCGGCCACGCAGGTGCATGGCGGGTTCGGGTTCATGGTCGACTCCGCGGTGGGCCGCTTCTACCGGGACGCCAAGATCCTGGAGATCGGCGAGGGCACCTCCGAGGTCCAGCGGATGCTGATCGCCCGCGACCTGGGCATGCCCGTCGACTGACGCGTGGGCTGGAGTGGGCCTCGGAGGTCCCCGAGCAATAGGGTCAGGGGCGTGTACGAGATCACCCGCGGTCCCCATCCGGAGTTCCCCGAGCTCGAGGTTGTCACCCTGATCTCCCCGGCCAACGTCACGGCGTCGTTCGTGCCGAAGGCCGGGATGGTCTGCAACTCGATGACCCACGACGGCGAGGAGATGCTCGGCCAACGCTACGGCCTGGCTGGCTACATCGAGACCGGACGGACGTTCGGCGTACCCATCCTTGCGCCCTGGGCCAACCGCTTGGGCAAGATGGCCTATGCCGTTGTCCATGAGGGTGGCGGTGTGCGGCGCATCGACGTCAACCCGGATACCCCGAACCTGCGTCTGGACCTCTACGGCCAGCCGATCCACGGCCTGCTGCGGGGCAGCAGCGACTGGGACATCGTCGAGGTGGAGGCGAATGCCGACGAGGCGTGGATCACCGCCCGACTGGTCTTCGACCAGAAGCGGATCGACTTCGCGGCCTTCCCGTTCGAGCATCACATCGAGCTCAAGGCGACACTCCGCGCGACGTCGCTGACGTTCAGCACGGCGATCATCGCCACGGGTCAGGACGAGGTGCCGATCGCGTTCGGCTGGCACCCCTACCTGTCGATCCCGGGCCTCGAGCGCAGCGAGTGGGACGTCTACATCCCCTTCACGCAGCGCTGCCCGCTGGACTCCACGAAGCTGCCGACCGGCACCCGGGAGCAGGTCGAGCCGATCATCGGCAAGCTCGGTGACCGTGCCCTGGACGACCTGTACGCCGATGTCGCCAACGGCACGACCGCCTACATCCGCGGCAACGGTCGGCGGATGTCGATCCGATTCGACATGGGCTACGACTGGGCGATCCTGTACGGCCCGCCGCACCGCGACCACATCTGCATCGAGCCGATGACCGCGGCCAGCGACCCGTTCTCCGGTCAGGATCCGATGGAGGTCGTGCCCCGCGGGGGCACCTTCCGCGCGGCGTTCACCATCTCGGTGGACCGCACCAGCTGAGGCCACCATGCCGACCCGGACGCTCGCGACGCAGATCCGCGACGAGTTCCCCGGGGCGGTTCCGGCGGCGGAGTTCGTCGCCGGGTGGAGTGTCGCGTGCTCGGGTGCGGGCTTCACCGCCGACACCGCCCTGCTCGCGGTCGGCGTGTGCCGTGACGAGGTGTGCTTCCCGTTCGTCGCCCAGCTGGAAGCCGTGTGGGGCCCGGCGTTCCAACTCGGGTCCCTGGGCGGGCTGCTGACGATCGGACGGACCGGGATCGCCGCCGTCGCCAGCCACGCACCGCTCGAGCGAGGGGAGCCGGTGCGCTACGTCCTGATGGCGGCCGCGCACATCGGGGTGGACGAGGCGGGCACATTCGGCTACCTGCGCCGCGAGCACCAGGAGGGGTCCTCACGCACCTGCGGGGCGCTCATGGCCTTCCGTGACGAGCTGCTGACCAGCCGGCTGCGGCTGGGGTATGACCCCGTCGACCCCGAGATGAGCCTCCTGCGCGAGCGCATCCTCACCGCGCTGGTCTACGGCGACATCCCCGAGCCGGTGGAGCTCACCCAGGTCGTCGCGCGGGTCATCGACGAGGACCTGAGCGACCTGCTGACCTGGATCCAGGACGCCGCCGTCCCCGAACGCGAGGTCCAGACCGCCGTGGTCACGGGCGTGCTGGTCCACACCGCTGCCGGTGACTGGTTCCAGGCGCACAACCCGCGGATTCACAGCACCCTGACCGGCGAGCGGGCGATGGTGCTCTGATTCCGCAGTGCCGCCAGTGCCGCCAGTGCCGCCAGTGCCGCCGGTGCCGCCAGTGCCCCGATCCGGGCCCGGGTGCCGAGCGCCGTCAGCTGGGCTGCTCGGTGTCGGCCGGCACGGTGCGGTTCGGCTCGATGGGCAGGGGAGTGGCGTCGCCTGACGGGGCGGGATCGGTCGTCTCAGGGGGCGTGCTCGCGGTCTCAACCGCTGTCGTGGTCGTGGCCGTGGGCGCGCTCGCGGCCTCGCGCTGGGCGCGGGCCTCCTCGGCGACCTGCCGGGCCGCCTCCTCGGCGGCCAGGCGCTCGCGGCGCTTCTTGGCCCGCAGGCGCTTGCGCTCCTGGGCCTCCTGCTCCGGGTCGTACATCGCCTCGTAGGCGTCCACGACCTCGTTGGCCTCGCCGTCCATCACGATCTGGCCCTTCTCCAGCCAGATCGCCCGGTTGCAGGTCATCCGGACCACGCCCAGGGAGTGCGAGACCAGGAACACCGTGCCCGCCTCGTCGCGCAGCTGCATGATCCGCTTCTCGCTGCGTCGGCGGAACTCGGCGTCGCCGGTGGCCAGTGCCTCGTCGATCATCAGGATCTCGTGGCTCATCGAGGCCGCGATCGCGAACCGCAGGCGGGCGGCCATGCCCGAGGAGTAGGCGGTCATGGGCAGGCTGATGAACTCGCCGAGGTCGGCGAACTCCACGATCCAGTCCCGCCTGGCCAGCGCCTGCTCGCGGGTCATGCCCATCGCCATGCAGCCGAGCAGGATGTTGCGCTCGCCGGAGAGGTCGCGCATCAGGGCCGCGTTCACGCCCAGCAGCGAGGGCTTGCCGGAGGTGTAGACCGCGCCGGTCTCTGCGGGGAGCAGGCCGGCGATGGCGCGCAGGAGCGTGGACTTGCCCGACCCGTTGCGACCGATCAGGGCGATGGCGTCACCCTCGCGCGCGACGAACGACACGCCGCGGACGGCGTGGACCCGTCGGTGGACCTCGCCGCGGCCCTGCCCGCGCAGCAGCTTGCGCGCAGAGACGGCCGCCGAGGACGAGCCGCCCTGCGACATGACCTTGTAGACGACGTTCAGGTCGTCGCAGACGACCGTCGGGGCCCTCTCGTCGACGGGTGCCGGCGCGGGCACAGCCACATCGTGCTCAGCCACGGGCGTAGGACTCCTCGGCGCGGTAGAACACGAAGAAGCCGACGAGTAGGGTCCCGACCCCCCAGGCCGCCGCGTACCACCAGAGGAAGCCCGGCGCCGAGTGGCTGGTCATCAGCGACACGCGCACGAGCTCGATGTAGACCGTCGCCGGGTTGGCGAACAGCAGGTCGCGGACCCACGCAGGTGCGGACTCCGTGAAGACGTAGATGCTGTAGAAGACGCCGGACAGGTAGCGCCATGTGGTCATCACGAACGGGATGAGCTGGGTGACGTCCTGGCTGGCCGCCGTCCAGCGGGCGACCATCATGCACAGCCCGGCGTTGAACATCGTCTGCAGGAGCATCACCGGGATCAGCCCCAGCCAGTGCCAGGTGATCGGCTCCCCGGTGAGGAAGACGATGCCGCACAGGATGATCAGCGAGACGATCTGCTGCTGGACCTCCTGGACGATCACGGCCAGGGGCAGCACCGCACGCGGGAAGTGGATGGCGCGGATCAACGAGCGGTTGTTCGCGATCGCCTTGGCCCCGCCGGTGACCGCTCGCTGGGTGTAGGTGAACGTGAACACGCCGACCACCAGGAAGGCGACGTAGTTGTCGATCCCCTTGCTGGTGTTGAGCAGGACGCCGAAGACGAAGAAGTACACGATCGCGTTGAGGATCGGGGCGAGCACCTGCCAGAAGCGGCCCAGGACCGTGTCGGAGTACTGGGCGGTGTTCCGGCTGCTGGCCATCGAGATGATGAAGTCGCGCCGGGTCCACAGCTCGCGGACGTAGCTGCGGATCGGCTGCCGCGCGGAGCTGGAGGTCAGGCCCCATTGGTCGACCAGGGCGCGCACGGCCTGGCCGTCGGGCGCCGGAACGGGCTCCGGCACTGCTGTGGACATCGGTGCTCCTACTCGCCCTGACCCAACACGCGCCCACGATAGTGCCGACCGGCTGCCGATAGTGTTCTGTCCGTGGCGCACAGTGCTCAGGACCCGCCCGGAACCGGCGCCGGGATGACTCCTGCCCTGGGGTTCCCCATCGTGGGCATGATCGGCGGCGGTCAGTTGGCGCGGATGTCCCAGGAGGCAGCTCTGGCCCTGGGTGTCGGCCTGCGCGTGCTCGCGGCCGGCCCCACGGAGTCTGCGGCCCGTGCCGGCGGCGACATCCGATGGGGCGCCCACGACGACCCTGAGGCCGTGGCGGCCTTCGCGGTGGGCTGTGACGTCGTGACGTTCGACCACGAGCACGTCCCCGCGCCGATCCTCGCGGCCATGGTCGAGTCCGGGGTGAGGGTGCGACCTGGTCCCGCGGCTCTGGCCCACGCCCAGGACAAGGTCCACATGCGCACCGCGATCAGTGCCGCCGGGGTGCCGTGCCCGGCGTGGGCGGTGGTCTCCTCGGCTGCGGAGGTCGTGGCCTTCGCTGACGTGAATGCCTGGCCGGTGGTGCTCAAGGTCTCGCGCGGCGGGTACGACGGTCGCGGGGTCTGGGTGGTGGATGGCCCGGATGAGGCGCAGGCGGTGATGGCCGGGAACCCGCTGGCTCCCGGCGTCGAGTGGTTGGTCGAGCAGTACGTGCCGTTCACCCGTGAGCTCGCCGCCCAGGTGGCCCGGTCCCCCTCCGGGCAGGCCGCGGTGTACCCGGTCGTGCGGACGGTCCAGACCAACGGGATCTGCACCGAGGTCGTCGCGCCGTGCCCGGGGCTCAGCGACGAGCACGCCCTGGCCGCGCAGCAGGTCGCCCTGCAGATCGCCGAGGCCCTCGACGTGGTCGGGATGCTCGCGGTCGAACTCTTCGACACCCCGGACGGCGTGCTCGTCAACGAGCTGGCGATGCGTCCGCACAACAGCGGGCACTGGTCGATCGAGGGTGCGGTCACCAGCCAGTTCGAGAACCACCTGCGCGCGGTGCTCGACCTGCCGCTGGGGTCACCGGCTGCCCGCTCGCCGTTCACGGTGATGGTCAACGTCCTCGGTGGCGAGCACCCGGACATGTACTCCGCCTACCGGCATGTGATGGCCCGCGATCCGGGGCTGAAGGTCCACATGTACGGCAAGGACGTGCGTCCGGGCCGCAAGATCGGCCATGTCACGGTCTCCGGCGACGACCTGGAGTCGTTGCTCGCACGGGCCCATCACGCGGCCGACTACCTGACGGGAGTGATCGATGAGTGAGCGCCTTGTGTCCCCGGCCGAGGTCGGGGTCGTCATGGGATCGGACTCCGACTGGGTGGTGATGGCCGATGCCGCCCAGGTCCTGCGCGACTTCGGGGTCCCGCACGAGGTGGACGTGGTGTCCGCCCACCGGATGCCCGAGGACATGATCGAGTACGGGAGGTCCGCTGCGGAGCGCGGGCTGAAGGTGATCATCGCCGGTGCTGGAGGGGCTGCGCACCTGCCGGGGATGCTGGCCTCGGTGACATCCATCCCGGTGATCGGTGTCCCTGTGCCGTTGCCCATGCTCGACGGGATGGACTCGTTGCTGTCGATCGTGCAGATGCCCTCAGGCGTCCCCGTGGCGACCGTCGGGATCGGCCAGGCGCGCAACGCCGGCCTGCTGGCCGTGCGGATCCTCGGCGTCGCCGAGCCGCGGCTCTGGCCCGACATGGACGCCTTCCGAGCTGGGCTGCGCGACGCGGCACGGGCCAAGGGGCAGCGGCTGCGCGAGGAGTTCGGCAACTGACCGAGCTCGGTCGGAGCCCCTCGGCCCGGGGCCATCAGCCCTCCTTGACCACCGCGTACCAGACGCGCTCGGCGACGGCGGCGAGGCGCTCGCCGGACTCCAGGACGCGCCGGTAGAGCTCGCGCAGGGAGATCGCCAGCCTTACGTCGTCCACGGCGACGAGGCCGCGCATCGCCTGGCGGTACACCTTCTCCATCCGGCGCTCGGCGGCCAGTGCGGCGTCGGCCTCGAGCGTCGCGGTGTCGCCGTCACCGGTGAGGTGGTCCAGGGCGATCCGCAGGTGACCCAGCCCCTCGGCGAGGTCGTCGGCCATCGCGGCCACCGAGGCGTCCGGTGCGATGCCCAGGGCGTCGGCCTCCCGGACGATGTTCTTCGCCGCGTTCATGACGGAGTCGAGCAGCTCGGAGAGGCTGTACAGGTCCTCCTGATCGATCGGGGTGCTGAAGGCGTGGCGCAGCTGGGTCTGCAGCGTCGCGACGCACCTGGTCGGCCTCGTGCTCGGCGGCCCGGACCCCGGTCTCCTGGGCGGAGTCGCCGTGCGCCCAGGCGGCGAAGGCAGCGATCCCGCTGACGGTGATGTCCGCCTGCGCGGCCAGGGTCCCCAGCACGTCGGGTGTCTCGGGCAGGAACCAGTGCGACCTCATCGGATGACCCCTTCCAGGAGCGCCACGGCTGCGGCCATGGCGGCGCAGCCGGGCATTGTCACGACCCACGCGAGCAGGATCTCGCGGACCACTGGCCAGCGGACGTGTCGCCTGCGCCGGGCGGCACCGACTCCGACGACTGAGGATGCCACCACGTGCGTGGTGCTGACCGGGGCACCCAGCATCGCGGCACCGCCGATCACCAGCGTGCTGGAGCCCTGGCTGGCCAGGCCGTCGAGCGGAAGGATCCGGTAGATCCCCCGACCCAGCGTCCGCACGATCCGCCAGCCGCCCAGCGCCGTGCCGAACGTCATCGCCGCGGCGCAGGCCACCTTGACCCACAGCGGGACCACGAACGTCGACAGCGCCCCTGCCGACGACGAGTGCCAGGGTGATCAGGCCCATCGTCTTCTGGGCGTCGTTGGTGCCGTGTGCGAAGGCCAGGGCCGCGGAGGTCCCCCACTGACCCTTCTTGAGCGAGCCGGCCACGCGTTGGTCCGCACGGCGCAGGGCCCGACGGGCCGAGGCCTCCATGAGCCATCCGGCGAGGGCGCCGATCAGCGGGGAGATCGCCAGCGCGACGAGGACCCCGAGCGACGCCGATCGGCCGCCAGCCGTCGAAGCCGCCCCAGTTGACCGAGGCCGTCCCGCCGATCACCAGGGCCGCCCCCACCAGGCCGCCGACGAGCGCGTGCGAGGACGACGAGGGCAGCCCGAACCGCCAGGTCAGCAGGTTCCAGGTCACTGCGGCGAGCAGGGCGGCCAGCAGGATCCCGAGGATGTCTTCGGTGCCGACCTCGATCAGTCCACCGACGGTGTCGGCCACGGCCGTGCCCGCGATGATCGGTCCGAGCAGGGTGAAGACCGTGGTGACGCCAGCGCCTGCCGCGGCGTCATCGCGCGCGTGGCCACGGGCGCGGCCAGCGAGTTCGACGAGTCGTGGAACCCGTTGGTCAGGTCGAAGGCCAGCGCCAGGAGGACGACGACCACCAGTCCCAGGGACAGGTCCACACCTCCATACTGCGCCGAGTCGGGGCCCGATAGTCGGTGGCGTGAGCGATTTCGACGATCTGATGGTCGGAGTCGTTCACACCGACGCGGGGGGTCAGGCGTTCGGGCGACCCAGGCCGCGGTAGGTCCAGCCGGCGGCACGCCACCGGGCGACGTCGAGGCAGTTGCGGCCGTCGAGGATCGATGGCGTGTTCGGCAGAGCGGCGACCGTGGCCGGATCGAGGTCCGTGTAGTCGCGCCACTCGGTGAGCAGGAGCACCAGGTCGGCGCCCGTGAGGGCCTCGCGGATGTCGTGCGCGTAGGCCATCTTCGGGTAGGCGGCTCGCGCGTTGGCCATGGCCTGGGGGTCATGCACGACCACGTCCCCACCTGCGGTGTAGATCGCGGCGGCGATGTCCAGGGCCGGTGAGTCCCGGACGTCGTCGGAGTCGGGCTTGAATGCCGCACCGAGCACGGCGATCCGCTTGCCGACGAAGCGGCCTCCGACCTGCTCACGGGCCAGGGCCACGGTCGAGGTGCGGCGTCGGGTGTTGATCCCGTCCACGTCGCGCAGGAAGCTCAGGGCGTCCGAGACGCCGAGCTCACCAGCGCGGGCCATGAAGGCGCGGATGTCCTTGGGCAGGCACCCGCCGCCGAAGCCGATGCCGGCCCGCAGGAACTTCGAGCCGATCCGCTCGTCGTAACCGATGGCCCGCGCGAGCTGGGTCACGTCGGCGCCGGTCGCCTCGCACACCTCGGCCATCGCGTTGATGAAGGAGATCTTGGTGGCCAGGAAGCTGTTGGCCGCCACCTTCACCAGTTCCGAGGTGGCGTAGTCCATGACCAGGAACGGCGAGCCCCACTCGATCATCGGGGCGTACACCCGGCGCATGACCTCCTCGTCGCGACCCGGCGCCTCGCCGGGCCCGGACGGGGTGGCGACGCCGATCACGATGCGGTCCGGGGTCAGGGTGTCGGCAACGGCGAAGCCCTCGCGGAGGAACTCCGGGTTCCAGACCAGGTCGACCTCAGCACCTGCGGGTGCCAGGGCCTGAAGTCGGGTTCGGACGTTCTCGGCGGTCCCCACCGGGACGGTGGACTTGCCGATCACAGTGCAGGGGCGGGTCAGGCGTGGTGCCAGGGACCCGATCGCGGCGTCGATCTGGCTGAGGTCGGCGGCGTTGGTGCGCGGGTGCTGAGGGGTGCCGACGCCGATGAAGTGCAGGTCGCCGAAATCCGCAGCCTCGGCGAAGTCGGTGGTGAACCGCAGACGACCGGCGGTGACGTTGGACTCGAGAAGCTCGGACAGCCCGGGCTCGTAGAACGGCACCTCGCCGCGGGCCAGGGCGGCGATCTTGTCGGCGTCCACGTCGACACCGAGGACGTCGTAGCCGGACTCGGCCATCGCGGCGGCGTGGGTGGCGCCGAGGTAGCCGGTGCCGATGACGGTGATCCTCAGGGGCTCGCTCACGCCGGCAAGCCTAGTGCGGGCCGGTGGGCGGGCTGGTCCGGCGACGTTCCCGGTCCGGGATCGCCCTGCCGGCGGCAGTATCCAGCCGTTCGGAATCGATGGGTCGCCCGGCGGGGATGGGGCGCATCCGGCGCGCGTAGCCTGTGAGGCATGGCACTCACCCCGAACCCCGATTTCAACGCCTTCACCCTTCCCGAGGAGCACGAGATGCTCCGTGCGGCCGTCCGCGAGCTGGCCGAGGACAAGATCGCCCCGCGGGCCGCCGAGATCGACGAGACCGGCGAGTTCCCCTGGGACGTCTACGAGGCCCTGCGGGCCAACGACTTCCACGCGATCCACATCCCCGAGAAGTTCGGCGGGCAGGGCGGCGACGCCCTGGCGGCGTGCCTGGTCATCGAGGAGGTGGCCCGCGTCTGCGCCTCGAGCTCGCTGATCCCTGCGGTCAACAAGCTCGGCACGATGCCGCTGCTGGTTGGGGCATCGGATGAGTTGCTGGGTCGCTACCTGCCGCAGGTGGCCAGCGGCGAGGCGATGTTCTCCTACGCCCTGTCTGAGCGCGAGGCGGGTTCGGACGCCGGGTCGATGAAGTGCCGCGCGGTGGCTGGCGACGGTGGCTGGGTGCTCAACGGCCAGAAGTCGTGGATCAGCAACGCCGGGGTCTCGAAGTACTACACCGTGATGGCGGTGACGGAGCCCGGCATCGGGCCCAAGGGGATCTCCGCCTTCGTCGTCCACGCCGACGATCCCGGGTTCGCCCTGGGCACTCCCGAGCGCAAGCTCGGCATCCATGGCTCACCGACGCGCGAGATCCTGTTCGACAACTGCTGGATCCCGGCCGACCGGATCGTGGGGGAGCCCGGCACCGGCTTCCAGACCGCCATGCGCACGTTGGACCACACGCGGGTGACGATCGGCGCCCAGGCCCTTGGGATCGCGCAGGGGGCACTGGACGCCTCGATCGCGTACGCCAAGGACCGCAAGCAGTTCGGCAAGACCATCGGCGCCTTCCAGGGGGTGCAGTTCCTGCTGGCCGACATGGCCATGAAGGTGGAGGCGGCGCGGGCGCTGACCTACGCCGCCGCAGCGCGCAGCGAGCGCGGGGCAGCGGATCTGACCCTCTTCGGCGCGGCTGCCAAGTGTTACGCCTCCGACATCGCCATGGAGGTCACGACCGACGCCGTGCAGGTGTTCGGCGGCGCCGGCTACGTCCGCGACAACCCGGTGGAGCGCTACATGCGCGACGCGAAGATCACCCAGATCTACGAGGGGACCAATCAGATCCAGCGCATGGTGATAGGTCGGCAGCTGCTCAAGTAGGGCCGGGGTGAAGGAACGCGCCGGGCTCACCGCACGCATTCCACCCGCTGGATCCAGTCCGGCGTCCGTGGCAGATCGGCTCGGGTCCGGCCGATCAGGACCGCGATGACGGGCATGGGTGCAGGCTGACCGGGCCACCCGGTCTGACCGTCGGTGAGCACGACGATCACGTCGACGTGTGGGCGCAGCTCCTGAGCGGCCTGGATCCCGAGGGCCATGTCCGTGCCGCCGCCGCCGGCCAGGCGGGTGGCGTCAGCCCGGCGGACCGTCGTGACGGCGTGCACTGCCGCATCCACGGCGAGCACGGTGACCTGCGGATCGGCCACACCGAGCGCTGACAGGACTCCGTCGATCTCGCCGAGGGCCTGGGCCAGCAGCCCGTCGTCCACGCTGCCCGAGGTGTCCAGGACGATGCCCACCCGCGGGACGGGTCGGCGCAGCGCCGGAAGGATCACCGGGCCGGCGGCCGCCTGGCGCCGGGATATGCGGGTGTAGGTGTAGTCGGTGTGGCCGTTGGCCCACCCCAGTCCGCGGCGGACGGCCGCATGCAGGACGTTTCGCCAATCGACCACGGGGTCGAGAATTGTCGAGACCCAGCGTCCCCAGTCCCCGGGTATGTCGCCCCGACCGGGATGGGCCTGGAACTCGATGGCCACCGTTCGGCGGATCGCCTCGGCGGCAACGGGGCTCAGGCCACCTGCGTCAGCGAGCTCCGGCAGTTCGTAGACGCGGTGGATCCCGTCGCACCCGGATCCGCATGAGGGGTCAGCGCCCTCATCGATGCCGGTGGGGGTGGCAGAGGCACCAACGGCGCCATGCCCCAGTGGGTCGAAGTCCTCGCCCTCGGGCGGGTCTCCGTCGCTCGGCGGGTCCAACGGCGCCCGAGGCTGCCACGCGGGGTCCCGGTCGGGCTCCTCGTCCTGGGCCGGCAGTCCGGTCAGCATCGCGTAGTACTCCTCGGCTGCGCGCCCGCCGGGCAGACCAAGCTCGGCCGAGCCGATCAGCCGGTGGTGGTCACCGAGGGCACGGCCCCGGGCCGCGAGGGCAGGTCCGGTCGCCCGCATCCCGACCCCGCCCGGCCCAGGCGGACCCGACGATGCCCGGCCCCAGTCGCCAGGATGTGGGCCCGTTCCGCGCGCCCACTCGGCGAGCCCGCCAGCCACCTCGTGGACGGTGACATCCGCCGCCACCCGCCAGGCCCGGGAGGTCGACCCTCGGACCCCCATGTCGCTGGCCCGACCGGCGTGGTCGGCCAGCAGGTGCCACAGATGGTGGGCGAGCTCCGCGCCCACCTCGGGGGCGGTGCGCTGCGCGTCGGCCAGCCACCCGGGGTTGACGTACAACCTCCACGCCGGGTCTGTGGCCATCGTCGTGACGCGATCGGTCGGGACCGCGACGAGGGCGTACAGGGCGGTCGACAGGTAGGGCATGTCGCCGGTGAGCGGGCCACCTCGGACCATCGGGCTCGTCAGCCACAGCTTGCCCGCCGCGAGCATGTCGGCGGTCGGTCGGTCGAGGCTCATGACGGCAGGAGTCCCGCAAGCGCCAGCGGACCCGAGAAGACGCTCAAGCCCGACGGCAGTGCCGCCTTGGCCGGTCGGATCCGCAGCAGCGCCCGCACGACTGGTACCGCCGGGTCCAGCCCGGACAGTTCCGCAGCCCGGACGCAGACACCGAGGGCCGCCTCCCAACGGGCCCTGGTCGTGCGTGTGGCGACTGCGGCGAGCATCCCCTGAAGCGCCACGTGCACACGATCGGCCCGGAGGCCGGCCAGGAGGTCGCCGCCCGGGTCGGCCAGCAGGGACTCCGGGTCCGGAAGGTCCAGCGCGGAGATCCAGGACAGGAACTCGTGCCCGGTGGGCGCCCCGACGGTTCCGTGGACCAGGAGGCGGATCGCCTCGACATCCGTGGGGTCGGCGGCCGCCAGGAGCCGTGCGGTGTAGTCCCAGGTGCGGGGGGTCGGGAAGGCGCGACCGCGTGAGGCGGCGTCCTTCGGGATGGCCGAGAGCTGCCCTGAGCGCACGCCGAGGAAGGCCGCCACCTTCGCGCGGCTCGCAGCCACGCGGGCCGGGTACCCGGCGTCCAGAGCTGGGACGCGGATCCGGGGCCACTGCCCGGTCACCAGCGACTCGGTGAACACCTCGAGCGGCAGGTTCCAGTCCATGTGGACGAAGCGGTTGGCCGTCGGGGCGGCCAGCTCCCAGCCGGAGGCGGCCACGTCGGCAGGATTCGCCGCAGCGCCGAACGAGACCCGCTCGGGAAGGCGCAGGGCACCGACCTCCCCGTGCGTGAGCGGACGCAGTGCGGCGGCCTGGACCGCCGGGGATGCCGTGGTCCACTCGTCGAAGAACACCACCGACGGCCCCTCGTTCTCGGCCACCCGCACCGCCCACTGCGGCGGCGCGAGGTCCACCCGGCCGGCGTTCACGACCGGAAGCCCGGCGAAGTCGCTGGGCTCGTAGTGCGAGCAGATCAGGGTCTCCACGTGCCATCCGGAGTCCGTGGCGGACTCCACGACGGCGGTCTTGCCCGCCCCCGGCTCGCCCCAGAGCAGGAACGGGATTCGCGTCGCCACGCACACCCCCATCGCCTGCAGCACCTGCTCGTACCCGATCCGGTCCCTGGCCACCCTGGCTCCCTTCGTCCACGAGGACGCTAGGCCGGGGGTCCGACAACGCCGGCTGGGAGCGTGAGCGCCAGCTGACCGCCACGCCGGAGGATCGCCACGGTGTCGGGGACGGTGCCCCAGCGGGCGATGGCGATCGCGAGCCCCGTGCGCTCCCCGGTGTCGGGGCGCCGCCAGCCGAGGGCGCGCGCGACCCGCTCGACCGCCGAGGGTGCGGGGGGATCCGGCGGGAAGCCCACGCCCTCCTCGCCGACCCAGGCCAGCTGCTCGGGCGCAGGCCGGTAGCCGGACCTGACCCAGCGGCCGAGGAGCTGGGCTGCCCCGGGGACGGAGATCCCCCAGTCTCCGGCCACTGCGTGCGCCTCGACAGGGGAGTACCCGGACATTGACAGGCACACGATGTCGGCACGGCGGGCACCGGTGGCCAGCCAGTCCGAACGGGCCCCGGGCTCGCGGCGGTCCAGCTCCGTCTGGGTCCACGCAGCCCAGGGCGCCGTGGACGGGTCCGTGATCCCGCGTGCCGTGGACGCCACCCATGCAACATCCGCGCCCGTGTGCGCGATGGCGAGCACGAGCGCCAGCGTGGGCTCCTCGATACCGGCCGCCGCCAGCTCGGAGCACTGGCCCAGCACCCAGGAGGAGTGCAGGCCGTGGGCCCAGGCCTGCTCGACCAGGGGGTCGCCGCGGCCCTCCGGCGGTCCCGGATCCGCCCGTGGGCCCAGCCCCGAGACCAGGTGGCGAAGGTCGCGAGCCGAGACGCGGCTGGCCCCGGCGACGTGGGTGACGTCCCGGCAGTGCGATGCAGCCACGAGCGCGTCGTCGAACCCGCGCGCGGGGCAGCACGGCAGGACGGCCTCGAGGCTGAACCAGCTGGCCCCACGGTCCGGCGAGCGGGCGAGCAGCCCAGCCTGACGGGTCGCGCGCTCCCACCACATCCGGAATCCGGGCATCACCGCGCGCAGGGCTGGGATGCACGAGACCCCGCCGCCGAACGCCGCAGCGATCTGCTCGAGGCCCTCATCGTGCGGGGTCTGCACCGACCAGTCCGGGGCGATCGTCACCTCGTGCCGCGCGGACCTGGCACGGGCCGACGCCCGGCACGGGAAGGTGGCGGTCAGGGGGAGCTCCAACCCGACACCTGCGCCCTCCATCGGACTCCCCTCCCGGCTCGACCGTCACCTGCCTGCGCGCTCCCCGGCCCGCAGCTCACACCCAGCTGGCTCCCACCGCCCCTGCTCCCGCTGGCTGCGGGGCCGTCACGGTATCGCCGGCCCCTGACATCGCAGGAGCTCCACGCAAGACCCAGCCGTGCACCCGCGACACGCCCGCCACCAACGTCGCCCGGAGGCCCGGGTCTCGCCTCCGGGGCTGCGCTCCGATACCGTCGCGGGCATGGCCGAACCCGCAGCGTCAGCGTGGCCGGATGGCGTCTCCGTGGTCATGCCCGTGCTCAACGAGGAGCGCCACCTGACCCACGCCGTCACCGGGATCCTGACCCAGGACTGGGCAGGTCCCCTCGAGATCGTCCTGGCACTCGGTCCCTCGTCTGACCGGACCGATGAGGTGGCCCGCCGGCTGTCCGCGCTCGATGACCGGATCGTCCTGGTGCCCAACCCGAGTGGACGGACCCCATCGGGTCTGAACGCTGCGATCCACGCCTCGCGCTACGAGGTCGTCGTTCGGGTCGACGGGCACGCGATGCTTCCCGCGGACTATGTGTCCACAGCCGTGGAGACCCTGGTGCGCACCGGCGCGGACAACGTCGGCGGGATCATGCAGGCCGAGGGTGAGACCCCGTTCGAGCAGGCCGTTGCCCGGGCGATGACGACGCCGATGGGAGTGGGGGCTGCACCGTTCCATGTCGGCGGCGGGGAGGGGGAGGCCGAGACGGTGTACCTCGGGTGCTTCCGCAAGACCGCCCTGCAACGCGTCGGCGGATACGACGAGACCTTCCTGCGCGCCCAGGACTGGGAGATGAACCACCGGATCCGCGAGACCGGCGGGCTCGTGTGGTTCAACCCGGCCCTGGTGGTCATCTACCGTCCTCGGCCGGACGCCTCGTCGTTGGCCGACCAGTACTTCCACTACGGGCGGTGGCGCCGCGAGGTGATGCGCCGTCACCCCGAGACGGCGTCCCGGACCTCGGCGCTGCGCTACTTCGCCCCACCCGTGGCGGTCGTGGGCGTCGTCGCGGGAACGGCTGCGGGGCTCGTCGGCTCCACCGTCGGCCCGCGTACGCTGCGGATCGGCTGGCTCGCGCCTGTCGGCTACCTGGCACTGATCACCGCCGGGGCGGCCGTGGCTGGCCGTGGCCTGCCGCCTGCCGCACATGCCCGGTTGCCGCTGGTCTACGCCACCATGCATGGAGCCTGGGGCACCGGCTTCCTCACCTCTCCGCCCGGACTGCGCGAGCTCGAGGCGTGAGGGCGCTCGTCCGCGCGGGGGCCACTGGTTCCGATGCCGTGGCGGTGATGGCGCAGCGGCTCGCCCGGCTGGGGGTCGCCGACGTCGTCGTGCTGGCTGCCGGCGACTGCGCCAGCCAGCTCACGGCCCTCGCCGAGGGCCTTGCCGGGCGGACCCTGATCGTGGATGCCGACCTCATCGTCGCCGATGCCTGCCTGGGGCAGCTCGTTGATGATCCGGCAGTGCGATCCGGTGCGCTGGTGGGCGACGCCGCGCAGGCAGGCACCGCGCAGGCAGACGCCGACGGTGGTGCCGGCGAGGCCCCCCCGGTGCGGGTCGCCCAGAAGCGGATCGCCAGCGCCGGGTCAGCGGTGCACGACGTCAGCGCGCCCACAGCGACATCCCTGGGAGCGCTGGTCATCGACGCTCGCGATGTCCCGGCAGCCACCGAAGCGCTGATCGGGGTCGCCGCGGCGGCCGGAGCCCACGGCTGGCACGCCGATCCGATCGACCTGGCCCTCGTGGGCCTGGTCCGGGCCCAGATCGCGATGGGCGCGGTGGCGTCGGTCGGCCCGGTGCTGCGCGGAGGGACCCCCGAGCAGCGGGCGTCGGTCGAGGCGGAGTTGGCGGGCATCGACGAGGCCCGGGTCCTGCTCGAGCGCGCCAACCGCCCCGACGACGGCTTCTACTCCACGTTCGTCCTGCGCCGGGCCTCGACGCCGCTGACCGCTCTGGCGCTGCGAATGCGGCTCACGCCCAACCAGATTTCGGTCTTCTCGCTCTTCGTCGGGCTTGCAGCTGCCCTGTGCTTCGCCACCGGCACGTGGGGCGGACTGCTCGCCGGCGCCCTGCTGATGCAGGCCTCGCTCATCATCGACTGTGTCGACGGTGAGGTCGCGCGCTTCACCCGCTCGTTCTCCGATCTCGGCGCCTGGATCGACGCGTCCACGCGACCGGGTCAAGGAGTACGCCGCCTACGCGGGCCTGGCCGCCGGCGCCGCACGAACCGGGCAGGACATCTGGCTGCTGGCCGCACTCGTGATGATCATGCAGACCGTCCGTCACGTCGGGGACTACGACTTCTCCCGAGTTCAGCGGATCCGGGAGTCCTGGGTGGCTGCACGGCCGATCGAGGATCCGAGCGATGGGGGTGCGGCCGGGTCGGGTGCGACCCTGGAGCTCTCTGCGCAGATGAACCTCGACAGCCGGGTGCGGTGGGGCAAGAAGGTCCTGCACATGCCCATCGGTGAGCGCTGGCTGGTCCTGTCCGTCGGCGCGATCACGATCGGGCCGAGGTGGACCCTCGTGCTGATGCTGTTCCTGGGGCTGGTGGCCCTTGCCTACACGACCGCCGGACGGATCCTGCGGGCCCGCACCTGGCGGCAGCCGCCGGATCGCAGCGGGTCCTGGCTGCTCGAACCGCAGCTGGACCTCGGACCACTCGGCCAGCCGGTGTGGGACCGGGTGTTCGCCGCGCGTCAGCCGCTGGCCCGTGCGTTCGGCTGGGCATGGCCGGCCGGGATGCGGGTCGTCGAGCTGGCGATCGTCTGGCTGGCGGTGGCGCTGATCCTTCCCGCGGAGGGCCCGTGGTTGTTTGCGTGGGTGTTCGTGGTCGTGTTCCACCACTACGACACCCTGTACCGGGCTCTGGGTGGGTCCACGCCGCCGCGGTGGCTGGTCACGGTCGGGCTTGGTTGGGAGGGGCGCACGATCCTCGTGCTGGGGGCGGCGGTGCTGGGGGCGGCAGCGCTCCTCGGTCTGCTCTCCTGGGGGAGCGTCCTGCTCGGGATCCTGTTCGTGGTGGTCGCGTCCGTGCAATGGGTCCGGTCGATGACAGGCAAGGATGTGTCCCATGCCTGACGTGCACGAGGCCGGTGAACGCCCGGAACGCCCGGAGCGCCCCGAGCGCCCCACCATCGCCGAGCTGCGGGATGTCACCCAGCCCCCTGCCGTGCGCGGGCGGAAGAACTCCGAGCACTGGGTCGCCGACGTGTACCTGCGCGACATCTCGCCCTACCTGACGCGGCTCCTCCTGCCGACGGGTGTCTCGGCGAACACGGTCACGTGGTTCATGATCGTCACTGGCGCCTCGGCGGGCCTCGCGCTGCTCATCCCGGGGATCCCTGGGGCATTCCTCGCGCTGCTGCTCGGCCAGATGCAGATGCTCTGGGACTGCTGCGACGGCGAGGTGGCCCGATGGCGGGGGACGTTCTCGCCGGCTGGCACCTTCCTGGACAAGATCGGGCACTACACGGCGGAGTCGGTGATCCCGGTGTGCCTGGGCATCCGGGCGGCCGGTTCGGACTTCTCGTGGACTGCCCCCAGCGGGTACGCCTATGCCGGGGCGATCCTTGCGCTGCTGATCATGTTCAACAAGGCGCTGAACGACATGGTTCATGTGTCCCGGGCCTTCGCAGGGCTACCCAGGCTGGAGGATGTCGCGGGTGTGGGGACGCCGACCAGCTCGGGGTTGGCGCGGGTGCGTCGCCTGGTCCGCTACTTCCCCTTCAACCGGATCTTCCACTCGGTGGAGATGACCATGATGGCGTTCGTGGCGGCAGTCGGCGACGCGATCGTGGGCGGGCTGGCCGTGACCCAGGTGCTGGTCCTGGCGATGCTGGTGCTCGCGGTCGTGACCGTCATCGGCCACGTGCTGGCCATCCTGTCCTCGACCAAGCTGCGGAGCCCGGCATGAGTGGCTCGGGGACAGGAGGCTCGGGGACAGGAGGCTCGGGGACCCCGCACTTCGGTGTGGTCGTGCTCACCATGGGCCAGCGCCCCGACGACCTGCGGCGCGGGCTGGAGTCCGTGCTGGCGCAGCAGGACGTCACGACCGACATCGTGGTCGTCGGGAACGGCTGGGTCCCGGTGGACCTGCCGGACGGCGTTCGCGGGCTGGCGCTGCCGGAGAATCTCGGGATCCCCGCGGGGCGGAACGCGGGAGTGCCCGAGGTGTCCGGCGAGTTGCTCTTCTTCCTCGATGACGACGCAGCGCTGGCATCACCTGACACGTTGGCGCGATTCGCTGCCCTGTTCGCGGCGCGCCCGGAGGTGGGCCTGATCCAGCCGCGCGTGGAGGACCCGACCGGGCGGCCCGCGCCGGGGCGGTGGGTCCCGCGACTGCGCACGGGCGACCCCGCCGAGCCGAGCCCGGCCACGTCGCTCTGGGAGGGCGCGGTCGCCATCCGGCGGTCGCTGTTCGAGGAGGTCGGTGGCTGGCCGGGGGTGTTCTTCTACGCCCACGAGGGCATCGAGCTGTGCTGGCGGGTCTGGGACACCGGTCACGTGCCGTGGTACGCCGGCGACATCGTGATCCACCATCCAGTGATCGACCCGCGTCGGCACGCCGAGTTCTGGCACATGAACGCCCGCAACCGCGTGCTGTTGGCGCGGCGGAACCTGCCTGCGGTGCTGCGCCCGGTCTACACCGGCAGCTGGGCGGCGATCACCACCGCGCGCGTGCGCGACAAGGAAGCCCGCGGCGCCTGGTGGGACGGGTTCCGCGAGGGCTGGCGGATGGACCCGGGAGACCGTCGGCCGATGCATTGGTCGACTGTGTGGGCGATGGCGAAGGCGGGGCGCCCCCCGGTGGTGTGAGGGGCGAGGCCCTCGGGGACCGTCCACAGGTCCGCCCCATCTCTTCGTTGTGTCTCCCTCCTGTGATAGGATTCGAACATACGTTCGAGAGAAACAGGGGAGCCAGATGGGGGCACGGGGGACGGGTGGACCACCGGTGGTGGCCGAAGGGCGGGCTGCGGAGGCGGCGATGACGGCCTCGCCGGAGGTTGGTGACCTGTGGTCCCAGCTGTCCGGTCTGGCAGGCGGAGAGCTTCCCGTCATGGGACTGAGCGCCGGGGAGCGGCCGGCCGCCGACGTGGAGGTGCTGTGCTCCGCGGTGGCGTCAGTGGAGTACGAGCTGGCCCGCCGGATGGTCGCCGCAGGGTGCTCGGGAAGCCTGCCCCTGGTCGGCGATGGGGCCATGCTCCTGGCTCGCGGCTGGTCGGCAGGTTGGGCGCGGAGGTTGGCCAGCGCTGGTGCCTTCGTGAGTGACCATCCCACGCTGGGGGAGGTCTGGGCCTCGGGTGTCGTCACCAGCGAACACGTCCATGCGCTGGCGCGGCACGCCGAGCCGCCTGACCGCTGATCAGATGGCGGCGGTCATCGAGGAGCTGTCACCCTGGTGGGGGGAGATGTCCCCGTTGGCAGTCGCGCACTTCGTGCAGCGCGTGATCCGGGTCCTCACCCCGCCGTCGGATCCCGAGCCCGGGGAGGCGGCCGCCCACGAGGCCCGGTCGTTGTCCTTCGCGCTCACCGCCGATTCCGTGATCCTCTCCGGCAACCTGCCCCGCTTGGAGGGAGAGGCGGTGATCGCCGCGATCGACGCGTTCGCGGAGCGGTTGCGCAGCGAGGCCGACCACGTGCCCGCCTCAGCGCGCCGCGCTGATGCACTGGTGGCATTGGCGAACGCGGCCCACGCCTCCGGCTCGATCCCGAGCCGCGGAGGGTTGCCGGTGTCGGTCTCGGTCACCCTCGACTCGACGTCCCTGGGGGACCAGCTGTGGACGACTTCGCGCGGCCACGCGCTGACCGATGCCGAGCAGCGGTTCGTCGCCTGCGACGCGATGGTCACCCCCATCGTGCTCGATTCCGGGCACTGCCCCGACACGGTTGCTGAGTTGCTTGCGGCCGCCGGTCCGTCCGGTGGTGGCTCCGCCGATGTGGTCACCGACGCGGCCACCGACGCGGCTTCCGTCCAGGCGGGGACGCCCCTGAGCCCTTCCGCGGCAGCGCGGATCGCCGAGCTGGCCATGATTCTGTTGGGCACCCGGATCCCGCTGGCGGTCGGACGCACCGCACGGACCGCGACACCCGCGCAACGCCGGGCGCTCGCCGCCCGGGACCGCGGGTGCATCATCCCCGGCTGCGGGATCCCCGCCGAGGCCTGCCAGACACACCATGTCGACGGACTGGGCCGCCGGCGGGAACACCGACCTCCCCAATCTGGCCCTGCTTTGCTGGGCACATCACCGCCAGGTCGACCTGGGGATGTGGACCATCGTGCCGACGGTGACCGACGATCAGGTACCCCGACCCGAACCCGGGGCCCCACCCGGAACCCCCTGGCCTGCGAACAACGGAGCACCGTGGACCATCGCGAGGACGCCCCGAACACGTTGGCGGCTGTGAGGGCGCTCGCCCTCTACCGGACGACCACCTTCACGCGCTTCGACCACTTCGACCAGCCCTTGGAGTTCTTGACCCGGACTGCCGAGTAGTAGGTGCCCTTCTTCTTCAGCGCCTTCGTCGTGCACGCTGCCGTCGACGGTCCCGCGCTGCAGCTTGCCTTCACCGAGCCGCCCCTCGACTTGGAGTACAGGCGCGCCCCGTAGCCCTTCAGGTACGAGTAGCCATTGAACGTGGGAGGTGCCCAGGTGATGGCGACCTGCCTGCCCGAGGGAGTTGCGCTCGTCACCTTGGGTGCTGAGGCCTTCTTGGCCGGTCCGGTGACGATGCGTGGCTTGACCGTGAAGGTGCCGGCAGCGGACTGCGTCGTGAGATCGATGTAGTACTTGCTGCGCTTCTTCATCTTCTTGGTCGTGCAGCTGGTCTTCCCCACCGGCGCCGAGCACTCGCCGACCTTGGTACCGCCGGAGGACTTCGTGTAGAGCTTCGCCGTGTATCCCGTGATCGTGTTGGAGCCGGGCGTCGGAGGATCCCAGCGCACGGTCACCTTGCCCTTGGAGTAGGTGCTCACAGCACCCCCAGGTCCGGGTGTCCCCGGGGTACGGGGGCTGCTGGGGGCGCCGTTGCCGGCCCGGTTGGTCGCCACGACGTCGATGAAGTACTGGGTCCCGCCCTGCAACTTCATGATCGTGCAGCCGGTCAGGGATCCGTTGCTGGTGGTGCAGCTGCCAACGGGGTTGCCACCGGTGCCGGCGGTGTAGGCCGAGGCCGTGTACTTGGTGATGGTGGCACCGTTCTCCGCGGCTGGCGTCCAGGTCACGTTGACCCCACCCGGCGTCCCGGAGGCTGTGACGCCGCCAGGAGCACTCGGCACGGTCCGCGGGACGGCGTTGACTCGCCACGAGGGGCTGGAGGTACCCACGGCATTGCTGGGCGACGACATCGACGTAGTACGTGGTGCCGAACGCGCCTGGGAACGAGCAGGTCCCACCGGTGGGCGCTCCGCCCGCCGTGCACGACGCGATCTGCGAGCCGCCGATCGGGGCGTTCCACGCGGTTGCCGTGTAGCCGGTGATCGGCGTGCCGCCCTTGCTGATCGGACCGCCCCACGAAACGGTGACCGCGTCCTTGGACGTCCGTGCCGTCACGCCGACGGGAGGTGTGGACAAGGAGGTCTGCTGCGTGCTGCGGCACAGGGCGGTCCCACTGGCGACGCACGCAATCTGCGACCGGTTCAAGCTGGCGAGTTCGACGTAGTCATTGGCCGGGTTCAGGAAGCCTGGGACACCCGTTTCGAGCAGCCTGACCGACGAAGGCGACGGCTGCGTCACAGTCGCCCCGAAGTGGACACGCAGGGTCTCGCCACCGGCAAGCTGCTCCGACACCGGGAAGAGGTACGCGTGATTGTCGGTGGTCCCCCCAGCCGAGTCCAGGTCCCAGAACCCGTATCCACCAAGGTCCACGGCGGCACCGCTGTTGGTGATGTCCACGTACTGGCCCGGAACCCACGGGTCGGGGACGACCCCGCCGCCGCTGCCCGGTGCCGACGTTGCACCGCTCGAAGGCCTGACTGATGGTGATGCTGCCGAAGCGACACCGGTTCCAGCGGAGTTCGTGGCCGTCACGGTGAAGGTGTAGGCAGTCCCATTGGTGAGCCCAGGCACGGCGCACGAAGTGACTCCGCTGGTGGAGTCCTCTGAGGTTGCCCCGGTGGTGCAGGCGTCTTGACCAACCCGATCCGACGGGGAGGCGAACTTGACCGTGTACTTCGTTATCTGGCGTCCGTTGTCCGGCGGGGCGGTCCACGAGACCACCGCCTTGCTGTCACGTGCTGAGGCGGCGGGTGCCGACGGCTGGCCGGGTGCCGCGGTTCCGGGAACGGACGGGACGTATAGCGCAGGGGTGACTGCTGCTGAGACTGCGGATGGCGAACTGCCGCCCGAGGCGTTCGAGGCTGTGAGGGTGAACGTGTAGGGAGTTCCATTGGTCAGGCCAGACACGGCGCACGAAGTGACTCCGCTGGTGGGGCCTTCTTCGGTTCCCCCGGTGGTGCACGCCTCGATTCCGGCCGGGCCGGCGTACTTGACCGTGTACTTGGTGATGGGGGGCCAGGTGCTGGCTGGTGCCGTCCACGACACCACGACCTTGCGATCGCGAGCCTCAAGGGTGGGCACGGCCGGTGTGCTGGGCGCGATCACAGGGCCCTTTGGGGTCACGTCCGCGGTCACCGCCGACGGAGGAGACATCCCGACGCTGTTGTGTGCCTTGAGGGTGAACGTGTAGGAGGTGCCCAGCACGAGGCCGTTCACGGTGTACGAGAGCGAGCCTCCGGATACGGGCGTGGGGACGGCGGCAGGTTCAACGGTGGGTGCGCTTCCGCTGTTCGGGGTCGCAGTGATCTCGTAGCTGTCGATCGGCGCCCCGCCGTAGGTCTCCGGCGGCCACCAGGTCAGGTTCACCTTCCCGCTTCCGTCGGTCGTGGCCTCGGCCCCGACGCCACGGGGTGCGCTGGGGGCGGTCTTGGCCGGTTCGGTCCACTGGACCGACTTGATCGATACCTGGCCCCTCAAGGGATCCGTGCAGGAGTCCGGGTTGCAGGGATAGGGGAACCACGAGCGCAGGTTCCCGGTCCTGAAGGTCCCCGCGTTGTCCATCAGGTAGACGGCGTCGCCCACGAATGCCGGATTGCTTGCCGGCACGTTGTTGAACACGGACCCGAGCCCAGTGTGAATGAGCAGTGAGGCGCCCGGGAAGGCTGGCTGTGGCGAGGCTGGTTCGTTGAACTGGAGTTCCAGGACCTGCCCCGTTGGCACCACCACGCCGGCCGGGATCTTGAAGTAGTTGAGGGCAGAATCGCGGACAGTCCACCCACCGAGATCGATCGGGCCTCCGCTGTTCTTGATGAAGACTCGCTCCGGGTTGCCTGTGGATTGCGTGTACGACACCCAGATGCGCAGGTTGGCTGCCGGTGAACCGCCGCACAGGTTGGCCGACCAGAGGCCTCGGCCGCCGGCTGCTGCGTCATCGGCAAGTACCCGGTACTCGAGGTTGTGGGCTGGCTCAGGCTTCTCATCGCCCGGGTCCGCGGTGAAGGGGAACGAGAGCATCCACCCGTCACTGACCGTGCTCCGAGACGTGTCGAACCAGTTGCCCTCCTCGTCCTGGGCGTACAGGGATCGAACGAGCCGGTAGTTGGCGTAGTCATCCTCATGCGAGGTGGCAGCCAGCGCGCGAGTCTGCACCCGCGATCCCACCGGCAGCTGGGCCTTCAACCGGTCTGTGGCCTGGGACCCTCCGCAGTCGACCTTCTCCGGCGCCTGGACCCCGACCGTTCGCACGTACTGAGGGCCAAGAACACCGGGTCCGGCATCCATCGTCGCCTTCAGGGTGTCCCCGTCGGAGACCGAGGTGACAGTCCCCTCCTCCCAGATGAGTTCGTCGTCGGGGGACGCCATCGCCGGTCGCCCGCCGTCGTCCCGAGCAGCAGCCCGAGAACCCCGACCGCGACCCCCGTGCCGCGTAGGCCCTTCCTCATGCGCCTCCCCTTCCCCTCGTTGGCATCGGCGCCACCCCGCCACCACGGGCGGGGATCGTGCTCATCGGGCGTTGGCCCGCTCCAAGTCGCCCTCGAAGTCCACTTCGACGGCGAACAGGTCCGAGATGTCGACCGGCGTCACCTCGATGCCGTCGTGCGCGATGGCCAGCTCGATGCCCCGCTCGAAGTAGTCCTGGTCCGCGCACGCCTCGAGCTGGCGGATCAGCGCGACCTTGTCCTTGCCGCCGATGAGGTTGATCCCGACGGCCTCGCCGAGGCCACCCACGACGGTCTTGGACAGCTCGCGCACGTGCCCGCGCTCGTCGACGGTGTACTTGACCTCCTCCTCAGCCACAGCCGAGGTGTTCACGGCCACCGCTGAGCGGCCCGAGACGATGAAGGGGGTCAACCGCTCCAGGATGACCTTGTCGAACACGACGTCACCGTTCATCCAGATCACCGAGCCCTCGTGCGAGGCCTTCAGGGCCTTCAGCAGGGACTTCGAGGTGTTGGTCTGGTCGTAGACCTCGTTGTAGACGAATACGGCGTCGGGCTGGTGCTCCATGACGCTGTCGTTCTTGAACCCGACCACGATCGTGATGCGCACGTCGTCACCGAAGACGCTCTTGATGTTGTCGACCTGCTGCTCCATGATCGTCTGGCCGGTGGCCAGGCGGGTCAGCGGCTTCGGGAAGGGCCGGCCCAGCCGCGTGCCCATGCCTGCGGCAAGAATGGTGACCTGAACCTGCGACATCGATGCTCCTCGAGTTGGCCGCGCGCAGCGGCCCTGTGACGACTCTGCCAAGTCCCAGTGTCTCAGGGAAAGCGCATCGCCCGAAGTCGCGACGCGTTAGGTCCGGCCTATGGCGCCCTTGAGGTTGGCCTCCCATACCGGGCATTTCCGGCTCTGGTGGACTGGGGTCACACCCTGCTCAGGACGGGTCGACCGGCCAGATGCCGTGGGCGGCAAGGCTGCGCATCCGCGCCAGCCCCTCCTGGTGCTCCGCGATCGCTGCGAGCAGCGCCTCGTGGAACTTGCGGGTGCTCTCCCCAGGTGCGGCGTCGTCGAAGTAGAACGCGCGGAGCCGGGCCCGTTCGGCGCCGAACCGGTCGTCGGCCAGGATGGCCGCGATGTCGGCCCGGGCGGTGCCGATCGAATTGGCGTCGATGATGTGCGAGGCCGCGGCGATCGGCGCCTCGCGCAGCAGGCCGGCCCGGTCGGTGCGCCGGTCGGTGAGCACGATCGGGGCCTCGGCCCGGGAGTAGAGGAAGTCCAGGCCCACGCTCGAGATGTCCGAGACCAACAGGTCGACGCGGGGGAACAGGGCAAGGATGTCGCCGTCCGCACGGTACTCATGGCCCGCGCCCGGGTCCGCGGCTGCGGCAGCGGCGATCCGCGCCACGACCTGGGCGTGGGCGGCTGCCATCGCCGGCACGAGGCTGAACGCCACGCGCGGGTGGGGCTTGTAGACCACCCGGACATCGGAGATGGACAGCAGCGCCTCGATGAGGGCCACGCCGTAGCAGTCCAGCGACGTGAAGTTGTTCATCTCGTCCTCGCCCTCCCACGTGGGGGCGTAGAGGACGGTCCGGCGGCTGCTCACGGGGAGGCTGGGCGCGGGGTTGAGGTCCAGCTGGGGTCGCCCGACCTTCACGAGCGGCGACTCGTCGAAGTCCACGAGTGCGGCCCGGTGCCTGCGGACTGCCGCCTCGCCGGCGACGAACACCTTGTCGTAGGCCTTGGCCTGGTTGGACACCATCGAGACCTTGTCGGACTCGCCGTGGTTGACGTGGATGTGCACGGCCTCGGGCCAGACCAACGACTGGAAGTTCCGCAGGCCGTTGTTGGGGTAGATGATCGCCTTCGGCTGCAGCACCCGGTACAGGTCCATGAGGCCCGGGAACGGCATCGCCAGGAAGCTCGGTGCCGGCAGGTCGCTGTACATGAGCTGGGTCCACGCCGATCGCGCCCGGGTGACGATCCCGAAGTTCAGGTCCCCGCTGTGAGCTGCGATGACCGGCAGCCACTGCTCGATCTGGTAGATCTTCGACACCGTGTCGGGGAAGTAGAACAGGGCATCGACCGGCGGTGCGGACCATCCGTTGCGCAGCAGCGACGAGGCGTCGATCGACTCACCGCGGGCCTCGACCTCGCCCTCGGTCACGGCTCGCGCGCTCAGCCGCGTGCCCGCCAGGGTCAGCCGCCAGCCGATACCGCGGGCGGCGCGCAGCCCCAATGACCTGACCTGACCCATCGTGTGTCCCTTCCGGGCGCAGACCATGCGATCCCCGCCGGGACGGATTCTGCCGCACATCCCGCGCCCGGCGCGTCATCCCGGGTGGGCGCCGTCGCACGTGCCATCGTGGCGCGCATCACGATGGGCTTGGAGGGCACCATGGCAACGAACCGGTTGGCGTCAGGACGGGCAGACGCGGGGATCATCAGGGTCGAGGGGAGAGCGCGGATGCAGTGGACGCCGCGGCACCGTCGCCTCGGGAACGTCCTGGTCGCTGCCCAGTTCGGGCTGATCCTGGTGTGCCTGCTCCCGGTCGGGCCCACCATCGGCTCGGGCCAGCTGCGCCCGCTGGGCCTGGTCTGCCTGACGCTGGCTGCCGTCGTGGGTGGGTTGGCGCTGCTGGCCATGGGGTCCGATACCCGGGTGCATCCGGTGCCCGACGCCCAGACCCCACTGCGGATCAACGGGATCTACGCCTGGATCCGGCACCCGATGTACGCCGCGGTCCTCCTGGCCACCCTGGGCGTGACGCTGTCGTCCGGCCGGGTGCTGTCGATCCTGGCGTTCCTCGCCCTGGTCGTCGTGCTCCACGTGAAGGCGAACTTCGAGGACCGGATGCTCCAGGAGAAGTTCGGCTGGCAGTTCTCGGTCTACGCCTCCCGCGTGCCGGCCCTGTTCCCCCAGCCCTGGCGCACCCACTCCCGCTGACGCACTCGGCTGCTCCGCCGGTCGCGTCGCTCAGCCCGTGGCGTCGGTGATCTGTGGACCCGTCGCGGTGCGGACGTCCTCGACGCTCACGCCGGGCGCACACTCGCGCAGGACCAGGCCGTCGGCCGTGATGTCGAGCACGGCCATGTCGGTGATGATCCGGTGCACCACGGCGATGCCGGTCAGCGGCAGCGTGCACTCGTCGACGATCTTGTGCGAGCCGTCCCTGGCCACGTGCTCCATCATCACGATGACCCGCTTGGCGCCGTGGACGAGGTCCATCGCCCCGCCCATCCCCTTGACCATCTTCCCGGGGATCATCCAGTTGGCCAGGTCGCCGCGGGCCGAGACCTGCATCGCGCCGAGGATCGCGGCGTCCACGTGCCCGCCGCGGATCATCCCGAACGACAGCGCGGAGTCGAAGAAGCTGGCGCCGGGCAGCGTGGTGACGGTCTCCTTGCCGGCGTTGATCAGGTCAGGGTCGACCTGATCCTCGGTCGGGTACGGGCCGACGCCGAGGATGCCGTTCTCGCTCTGCAGGACCACCGTGACGTCACGGGGGAGGTAGTTGGGCACGAGCGTGGGCAGCCCGATGCCGAGGTTGACGTACTGGCCGTCCACGAGCTCCTGGGCCACGCGGGACGCGAGCTGCTCACGGGTGAGCGTCATCAGGACCTCGCCCCCTCGGCCTGGGCGGGGCGGCTGACGGTGCGTCTCTCGATCCGTTTCGCCGCGATGTCCTGCGGCCCCAGCGGGAGCACCCGCTGGACGAAGATCCCGGGCAGGTGCACCGAGGCCGGGTCGATCTCACCGGGGGCGACCACCCGCTCGGCCTCGACGATGGTGATCCGTCCGGCCATCGCGGCCAGCGGGTTGAAGTTGCGGGTGCTGGTGTCGAACACGGCGTTGCCCAGCGTGTCGGCGACGCTCGCCCGGACGAGGGCGAAGTCCGCGGTGATGCCGCGCTCCATCACGTAGGTCCGGCCGTCGAACTCGCGGGTCTCCTTGGCCGGGGAGGCCACGGCGATCCCGCCCGACGCCGTCGTAGCGCCACGGCAGCCCTCCGTCGGCCACCTGCGTCCCGACCCCGGCCGGGGTGAAGAACGCGGGGATCCCGGCCCCACCGGCGCGCAGGCGCTCGGCCAGCGTGCCCTGCGGGGTCAGCTCCACCTCGAGCTCGCCGGAGAGGAACTGCCGCTCGAACTCCTTGTTCTCCCCGACATAGGACGACGTCATCCGGCGGATCCGGCGCTGGGCCAGGAGCAGGCCCAGGCCCCAGTCATCGACTCCGCAGTTGTTGCTCACCACATCGAGATCGGTGACACCTGCGTCGAGCAGGGCAGCGATCAGGGCGCTGGGGATGCCGCACAGCCCGAAGCCGCCGACGGCCAGGCGCGCGCCATCGGGGATGTCGGCGACTGCTGCGGCAGCGCTGGGGACGGTCTTGTCCACGAGATCCTCCTGCGGGATATGGGTACCCACGACACGATATCCGCCGGAAGGTGGCTATCCGCGGTCGATCGGCCAGTTCGCACCTCGCGGAGGGATCAGCCGGTGCAGATGTCCTGGGCGGCGGTCGTGCTGGGCTGGTTGCCCCCGACGCCCGAGCCGGTCTTCGTCGCCTTGACGCGAACCGTGTCCACCCCGTCGTAGGTCTCGCCGAGGGTCAGGTCCAGGCGCGAACCCCGGTCGGGGTCCTCGCGCAGGACCGATCCCGGGACGGCGGCCTGCAGGGTACGGGCTGCCTCGAGCTGGTCGGGGGCGTGTCGGATGGTGGTCGCGCTCGACACCTTCTGGCGGGCGTTGATGACCCCGACCCTGAAGCCCTCGGCGGCCAGGTCCTCGGCGGCCCGGGAGCCCTGGCCCTCGACGCCGCTCGCGTTGTGGATGTCCACCAGGATCTGGGCGGGGGTCTCGGTGAGCTTCTCGCCGTCCGCGCCCTTCGTGGGCGGGGGTGGCCAGGGCTTCTCGTCGGCCAGTGCCGCCCAGATGGCGTCGGCCTTGGGTTGGTCGGTCACGATCGTCGCGCCGTCGGTGTTGGGCAGCCACGGGAGGGTGACGAACGAGATGTCCTTCGGCCGCAGTCCCGACAGGCTCGCCGCCAGGGCCAGAAGGCCGTCGGAGTCAGCGAGCGCGGTGTCCGTCGCAATCGACTTCGAGGACTCGCGCAGCACCCGCCAGACGCGCAGCGGATCGGTGAGCAGCCCGGAGCCGGTCACCTCCTGGATCAGCGAGGACAGGAAGATCTGCTGCCGGTTGATCCGGCTGATGTCCGAGCCGTCGCCGATGTTGTGCCGGACGCGGACGAACGACAGGGCGTCCTCGCCACTCACTCGCGTCCGCCCGGCCGGGAGGTCCACGCCGGACCTGGAGTCCTGCAGCGGCCGGGTCAGGCACACCTCGACCCCGCCGAGGGCATCGATCGTCTTCTTGAAGCCGTTGAAGTCCAGCACGACGAAGTGGTCGACCGGTAGTCCGGTCATCGCCTCGACGGTCTTCAGGGTGCACCCCGGGCCGCCGCGGTCGAAGGCGGCATTGAACCGGTCGCGGGTCGCAGGCAGCACCTTGTTGTCGGCGTCCTTGCAGGAGGGCAGGTCGACGATGGTGTCGCGCGGGATGCTGACGACCACGGCTGACTCGCGGTCCGGGTAGACGTGGAGCAGCATCGTGGTGTCGGAGCGGGCGCCCTCGAAGTTGCCGTAGCCCTTGTTGCCCTTGCCGGTCCGCTGGTCGGAGCCCATGAGCAGGAAGGTGACAGGCCCCTCGGACAGGTCCCCGTAGTCGACCGGCCGCTCGCCCACCTGGCCACTGATGTCGATCTTCGTGACGTTGTTCTCCAGCTGCCCGACCGCGACGGTCGCCGACCCGGCAGCCACTGTCAGCACCAGGGCGCCGGCCGACGCCACACCGGCGATGACGCGCAGGACCCGGTGGCGTCCGGAACGGCGTCCTGCGCCACGTCCTGAACCCGAGCGACCCGACACGGCAATAAGGGTACGTGACTGACCAGATAAGCATGGGTAAACTCGCGATTCGATAACGCAAAGTCACGACGGAATGGCCTGATTCGCCAACGGACGGGTCCAGACTGCGGATGTCCGACACGCAGAGCGACGACCCGGGGGGGACCGCCCGGGTGGGAGGCCCACATGCCCGGAACCCGTCATACGCCCGCAGGTCGTCTCTGGCTTGCCCTGGGCGCGGCTGTCCTGGTGCCGGCGCTGGTCGGGATCCCCGCCGGAGCGGTCCCGAGTGCGGTGTCCGAGCAGGCGCCAGTGCCCGCTCGGCCGGTCCAGACCACGTCCGTCCAGACCGCGTCCGTCCAGACCACGTCCGCGGCCGATGTCCGAGCGCCGTCGGTCACCTCCGTTGCCTTGAAGGGGGTAAACCGGGCTGTGCTCGCTGCGGCGCCGAGCCCCAGCGAACATGACCACGGCACGGTCGGCACCCTGGCTGTCGACGTCCCGGTGAAGCCCGCCGCAGCGGCGTCGGTGACCATCGCCAAGCCGGCGTCGTTGGTGGCTGTCACCGCGGATGCTGCCTTCGCCGAGGGGACCTCGGTGCAGGTGCGGGTCAAGGAGAAGTCCGGCTGGAGCCGCTGGACGACTCTCGAGGTGGACCCGGACCACGGGCCCGATCCCGGGTCGTCGGAGGCGCGGGGCGCCCGTCCTGGCAGCGACCCATTGATGACCCGGGACGCGAAGAAGGCCCAGGTCCGCATCGACACCCCCTCCGGGAAGCTGCCGAAGGGGACCGAGCTCACGCTCGTGAACGCCCCGAGCGCGGCCTCCGACATGCGCGCCAGCCGGGTGTCCGCCCAGGCGGCCGTCGGCCAGCCGCCCATCGTCACGCGGGCCCAGTGGGGCGCCAACGAGTCCTGGCGGAGCCGGGCGCCGCTGTACACCCCGACGGTGCGGGCCGGGTTCATCCACCACACGGCCTCGACCTCGAGCTACAGCGCAGCCCAGGCCGCGTCGCAGGTAAGGGCCATCTACGCCTACCACACCAAGTCCCTGAAGCACTCCGACATCGACTACAACTTCCTCGTCGACCGCTTCGGCCGTCTCTACGAGGGTCGTGCCGGGGGTATTGACCAGGCAGTGCTCGGTGGGCATACCGCCGGATTCAACGAGAACACGTTCGCCGTCAGCGCCCTGGGCAACTTCGACTCCTTCTCCCCGGGGGAGGCGGACATGGCGGCCATGAAGGACTCCATCGCGCGTCTCTTCGCGTGGAAGCTGGGCCTCTACGGGGTCAATCCGGGGGCGACCGTCAAGGTGATCTCGGCGGGCTACATCAAGAAGACCCGGTACCCCCGGGGATCCACCGCCACTATTCCCGCGATGTCCAGCCACCAGACGGTGAACTTCACCAAGTGTCCGGGCAAGTACCTCCAGGCCCAGCTGCCCTCGATCCGGGCGATGGCGGCGGCGTACTCCGACGTGGTGATCTCCGCGCCGTCACCGGCCGCGCAGACGATCACCTCCGGGGCTGCGCCGTTCACGTTCACCTCGGATGCGAACCGCTCCGTGACCTGGACGGCGGACATCCTGAGCCCCTGCTCCGACACCCCGGTCCGCTCCTACACGGGCACCACTGCGGGTCCGGGGCCGATCTCCGTCGAGTGGGACCTCAAGGACGCGACCGGTGTCGCCGTGCTCCCGGCGACGTACACGATCCGGATGTCCGGCGTCGCGGCTGACACCACGCCCGTGGCCACGGTCACCTCGGACCTCACCATCGCCCCCGCCCCCGGCGGGGCCTGGGGACCGTGCGCCAACGCCAGCCGGGTCGCGGGCGCGACCCCGGCGGCCACCTCCGTGCTGTGGGGTCGGATCTCCGCGCCCAACAGTGCGACGGTCGTGCTCACAGGCCCTGCGGATGCCGGCACCGCGTCCCTGTCGGCTGGTGCGGCCGCCGCGCCGCTTGCCCGTTCGATCGGCGCCCCGCTGCTGATCACCCCCGCGGGGTCGCTCGCCCCTGAGGTGGCGGCCGACATCCAGGCGCGCCGTGGCGAGGTGATCGTCGTGGGTGGTCCGGGTGTGGTCTCCGATCCGACCGCGGCTGCAGTCGCGGCCCTCGGTGTGACCGTCACCCGCCTGGCGGGTGCGACGGATGCCGCGACCGCAGCGGCCGTCGCAGCGCGAATGCCTGCGGCAGCATCCGCGGTCCTGGTCTCGCCGGAGGGCTCGCCTGCCCACGCCCTGGCCGGCTCCGCGCTGGCCGCTGCCCGCGGGGTGCCGATCCTGATCGCCGGGCCCACCTCGGTGCCGGCGGAGACCGCGGCGGCCCTCGCCGGGCGCCCGTTCACGGTCGCAGCGTCCACCGGGCTGCCCGACGCGGCGCTGCCCGCCGGTGCCACGGACCGCCTCGCCGGTGCCGATACGGTCTCGGCATCGCTGGCGATCGGGGCCGCCTTCACTGCGCCCGGGTCGGCGATGGTGCTCCCGGAGGCACCTCAGGGCTGGGCAACCGCGCCCGTGGCGGCCGCAGCCGGAGTCCCGCTGCTGTTCACCCCGAGCCCGGTGCTGTCCGCCGAGCTCGCGGCCTTCATCGCCGCGCGGTCCTCGCTGGGCGCCACCACGACGACGGTTCCTGCATCCCAGCTCAGCGACCAGGTCCTCGGTGCGACCAGCCGGGTCCTGCTGGGCCTTCCCTGGGCACCACCCGGGGTTGGTGGGCCGCCGCCGGCTGCGGGGCCCACGGCCACGGGAACCCGGAAGGTGGGCAAGGCCAACGCGAGCCCCGAGCCCGTCAAGAAGGGCCGGACCGTGAAGGTGACCTCGAAGGTGACAGCCAGGTTCACCGACAAGAAGTACCGCCCTGCGCCGGCGGGCGTTGCGTTCACCCTACAGTTCAAGGCCAGCGGGGCCAAGAAGTACAAGGCGATTGCATCCGGCCAGACCACCGCGGGGAGGGCGACTGCCAGTGTGAAGGCGACCAAGTCGGGCCGCTACCGGATCGTGATCGGGTCGAAGAAGTCCGGCAGCGACTACCTGCGCGTGAAGAAGTGACCGGACCGACGCCGACCAGACCGACGCCCTACGAGCTGCTCGGGCAGTACCCCGACCGGACCCGCCCGCTCGTCACCCACTACGACGGCCCCGACTCCCGCATCGAGCTGTCGGTGGCCAGCGTGGCCAACGCCGTGGCCAAGGCGGCCTCGATGTTGCGCGACGGGCTGGGCCTGCCTCCCGGGGCAGTGATCAGCATCGACCTCCCCCGGCACTGGCAGCTGCCGGTGTGGGTGATGGCGGCGCTGTCCGTGGGCGCGACCGTCGGTCGGGACCTCACGGGCCGGGCGTCGGGGGCTCCTGTGGACGTGCGCATCGTGGGGCCGCAGGGCCTCGCGGCGATCGCCGCCGGCACGGATCCCGACGCTGACGAGGTGTTGGCCTGCTCGTGCGATGCGTTCGGCCTGCCCGGTACCCGGTGGGGTCCCGGCCGGGGTCATCGACATCGGCGTCGAGGTGCGCGCCCATCCCGACCAGTTCAGCCCGGAGCCGGACGCGGGCCGGGTGGCGGCGATGCTGGTGGAGGGGGTCCCAGTCCCCTGGGCGGACGTCCCGTACGCCCGTGACGCGCAGCGGGGCGCCCGGCTCTGGGTCGACGAGGACACCGCGGAGTCGGTGCTGCTCCACGCAGTCGCGATCGAGCCACTGCTGGCGCGGGGATCGGTGGTGCTCGGCACCGGACTGGACGCCGAACGCGCCGCTCGCATCCGGGCCACCGAGTCGGTCACCGGTCGCGCTGGGCAGTGAGCGGCAGGATCCCTCGGCTGCACCCGGATCGGGCGCCGGGTCTGCGACGCGCCGCACGGACGTGCCCGCTGGCCACGGACCCCGCTGATGCACGATTCTGGGTCCCATGACCGAAGCCGTCCTGCTCG
The DNA here is from genome assembly GCA_963736425.1 of uncultured Actinomycetes bacterium. Classification (GTDB taxonomy): domain Bacteria; phylum Actinomycetota; class Actinomycetes; order S36-B12; family CAIYMF01; genus Prado023. Next base: position 49,737 of record CAVTOX010000015.1, read on the forward strand.
TCGGGGGCCAGGGCACCCGCCTGCGCCCCCTGACCATCAACACCCCGAAACCGATGCTGCCCGTGGCCGGAGTCCCGTGCACCGAGCACCAGATCGCCCGTGCCCGCGAGGCCGGCGTGACCCGGATCGTGCTGGGAACGTCGTACAGGGCCGAGGTGTTCCGTGACTACTTCGGCGACGGCGCGAAGTTCGGGGTCGAGCTGATCTACGCCGTCGAGGACCACCCGATGGGCACCGGTGGCGCGATCCGGCACGTGGCCGAGCACCTGGTGTCCGGGCCGAACGACCCGGTCATGGTCTTCAACGGCGACGTCCTGACCGGCGTGGACCTCCGACACCTGTTCACCGTCCATGCCGAGTCGAAGGCTGCCGTCACCCTGTACCTGACCCGGGTCGCCGATCCGCGGGCATTCGGCCTCGTGCCGACCGACACCGATGGCCGGGTGACGGCCTTCCTCGAGAAGCCCAAGACCGAGGCGGAGATCATCACCGACCAGATCAACGCCGGCTGCTACATCTTCCGGCGCTCGGTCATCGACGACATCCCCACTGGCCGGCCCGTGTCGGTGGAGCGTGAGATCTTCCCGAAGCTGCTGGCCGAGGGCGCGCGGCTGCAGGGCGTCGTCGACGAGGGGTACTGGCTGGACCTGGGCAACCCGCTGGCCTTCGTGAAGGGCTCTGCGGACCTCGTGCGGGGCATCGCCCCGTCCCCGGCGATCCCAGGGCGGACCGGCGAGTTCCTGGTGCTGCCCGGCGCGGAGGTGTCTCGCAAGGCGACGCTGGGCGGCGGCACCGTCGTCGGCTCCGGGGCCACCGTCGGCCCGCACGCCCAGGTGATCGGGTCCGTGCTCTTCGATGGGGCCGTGGTGGCCGCAGGCGCAGTGGTGCGCGACAGCGTGGTCGGGGCCGGGGCAGTGATCGGGGCCGGCGCCTCGCTTGGACGGCGTCGTCGTCGGTGACCGCGCGATGATCGGACCCGGCAACGAGCTCATTCCTGGCGCGCGCGTATGGCCCGGCGTCGCCCTCGGCGAGACCGCGGTCCGCTTCTCCTCCGACCGGTAGCCCTGCCCCCGGCCTACCAGCTGCGGTGGTCGGTGATGGGTGCCCGGGGACCGCGACGGGGTGCCGTGTGCCCGCTGTGCAGCTGCAGGAGCCGGACCGCTCGTGCCCGCTGCCCGGCCCACGGCCTCAGCAGCTCGGCCATCTGGTCGTCGTCGCCGTCGGTGCGACCGGTCAGGGCGTGCACGATCGCCCGGGCCAGGTGGAAGTCGCCGAAGGACACCGCGTCGCGATCCCCCCAGGCACGGACCCCGACCTCGGCAGCCGTCCAGACCCCGATCCCGGGGAGCGAGCGCAGGGCCCGCTCGGCCTCTCCCGGGGTGCGCTCGGACAACCGCTCCAGGGCCTCGGATCGCCCGGCCGCCATGATGATCGTGCCTGCCCGTCCCGGGTCGACCCCCGCCCGATGCCAGGCCCAACTGGGGATCCGCGCCCAGCCGGGGCCATCCGGGGCCACCACGAGCCTGGGGACGCCGGAACCCATGTCCGCGGCCACCGCCCCAGAACCCGCTGGACCCGGGGCCGGCTCACCGAACTCCATGACGAGCCCCGCCCAGGCCCGGCTGGCCTCGCGTCCGGTCACGCGCTGCTCGAGCACCGCGGGCACGAGGGCCTCGAGCACCCGTTCCGTGCGCAGGACGCGCCAGCCCGGCCCGAACCGTCGGTCGGCAGCAGCCATCACCGGATGCGCGTGGGCGTCGAAGCCCGCCGGGTCGTCGTCCGCGCCCAGCACCCGGGGCAGCGCCTCGAGCTCGTGCTCGGCACCCGCTCCCCACGCGCGGGCGAGCACCTGGGATCCATCGCGCCGGTAGTGGATGGTCGCCGGGCCCGCAGGGGTCCGGGTGGCACGCCAGACCTCGCCGCCGATGATCCGGATGGTGGGGTCCCCGCGGCCGTGGCCGAGCACACCGAGCGTTGTCGACAGGTCGACCGGCCACGTGGGCGTCCACCGGCGCTCGCGGGCTCCCGAGGTCACCGGGACATCGTCCCATCCCCGATGGGCGGTCAGAACAGGGCAAAGCCACCACATCGGGCGTGCGTTGCTCGCACTGAGTGACCATGATGGTCACAGGTTGACGCCTATCAGAAAAAGTTCGCCGCTCGTCTTGACTCGCCGGGTATACATGCGTGTAATTTCACCCATGTGATTCACAGTGCGCGGCGGTCGGGCCTCGCAGGTAACCGGATCGCACAGGGTCGAGGAGGAACAGATGTTCGAGGCTGAGGTCATTCCGCTGCTGGAGATCGAAGAGGCGTCCTGGCAGGAGCAGGCCCTGTGCGCCCAGACGGATCCGGAGGCCTTCTTCCCGGAGAAGGGTGGCAGCACCCGCGAGGCGAAGCGGGTCTGCGGGTCGTGCGATGTGCGGGCCGACTGTCTGGAGTACGCGCTCGCCAACGATGAGCGCTTCGGCATCTGGGGCGGGCTGTCCGAGCGGGAGCGCCGGCGCCTGAAGAAGCTCGCCGTCTGATCGAGCACCTGACCTGCGTGGGGCTGCTGGGGCGCTAGCGTGGCGCCTCGTGGTGGTCGGTGCGGGCGAGGTCGGTGAGGGCGAGGTCGGGGTGGTCGACGATGTTGACACCCGCGCTGACGACGCCCTCGACCGGTTCCTGCCCCCCGAGGACGACGGCGGGGTGGTCCGGACCCACCACGTGACGGCCCTGGTGCTCAGCAGGGACGGCGCCCAGTGGCTGCCGCGAACCCTGGCTGGCGTCGCCGGCCAGGGTCGCCCCATCGACCGGGTGGTCTGCATCGATGCCGGATCCACGGACGGCAGCGCGTCGCTGCTGGCCGGGGGGGGCCGTGATCAGGTCCAGGTCCAGGAGCCCGGCCTGGCACGTGCCCTCGCCGCGGGGGTCGCCGCGGTGGCGCAGGCGACTGGATCCGACGTCGAGGGGCCGGTGGCCTGGTACTGGATCGTCCATGACGACTCGGCACCGGATCCCGGCTGCCTGGAGGCGCTGCTGAAGGGTGCCGACCGGAACCCCGCAGCCGGGGTGCTGGTGCCCAAGACCGTCGCGTGGTCGGATTCCGGCCGACTGGTCGGCGTGGGGAGCAGGTGGGCGCCCGGGACCCCGGTCGTCGATCCGCTGGAGCCCACCGAGCGCGATCAGGGTCAGTACGACGTCGAGCGACCCGTCTATGCCGGCGACTCCGCGGGCATGCTCGTCCGCGCGGACCTCTGGCGCTCCCTGGATGGAATGGACGCGGCGGTGGGTGACTGGGCGGGGCCGGCCGACCTGTGCCGGCGGGTCTGGGCCACCGGCGCCGAGGTCATGTTCATCCCCGCTGCGGTCGTGGCCCATCGGCAGGCCGGCCATCGCGGCGTTCGGCCCAGCCCGGGACTGCCTCATCCCCGACGCCCGGCTCGTGCCGGCCAGCTGATCCTCGAGCTGAGCCAGGCCCCCGCCCTCGCGCTGCCCTGGCGCTACGTCCGCGCGTGGTTGTCGACGGCAGTTCGGGTGGTTGCGCTGTTGCTCACGCGTGAGCCGGAGGAGGCGACCGCGGAGATCGCCGGAGCGTGGCGGGTCCTGGGTCATCCGGGTCGGATCCACCGTGCGCGCCGCAGCCTGCGCCAGCCCCCGGGGCGCGACCTGACTCGGCCCGAGCACGTCCGCGCCAGTCGGGGCGCCGCCCTGGCGCACTCCCTGGACGGCTGGGCCGCCGGGTCGCGCCGCACCTCGGCGCGGACCTGGTGGCCGCCTCCGAGTCGCCTCTGGCACCCGCTGGCGATCGCCGGGGCCCTGGCGCTGGCCGCCTTCGTGCGCGATCCCGGAGCACTCCTGGGGGCGGGCGCCCTGCGCGGAGGTGGGCTGCTGCCCGCTCCCGGCGCCATGGACCTGCTCGACGGCTACCTCGCCAGCTGGCACCCTGCCCGGTTCGGCAGCGCCCTTCCGATGCCGGCGTACCTGCCGCTGCTCTCGGCGGCCAGCGTGCCGTTCCTGGGCTCGGTTGACCTTGTGCTCCGGACTGGCGTTCGGGTTGGCCGTACCGCTGGCCTTCCTGAGCTGCTACGCGTCCCTGGGTCAGGCCTGGACCGGCCGGCACCGGGTCGCGATGTCGCTGGCGTATGCCGTCCTGCCCGCCGGCGTCGCAGCGATGGGGGGCGGGCGGATCTCGACACTGGCCGTCCTCCTGCTCGGCCCCCCGGCGGCCCGGCTGATCGCCCGGGCGTTGACTCTGGCCCGCACCGGGTCCCCGGGGATCCGGCCGGCGCTGGCCGCGGGCACGATGCTGGGCGTCCTTGTCGCCTTCGCCCCGTCGGTGTACCTGGTGGCGGTCCTTGGCGCGCTGCTGGGCTGGATCGGGCTCCGGCTCGCGGTCTGGCCGCTGCGGACGGGGCTGATCGTCCTGGGGGTCTCCGCGTTGTTCCTCGCGCTCTGGATCCCGCGCGTCCTGCGGGCGCCCTGGCTGGCGGTCAGCGAGCTGGGCGTCAATGACCCCACCCTCGGGACCCCGGGGCCCGCCCTCTGGGGGCTGGCGCCGGGGGGACCGACATCGGTCGCCTGGGCGGGGATCCCGCTGGTCGCGGTGGCGATCCTGGCAGTGGTCGCCGCGAGATTCGCGACACGTGCCCTGGTGTTCCTCGCGGCAGCGATCGGGCTGGTGGCCGCGGCGGCATGGTTGGAGCCGGTCGCAGGTCGGCTGTGGCCGGAGCTGGAGCCGGGGATGCTCTGGCCCGGGGTGCTCCTGCTCCTCGCCGCGGCCATGCTCGCGCTTCTTGTGGCTCACGTCGCGGCGAGGCCCGGATTGGCCGGGGAGCTGCTGTCGGTGGTGTGGGTGCTGTGCATCGCCGCCCTGTTCGTGGGGTGGTGGGTGGCTCCGCAGACCCTTTCCGTGGGCACCGGAACAGGGATCCCCCCGGTGGTGAGCCTCGATGCGTCGTCCCAGGCCCGGCCCCGGTCGCTGGTCCTGGATCGCCTGGACGGCGCCTTGCGCTACGCCGTGGCCAGCGGGCCGCAGGTGAACCTCGGTGACGCCGACGCAGTGGCCGGGTCAGCGGTGGACCCCGGTTTCGACGATGCGGTGGCGGGGCTCGTGTCGGGGGCCAGCGGCGAGGTGGAGCAGGAGCTCGGGGGTCGTGCGATCCGCTTCGTGGTCTTCGACGGGCCGCCTGAGGACCCCGTGGTCACCGAGCTGGACGCGACGATCGGCCTGCGCCAGCTGGCCCGCGCCCCGGAGCAGTCGCTGTGGCTGGTGGCCGGTGAGCCGACTCGCGCCGAGCTGACCGACCGCACCCCGGTGTCCCAGGGTCCCGGGGGGATCGTGCCGCTTGAGGTCCCGGTGCTCACGACCCCCACGACCATCGATGTGGTGCTGCACCCCCAGACCCAGCTCCCGCGTCGGCTCGTGGTCGCCGAGCAGGTCGACCCCGGGTGGCGGGGCTCGCTGGCTGGCCGCCCGCTGGACCTCGTCGCCGATGCCCGAGGCATGCTCCGGGCCGAGATCGACGCCACCGGGGACCTGCAGGTGTCGCACCGGAGCTGGTGGCCGGCGGCGGCGGTCGCCCAGCTGGTGGTGTTCCTCGTCCTTCTCGTGCTGTCGCTGCCCAAGCGCCGGACGCTCGACCAGGATTCCGACGCCCCGACCGACGCCCCGACCGACGCCGGCGTCGCCGTATGAGGCGCATCCTCCTCGGGGGCCTGGCCTGTGCAGGGATTCTCGCTGCCGCCTTGGCCCCACGGATCGAGCCGGAGCCGGAGCCGACGGCGTTCCGCCCCGTCAGCAGCTCCGTCCTGGTCTGCCCCGAGCTGACCGGTGCCGGCGGGGCGACCAATGTGCTGGCCGCGATGGTCGCCGGTCCTGCCGACGGGCCCGGGTCGGCCGTCCTGCGTCCGATGACCGCCACGGGGGACCTGATCAGACTGGACGGTCCGGGCGAGCCGGTCGCGGTTCGCTCTGGGCAGCGCTCGGTCCCACCGATCCTGATGCAGGCCGACGGTTCGTGGGCGCCGTCGGCTCTCGCCGGGGTGCTGGCTCGGCAGGTGGAGGGAGCCAGCCAGGGCCTGTCCTCGGCCGCATGCTCAGCTCCGGGGCCGCAGTGGTGGTTCGTGGGCGCCGGATCCCAGCTCGGGCGGGGCGCGGCCCTGCTCGTGAGCAACCCGGCCGAGGAGCCAGCCCGTTTCGACATCAGCCTCTACTCGGGAGCTGGGCCGGTGCAGGCGCTGGCGGGCAAGGGCATCGACCTCGGCCCGAGCTCGAGTGTCCGGCTCCGGCTGGACGCCCTTGCCCCCGATGAGGAGCTCCTCGCGATCGAGGTCCGCGCCACCAGCGGCCGGGTCGCGGCTGCGCTGCGCGATGTCGCGGTGCCCAGCGAGGACCGCCCCCGGGGCGTCGACTTCATCCCGGCGGCCCAGGCCCCGAGTAACCGAGTTGTGGTGGCTGGGATCCCCGAGGGTGACGGTGCCCGCGACCTGGTCCTGGTGAACCCGGGCGCCCAGTTCGCGACGGTGACGCCCCGGCTGCTCACGGCGGCCGGGCCGACGGCCATCGAGGGGCTGGCAGCGATCGCGGTGCCGGCGGGGGCCGTCATCCAGGTGGACCTGACGCGCGTGCTCGCCGGCCGGCCGGGGACGTTGGACATGACCTCCGACGTGCCCGTCACCGGGGGCGCCCGGGTGGTCTGGGGCGGCGCTCGGCGCGAGATCATCTGGCTCTCGGGGGTGCCCCTCATCGACGATCCGGACCCCCTCGGCGGGGCAGCGGTGGTGCCCACCGGCCCCGGCCTGACCACGACGGTGACGATTGCGGCGCCTGACGGTGAGGTCCGCGGCACCCTGACCGTCGTCACGACCCCATCCCAGGACGTCGCCACGCTCTCGGGCCGACAGACCGGGACGGACGCGGCGGGCACGGACAAGGCGGGCACGGACAAGGCGGGCACGGACAAGGCGGGCACGGACAAGGCGGGCACGGACAAGGCGGGCACGGACAAGGCGGGCACGGACAAGGCGACCACGGGTGATCCCGACGCAGCGGGGCCCGATGCCGCCCTTCCCGAGGTCGTGCTTGCGACCCAGGCCGCGCGCACCGAGGTGATCGCCGTCGCGGTCCCCGCGGGAAGCCAGCGATCGATCGTGGTGCCCGGTGGCGGCCCAGAGTCTCCGGCGGGCCTGACGACCCTCAGCTGGCGATCGGACCCCGGGTCGGGCCCGGTCGCGGTGTCGCACGCGGCACTCGATGCGACGATCCCCCTGGCCACGGGGTACTCCTGGTGGCCGATCGCCTCGTCGGTGACCGCAGTCGGGATCCGGGAGGACCTCGGGATCCTCGCCCCAGTCGACTGAGCGGTCCCTGCGTGGCTGGACGTCGGGTCGTGCCCGGAGTCGTACGTCGCGGCGCGACGACACGTCCTGAATCCTGGCACGGTGATCTGCGATGTCAGCCGTTGCGAGTAGGTTGCCCCTGTGAGTTCAGTTCGTCGTTGCTCGAAGCCGGCGTGTGCGCGGCCGGCTGTCTCGACGCTGACCTACGTGTACTCCGACTCGACCGCGGTCCTCGGTCCCCTGGCCACCTACGCCGAGCCGCACTGCTACGACCTCTGCCAGATCCACAGCGAGCGGATGACAGTCCCGCGCGGTTGGGAGGTCGTCCGGCTTGAGCCCGACCCGGATGCCCTGCGCCCCAGCAGTGACGATCTCGAGGCCCTGGCCAACGCCGTGCGGGAGGCCGCCCGTCCGCGGGTGGAGGTTCCCGACATGGTCGAGGTCGGTCGGCGCGGGCACCTGCGCGTGCTGCGCTCGGTCGACATCATCGACGACGCCGCCGCGATGCCGTAGGCATCGCCCGTCGCCCGTCGCCCGTTCCCGATCTCGGGCCGACCCACTGCCAGCCGATGCTGCGGTCTGGCACGTTCGGACAGCCTGAGCGCTAGTGTGACCGCCGTGCGCGACCTCACCCAGATCATCAAGGCCTATGACGTCCGTGGGGTCTACCCCGACCAGCTCGATGCCGAGCTCGCCGAGCGCGTGGGTGCTGCCTTCGCCAAGGTCGTGGGCGCCGGCCGGTCCGCCGGCGGGCCCGGTGCCGTCGTGGTGGGCCGCGACATGCGCCCGTCCGGCCCCGAGCTCGTGGCCGCCTTCTGCGCCGGAGTCACTGGGCAGGGTGTCGACGTCGTCGACATCGGGCTGGCCAGCACCGACCAGCTCTACTTCGCCGCCGGTCGCCTGGACCTGCCCGGCGCGATGTTCACCGCGAGCCACAACCCGGCCAAGTACAACGGGATCAAGTTGTGCCGGGCCGGGGCCACCCCGGTCGGGCAGGACTCGGGCCTGGCACAGATCCGTGACATGGTCGCCGAGCCCGTCCCGCAGTCGGACGGCCCGAGGGGTTCTGTCACCCACCGCGACCTGCTGGCCGACTACGCCGCCTTCCTCCACGAGCTGGTCGACCTCTCGGAGATCCGGGCACTCAAGGTCGTGGTCGACGCGGGCAACGGGATGGCAGGCCACACGGCACCGGCTGTGCTGGACATCCCGGCGCTGGACATCGTGGCCCTGTACTTCGAGCTCGACGGCACGTTCCCCAACCACGAGGCGAACCCGATCGAGGCCGAGAACCTGCGTGACCTGCAGGCCGCCGTCCTCTCTGAGGGGGCCGACATCGGGCTGGCCTTCGACGGCGACGCCGACCGGTGCTTCCTGGTCGACGAGCGCGGCAGGCTCGTGTCCCCGTCGGCGCTGACGGGCCTCATCGCCGCCCGGGAGCTCGCCAAGCACCCCGGGTCGTCGGTGATCCACAACCTGATCACGTCGCGGGCCGTGCCCGAGGTGATCGTCGAGAACGGCGGCGTCCCGGTGCGCACCCGGGTGGGCCACTCGTTCATCAAGGCCCGGATGGCCGAGACCGGCGCGGTCTTCGGCGGCGAGCACTCGGGTCACTTCTACTTCCGCGAGTTCTGGAACGCCGATTCCGGCATGCTGGCCGCGCTGCACACCATCGCCGCCCTCGGCGGCTCGCCCGAGGGCACGACGCTCTCGTCGATGCTCGCGCCCTATGAGCGGTACGTGGCCAGCGGGGAGATCAACTCCGTGGTCTCCGACGGTGCCGCTGCGACGCAGCGGGTGCGCGCCGCCTTCGAATCCGAGCCGGGTGTGACCTTCGATGATCTCGACGGCATGACCGTCACCGGCCCGGACTGGTGGTTCAACGTGCGCCCGAGCAACACCGAGCCGCTGCTGCGACTCAACGCCGAGGCGCCGGACCAGGCCGCGCTGGACACCCTGCGCGATAGGGTCCTCGCGTTGATCCGTGACGAGGAGGGCCAGGCGTGAACATCGACCCCGTGCTGCTGGAGATCCTTGCCTGCCCGTGCGAGCACCACGCCCCCGTGGCGCCCGACACTGCGGACCTGGCGGCGGCCACGGCCCTGGTCTGCACCCGGTGCAGCACGAGCTTCCCGGTGCGCGACGACATCCCTGTCATGCTCCTCGATGAGGCCACCCCCGGCCCTCAGGGCGTCGGCGCCGACCTGACCAGCAAGTGACGAGCGCTCAGGAGGGCTGGCGATGAGCACCGAGGGCGGTACCAGGGCGGTCATCGCCGCGATGATCGCCAACGGCGGGATCGCGCTGACCAAGTTCGGGGCGTACGCGATCACCGGTTCCAGCTCGATGCTGTCCGAGGCGATCCACTCGGTGGCCGACACCGGAAACCAGGCGCTGCTGCTGATCGGGGGCAAGCGCTCCCTGGAGGCACCGGACGCCGAGCACCAGTTCGGGTACGGCCGCCGGCGGTACGTGTACGCGTTCGTGGTTGCCATCATCCTGTTCATGCTCGGCGGGATCTTCTCGCTCTACGAGGGGTGGCACAAGATCAGCCACCCCGAGGAGCTGAACATGGTCTGGGTTGCCTACCTGGTCCTGTTCATCGCCATCGGGCTCGAGTCGTGGTCGTTTCGGACCGCCTTCCGTGAGGCGAACAAGTCCCGGGGGAACCGGACGCTGAGGCAGTACATCGAGGACACGCGTCAGCCCGAGCTGCCCGTCGTGCTGCTCGAGGACATGGGCGCGCTGCTCGGCCTCGTCCTTGCCCTGTTCGGCATCACGATGGCCGTCGTGACCGGCGACCCCCGATGGGACGGCGTCGGCTCCCTTGCGATCGGCACGTTGCTGCTGGTCATCGCCGTGTACCTGGCGTTCGAGGTGTCCGGGCTGCTGGTCGGGGAGTCCGCGTTGCCCGAGCAGGAGACCGCCATCAGGGAGGCGCTCGCCGCCCAGCCCGGCGTCGACTCGATCATCCACATGCGCACCCTGCACACCGGACCGGACGAGCTGCTGGTCGCGGTGAAGATCGGTGTCCGCCGTGACCTGCCCTCCAGTGAGCTCGCCGTGGTCATCGATGCGGCGGAGAAGCGCGTCCGCGCGGCCGTCCCCACGGCGAAGTGGATCTACCTCGAGCCCGACATCGAGCGTGCGTCGGCCGAGCCGGCGTCCGATGCGCAGCTGCCGCACGCACAGGAGCAGGCAACGGCCTCGGACGCGTGAGCGGCTGGCTGCTGGTGGCATCGCGCCGGAGGTGAGACAATGGTCTCTCCGACGGTCTGACCGTTGGGTGCGAACCATCGAAGCCTCGTGGAAGTTCGCCGGCAGGCCGCCCCCGGGTGGCGCCCCCACGCGCGCACCGCGCCGCACCGCAACGAGGAGCCCCATGAACGACTTCAAGGTCGCTGACCTTTCCCTGGCCGAGTTCGGCCGCAACGAGATCCGCCTGGCCGAGCACGAGATGCCCGGCCTCATGGCGATGCGTGCCGAGTTCGGCACCAGCAAGCCGCTGACTGGCGCCCGGATCACCGGCTCGCTGCACATGACCATCCAGACCGCCGTCCTGATCGAGACCCTCGTGGAGCTCGGCGCCGAGGTCCGCTGGGCCTCGTGCAACATCTACTCCACCCAGGACCATGCCGCCGCTGCCGTTGCGGTGGGCCCCCTCGGGACCCCCGAGGCCCCCCAGGGAGTGCCGGTGTTCGCCTGGAAGGGCGAGACGCTCGAGGAGTACTGGTGGTGCACCGAGCAGGTCCTGCGCTGGCCGAGTGCTGATGGTGCCGCGACCGGCGGCCCGAACATGATCCTCGACGACGGCGGCGACGCCACGATGCTGGTCGTCAAGGGCATGGAGTTCGAGACCGCCGGCCTCGTGCCGTCTGCTGACGAGTCCACCTCCGAGGAGTACGCAGTCGTCCTGTCGGTGCTCCGGCGCTCCCTGACCGAGGACGCCACCCGCTGGACCCGCATCTCGGCGGGGATCAAGGGCGTCACCGAGGAGACCACGACCGGTGTGCACCGCCTCTACGAGATGGCGCGCGACGGCTCGCTGCCCTTCCCGGCGATCAACGTCAACGACTCGGTGACCAAGAGCAAGTTCGACAACAAGTACGGCTGCCGGCACTCGCTCATCGACGGCATCAACCGCGCCACCGACACCCTGATCGGCGGCAAGGTCGCCGTCGTCTGCGGCTACGGCGACGTCGGCAAGGGCTCGGCCGAGTCCCTGCGCGGCCAGGGTGCCCGGGTGATCGTCACCGAGATCGACCCGATCTGCGCGCTGCAGGCCGCCATGGACGGCTACCAGGTGGCTCGCCTCGAGGACGTGCTCGGCATCGCCGACATCGTCATCACCGCCACCGGCTGCCTCAACGTGGTCACCGCCGAGCACATGGCCGCCATGAAGCACCAGGCGATCCTGGGCAACATCGGGCACTTCGACAACGAGATCGACATGGCGGGCCTGCACCAGTACCCCGGCGTCTCAGTGGTCAACATCAAGCCGCAGGTCGATGAGTGGCGCTTCGCCGATGGGCACACCGTGATCATCCTGTCGGCCGGTCGGCTGCTGAACCTGGGCAACGCCACCGGGCACCCCAGCTTCGTGATGAGCAACTCGTTCACCAACCAGACGCTGGCCCAGATCGAGCTGTTCACCAAGACCGACGAGTACCCGATCGGCGTGCATGTGCTGCCCAAGCACCTCGACGAGAAGGTTGCGCGCCTGCACCTCGACGCCCTGGGCGTCGGGCTCACCGAGCTGTCCAAGGAGCAGGCCGAGTACCTCGGAGTGGACGTGGCCGGCCCCTACAAGGCGGATATGTACCGCTACTGATCGGTCGCCGAGCCGGTCTGATCCCCACGAAGGTGGGGGGTGGTTGCTCCTCTCTGGGCAACAACCCCCCACCTTCGTGCCGTCCGGCCTATCGGGGCAACGTGAAGCCGGTCGGCGGAGCCGGGGGAGGTTCGGACCGCGTTGGTGGGGGCGCGAACGTCGCGGTGGGCTGGGGCCCGGCGTGCGTTGCGCCGGCTGGGGCGGTTGTGGGCCGGCCGGTCTCGGCCACGATCGGCGACGCACGCCGGGTGCGCTCCGCGAGGACGGCGGCGAGGTAGGCCTCCGCCGGCGTGCCGGCCGGGGCGGGTGGTCGCACGTAGCCCGCCAACTGGGTGGCCAGGCGCTCCGCGGTGGTCACCCGGACAGCCGGATCCAGCGACGGCGCCCGGTGCAGGAACGTGCGCACGTTCAGGGCCAGCCCGTCGGGAACCGCGACCAGGTCGAGCCCGGCTGCCCATCCGGCCAGAGGCGGGGGCATCTCGATCTCCTGGTGGGCGCTGGCGTGGCGGGGGATGCGCTCACCCACCACGATCGTGCCCGCCAGATGGTCGCCCATGCGCTTGGACTTCGAGGAGGTCAGCGCGCTGAGCCCACCCACGACCCCGGACGTGACCCAGAGGTCCAGGAAGACCATGGCCAGGGCGCGCACGAGGCTGTGGCGCATCCGGATGGGGCCGCCGTCGTCGCGGACCACGCGCAGGCCCATCATCGCCTTGCCCAGGGAGCGACCCCGCGTGAGCGTCTCCACCATCGTGGGCCAGGCGACCAGGGCCAGCACCACGACCGACAGCGTGACCGCGGCCTGGGCCCCGGGGCTCCCGCCGGCGGAGAACACCCAGCTGGCCAGGACGATGCCGGTCACGAGCAGCCCGACCTGGATCGTGACGTCGACGGCCAGCGCCAGGGAGCGCGACGGCAGCCCGGCGATGCGCAGGTCCAGGGTGATCGCATCCCCGGTGATCAGGTTGGCCACGACGCCATCCTCCCATCAGCACCTACGCTTGCACCTGTGGACGTCGATGCCTTCGTCAGGGTGCACAGCCCCGAGTGGGAGCGGCTGGCCGTCCTGACGCGAAAACGCCGGCTCACCGGAGCCGAGGCCACCGAGCTCGTCGACCTGTACCAGCGGACCGCCACCCACCTGTCCATGGTGCGCAGCGCCGCCCCGGACCCTGCACTGGTCGGCAGGCTCACCCAGCTCGTGGCCCAGGCCCGGGCCCGGGTGACCGGCTCGCACGCTCCGATGTGGCGTGAGTTCCTCACGTTCTTCCGCGTCGGGTTCCCGGTGGCTGTGTGGCGGGCACGGTACTGGTGGCTCGCGGCTGGGCTGGGGTCGACGATCGTGGCGTTCGGCGTGGGGGCGTGGGTGGCCAACTCGCCAGCAGTCCAGGCGGCCTTGGGCACTCCCGAGCAGATCCGCCAGCTGGTCGAGGAGGACTTCGCGGCGTACTACTCCTCGGACGCGGCCGCGGGTTTCGCCGCCCAGGTCTGGACCAACAACGCCTGGGTGTCCGCGCTCGTGCTGATCGCCGGGGCGTTCTTCGTGCTGCCGGCCGTGTACGTGCTGGCACAGAACGCCATCAACGTCGGGATCGTCGGCGGGCTGATGGTCGCCAACGGTCGGGGTGACGTCTTCTTCGGCCTGATCGCCCCGCACGGGCTGCTCGAGCTGACGGCGGTGTTCGTCGCCGCCGGGGCCGGGATGCGGCTGGGATGGCAGTGGTTCGATCCCGGGCCCCGTCCGCGCAGTGTCGCCCTGGCCGAGGAGGGTCGGGCCGCGGTGGCCATCGCGATGGGCCTCGCGGTCGTGCTGCTCGTCTCGGGCGTGATCGAGGGCTTCGTGACCCCGTCGCCGCTGCCGACCTGGGCCCGCATCGGGATCGGCGCCCTGGCGCTGGGCGGATTCCTGGCCTACGTCGGCATCTACGGCAGCCGTGGGGAGCGTGCTGGGTTCACCGGCGACATCACCAGCGACGGGGGCGTGACGGAGCTGGCCCCGATGTCGGGCTGAGGCCCGACCTGAGAGCCCAGCGCGCCGTCGACCTCTGAGCGTCGGCGGCTGGCGGCCTCGGCTCAGAGCCGCCCGGCTGCCTTCATGTCGAGGTAGGCATCGGCGACCTTGGGGGCGATGTCGGCCGGCGTCGCCTCGACGACGCGCACCCCCATCCGAGCCAGCACCGTGGCGACATGTGCCCGATCCAGGTCAGCGCGCGCCCGGGCGGCGCTCAGGTAGACCCCGGCAGCGTCCTCCGAGCCCCCCACCATCGGCAAACCCTCCGCCTCGGGCAGGCTCCTCCCCGTCGGCGCGGAGGATCTGACCTCTCGCGGAGGGTTTGCGGTGGGGGCGCAGCGCCGGGGCGGGTTCGCGGACTGAGGCGACGATGACCGTGTGCCGTCGCGGTCAGGGCTGGCAGCGCCGGGAGGAGGCCCTCCTCCATCGCCGGGCGGTCCAGGGTCACGAACAGCACGACGAGCGCCCGCTTGCGCACTCGCGACAGCACCGCCGAGACCAGCCCGCGGTAGTCGGTCTCGGTGAGCTCGGGCTCCAACGTGGCGATCCCGTCGACGAGGCGCGGCAGCAGGCTCGGGCCGCTGCCCCCACTGACCTGCAGCCGGGTGCGCCGATCGTGGGCGACGAGGTCGACCCGGTCGCCAGCACGCCCAGCGAGGGCTGCGAGGAGCAGCCCGGCGTCGATCAGGATGTCCAGTCGGGTCTCGTCACCGATCCGGACCGCGCTGGTGCGCCCGGTGTCCAGGACCATCACGACCCGCCGGTCGCGCTCGGGGCGCCACGTGCGCACCATCACGTCGGCCGCGCGCGCGGTGGCCCGCCAGTCGATGGAGCGCACGTCGTCGCCGGGCACGTACTCGCGCAGTGAGTCGAACTCCGTGCCCTGGGCACGCACGGCGATGGCCTGGCGACCGTCCATGTCGCGCAGCCGGGCCAGCCGGGACGGCAGGTGTCGTCGGGAGCTGAAGGCAGGCAGCGTCCGCACCGACCAGTCCACCTCGACGCTGCGCTGGCGCCCGGCCAGCCCGAGCGGGCCCAACGAGCGCAGGGTGACCCGGTCGGTCGGTCGGTCGCCCCGTCGGCTCGGCTGCACCGCGACGTCGATGCGCACGGTGTCCCCGCCCGGCAGGTCCAGCGCTGCGCGGTCGGTCACGCCGTCGATCGTGGCGTGGGCGGTGGGCGCCCACGCGTCGCGCAGGTGCCCGCGCCACCGCCGCCGCCCGGTGTTCGTGACGGCCAGCTGCACATTGGCGACCTGACCGAGACGGACCTTGCGGTCCCCGCTGCGGACAAGGACGAGGTTGCGCGGTGTCGTGGCGCTCACGGCGTCGGTGACCAGCACCAGCAGGAGCACCACATTGACCGCGACCAGGGCCACCCACGGGAGGACCCCGCCGGCGACGAGCAGCCCGACCACGCCGGCGCCCACCAGCGCCAGCAGGGCAGCCCGGCCGGTCAGGACCATCAGCGCGGGACCGGGACGCTGTTCAGGACGGTGTCGATGACGGCGTCGGCGGTGACGCCCTCGAGCTCGGCCTCGGGCCGGATCTTGATCCGATGGCGCAGCGCTGGGCGCGCCAGGGCCTTGACGTCATCCGGGGTCACGTAGTCGCGCCCGGCCAGCCAGGCCCACGCCCGCGCCGTGCGCAGCAGGGCGATGGCGCCACGGGGGGAGACACCCAGCTGCGCCGAGGGGGAGGTGCGGGTCGCGCGCACGAGGTCCACGACGTAGGCCGTGACCTCGGGGGAGACCCCCACCGTGCCCACGGCGTCCCGCGCCCGGACCAGGTCGTCGGCCGTGGCCACCGGACGGACCCCAGCGGCTGCGAGGTCCCGCGGGTCGAAGCCCGCCATGTGCCGGGCGAGCACTCCGAACTCGGCATCGCGCTCGGGCAGCGGCACCGAGAGCATCAGCAGGAAGCGGTCGAGCTGGGCCTCGGGCAGCGGGTAGGTGCCCTCGTACTCGATCGGGTTCTGGGTGGCGGCCACCAGGAACGGGTCCGGCAGCGGGCGGGCGATCCCGTCGACTGTGACCTGGCCCTCCTCCATGACCTCCAGCAGCGAGGCCTGCGTCTTGGGCGGCGTCCGGTTGATCTCGTCGGCCAGCAGCAGGTTGGTGAACACCGGACCCGGCCGGAACGTGAAGGCCGAGGTCCGGTTGTCGTAGACCAGGGAGCCGGTCACGTCGCCGGGCATGAGGTCGGGGGTGAACTGCACCCGCTTGCTGTCCAGCGACAGGCTGGCCGCCAGCGCTCGGACCATGAGGGTCTTGGCCGTGCCGGGGACCCCCTCGAGCAGGACGTGCCCGCGGCACAGCAGGGCGATGACCAGCCCGGTGATGGCCGCGTCCTGCCCCACCACGGCCTTGCCCACCTCGGCGCGCAGCGCCATCAGCGGATCCCTCGGATCGGTGTCAGTCATGCCCCGCCCACCTCCACCATCAGTGCCTCCAGGTCGTGCCCCAACGCCACCAGGTGGGCGTCGGTCGTCGGTTCAGGACCGTACAGCAGGGAGCCCACCCGCTCGGGCGATCGCCCGGAGCGTGCGGCCACCGCGGCGACGAGTCGCGACTCGGGGACACCGAGTGGCAGTCCCAGGCGCACCCGGATCCGCTCGCGGGCGCGTGCTCGCAGGTGCGTTGCCGCCTCAGCGCGGGCGTGGTGGGCGTGCAGCAGCCGGGCATGCCCCGCCGTCGTCTCGCCCGACCGGATGACCACCGGGAGGGGCTCGGTCACCAGGCGCCCCAGCCGGCGCGAGCGCCACCACGCCACCAGGGCGCAGGCGATCACGATCTCGATCAGGACTGGGACCACCCAGGTGGGGACGAGTTCGGCGATCGTCGCCCCGCCCTGCCCCGCGAGGGCCGGGTCGCTTGCGACCGGCCGCCACCACACGAGTTCGCTCTGGCTGCCCAACAGGCTCAGCGCCAGGGCAGCGTTGCCCTGCGCGTCGAAGCCCTCGTTGGTCAATGGGTGGGCGCTGCCGAGCAGGACAACCTCCGGTCGACCTGCGCGAGCCGGGATCACGACGAGGGCTGCTGACTCCGGACTGTCGTAGCAGGCATGGCCCGCAGGGACCCACGCACGGGCGTCGTAGCGGGTGCCCGGGAGCTCAGCGCTCCCGGCGCGCTGGGCAGGCTCCCACCGGCAGTTCGGCTCGACGGCGTCGTCGCCGGCGACGTCGGCGAACTCGGTGCCGGCGGCCAGCCGCTCGAGGGCCGGCGAGCCGGGGAGCGGGTCGATCAGGACCAGCCGGGAGGGGCCGGCGTCCAGGACGTCGGAGATCATCTCGGTGGTGAGCAGGGTGGAGTCCGTGACCAGGACGGTCGCGCCCTGGGCGTTCGCCGCGACGTCGGCGGTCGTGCGCACATCGGTGACCGCGACTCCCTGGTCAGCCAGGACGTTGGCCACGGCCCGGGACCCGGAGGGATCCACGGCGGCGGGATCCAGGTAGCCGGTCCGGCGCGAGGTCGTCAGCATGAGGACGACGAGCGCGAGCAGGAGCAGGGCGGCGATCCCCAGGCCACGTCCGGTGGGGCGCCAGCGCCGGGCGCGGTCCCAGGAGGTGTCGTCGAACGCCGGTGGGGGTGCGAGAGTCATGGGGCCACGACCGTGCCCGCGCCGACCCGGTCGTCCGCGTCGGCGATCGACTGGTACGCGGTTGGCGACCCGGGGCGCCCGCCGTACCGAACCTCGTCGAAGGTCCGTGCCGCAGCAACGAGTGAGTCGCGCCCATCGGGCACGCGCTGGCCCACCTCCGTGGCCACCTCGTCGGCAGTCCACCCGGGATGCGCGTCGATCAATCCCCGCTCCTGGCTGCCGCGCACAACCGCACGCATCCGCTCCGAGATGGCCTCGTCCCACTGGCCTGCTGCGGCCAGCTCATCTGCGTGTGTGCGGTACTGGGCCGCACTCGTCCCTGGATCAACAGTGAAGGTCAGGCCTGCCGAGCGGCTCACGGGGCCGATCCGCCACCGGATGAACAGCCCTGCCACAACGATCAGCAGGACCAGTCCCAGGATTCCCAGCCACCCCCCAGGTGCGGCCCCGGCGGCGGCATCAGCCACCCGCTGCACCCACTCGACGAGCCAGTTGATCGCCCGCTCGATGAGGCCGGGCTGCGCGGCCCGGTAGGCGGGGTCGGAGAGCTCCAGCTCGGCAAGGCGCTGGGCCTGGTCGCGCGTCAGGTCGACGGGCACGTCAACCGGGGCCCCGACCCCCACCCCGACGCGGGCGCGGGCAGCCCCCTCGACGCCGAGGAGCAGGTCGCGCAGCATCGTCAGGGTCGGTGGTGCCGGTAGGCGGCCAGGGGGTCGGCCGAGGGCTGCACGCCGGCCGAGACGAGCTCGATGTCCAGGGCCTCCCGGCGCATCCGCAGGTCGATGTACAGCAGGCCCGTGACCGCCGCGCTGAACGGCAGGGTGATGATCCCGGCCACGAGCGTGGCAACTCCGGACGCCAGGACGGTGGGCACCAGCGACTCGCTGAATCCGCCGATGAGCGTGGCGATCAACGTGATCGGAACGGTCACCACCGTGGTGAGCAGGCTCGTGATGATCGCCGACAGGATCAGGATGCCCAGGACTCGCCACCACGAGCGCCGCACCAGGACCCATGACCGCTTCAGCGACTCGACGACCCCGACCCCTTCCATCACGAGCGCGGGCGAGGCCAGCGACAGCTTCACGTAGACGAACACCAGCATGACCGTCCCGCCGATGCCGATCGCGAGTCCGGGCAGCACGGCCCAGGTGCCGATGGCGAACCCTAGGGCGACGATCACCCCGACCATGAGGGCCACGAGGAGCAGCCCGCCGAGCCCGATCAGGAGCGTCACGCCGACCAGTGGCAGCATCCGCGGACGCAGGCTGGCCCAGGTCTGGCTGGCGTTGAGCTGCCGGCCGAGGACCGCGGCACCGACGAGGACGATGAACAGCCCACTGGCCAGCACCTGGAGGAATCCGGCGACGAGGGCCGGAACCAGCTGGGCGACACCGCCGCTGACCAGGGTGGTCAGCTCCGCGGCCACGTCGACCTCGGTGGAACCCGCCACCGGTTGTGCCGCATCGATGAACTGCAGGGAGAACCAGAGGCCGACGGTCTGCAGCAGGGCTGAGACCCCTGAGATGACCGCGGCCAGTCCCAGGACGGTGCGCGGGTTGCTGCGGATCAGGCTCAGGGCACCGTCGAGCAGCTCGCCGACCCCCAACGGCCGCAACGGGACGATGCCGGGCTTCGGCGCTGGCGGGGGCGGGCCCCACGGGGCCTGCTGGCCCCAGGCGGGCTGCCCCGGCTGCCCGTATCCAGGGGGAGGCTGCTGCCCGAATCCCGGCTGCCCGTACCCGGTCGGAGGCTGCTGCGCGTAGCCCGGCTGGCCGTACTGCCCGTAGGCGGGTTGCCCCGGCTGCCCGTATCCCGGCTGGGGAGCCTGCCCGTACCCCGCAGGCGGGGCCTGGTCGGGCCCGGGTTGCTGCCCCGGCACGGCGCCGGAAGCAGGGGCCTGGGCTGGCCACGCGGGGGGCTGATCGGGGGACCATCCCGACGGCGGGGTCCAGCTTCCGGGGTCAGGCGGACCAGGTGGAGGGGTCAGTGACGACATGTCCTGATCGTCCCATGTGGACAGCCGTTGGCAAGCCTGTGGCCACAGGTGCCACCATGTGCGGTGTGAAGGCGCGTGTGCTGGTCGTCGACGACGACGCGGATCTGGCTGAGATGCTGGGCATCGTCCTGCGCAGCGAGGGCATGGAGCCGCTCTTCTGCTACAACGGCACCGACGCGGTCCCCGCCTTCCACCGTGAGTCCCCGGACCTCGTGCTGCTCGACCTGATGCTTCCCGGGCTCGATGGGCTGGAGGTCTGCCGGCGGCTGCGCGCCGAGTCGACTGTGCCGATCGTGATGTTGACGGCGCGTGGGGACACCCTCGACATCGTCGAGGGCCTGCAGGCCGGAGCTGATGACTACATCGTCAAGCCCTTCAAGCCCAAGGAGCTCGTGGCACGCATCGATGCGCGGCTGCGTCGACTGGAGGAGACCGCCAACGACGTGCTCGGGATCGGTGACCTGCTCATCGATCGCGGGGCGCACTCGGTGGCCCGGGGTGAGGAGGTCATCGGGGTCACACCCCTCGAGTTCGACCTCCTGCTCGCCCTGGCCCTGCGGCCCGGGTTCGCCTTCACCCGCGAGCAGCTGCTCGCCGAGGTCTGGGGCTATCAGCATGCAGGGGACACGCGGCTGGTGAACGTCCACGTCCAACGCCTTCGTGGGAAGGTCGAGCTCGATCCGGAGAACCCCGAGGTGATCGTGACCGTGCGTGGCGTCGGGTACCGCGCCGGGCCGCCCTGATGTTCCGCCGGGTCCGTGCCCTGCCCGGCCACCTGCGCCAACGCTGGCGGCAGTCCCTGCGCTTCCGGGTCGTCCTGAGCACCGTTGTCGGCTCCACGCTCGTGCTCGCGCTGCTGATGCCCGCACTTCTGGGCAACATCTCCGCCGGCGTCCTGGGATCCAAGGAGGCCTCGGCCCTCGCCGAGGCGACCGCAGCCCGCAGCGAGGCGCAACGCATCCTGGATGCCACCCCGGCGCAGTCCAGTGACGTGCCCACGTCGCGCACCATCGACGCGGTCGTGGCCGCCATGGCGGGCAGAGGGGCGCAGGCGGGGCTGTTCGAGGTGCTCATGCTCGCCTCCGAGCCGGCCGGGTTGAGCGTGACCCCCGAGCGTGGCACGAACCTCATCTCAGAGACCAGCGTCCCGGGGCAGTTGCGCGACACCGTCTCGGGCAGTCAACGGCAGGCGTGGACGTACACGTCCATGCGATACACCGACGGCCGGGAGGTGCCTGGATTCGTGGTCGGGGCCCCGCTGGCAGTCCGGGGTGTCGGCCCCTATGAGCTGTACCAGTTGTTCCCACTGGACACCGAGCAGGAGACGTTGTCGCTGGTGCGCAACACGACCGCAGTCGCGGGCCTGTTCATCGTCCTGGGGCTGGCCGGCCTCGCGATCCTGGTCACCTTCATGATCGTCTCCCCGGTGCACGAGGCGGCGCGCACGGCCCGGCGGTTCTCCTCCGGGCACCTCGAGGCCCGGATGCGGGTCCGTGGGCAGGACGACCTGGCACAACTGGCGGAGAGCTTCAACGAGATGGCCGGGACGCTGCAGTCCCAGATCGACGAGCTGGAGAAGCTGTCGACGGTGCAGCAGCAGTTCGTCGCCGATGTGTCCCACGAGCTGCGAACGCCCCTGACCACTGTCCGCATGGCCGCCGACCTGCTGCATGACAAGCGCCAGGAGCTCCCCCCTGATGACGCCCGGGCGGTTGAGCTGCTGCAGAACCAGCTCAACCGGTTCGAGGCCCTGCTGGCCGACCTGCTGGAGACGTCGCGCCAGGATGCCGGCTCCGTCCAGCTGGACTATGAGGAGGTCGACTTGAGGGCCATGGCCGAGCGCGTCGCCGGTGCCATGGAGCCCCTCGCCCGGGAGCTCGACAGTCCGGTCGAGGTGATCGGGCTCGGCAGCCTCGTCGTGCCCTGTGACGCGCAGCGGGTCGAGCGGATCCTGGCCAACCTCATCTCCAACGCCCTGGAGCATGGCATGGGCCAGCCGGTGATCGTCGAGGTCATGCTCGAGGGGACGGAGGCCCAGCTGGCCGTCACCGATCAGGGAGTGGGCCTGACCCAGCAGGAGATCACCCAGGTCTTCACCCGGTTCTGGCGGGCCGATCCCTCGCGGGTGCGCCGCGTTGGGGGCACCGGACTGGGCCTGTCGATCGCCCTGGGCGATGCCCGCGCCCACGGCGGCACGCTGTCGGCCTCCGGGGAGCCGGGCCAGGGCGCAACCTTCACCCTGCGGCTGCCGATGGCTCCCGAGGGGGTGGTGGTCCGATGAACCCGCACGCCCGTGGACGCGCACACGCCCGGGCCGGGTTCGCGGCGGTCGCTGCTGCCGCCTGCGTGGGACTGGCTGCATGTGCCACCGTCCCGACCTCCGGGCCCATCGAGCAGGGACCCGTCGTCGATGCCGGGGAGTCCTCGCAGTTCATCAGGGTGATCGCCGCACCACCGAGCGAGGGCGCGAGCACGACAGAGATCGTGCGCGGCTTCCTCGAGGCGAACGCCAGCCTCGAGTCCGACCACGCGATCGCACGTCGATATCTGACGCCCGATGCGGCCGGGACGTGGGATCCCGATGCTGCCACCACGGTCTACCAGCAGTCGTCCCTGAAGCTGTCGGAGGGCAAGGGCGGAACCATCACGGCGCGCCTGGCGATCAACAACAGGCTGGATGCGCAGGGCACCCTCGACCCCGTCGACCCGGCCACGACCGAGAAGGTCGCCTTCACCCTCGAGAAGGTCGCGGGCTCGCCCCCAGGGGCCCCCCAGTGGCGCATCTCCGACCCGGCCCCCGGGATCCTGATCAGCGACGCCGACCTGCGGCGCGCGTTCCGCCAGTATCAGGTCCACTTCCCCTCGACACGCAGCGGCGCCCTGGTCCCCGATGGCAGGCTCCTGCCGGTCGTCGGCCCGAGCCTGCCCACGGCCCTGGCCCAGCGGGTGCTGGGAGGCCCCGCGGAGTGGCTGGCACCGGGCGTCCGCACGGGTGCGCCACCCGGGACGGCCCTGGCCCTGGGGGCCGTCCCGGTCAGCAACGGTGTGGCGCTGGTGGAACTGACCGAACAGGCCCTGGCGGCCACCGACGTCCAGCGCCGGGATCTTGCGGCCCAGCTGACGTGGACGCTCACCCAGCTGCCGGATGTGGCCTCGGTCCGCCTCCAGGTCGGCGGGGAGCCCTACGACGTCCCTGGGGTCCCCGAACTGATGGATCGGTCCGTCTGGCAGGCACGCAGCCCGGATACGCTGACGACCGGCTCAACGGGGGATGTGCGGCTGCCCTACTTCGTGCTCGATGGACCGGCGCTGATCCGGGTCTCCGAGTCCGGCCGCACAGTCCTGCCACTGGAGGTCCCGCAGCCGCAGGAGCTCATCGACCTGGGCGTGTCCCTGGACCAGCGCTCGGCCGCAGCGGTCGACAAGGATCGGCGCGCGCTGTGGATCCTGCCCCTGGGCCGCGGCATCACCGAACAACGGATCGAGGGCAAGGAGATCGGGGGTGCGAGCTTCGACGTCGATGGCGGGGCGTGGTTCACCGACGCCGGCCGGGTCCTGCGGCTGGTCCCCAAGGGGTTGCCCCAGGAGATCGCAGTCCAGCCCGCGCTGGTCTCGGCGCCGATCACCTCTGTGCACCTCGCCCGTGACGGGACGCGCGTGATCCTGGTCGCAGACGAGGAGCTCTACCTGGGGGTGATCCAGCCGTCGTCGACAGGTCTGGTGATCGGGTCGGCGCGCCGGATCGCCACGTCGGTCTCCGGGGTCCGCGACGTCGCGTGGCGCGACTCGGTCACGCTCGACGTGCTCGGGCGGACCGACACCAGCGGCCTTCAGGTCCTGCGGATCGGGGTGGGCACCGGTGAGGCCCAGCTGCTCGGGGCTCCCCCGGATCCCCTGGAGGTGACCAGTGCGCCCGGCTCCGCGACCCTCGTGGCCGGTTCGGGCGACCTCTTGTTCGCCAACGTCGGACTGCAGTGGCGCGCCCAGGGCGACGCGCGCTCGGTGGCCTACCCCGGATGAGCCCGGCGGCGCTGTCCTGGTGGGCGCAGGCCGCGGAGGCGGCGCTGGACCTGGTCGTGCCACAGCTGTGCGCAGGCTGCGGCGCACCTGGCGTGGTCTGGTGCCCGCGTTGTGCACAGGTGTGCGGCGGCGCGTCAGCGCGCGTTCCGGGCCCCGTACCCATCCGTGCGGCGTGCGAGCACGCGGGACCGGCGGGACGGGCGGTCGTTGCCTTCAAGGATGACCAGGTCCGCAGGCTGGGCGGCCCGCTGGCACTGTTGCTGGCTGGTGCGGTCGACGATGCCCTGGCCGACGCGCGGGCCCCGCATGGCGTTCCCGTATGGGTTGTCCCGGTGCCCTCCCGGCGCAGCGCCGTGAGAAGCCGTGGGGCGGACCACATGGCGGTCCTGGCAGGCAGGGCTGCACGGGTCCTTCGCAGGTGGGGGATCCCGGCGCACCGGTGCCCGGCGCTCGAGCACGTGCGGGCGAGCCGGGACCAGGTGGGGCTCACCCGTGAGCAGCGGGCGTTGAATGTTTCAGGTTCGCTGCGCGCGCTGGAGCTCCCACCCGGAGTGATCGTGATCGTCGATGACGTGACCACGACTGGCGCCACGATTGCCGAGGCGGCGCGGGCCCTGGCCGAGGCCGGCCGGGATGTGGCGTGCGCCGCGGCCGTCACGTGGTCGCCGGGACCCCGGCACCGTGCGTCGGGCACCCGTGCCGACTAGCGTTGAGGGTGCGGGAGGCAACCATCACGCTGGCGCGCAGGTCGCGTCGGCCAACGGTCGGAGGGCATGTGGACATCGTCGTCAGGGGTCGTCACCTCGAAATGTCGGATCGGTTCCGCGAGCATGTCGCGGGCAAGGTGGGCAAGGTTGACCGATTCGGTGTGCCGATCACGCACGTCGACGTGGAGGTGTCCTTCGAGCCCAACCCCCGACAGGCTGATCGGGCCTACGAGGTGGAGCTGACCTGCTACGGGACGGGTCCGGTGATCCGGGCGGAGGCGCACGCCCAGGACAAGTACGCAGCCACCGACATCGCGGTGGCGCGGCTGGAGGAGCGACTGCGGCGCGCGGCGGACCGCAAGCGCAACCGTCGTGCCGAGAAGGTGGTGGTCGTCCCGTCGGCTGACATCGTGGCGGAGTCCGTCGAGCCCAAGGCAGACGCGGAGCCTGACGACGGGACGGTGTGGGAGGAGGGCCCGATCGTGGTCCGGCTCAAGGAGCACGTGTCGCAGCCGATGACAGTGGCCCAGGCGGTGGAGTCCCTCGAGCTCGTCGGCCACGACTTCTACCTGTTCCGCGACAGCGACTCCGGTGCCCCGTCGGTGGTCTACCACCGCCGCGGTTACAACTACGGGCTGTTGCGGCTGGAGGGCGGGACCGACGGCTAGGCCCTTCGGGAGGGACAGCCGGGCGGCCCGGGGGTCCGCGCGGTCGCGGGGTTCTGTCACGCCGGCGCGCGTCCTGGTTGTCGACTCCGAGCCCGTCTTCGCCGCGGGCGCCGCCGGAATCCTGGCCGCTGCCGGGTTCGAGGTCGTCTCCCTGGATCCGGGCGCCCCCGACCGCGAGTCGGGCACCTGGATGACTCAGGTGACCGCCCTGCGTCCCGCTGCCGTGGTGGTGGATTCAGGCCTGGGCCTGCGGCCCTACGGAGGTGATGTGGCTGGCGAGCTGGCAACCAGGGCATCCGAGGTGGCGGTGGTCATGCTCGTCCGGCGACCACAACCCGTGGGGATGGTCGAGGCGATGGAGTCCGGTGCTCTGGCACTGCTGCACCGCCGGTGCAGCCCCGACGAGCTGGTGGCGGCCGTGTCCGCAGCGATCGGTGGGCAGAACTGGGTGGCTGCCCCGCTCGCGGGGGTCCTGCGTGGTGAGCTGCTCTCGGAGGTGTCCGGTGAGCGCCCGCCCGAGCTGAGCCGGCGCGAGCTCGAGGTCCTGCGGGGGTTGGCCACCGGGGCGACGAACGCCCAGATCGCCGGGCGCCTGGGCATCAGCGAGCACACCGTGCGCAACCACGTGCACTCAGTGACGCGCAAGTTGGGGGTGGCCAATCGCACGGACGCCGTCGCCACGGGCCTTCGCAGGGGCCTGGTGGACCTGCCCGAGTGACACGTGGACGTCACGGTGGCGCACCCCTCACGGCGCCCGGGCATATCGGGGTCGCCGCGGGCCAGCGGCCGACTACGATGGAGGCTCTATGAACCCTGCGCGTCACTGCGTCGGGGACGTCCACCCGAGTTGCGAGAGGGGCCCGCGTGGCCATCATCGACAAGATCCTGCGTGCAGGTGAGGGCAAGCTCCTGCGCAAGCTGGAGGGCATCTCCAAGCAGGTCAACGGCCTGGAGTCCGCCTTCGAGGCGATGTCCGACGACGAGCTCAAGGCATTGACCCCGGCGTACCGCGAGCGGATCGCCAACGGGGAGTCCCTCGACTCCCTCCTGCCTGAGGCCTTCGCCACCGTGCGTGAGGCCGCCAAGCGGACCCTGGGCCAGCGGCACTACGACGTCCAGATCATGGGTGGTGCGGCTCTGCACCTGGGCAACATCGCCGAGATGCGCACGGGTGAGGGCAAGACCCTGGTCTCGACCCTTCCGGCCTACCTCAACGCCCTCACCGGCGAGGGGGTGCACGTGGTCACAGTCAACGACTACCTGGCGCATCGCGACGCCGAGAACATGGGCCGCGTGCACCGGTTCCTGGGCCTCAAGGTCGGCGTGATCCTGTCGAAGATGTCCCCGCCCGAGCGCCGTGTCCAGTACAGCCATGACATCACCTATGGGACCAACAACGAGTTCGGCTTCGACTACCTGCGCGACAACATGGCGTGGTCGAAGGAGGAGATGGTCCAGCGCGGCCACAACTACGCGATCGTCGATGAGGTCGACTCGATCCTGATCGACGAGGCCCGCACCCCGCTGATCATCTCCGGCCCGTCGGACGAGGCTGACAAGTGGTACCAGGAGATGGCCAAGCTGGCCGCTCGGCTGCGCATCGACGTCGACTACGAAGTCGACGAGAAGAAGCGCACGATCGGTGTCCTTGAGGAAGGCATCGAGCGGACCGAGGACTGGCTGGGCATCGAGAACCTCTACGAGCCGGTGAACACCAGGCTGGTGGGCTACTTGAACAACGCGATCCGGGCCAAGGAGCTGTTCAAGCGCGACCGCGACTACGTGGTCATGAACGGCGAGGTCATGATCGTCGACGAGCACACCGGACGCATGCTGTCCGGGCGCCGCTACAACGAGGGCCTGCACCAGTCGATCGAGGCCAAGGAGGGCGTGGAGGTCAAGGCCGAGAACCAGACCCTGGCCACGGTCACCCTGCAGAACTTCTTCCGGCTCTACAACAAGCTCTCGGGCATGACCGGCACGGCCATGACCGAGGCCAATGAGTTCAACCGGATCTACAAGCTCGGCGTCGTGACCATCCCCACGAACATGCCGATGGTGCGCGCGGACCTCGCAGACCTCGTCTACCGGACCGAGGACGCGAAGTGGAACGCGGTCCTGGCCGACATCGCCGAGCGCCATGGGGAGGGTCAGCCCATCCTGGTCGGCACGGTCAGCGTGGAGAAGAGCGAGAAGCTGTCGACCTACCTGCGTCGTGAGGGCATCCCGCACCAGGTGCTCAATGCCAAGTACCACGACAAGGAGGCCACGATCATCGCCCAGGCCGGGCGCAAGGGTGCGGTCACGGTGGCCACGAACATGGCGGGTCGCGGCACGGACATCATCCTCGGCGGCAACGCGGACTTCCTGGCAGACCTGTCCCTGCAGAACCAGGGCCTGACGCCCAGTGAGACCCCGGAGGAGTACGAGGCGGCATGGCCGGGCGCCCTGCGGGATGCGCAGGAGGCCTTCGCTGCCGAGCACGTGGAGGTCACGCAGCTGGGCGGGCTGTACGTGCTGGCCACCGAGCGGCACGAGTCCCGGCGCATCGACAACCAGCTGCGTGGCCGGTCCGGGCGCCAGGGCGACCCGGGTGCGTCGCGCTTCTACCTGTCCCTGCAGGACGACCTCATGCGCCTGTTCAAGGCCGACATGGTCGATGCGTTCCTGCGTCGGGCAAACGTCCCTGACGAGCAGCCGATCGAGTCCAAGATGGTGACCAATGCCATCCGCTCAGCCCAGACCCAGGTCGAGGCCCAGCACTTCGAGATCCGCAAGGACGTCCTGAAGTACGACGACGTCATGAACCGCCAGCGCCTGGTCATCTACGAGGAGCGTCGCCGCGTCCTCGAGGGTGAGGACATCCACGAGCAGGTGCAGCACTTCCTCACCGACACGATCACCAGCTACGTCGATGCGGCCACGGCCGAGGGCTACCCGGAGCAGTGGGACCTCGACGAGCTGTGGCGCGCGCTGGGCAGCCTCTACCCGGTCGGGGTCACCATCGAGGAGGTGGAGGCCGAGGCCGGCGGATCTCGTTCGGCGGTGTCGCGCGAGTTCCTCCGCGAGGAGATCCTGGCCGATGCCAGGGCCGGCTACGAGGGCCGAGAGGAGGAGCTCGGCACCGAGACCCTGCGCGAGCTCGAACGTCGCGTGATCCTCTCGGTGCTCGATCGCAAGTGGCGTGAGCACCTCTACGAGATGGACTACCTGCGCGACGGGATCGGCCTGCGGGCGATGGCCCAGCGCGATCCCCTGATCGAGTACCAGCGCGAGGGCTACGACTTGTTCCGGGCGATGATGGACTCGATCCAGGAGGAGACCGTCGGACTGCTGTTCAACCTCGAGGTGACCACGGACGCCGAGGGCGCGTCGGACGAGTTCGACGAGGATCTCCACGAGGTGGGCCAGATCGACGAGGGCGCCGAGGCGGTCGCAGGTGCTGCCGCAGAGGCGGACACACCAGCGGCGCCCACGCCTGCGCGTGCTCCGGTCGGCGCCGCCGCTCGCGTCGGGGCACAGGCGGGGCATCCGATGGCCGACCTGAACGCGGCCGGACTCGCGCCGCGCCGGCCCGACCGCGTCCAGTACAGCGCCCCGTCGGAGACCGGAGAGGCGACCGTTGTCGGTACCAGCGCCAGCGAGTTCGCCGGAGTCGGGCGCAACGCGATGTGCCCGTGTGGCTCGGGCAAGAAGTACAAGCGCTGCCACGGGGACCCGCGCCTGCAGAACTGACCGGACGGTCGACCGGTTGCGCCATCCGTGCGCTTCGGGTCAAGGACCGTTCGTGGTGCGACGACATCGTGTGGGAGCCGGCCGGGTGGGGCCCCGGAACGAAGTGAGGACGCCGCGCGAGCGAACGCCGATGAGGCCCCCGGCCCGGTCTCGACCCGAAGGTCGCGACTTGAACCAGGTCTCGGGCGCGAGCTGGGGTTCCTCCGGGTCTGGGGCTCACGTTCGGATCGATACCTGGATCGAACGGGATGGTGGGCGGCCAGTCCCGCGTGTGGGACGACCGTAGGATTCGGTGGTGGACCTTCCCCTTCTGCTCGGCGTTGGCGACGAGGGTCACGTCGTTGACGGGGTGGCGGATCGGGCCGCTCGCGCGTGGCTGGCCGGCGGGCTGGTCGGCCTGCCGACCGAGACTGTCTATGGGCTCTCTGCCGACGCCCAGGACCCCGTGGCGGTGGCCCGGATCTACGAGGCGAAGGGTCGCCCGGCCGACCATCCCCTGATCGTCCACGTGCAGGGCGCCCAGGCGCTGGCCGGATGGTCCGCGCAGCCCAATGCCGCCGCCGAGATGCTGGCTGCGGCTTTCTGGCCGGGTGCGCTGACCGTGATCGTGGCGCGCAGCGAGCGGGCGGGGGACTTCATCACCGGCGGCCAGGACACCGTCGCCCTGCGCTGCCCGGATCATCCGGTCGCCCGGGCCTGCCTCGAGGCCCTGGTCCGGCTGTCGGGGGACCCCTCCCGTGGGGTGGCCGCTCCCAGTGCCAACCGGTTCGGCCGGGTCAGCCCCACGCGCGCCGGTGACGTGCTGGCCGAGGTCGGGGCGGCGATGGACCCCGCGCGGGACCTGGTGCTGGACGGCGGCCCGTGCGCGATCGGCGTGGAGTCCACGATCGTCGACTGCACGGCAACCCCACCCCGGGTCCTGAGACTCGGTGCGATCAGCCAGGAGCAGATCGACGCGGTCCTGGCGGCCGATGGTGAGCAGCTGTCCGGGGGTGAGCCCACGTACGGCCATGCGGGTCACGAAGTGACCACGCCCGACGTGACCCGGCCGGTGGTGGCGGAGGCCGCGAACGGGGTCAACTCTGATGGCGTGCGTGCCCCGGGGACCCTCGAGTCCCACTACGCCCCGAGCGCCCAGGTCCTCCTCGTCGAGTCCAGCCACGCGAGCCCGGCCGACCTCACATCCGCTCGTCGAAGATGGGGTCGAGCGCCCAGCCGAGCAGCCGGCCGACGCAGTCCGCGCGTGATCCATTCACGTTGTCGCCGTTAGAAGGTTCGCAACCTGCACGGATCATGCGGGAGGGTCCCGAGTGGGCGTCCCGAGTCGGTCTCGTGGCGGCAGTGGGGGTGGTGACGCCGCCCGGATGGACGCGGCTTGCGGCGCCTGCGAACGCCGAGCAGTACGCGCGTGACCTGTACGCCGCGCTGCGACGGGCCGACGAACTGGACCTGGACGTGGTGGTCGCGGTCCTTCCCGAAGCGTCAGGCGGTCCGTTGTCGCTGGCAGTCCGCGACCGCCTGGCGCGGGCCGCCCATCCGGACAGGACCTGAGTCGGATCGGTGGCGCCGCCCCGCCGCGGCGCGGGCGTGTGCCGATGCAGTGAACGGGGAGTCGCGATCGAGGGTCGCGGGCCGCACGGGGCGGCGTGCAGTGCCGCTCCTCCTGCTGCCCGCGACGACGCCCGTGGGCCACCCGAATATCCTTGGCCTGGCAGAGGAGCCCGCACCAGACACGGTTCGCGCCCGCTCCCGGCGCTCCCCGCGCACGCGCAACCAGGGAGCGTCGCCAAAACGCGAGTCCCGTAGAGTTCTCTTGATATCAAGATAACCACCCAGCCCGAGGAGCCGACACGATGGCCACGATCATCTACACGCTGACAGACGAGGCCCCGATGCTGGCCACGGAGTCCTTCCTTCCGGTGGTGCAGGCCTTCGCCTCCTCGGCCGGAGTCGACGTGCAGACCCGCGACATCTCCCTGGCCGCGCGCATCCTGGCGGTGTTCCCCGAGTGGCTCACCGACGACCAGCGGATCGATGACGCCCTCGCCGAGCTCGGCGAGCTCGCGACCACCCCCGAGGCGAACATCATCAAGCTGCCGAACGTCTCGGCGTCGCTGCCGCAGCTCAAGGCCGCGATCGCGGAGCTGCAGGCCAAGGGCTACGCGCTGCCCGACTTCCCCGACGAGCCGGCGACCGACGAGGAGCGCGACATCCGCGCCCGGTACGGCAGGGTCATGGGCAGCGCGGTCAACCCGGTCCTGCGCGAGGGCAACTCCGACCGGCGCGCGCCTGCCGCGGTGAAGAACTACGCCCGCCGCCACCCGCACTCGATGGGCGCGTGGAGCCCGACCAGCAGGACCGCCGTGGCGACCATGGACGGCGACGACTTCCGCGCCAACGAGCAGTCGGTCGTGCTGCCCGCTGACGACACGCTGACCATCCGCCACATCGCCGAGGACGGCACGGTCACCGTCCTCAAGGGAGGTCTGAAGGTCCTCGCCGGCGAGGTCGTCGACGCCACCGTCATGCGGGTCGCCGCCCTGGAGGCGTTCCTGGCCGAGCAGATCGCGCGGGCGAAGGCCGAGGACGTCCTGTTCTCGGTGCACCTCAAGGCGACGATGATGAAGGTCAGCGACCCGATCATCTTCGGCCACGTCGTCACGGCGTTCTTCCCGCAGGTGTTCGCGACCTACGGTGCCGACCTGGCCGCCGCAGGCCTGTCGCCGAACAACGGTCTGGGTGGCATCCTCGACGGCCTGGACGCCCTGCCCGACGGCGCCGAGATCCGGGCCGCCTTCGAGGCGGGGATTGCCGACGGCCCAAGGCTGGCGATGGTGAACTCCGACAAGGGGATCACCAACCTGCACGTGCCCAGTGACGTGATCGTGGACGCCTCGATGCCGGCGATGATCCGCATCGGCGGTCACATGTGGGGCCCGGACGGGCAGGAGGCCGACACGCTGGCGGTCATTCCCGACAGCTCATACGCCGGGGTCTACCAGGCCGTCATCGACGACTGCAGGACTCACGGCGCCTACGACCCGACGACGATGGGCTCGGTGCCCAACGTCGGCCTGATGGCGCAGAAGGCCGAGGAGTACGGCAGCCACGACAAGACGTTCGAGATTGCGTCGGCGGGGCGCGTCGAGGTCGTCACCGCCGCCGGTGAGGTCCTGATGGCCCACGAGGTCGAGGCCGGTGACATCTGGCGCGCCTGCCAGACCAAGGACGCCCCGATCCGCGACTGGGTCAAGCTGGCCGTCACCCGCGCCCGTGCCTCGCAGACCCCGGCGGTCTTCTGGCTCGACGAGTCCCGCGCCCATGACCGCAACCTCATGGCCAAGGTCGAGGCCTACCTGCGTCGAGCACGACACCGAGGGCCTGGACCTGCGGATCATGTCGCCGGTCGACGCCACGCGGTTCTCCGTGGAGCGGATCCGCCGCGGCGAGGACACGATCTCGGTCACGGGCAACGTCCTGCGCGACTACAACACCGACCTGTTCCCGATCCTCGAGCTGGGCACCTCGGCGAAGATGCTCTCGGTCGTCCCGCTGATGAACGGTGGGGGCCTGTTCGAGACCGGCGCGGGCGGCTCGGCACCGAAGCACGTGCAGCAACTGGTCGCCGAGAACTACTTGCGCTGGGACAGCCTCGGGGAGTTCCTGGCACTCGCGGAGTCGTTCCGGCATGAGGGGGCCAAGGGCAACGCGCGGGCACAGGTGCTCGGCGACACCCTCGACCGCGCCACCGAGACCCTGCTCACTGAGAACAAGTCCCCTGCGCGGAGGGTCGGGCAGATCGACAACCGCGGAAGCCACTTCTGGCTGGCCCGCTACTGGGCCCAGGAGTTGGCCGCACAGTCCGAGGATGCCGAGCTTGCTGCCCTGTTCGCCCCCGTCGCCGAGCCAACTGGTGGCGCAGTCCGAGGCGATCGACGCCGAGCTGATCGCCGTCCAGGGCCATCCGGTGGACATCGGTGGCTACTACCGTCCGGACGAGGCCAAGACCGCGGCGGTCATGCGGCCGAGTGCGACGTTCAACGCGATCCTGGCATCGTTGGCTGGCTGACCCGCTCGCCCGGCCGGCTGACCCGGGCCGGCCCGGCCCGGGGGTGCCCGCGGTCAGTTGTCCTTGGCCGACTTCGTGGGCTCGGTCGCCTTCGCCTTCGCTGTCGACTTCGCCGTCGCTTCGCCGAGGGGCTGGCCGCATCGGAGGCCTGAGGTCGGTGCTGGGCTGGCCGAGGACTCGGGTGGGCCGGTCGTGCCCGTCGAGGTCGGGCTCGGGGTCGGGCTCGGTGTCGGGGTGGACAGCGCCCCCTGGGGCAGCCGCCGGCGTCTGCGCGGCCGCCCAGTCGGGCTCGCCGTCGTCGTCGAACGGCACGATCGAGCCGATCGGCGGCGCGACTGGGGCCGTGATCCCGGTGAGTGGCGCCACGCGTTGCGGGGCGAGGATCCGGCTCACCTGCAGGGCGGAGGCGCCCGTGGACTCGTCGAAGTAGTCGGTCGCGAGCGACGTAGGTGAGGGGGAAGGCGCCCGGACACCGGGTAGCCGGTGGCGTCCGTGGCAGGCAGCGGGTAGGCGGTCTCCCCGTTGGGCCCCGACTGGTCGTCAGTGGCCGCGACGACCGGGTTCCCGTCCTGGTCGAACAGCTGGAAGCCCGGGATCGGGTTGCCCTGCGAGGTCGAACGCGGTCAGGTTGGTGATCGGGTTACCGTCCACGGTCAGGCCGCTCGGCCGCCCGTACGGGGCATACGGGTCGGCCTCGCCGTACGTCTCGGCTCGACCCGGCTGTTGATGTCCGTCAACGGCCCGCTGCCGAACACGCCCAGGACGCAGATCCACACCGCGATCCCGTTGAGGAGCGAACAGGACGATGCGCTCCGCGGTGGGCGCGCCGGCGCCGCGCCGCTCGGTGCGAAGGCCCCAGGCGACCGAGAGGACGACGAACAGCATCTGGTAGACGAAGGCACCGAGATGGCCCGATCCCGTTGTACGCGCCGGTCGGCCAGTCGACCCCGACCACGAGGGCTGCCAGCCACGCCCGGAAGACCCACCACGCCGGGCGCAGCCGGGGCAGCAGCGACATCAGGGCGGTGCCGCCGGGGAAGCCGCGGACACCGCTCGCCGATCCGGGGGCCCAGCTCGCGGGTGGCCGCGGCCGGCGTCGTGGCCCAGCGTGCGCAGCCGTCCCGGGCTGCGCTGCGCCCGCGGACCCGGATCCGGCCGGGGGGTACCCGGCCGAGGCGCGGAACTCCGCGGCGTACTGGTCGGGGGAGCCGAGCCGGGTGGCGAAGGCCGGTCCCTCGTCCGCGGCGATCTCCGCGAGGTGCGCGGCGAGGTCCTCGAGCAGTTCCGCGCGCTCGCCGGGCGGGAGGTCGGCCAGGTGGATCGCGGCGGCGTCGAGGTAGGGCGTGATGCCGCGGGTCGGGCAGCACGGCCGTCGGCTGCCCCGCCCTCGGCGCCCTCGGGCGGGCGACCCGGCGGGCTGCGCCGGGCGCAGCCCGGTGCCGGCAGGACGGTCGTCGGCGTGCTGTCCGCACCGGGCAGGACCATCGTGGGCTCGCCGTCGGGCGTGGGGAACGCGCGTCGTGCCAGTGGTGTCGTCGTTCATCAGTGCGTCCCCTCGATCGGCCGGGATCCCAGCAGGCGGTCCATGACGTGGGCGAACTCGCCCCAGGCCTTGCGCGCGTCGCCCAGCGCGACGCGACCGGCGGGTGTGAGCCCGTAGTACTTGCGGTGCGGCCCCTCCTCGGAGGCCACGACGTACGAGGTCAGCGAGCCCGGACGCGAACAGCCGGCGCAGCGTCCCGTACACCGAGGCGTCGCCCACCTCCTCCAGGCCGCTCTCGCGCAGTCGACGCACGACGTCGTAGCCGTAGCCGTCCTCGTCGGCGATCACGGCGAGCACGGCGGCGTCCAGTGTCCCCTTGAGCAGTTGCGTGGTGTCCATGAGTCCTCCTCCGCGGCGCACACTATTACGCGAAGCGCAGTAGTGTCCAATGCGCGATCAGCGGCCGGGCGTGTCCGCCTCGACGACGGTCGGCGGACCGGGCGACGGCGTCACCGGAAGGTCGCCGACACCGCCGCGTGGTCGCTCCAACGCTCGGCGTAGCTGGCGGCCTTGTGCACCGTGACCCCGGTCGCGCGCCCGGCCATCGCCGGCGACGCGAGCACCGCGTCGATCCGCCAGCCGCCGTCGGTGTCGAACCCGCGGCCCCGCCACGACCACCACGTGTACGGTCCCGGCCCGTCGCCGCCGAAGTGGCGGCCCAGGTCGACCCACCCGAGGCCGTCGGGCGGTCGGGCGTACCAGCGGTCCAGGTGGGCGCGCTCGGACTCCAGGAACCCCGCCTTCCCACGGTTCCCGCGCCAGTTCTTGATGTCGTGCTGCGTGTGGGCCACGTTCAGGTCTCCGCACACGAGCGCGGCCTCGCCGGCGCGGGCGGCCATCCACGCGCCCATCGCGGTGAGGAACCGCGTCCTTCTCCTCGGCCCGGGGGCCCTCCGGCTCGCCGGTGTGCACGTAGACGCTGGCGATCCGGACCGTCGAACCGTCGACGGGATCCGCGACGCCCGCCTCGACCCAGCGGCCCTGGTCGGCGAACTCCTGCGCCCCGACCCCGAGCGCCACGTCAGTCAACGGCGAGCGGGACAGCAGCGCCACCCCGGCGTGCCCGTTGCGGGCCCCGGGGGCCAGGGCGAGGTGCCAGTCGCCCAGCCCTCCGGCTCCGAGCGCCTCATCGACCTGCTCGGGGGTCGCCCGGACCTCCTGCAGGCACAGCACGTCGGCGCCGCAGCTCGGCCAACCAGTCAGGCCACCGCGGCGCAGGGCCGCGCGGATGCCGTTGACGTTCGCCGTCACCACGTGGAGAGCCACGAGAGGCGATTATCCCCGGGGGCACGGGGGCGCGAGCGCACGCGTCCCTGCGCCGGTCAGCCCTTGGGCAGGACGCCGCTGAGGAAGGCGTTCAGCCCGGCGGCGGGCTTGGTCGCCGTGCGCATCATGACGCCGGGCAGGGTCTTCTCCAGCGCGCTCGGCAGCTGACGCAGCAGCAGCCCGGCCATCAGCTCGTCGAGCTTCTCCTGCGTCTCGAGCTCGGTGACCGCCTCCAACATGGCCGGGCAGCACGACCGCCAGGACGTCGTCGGTCGCCTCCTCGATCGCGGCCACCGACATCTGGCGCATCGCGTCGCTGGTCGCGGCGTTCGTGATGGCGTTCGTCACGACGGCGCTCATCGCCTCGGAGCGCTCCGCGCGCACGGCGCGGCCCCGCTCGGCCAGGGACGCCAGGCGGGCATCGGCCATCTCGGTGGCGAACGTCGGCGAGATCGCGCGGACGATGTCGGCTGCCCGCATCGTGATCCCTGTGACGGTCGCGATGCCCCACGAGCCGGCGCGCCAGGCCCGATCGGCGATCACGGAGACGACCCCGAGCGCCACGTCCTCGGCGGGCGGGTACGCCGGTCGTGTGATGAGGGTGGTGGTGGGTCGTGGTGTGGAGGCGGCGGGCACGGGCGTCCCGTCCAGGGGTCGCCGGGCTGCCTGGGCTTCCTGGGCGCGCTCGGCGCGGCCCTGCGCCCGCTCAGCACGGGCCTCAGCACGGGCCTCTGCGCGGGCCTCTGCCCGGGCGTCGGCCCGGGCCTCTGTTCCGTCCTTGGCTGGGCCCTCAGCGGGGGCCTCCGCGCGACCTTCGACTGCGTAGTCGGCGAGCAGGGCCTCGACGGCGGAGTAGCCGGTGGCGCGAGTGGTCGGGGCGGGTCGATCGTCCGTCTGGCGACGGGCGGCTCGGCTCGTGGCGCTGCGGCTCGTCCCCGTCCGCCGGACGGAGGCGCGCGTGGACGCGGGCTCCTGCGGGGAGCCGGACGGCGTGGAGGCGGCCGGTGCGAACGGTCGGTCGCTGCTGGTGCGGGTCCCCTTCGCAGAACGCGGGCTCGTCGTGGCCCCCCCAGCCGCCGGCGAGGCCGTCCCAGTGCTCGCGGAGGTGGACCGCGACGAGTTCGCCTTCGTTGCCGGGACCGTGCTCGCTGGGGTCCTGGCGGACGCGGGCCCTGTGGCTCCCGCCTTGCCGGAGTCCGCCTTGCCCGAGCCTGACCGCGTCGAACCCGTCCTCGTGGGACCGGCCCCGGTCGGGGCCGCGGTGCGCTTCTTGGCCGACGTCGAGGGATTCGTGGTCGGCTTCTCGGCACTCATGGAACAACGGTACGCGGTCACGTTCGCGCGACGTGAATCCGATCAGCCCCCACCGACCGCACGGCGCAGGCGCCCGGCGCACCCTCGCGGGGCCGATTCCACAGCCCCCGTGAGGGCTCGTGCGGTACATTTCCCAGCATTGTGGGCGAGTTGGGTGCGACCTTTGCCATCATCCTGGTCTTCACGCTGATCGGGGGCTTCTTCGCGGCGTCCGAGACGGCGCTGGTGTCGTTGCGGGAGAGCCAGATCAACCGGCTGGTCGAGTCCGACCCGCGCCGGGGCCAGCGGTTGCGCGCACTCATGGACCAACCGAACCGCTTCCTGGCAGCCGTCCAGGTCGGCGTGACACTGGCCGGGTTCATCTCGGCCGCGTTCGGGGCCAACCGGATCGCCCCGGTGGTCGCCGGATGGATGGTGTCGGCGGGGATGAGCCAGGCCGTCGCTGACTCGGTGGCGTTCGTCGGTTCGACGGTGCTGGTCGTCTACATCTCGCTGGTCCTCGGCGAGCTGGTCCCCAAGCGCCTGGCGCTGGCCAAGTCCGAGTCCATCGCACTCGCCGTCGCCGCGCCGATCGACTTCATCGCGCGGATCTCCCGGCCGTTCATCTGGCTGCTGTCGGCGTCGACCAACCTGATCGTCCGGATCCTGGGACTCGACCCCTCCAGCGGGCGGGAGGTCATCACCGGCGAGGAGCTGCGTGGCATGGTGGCCGCGCACACCGACCTGACCGCTGAGGAGCGCGAGCTCATCGACGACGTCTTCGACGCCGGGGACACCGAGCTGCGCGAGGTGATGATCCCGCGCACGGAGGTGGCCTTCCTCGACGCGTCCCTGCCAGCCTTCCGGGCCGCGTCGCTCGTGGCCCAGATGCCGCACTCCCGCTACCCGGTGATCGGTGACTCCCCGGATGACGTCCTCGGGTTCGTGCACGTCCGCGACATCCTCACCCCCTCGATGGTCGGCCGGTCCGTCCGACTGGAGGACCTGGCCCGCGAGGTCGCGTTCTTCCCGGGCAGCAAGCAGGTGATCCCCGCCCTCACGGAGATGCGCCGCGGTGGGCATCACCTGGCCGTCGTCGCCGACGAGTACGGCGGCACCGCCGGGATCGTGACCCTCGAGGACCTCGTCGAGGAGCTCGTCGGCGACATCCACGACGAGTACGACCAGGCAGGCACCACGCAGGCCCACGCCGTGCGCACGGGGGCACCCTTCGAGGTCGACGGGCTGCTCAACCTCGAGGACTTCGAGGAGGAATCGGGGATCGTGCTCCGTGACGGCCCCTACGAGACCGTTGCGGGCTGGTTCGTCGCCCAGCTCGGGCGGCTGCCAGCGCTCGGTGACCAGCTCGAGGGGACCGGCGCCGGGTTCGAGGTGATCGAGCTCGACGGACGGCGGATCGCCCGGCTGCGGGTCACGCCCGCGGTCCTCACGTCGGAATCCAGCGTCCCGGCCGAGCCGGAGGATTCAGACGCCTGACCCACCCCCGAGGGTGCCGGCGCCGGTGGGGTCGGGGAACCGCGCAGAACTTTGCGACAATGGCGCCCATGTCTGAGCGACCTCGTGTGCTGTCCGGGATCCAGCCGACGGCTGATTCCTTCCATATCGGCAACTACCTGGGCGCGCTGCGCAACTGGGTCTCCCTGCAGCAGACCCATGACTGCTTCTACTGCGTCGTGGACCTGCACGCCATCACGGTCGACCACGACCCCGCGGAGCTGAACCGGCGCACCCGGGTGTCCTTCGCGCAGCTGGTGGCACTGGGCGTCGACCCGCAGCGCTCGACGGTGTTCGTCCAGAGCCAGGTCCCCGAGCACACGCAGCTGCAGTGGGCGCTCGCGTGCCTGACCGGCATGGGCGAGGCCGGGCGGATGACGCAGTTCAAGGACAAGTCGGCGAAGGCGGGCAGCGACCGCACCTCGGTCGGGCTGTTCACCTACCCGATCCTGCAGGCCGCCGACATCCTGGTGTACCGCGCCAACGCCGTCCCGGTCGGCGAGGACCAGCGTCAGCATCTCGAGCTGACCCGCGACCTGGCGGTCCGGTTCAACGGGCGGTTCGGGCCCACCCTGACTGTCCCGGAGCCGCTCATCGTCAAGGACACCGCCAAGATCTTCGACCTGGCCGATCCCACCTCGAAGATGAGCAAGTCCTCTCCTGCCGGCTGCGTGTTCCTCCTCGACCCGCCCACGCTGACTGCGAAGAAGATCCGATCCGCGGTGACGGACTCCGACACCGAGGTGCGCTTCGACGCGGAGAACAAGCCCGGCGTGTCCAACCTGCTGACGATCCTGGCGACCTTCACGGGACGTACGGTGCGCCGAGGTCGAGCCGGAGTTCGCCGGGCGGATGTACGGCGACCTCAAGAAGGAGGCAGCCGAGGCAGTCGTGGCGTTCGTCGAGCCCTTCCAGGCCCGGGTGGCCGAGCTCCTCGAGGACCCCGCCGAGCTCGACCGCCAGATGTCTGTCGGTGCCGCCCGTGCCCGGGAGGTGGCCGGTGCCACGTTGGCCGACGTGTACACGAACCTGGGCTTCGTGACCGGCCGATGAGCGTCGCACCGGTGGTCCCCGCGGACGTCCTCGGCTCCGAGCCGCAGGACTGGCCGCTGACCATCGGCGTGGCCCTGCCGATCCCTGAGCCGTTCCTCGGCGAGCTGGGCGCCTACCGCGAGCGGTTCGGCGACCCGATGGCGCACGCGATCGTCGCGCACATCACCCTGGTGCCGCCGACTGAGGTGGCCGACGAGGAGCACCTGGCCGAGATCCTGGCCCACCTCCAGGTCCAGGCTGCGGCGATGGAGCCGTTCCCGGTCGTCCTGGAAGGGGCCGGGACCTTCCGGCCGACCTCCCAGGTGGTCTTCGTCCCCCTCGTCGAGGGCGAGCCGCAGGTGCGCGCCGCTGAGGAGTCGGTCCGTCGTGGCCCCCTGGACCGGCCCCTGAACTTCCCGTACCACCCGCACGTCACGGTCGCCCACGACCTCGAGGCGGAGTGGCTCGACCAGGCCCAGGAGGCGCTGTCGGCATATCGTGCGGCCTTCGACGTCGATCGTCTCACCCTCTTCATCCAGGGTGCTGATGGCGTCTGGCGCCCGGTCGCCGAGTTCCCGTTCGGACAGTCGATCCTCGACCCCCAGCGCTACGCCGGTGACTCGGTCACGATCGGGCTGTTGGATCCGGCGGAGTTCCCCGCGCTGTGCCCCCGGCTCGGGGAGATCGTGGCCGATGCGGTGGCCTCGGGTGCGGGCGTCAACTTCATGCTCCCGTTCACCGCGGTCGACGGCGAGGCCTGGTGGCGCGCGCAGGCCGAGGATGTGGCCTCGGGCCGTCGGATCCTGCTCGTGGCCCGCGACGAGGCTGAGGTCGTGGGCACGGTCTCCCTGAACCCTGCGGTCGCGCCCAACCAGCCGCACCGGGTTGAGCTGAGCAAGCTGCTCGTGCATTCGGCAGACCGGCGCCGGGGTGTGGCAACGAGGCTGATGGACGCGGCCGTGGCGGAGGCCAGCGACCGTGGGTTCACCCTGCTCACCCTCGACTGCGTCGCCGGCGGGCCGGAGGAGGAGTTCTACCGTGGCCTGGGTTTCGTGGCCCTCGGGACCATCCCCGGGTATGCCCTGTCCCCGACCGGGGAGGTGCAGGGCGCGACCATCCTGTACCGCGAGCTCCACTGAGCCCTGTCCCTGCGGCACCCGGGCCGACCCTGCGGCTACGGGGCCGACCCGGCAGGACGGCGACGACCCAGCCGAACGGGGGACGGGTCAGCCGAAGACTCCCGGAGGGGGGACCGGCGATCCTGTCGCCGTGGCGTCGGTGAACGGGGCGTGGTCACCGACGAAGGCGTCGAGCTCCGCGCCGTGGAGCACCCGGGCCGGCCAGGGGTCACCCGCGCTGCGCCGTGTCAGGGCGGCGATGTCCAGGGGCTCGGCCCACGGCGACTGGGCGACCACGATCAGGTTCCCGAACCGGCGCCCGCGCAGGACCGCTGGCTCGGCAGCCACCACGACCCGGTCGAAGGTTGCCTGCACCCCGGCCACGTATCGGCGGGCGTAGGTCAGGGGGTTCTCGTCGGCGATGTTGGCCACCAGGGTCCCGCCGGGGGTGAGCACCCGTCGAGCGTGGCCGAAGGCCTCCACGGTCGTGAGGTTCCCGGGGGTCTGGGCACTGGCGAAGACGTCGAGGACGACCAGGTCGGCAGACCCGTCGGGCAGTGACTCCAGGGTGGTGCGCGCCTCGGCGGTGCGCACGCGGATCTGGTAGTCCCGCGGCCAGGGCAGGTGCGCGCGCACCAGCTCGACCAGTGCGGCGTCGTGCTCGATCACGAGGTTGCGGGTCCGGGGCCGGGTGGCGCTCGCGTACCGGGCGAGGGCCATCGCCCCGCCGCCCAGGTGCACCACTCGTAGGGGCCCCGGCGGGAGCAGGTCGATCACGTGCCCGATGCGGCGCATGTACTCGAAGGCCAGCCTGGTCGGGTCGGCGAGGTCGACATGGGACTGCTGTGTCCCCTCGATCAGCAGCAGCCAGCCCTCGGGCAGGTCCGGGTCGGGAACCAGGGTCGCCTCGCCCCCGGCCACCGTGCGGGTCACGGTGCCGCGAAGTGCCCGACGTCCCATGGCCGGCCATTGTCCACTACGGGGAGCTGGCGGGGTTTCGCCGTCGGCGCAGGAATACCTGCTGGACAGGTGTGGTTCCATACCTGCCGGGGTATATCTGGCGAGACCACGCAGACGCCGAGTGCAAGGAATGACGACATGACCACCCTGACCCTGACCGCCACCGACTTCGAGTCCACCGTCCTGGGCAATGACATCGTCCTGGTCGACTTCTGGGCTGCCTGGTGCGGCCCGTGCCGCAACTTCGCGCCCGTGTTCGAGTCCGCCTCCGCGGTGCACTCGGACGTGGTGTTCGGCAAGGTCGACACCGAGGCGGAGCAGGCGCTGGCCGCCGCTGCGCAGATCACGTCGATCCCGACGCTGATGGCCTTCCGTGAGGGAGTCCTGGTCTACGCCCAGCCCGGGGCACTGCCCGCGCCGGCGCTCGAGCAGGTCATCGAGGCGGTCCGCGGCCTCGACATGGACGAGGTCCGCGCCGAAATCGCCGCCCAGAAGGGCGATCCGCAGTAACGTCTCAGATGTCCGGACCGCACAGGTTTCGGGCGGAACGTCCCGCCGGCCCCCGACTAGGGCGCGGGGCGTCGCATGGCGAAGGCTCGTCGCCCCTCGACCCGGTGACGAGCCTTCGTCATGCGTGCCCGGCGCGTGCCGGCCTGTTCAGGTGGTGGGATCGGTCGGGGTCGCTGCCTCCGGGGCGCCGGCTGGTGCCGGTGCCTGGGCGGGCTGAGGCGTCTGCTGCGTGGTCGGGGCTGCCCGGCGGGTGCGGCGCCGACGCACCCAGGCGATGATCCCCATGGCGATCAGCAGGGGCGAGATGATCAGCAGGGCGTTGCCGAACCAGCTCCAGAACTGCGACAGGCCGTCGAGGAACGACTCCCACCACGTCTGCTGCGGCTGCGGATCGACCGAGTTCTGGGCGTCATCGGGGCTCATCAGTGTCAGGCTGATCTGGGACATGGCCGTCTGGTTGGCCAGGTCGCGCTGCTGGGCCTTCAGGGCGTCGAGCTCGGACTGCCGCTGGGAGATGGCCTGCTCGAGGGTGATCACGTCCGTGATGTCCTTCGCCTCGTCCATGAGGGCGGTCAGCCGGACCAGCGACGCCTCAAGGGCCTTGATGCGCGCATCGACGTCGGCGACCTGCGCCCCGACGTCATAGGTGGACTGCTGCATCTGCACGACCTCGCCGGCGTCGCGCGCGGCCTCCATGGCCTCGTCGTAGTCATCCACCGGGACCTGGACGGTCAACCAGATACCGGGCCCGCTCGGGTACCACGGGTAGGGGTAGCTCACCCCCATGTCGCTGGACATGGCCACCTCGGGACCGTAGGGCTGCACCCCGTTGCCGCCCTCGGTGACGACGGACTCGGAGGTGACCCGGCCGCCCATCGCCAGGATGGTCGCCACGAACGCGTCGCGTGCAGCCTCGGGGTCCTCGCTGCCGACGAGGACCGAGCCGGATCGGACCAGGGCCTCGTCGGTGGTGTCCGCACCGGGGACGCTGGTGATCCCGGTGGCGCCGGTGGTGGGGCTCAGGGCTTCTGAGGAGGCAGCCGCGTCCCGGTTGGCCTCGGGGGCGGCGACGCCGCCATCGACAGCCGTGCCCTTGCCCGAGTCCAGTGCCCCGGGCGCCCCCCCACCCGCAGTGTCCGAGGCGCTGACGCTTGCGGTCGAGTCCGAGCTGCTGCCGGCGGACAGGCCCGGCAGGACGCTTCCCGCGGCCAGCGCGAGGGTCGCGACCCCGGCCGCCGCCATGAGCATCCCCTGCCAGTGCTTCTGGGTGAACGACCGGTGGTCATCCAGCGAGGTCGGGACGCTCGCCGCCGCCTGCAGCGCACCCTCTGCTGCGGGTGCATCTCCGGCGGCGGCCGCAGCACGGACGCGGTCCAGGAGGTGGGCGGGCTCGGGCTGGGGCGCGCCGGCCTCGGGATCGGCCTGGGTGAGCATGGCGCGCAGGGCCTCGTCCGCGCGATCCTCGGTGCTCTGGGTGTTCATCGTGTGGCCTCCGAGCCGTTGGGGGTGGTCAGGGTGTCGTGGGGGGATGCGCTCTCATCCGTTGGTTGCTGCGTCCCGGGGCCGTCGACCCCGGGGCCGCTCACGCCGCGCTGCACCAGCGCCTCGCGCAGTCGCGCCCGGGCTCGGTGCATGCGCGTCCGGGCCGTGCCCGGTGAGCACCCCAGGACTTCGGCGATCTCCGTCGGCTCCAGCTGCTCCCAGGCCCACAGGCGCAGGAGCTCGGCGTCGGACTCGGACAGGTCGTCCAGGGCGGCGGACACCACGTCGTGGGCGGCGGTCGTGTCGACGACCTGCTGGGCGGGGTCCACCTCACTGGTGTGCAGGGGCCGGACGGTGGCCAGCTTGGTCCCCAGCCGGGTGCGTCGGGAGTCCGACCGGATCACATGGGCGATCACGTTGCCGGCCGTGGCGTAGAGCCAGGGGAGTGCCTCGTCGGGCACGACATCCCGCCGGCGCCATGCGGTGGCGAAGACCTCCACCACCACGTCCTCGGCGTCCTCGGCTGAGTCCAGCCGGCGACGCGCGTAGGCCAGCACCGCCCGGGAGTGCGCTCCGAAGAGGTCGGTCAACCACTGGTCGTCGAACTGCTGGGTGCCCATACCCCTATGTTCCCGCCGCGGACCTCCGCGTTACAGGACCGTTCGGGGGCCCGGCGCGGCACGCAGCCGCGTGCGGCCTATCCCAGCGCCGCCGAGACCACGTCGCGGGCCTCGCTCTGGATCCGGGCGAGGTGCTCGGCTCCGAGGAAGGACTCCGCGTAGATCTTGTAGACGTCCTCCGTGCCCGACGGGCGCGCGGCGAACCAGCCGTTCTCGGTGGTCACCTTCAGCCCGCCGATCTTGGCGCCGTTCCCGGGGGCCTCGGTCAGCTTGGCCGTGATCGTCTCCCCAGCGAGCTCGGTGGCCGTGACCTGGTCGGGGGAGAGGTTGGCCAG
This sequence comes from uncultured Actinomycetes bacterium, assembly GCA_963736425.1. Taxonomy (GTDB): domain Bacteria; phylum Actinomycetota; class Actinomycetes; order S36-B12; family CAIYMF01; genus Prado023. The sequence goes on from CAVTOX010000015.1 coordinate 94,373, forward strand.
CTTGGCCTTCTCCTCGCGGTTCGCCGGCGCGTCGACCCGTGCGTAGGCCGGGGCGCCGTGCCGGGCTGTCAGGTCGGCGTAGTGCTCGGACGGGTCCTTGCCGGTGACGGCCGTGATCTCCGCGCTGAGCAGCGTGAGCAGGACGCCGTCCTTGTCGGTCGTCCAGACCGTTCCGTCCTTGCGCAGGAACGACGCCCCGGCGGACTCCTCGCCGCCGAACCCGAACGATCCGTCGACCAGGCCGGGCACGAACCACTTGAACCCGACGGGGACCTCCACGAGCCGCCGGCCGAGGTCAGCAGCGACCCGGTCGATCATCGAGGAGCTGACCAGCGTCTTGCCCACGGCGGCGTCCGCGCGCCAGCCCGGGCGGTTGGCGTACAGGTACTGGATCGCGACAGCCAGGTAGTGGTTGGGGTTCATCAGGCCCGCGCCGGGGGTGACCACGCCGTGCCGGTCGGCGTCGGCGTCGTTGCCGAACGCCACCCGGTACTGGTCCTTGAGCGCCACCAGGGAGGCCATGGCGAACGGCGACGAGCAGTCCATCCGGATCTTGCCGTCCCAGTCCAGGGTCATGAACCGCCACGTCGGGTCGACCTTCGGGTTCACCACGGTGAGGTCCAGCCCGTGCATCTCGGCGATGTAGCCGTAGTAGGCGACCGCTGCGCCGCCCATCGGGTCGGCCCCCAGATGCAGGCCCGGCGTCGCGCACGGCATCGAGGTTGAGCACGTTGGGCAGGTCGCGGGCGTAGGCGTCCAGGAAGTCGTAGGTGCCCGGTGCTGTCCAGGGCCAGCGCGGTGGCCAGCGGGATCCGGCTCACGCCCGCCATGCCGCCGGCGATGATCGCGTTGGCGCGGTCCTGGATCCAGCCGGTGCGCCTCGCTGCTGGCCGGCCCGCCGTCCGGCGGGTTGTACTTGAAGCCGCCGTCGGTGGGCGGGTTGTGCGAGGGCGTCACCACGATCCCGTCGGCCAGGCCGCCGGTGCGCCCGCGGTTGTAGGCCAGGATCGCGTGGCTCAGGGCGGGGGTCGGGGTGTACCCGTCGCGGCTGTCGATGCGGATCTCCACGTCGTTCGCGGCGAGCACCTCGAGTGCTGAGACCCACGCCGGCTCGGACAGGCCGTGGGTGTCCTTGGCGATGAACAGCGGACCGTCGGTGCCCTGCATCGTCCGGTACTCCACGATCGCCTGGGTGGTGGCCAGGATGTGGAACTCGTTGAACGAGGTCTTCAGGCTCGTGCCGCGGTGCCCGGACGTGCCGAACGCGACCCGTTGGTCGATGTTGTCGGGGTCGGGCTGCTCGGCGTAGTACAGGGTGATCAGCTTCGCGACGTCGACGAGGTCACTGTCCTGGGCCGGGAGTCCGGCGCGCTCATGGGTCATGGCACCTCCTGGTCGGGTGGTGGCGGCGGGCCACGCACGAACCCCCAGAGTATTGACGCCGACCCCTGCAGGTCGCGGTGAGCACTGCCCGGTTGCCCGGTGGGATGGTGGATCTGCTCGGAGAGGGCGCTCTCCCGTGTCATCATTGGCCGGTGACCGGCTCCACCCTCTACCGACGACTGCCGAACGGCTCCTGGGCCGCGCAGCGGGAGGACCTGCCGGCCGGCAGGCCGATGGTGACGCACACGAGCCGGAGATGGCCCACGCAGGCGCCGTTCCCGTGATCGCCGGGGCTGTCGCGTGGGCGGTTCGGCCGCCGCCGCCGGGTCGGATGCCGCGGGGGCAGTCACCGCCGACCCGGATCCTGCCTCGCCCCAGCCCACGATCGCGCGGCCGACCCCGCCAGTGACGAAGCGCCGCAGGCGCTGGTCGGTCTGGCGGATCATCGAGGTGGGCCCTGGCTGCCTACGTGATCTGGCTGGTGGCGCTGGTCGTGTACGCGGCCGCCTCCCTGGACAAGGTCGAGGCACTCTCGCCGGACCCGATCGCCGATACGGACGGAACCGTCTGGCTGCTCGTGGGCTCGGACAGCCGCGACGGCCTGAGAGAAGGAGCAGAAGAAGCTGAAGACGGGCGACGTCGAGGGCCAGCGCACGGACACGATCATGCTGGTCCACCAGAAGCTGGGCCAGACGCCCACGCTTGTCTCGATCCCGCGCGACTCCTGGGTGACCATCCCCGCGCACACCGCCACCGACGGGGCCTCTGTCGATGCGCGCGGCGGGAAGATCAATTCGGCGTTCTCCTACGGCGGGGCGCCGCTGCTCAGCGAGACGATCGAGTACAACACGGGCCTTCATGTCGACAACTACATGGAGGTCGGCATGGGCGGGATCGTGAACATGACCGATGCCGTCGGCGGGATCGGGGTCTGCTTCGACAAGGCGATCTCCGACAAGAACAGCGGGTTGGACGTACAGCCGGGCTGCCAGACGCTGGACGGCGCCCAGGCCCTGGCCTGGGTCCGGATGCGCTACGCCGACCCCAAGGGCGACCTCGGCCGGATCGAGCGCCAGCGCCAGTACATCGCCCTGATGGTCGACCAGATGCTCAGCTGGCAGACGGTGGTGAATCCGTTCCGGCAGTGGTCGATCGTCAACGCGATGCTCGACTCGGTGCGGGTGGACACGGCACAGGGCTGATCAACCTCGGCACGTTCGGGTTCGGGATGGGCCGGATCGCTGCCGGAAGCGGCGAGGTCACCACCGTGCCGATCGATGACACCGACCACTGGGAGAACGGCCAGTGGGTCATCAAGTGGGACGAGGCGGAGGCTGACCAGCTCTTCTCCTCGCTCGGGGGCAAGCACGCCGCAATCGGCGTCCGACCTGCCGTAGCGACGGCGGATCGCCGCACTGCTGCGGCACGTGCGACAGGACGGTCGAGCGCCTACCGTTGCGCCATGGACGCAGCGACGATCCTCATCACGGGCTTGGGCCTGGCCGTCGCCGCGGGCCTGAACGCCTACATCCCGTTGATGGTCGCGGGGTTGCTGGTGCGCTTCGATGTCATCAGCTTCGGCGATCCCTACGACATCCTGGGCAGCACGCCGGCGCTGGTCATCATCGGCGTCCTGCTCGCGATCGAGCTGCTTGCCGACAAGGTCCCCGCCGTCGACTCGGTCAACGACGCGGTCCAGACGTTCATCCGTCCCGCGTCCGGCGCAGTGCTGTTCGCGGCCGCCGCCTCGGGCGCGGACTGGCAGTGGGCGCAGGCCCTCGCGGTGATCGTGGGCCTGTTGACCGCCCTGGGGGTGCGCTCCACGAAGGCTGCCGCGAGGCCGGTGATCAACGTCACCACGGCCGGGGTGGGCGGCCCTGTGGCCAGCGTCGTCGAGGACGGCTTCTCGTTGGGTCTCGCGCTGACCGCGCTGCTCGCGCCCCTGATCGCCCTCGTGCTCCTCGTGGGGCTGGCCTGGTTCGCGTTCAGCGCGATCCGCCGGATCCGCAGTCGTCGGTCCGGGAGTTCGGCCCTCGCGACCTGATCCACCCCCGCGACCTGATCGCCGACCTGATCGGGCGGTGGCCTGATCCCGCCGGCGAGATCAGGGCCCGGCCCCCGCGACGCCACGGCCCTTCCGCGCCGGCCCTGCCCTCCGCTCCGGAAGGCCCGGCCGCGCGGCCCTGCCCGGCGCGCAGTGGCCCGCTTCGTGGGCCAGCTAGCCCGGGGCGAGCGGCCCGGCCTGGTCGGGCTGTGGGAGCCGTGAAGTAGGCTGTGCCCAGCAGTTTCGCCGCACCCCCAGGAGTTGCCGTGACCCGCGTCGTCGTCGACGTCATGCTGAGCCGGGGATGGCTCGACCCGCAGGGCCGGGCGGTGATGGGGGCACTCGGCCGGCCTCGGCCTGACCGGTGTCGCCTCCGTCCGGCCAGGGCAAGCGCTTCGAGATCGAGGTCGAGGGCGGAGGTGGACGAGGAGCTGTCGGAGCGTCTCCAACGAGCTGACCGCCGGGTCACTGTTGAGCAACCCCGTGATCGAGGAGACGAGATCTACGAGGAGGGCGACGAGATCGCCTCGCACTGCGACGACTGCGTCTGCGAGCCCGGGGCGCAGGTTCCGGCTGACGCGACGGGCGCGGCTGACCAGGGAGGGTGGCCTGCGGTGGTCAGGGCTGCGGCCGCGGGTCCGGGCCGGTCGACGTCGAGGCCCCGACCGCGGTCGAGAACCCCTGATGCGCATCGGCGTCGTGACCTTCCCCGGGTCGCTGGACGACCTGGATGCCGCGCGCGCCGTGCGGATCGCCGGCGCGAGTCGGTCGCGCTGTCGCACGCCGATGCCGACCTCCACGCGGTCGACGTGTCGTGCTGCCCGGTCGCTTCTCGTTCGGCGACTACCTGGCTGCGGGCCATCAGCAGGTTCGCCCCCGCGATCGCTGCCATCATCGACGCCGCAAGGGTCGGCTCCCGGTGCTCGGCATCTGCAACGGCTTTCCGATCCTCTGCGAGTCCACCTCCTGCCCGGCGCGCTGACCGCGCGAACGCCGGGCTTCACTTCGTGTGCGGCGACCAGGGCTCGAGATCACCAAGTCGGCCACGCCGTGGACCCGCGAGTACGAGGCCGGGGAGCGCATCGTCGTCCCGTTGAAGAACGGTGAGGGGCGCTGACCAGGCAGACGAGGCCACCTCTCGACGTGCTCGAGGAGCAGGGCCGGGTCATCGCCTATTACACCGGCGTGAATCCCAACGGCTCGCAGCGCAACATCGCCGGGGTCTGCAACGAGGCGGGCAACGTCGTGGGCCTCATGCCGCATCCCGAGCACGCCGTGGAGGCCCTGACCGGCCCCGGAACCGGCGGCCTGGGGTTCTTCACCTCGATCCTGACCCACCTGGCATCCGGCGGTTCGATGACCGGGGCCGCACAGGGAGCCCACGCATGACCGACAACTGTCGCAGCCGCCCAGGCCCAGCCGGTTGCCCCGCAGCCGTTCGCCGAGCTCGGCCTCAAGTCCGACGAGTACGCCCGGATCTGCGAGATCCTCGGCCGCCGCCCGACCTCCTCGGAGCTGGCGATGTACTCGGTGATGTGGAGCGAGCACTGCTCGTACAAGTCCTCGAAGGTGCACCTGCGCCAGTTCGGTGAGAAGAAGCCAGAGACCGACGCGCTGCTCGTGGGGATCGGCGAGAACGCCGGCGTCGTCGACATCGGCGACGGTTGGGCGGTCACGTTCAAGGTCGAGTCGCACAACCACCCTTCATACGTCGAGCCCTACCAGGGTGCCACCGGCGTGGGCGGCATCGTGCGCGACATCATGAGCATGGGCGCCCGCCCGGTCGCGGTGATGGATCCGCTCCGGTTCGGTGCCGCCGACCACCCCGACACGCGACGCGTGCTGCCGGGGGTCGTCGCGGGGGTCGGTGGCTACGGCAACTGCCTGGGCCTGCCCAACATCGGCGGCGAGGTCGTGTTCGACGCCTCCTACCAGGGCAACCCGCTCGTGAACGCCCTGTGCGTCGGCGTGATGCGCCATGACCAGATCCACCTCGCCAGCGCCAGGGTCGCGGGCAACCTCGTGGTGCTGTACGGCGCCCGGACTGGGGGCGACGGCATCGGCGGTGCCTCGATCCTGGCCTCGGACACGTTCTCCGACGGCGGGCCGACCAAGCGCCCCGCGGTGCAGGTCGGTGACCCGTTCATGGAGAAGCTGCTCATCGAGTGCACGCTGGAGGTGCTCCACGCCGGGCTCGTCGAGGGGATCCAGGACCTGGGTGCCGCGGGCATCATGCGCGACGTCCTGGTTGGCCTCCAACGGCGACGGCGGCATGCATGTCGTGCTCGACCGCGTGCTCCTGCGGGACTCCACGCTCTCGCCCGAGGAGATCCTCATGGAGGAGTCGCAGGAGCGGATGGCCGCGGTCGTTGCTCCCGAGCGGATCGAGGAGTTCCTCGCGATCTGCGCGAAGTGGGAGATCGAGGCCGTCATCATCTCGGCGAGGTGAACGACTCCGGGCGGCTCACGATCGACTGGCACGGCGAGCAGATCGTCGACGTCCCCCCGCGGACGGTCGCCCATGAGGGTCCGGTGTACGACCGCCCGCTGGCC
>CAVTOX010000016.1:0-111552 GCA_963736425.1 uncultured Actinomycetes bacterium
GACAGCAGCCGGTTGGGCGGAGGGCCACCGAAGCCGCGGACCCCGTGCTCGGGGTCATGGGCGATCACCAGCAGGTGCCCACCGGGGGCCACCAGTGCCGGCAGGTGCGCGTAGGCGCTGTCCCGGTCCTCGGGTTCGGGATGGATGAACGCAAGCGTGATCAGGTCGAAGGTTCCCGTCGGGGAAAGGCTCTTGAGGAACGCCGGGTCGGTGGCGTCGCCCTGGACGAACGTGCCCTCCAGACCTGCCTCTTGGATCGCCGAGCGGGCCCGGTGGAGGGCCACATCGGACCAGTCCACGCCCGTGACAGCCCATCCATGGCTCGCCAGCCAGCGCGCGTCGGCGCCCTCGCCGCATCCGATGTCCAGTGCCGTGTGAGCACCGTCGCCCGTCCGTCCCGGGGCGGGCTCGACCAGACCCCTCACGGTGTCGACCAGTGCGGCGTTCGGCTCGCCCGACCACACGGTGCTCGCTGCGTAGCGCTCGTTCCATCCAGAGGCATCCATGTGCCCAGTGTCTCCGACGTCGGGTCCGCCGGGAAGCGAGGGGAGGCGGGTGGGGCTAGGAGACCCGAAGCGGGATGGCTGTCCGAGGGGGCTGGGAGAAGGGGAATGCCCGCTCGGTTCCCGCGTCCAGCCACGCTCCGACCGTGGTTCGAGGCAGGACGATGCCGGCCTCGACGACTCCGTTGCGCCGGAAGGCGAACACCTCGATGTCCCCGATGCGCCAGTCGGGGGCCTGGGCGGTCCCCAGGGCATCGAGGAACTCGCCGCGGGGCGCCGGGGTCCTCTCCGCGAACTTCGTGGCGAAGGAGCTGAGCAGCGCACCGCGCTGGGCCGGGGTCTCGTCGTCGGACTCCATCACCTGGATGGCCACGATGAGGCCACTTCCCCGCCGCACGACAGCGAAGACGGGCGGCGCATCCGAGGTGGTGGCGAAGTCGCCCGTGTCGATGCCGGTGTAGGGCCCGAGCATGCGAGCTGTGCTCTGCCCCGTGCCAGGGGCGCTGACGAGCGCCAGCACGAAGGGTTCGTCCTCGGCGGTGAAGCGATCCCAGTCGGACTCCCGAAGACACGACAGGGTCCGGAACGTCACCTGGCAGAAAAGGTCGTCACCGCTCCTGGACACCCAGAGGTCGTACGAGAGCTGGTAGTGGCCCTCGGTCTCACCGTTGACATCGATGAGTCCCTGGCCGGGGAAGCCCTGTGCGGCGATCTGCATCAGCTGTGCCCAGGTCCACGGCTGCTGGCCGTTGCCGACGAGGTCCGCGTGCCCGCCGACGAGCGACAGCAGTACGTCGCCGATCGCCTCGATCACCCCGGAGAGAGCCTCGGTGAAGTCATTCCACGCCGCAGTCAGGATCGCCCCGGCACTGGCTGCGTGGTTCGCCAGGATGATCTGCGAGGGCAGCGCGGCGAACGGGCCGACTACGTAGGCTGCGCGACTGCCCGCCTCGAAGTCATCCCACTCGAGCAGTCGGTTCTCCGACCAGGACCCGGTGGGCGAGCGGAGCCGACCGTGGTCGAGCAGGAACTCCTGCCCCGAGCACTTCAGGACGATGTCGGCGTTGGTCCCGGACAGGGCCTGGGTGGAGGTACCGAGTGTGACGCGAAGCCACCAGCCGTCGCCGGTCTCGATTGGGTCGGGCGGGTACTGACCGGCGCTGATGATCGTGAATGGCTGCTGTGCAGGGTCCTCGTACTGGCGGATGTCGCCAGGAGTTGGCGGATTGGGGGCCGCGGCGCTCGTCGCTCCGGGGGATTGGCGGCCCTGGTTCTTCACGCGGTCCCAGAACCCAACGTTGATCAGTTCCAGGTGGGAGCGCCCAATCCGGTCGAGCTCCTCGAGCCACTGCGAGGTGGTGCGCGTCGCCAGGCCCCGGGCGATGGCGAACAGCTGCTCCCCGGTCAGCGTCGTGTCGTCCATGGAGCGGTTGGGCCGCGAGATCTCAGCCATCCACTTGTTGTCCAGGGCGATCCCGGTGGGCGCGAGCACCAGGATCCCCGGCGGTGCCGGGACCCCGGCCAGGGCTGGGGGTGTGGCGGGCGCGGAGGCGTCCCCCGTGCACGCGCGCCAGCGGTGGGCGACGTCTTCCATGCCCACGAAGGACAGGACGGCGGTTGCCGCGTCCCGCAGCCCGATCGGCAGGGCGCGATAGAGGGTGCAGTCATAGGCGTACTTGCCGTGGGACTTGTAGCCGTGCTGTACGCCGACCTCGTACATCCCGGTGAACAGGTCCCAGCCCGGGCGCGGGTCCGCCCCGACGATGCTCAGGCGCCTCCCCAGGATCCCGGTCAGGCGGTCCCGCACGGCCGCCTCCCGGAGGGGCAACGGCTCGGCGAAGTCGTGCAGGGGCAGGGGGGACCCAAGGGGTCCTCGCGCTGGCCGCACCACGACCGGGGGCCGGCTCAGGACGGGCGTGCCCGCTTCGAACCAGGTCTTGTTGCGTCGCTCCGCGGAGTCCATCCAGGAGGAGTGGGAGTAGAAGTCCTGCATCGCATGAAGGCTGGTGCCGATCGCGTTCCGGGCGGCGTCCACGTCGTTGTGCTCGGCCGCCCAGACCAGCGCGGCCACCGTCCCGCCAAGGTAGCGGCGCCACATCGTACGGATCTGGCTGGTGCTGGTCAGGTCGTCGAAGTGCATCTTGGTCAGTTCGGGGCGGGCCATGAGCGCCACGCCCAGGCGACCCAGTCCCCCACCGTTGCCGAGGTTGAACCACCACAACGGGTTGTACAGGTAGGAGTCCAGGTAGTCGGCGTGCCAGGCGATCGAGTCGGCCGCTGTGCTTCCGGGGGCGATCCCCCGGGCGGGATCGGGTACCGCCCAGCGGGCAGTTGGGCCGGCAGCCGATGCCCCGTCGCGAGTGATCAGCTCGTGGTACCAGCCGCTGGTCGGGTCCCCCGCCACCCCGCCGTTGACGGGGTCCTCGCCGCCGAAGCGGTGCAGCACCCCGGGTACGGCGGCCAGCGCCAGCGGCACCTGGCTGCGCATGTCAGGCACCAGGCCCCCTGGCGGGCCGTGCGTTGTCCGAGCCGAACCCGCTGCTGCCCTCCCCCCGGCCAGTGCGGATGCGGTGGCCCGTCCAGCGCGCGTAGGACCCGTCGGGTCGTCGGGCCAAGGCCGGCACCGCGCGCACGGTGATCCCCTCCCGGGGGATCTCCTCCATCGGGAATGTCAACGGCGTGGGTTCCAGCAGGGCGCTGTTGGGCATCACGGGCTGGTCGTCGTCCAGCATCGCGCCCTTGCGCAGTCCGACCACCCCGGGCGCGGTCCGCACGGGGACCAGAGGGATCCAGTTGCGCGGAACGGGGGTCACCAGCTCGTAGAGCACGTCGTCGGGGTCGAGGTCGGCCGGGATCGCTGGGCGCGCCCGGCGGGGCTCGGCGGAGCGCTGACGCGGGTCCCCGCTGCGGCCCGGGACGACCCGCTCGACGGCCCATGCCATGTTGGCGGTCTCGTCGCGGATGAAGGCGACCTCCTCGATCGGGTCGCCCAGCAAGGGCGTGGCTGCGATCGGGGGGAGCACGACACCGTCGACTGAGTCGCCGTTGGCCGCGGTCACCTCGAACATCCGGAACCCCCGGGTGCGCCGGTCGCTGCTGGCCTCGGCGATGTCGAGCTCCTCGCCGAAGGTCGTGGTGACGCTGACCCGCACCACCTGGTTGACTGCCCCGCGCTGGCCGTCGACCGGGACGACCAGCCAGTCGTCGCCGCTGACCAGCGCGAACTCAGCCAGGCACAGCCGCGCGAGGTCGTGCGGCTGCGCCTCGATCGCCGAGACGTCCACGGATCCCTCCTCCAGCTGCCAGTAGCGGTTGGCGGGCATCCCGGGGTAGCGAAGGGGAGTGGCCAGCATGACGTCAGCGGCCGGCTCCGATGCAGGCAGGGCGGCATCGTCGGGCAGTTCGACGTGCGCGTCGGGCAGCCACTCGAGGTGGTGCCACCGCAGTGATCCTGAGCCGAATGCCGTGGCCCGCATCACGACCGCGTCGTCGCCGTGGCCGAATCGCAGGGCGAAGCGGTGCTCCAGCCGCTTCGTGGTCCAGGCGTCGCCGGCGCCCGGGGCGCCCCCGACCCATGTGTGCCATTCGCGGGCCAGGGCGAGCACACCTGCGGGATCGGCGGCATCGGTTGCCCATGACGGGTCGCCGGCGGCCAGCGCGTCGGCGGCGGCCCCTCCGTCAGGGACCTGCCCGACCAGGGCGACGTGCAGCAAGGATGCCCCGGGGTCGAGTCGGCCGTCAGGGTCGTTCGGATCCGTGGGCAGGGCCAGGGGATGTGCGGCCAGCAGCAACTCGACCGCGTCGTCCTGACCGGCTTCGGCGAGCATCTCGGCCAGTTGCCCGCCCGTCTCGGCCCGCCACCGCAGGCCCTGCTGGGTGCCGGCCCGCGGGACGTGCTCGACCATCTCGTCGAGGAGGGCCCCGGTCGGCCAGGCCCGCCAGTCCGGATCGGTCGGGGCGTCCGTGCCGTCGATGCGTCCCATCGGCGCCCATGCTGTGATCGGCAGGGCGCGCCGCTCGACCCGCACCGACACCGGGCTGCCGACGTCCTCGCCGAGGAGCTCCCCGAGCTGCCACTGGCGGCCGATCATCCACAGCGCGTCGGCGACGGCGGCGTCCGCCCCGGGCGCCGGGTTACCGGAGACGGTCTGCGGCTCGAGGCGTGTCAGCGCCGGCGGGTTGATCGCGATGGCCGCCAGGATCGGGTTCAGCTCGGTGGCCAGGACCATGGACACAGGCCTCTGCAGCTGCTCGGGCATCAGGAGGTCTCCTTCACGAACGGCATGGCCAGGGAGACCGCCGACAGCGTCGCGAGCTCCCGGAAGTCCAAGTACGGCTGGCCCTGCAGCGACGAGCTGCGGGTGTAGAGCGCGGGCAGCGTCAGGCCCTCCCCGGGGATGGTGTGCAGGTGGAGCATCCGTACCTTGGCCAGGTCGAGGGTGCACTCGACGACCCGGCGCAGGGAGTCGGTGGTCCAGCGCCGGGCATCTGGTGACACTGCCGACAGGATCGCCTGCGGGGGTCGCGCCGAGGAGGCGTTGGCCCGCACGGCCAGGCCCATTCTGACCCGCCCGGGACGAGGATCGTTGGGATCGGCCCTGGGTCCGACCTGAGCGGGGAGGTCCTCGACCCACGCGTCCAGGACCAGGCCGGCCAGCGGGTTGGCGGTGGTGACGTCGCCGACCCGGTCGAGCACAAGGTGGGTGACGGGCCGGGCCGGCCAGGGGCCCTCGGCAGGCAGGGGCCCAGCCAGCCAGCGGGTCGTTCCCGGGTCGGGACCGTTCACGTCGCCGTCCGAGAGCTGGACGACCTCGGGAACGCGGCGTGCTCCGATCGCCCCGGCCAGCAGCAGCACCTCGGAGGTTCGACGGACCTGCTCGCGCACGGTGCCCACGTCGCGGATGAACCTGCGCACGGCCGAGGTGGCCGGGGCGGGGAACGCGGGGGTCGTGACCGCCGCGACGAACGTGTCAGAGCCGGCGACCGGCTGGGCCAGCAGCGGGACCACCACGAAGGCGTCACCGAGGATGGTGCTCACCACGTCCTGCACGGCCTCCACGACCAACGCCGGAGGAGTGGTCCCCGGCAGGGCGGCGATCCGGTCCAGGCCGGCCTGGGCCGCGATGTGGCGGGCCCGCGCAGCCTCCCAGGCGCCCCTGACCCAGGAGACGTCGAGCGGGAGATCGGCCCTGGGAGCCAGCGCGATGCCGAACGGCTCGAGGCCCTGTGCTGCCACTGCCAGTTCGTCGGCAGCGGACTGGTCGGCCACGATCCCCTCTTCGGGTATGGCGGCGATCGTCGGGGCCATGCCGACCACGGCCAGGCCGAGTGCGCCCGTCAGGTCCGAGGCGCGGCCGATGAGCTCGGACAGGCTGCCGTCCAGGTCACGCTCGGGGTGCACGCCGGAGGGGACCAGGGCATTGGGCATCAGCGGGTTCGCCCCGGCGATCACGGCGCGCAGGGCCCCGGCCAGCCGCACCACCTGCCCGAGGGCCCGCTGGGGGGTGTCCCAGCCCGCGTCACGGGTTACGGCCAAGGGGGCGTCGCCGAGATCGGGCAGGGCCATGCGCAGGGTTCGCTCGAGGGCGGCGAGGTCGGTGGCGTGCACGAGGTCCAGCGCGGACAGGCCCGCCTCGTCCAGGGTGATCCGCCGGCCCGCGTCAGCCACGACGATCGTGGCCGGGTCGCCGAGGTGCGCCCCGGCCCAGGCCTCGAGCCTGGGCTCGGCCTGCGCCCGCGGGCGAGCCGTGCTCCAGCCGGTGGCAGGCGCGCCGGTGCCGATGACGGCGAGCAGCCGGTGGGTCAGCCGCTCGCCGCTGTCCTGGGCCTCGAGCACGTCGAGGGTGTCGGCAGGGCTGGCACCCGAGGACATCGCGTCCATAGCGGCGGCGGCCCGCTGGGAGTTGCCGCCGGCAAACTGCATGACCGACTCGCTGAGAAGGATGTCAGCCACCGCGTCGAGGGTCTCGGCGGCTGCGGCCAGCACTGAGCGCACTGTGCCGAACTGCCCGTCGGTCAGGGGCTTCCAGTCGCCGGGCTCGAGGTAGGCGTTCGTCGGCACCGCATCCAGGGCGTCGCGCAGGGCCGTCATCGAGGTCGGGTCGTCGAGGTGGTGGCGCTGGAGCAGCAGGACCCCGTCGACCACGTTGGTTGCCGCCACAGCCTCCTGGGTGGACTGGTCGTCGAGGGCGTCGGCATCGTTGAGGCGCCGGGCGACGAGGGGGGCGATGGCGCGCAGGCTCAGCTGCAGCCGCGCCAGGCCGGCCTCGGCCAGGTCGCGCTCGATCTGGTAGCCGATGAGCGCACCCAGGTGCTGGCCGGCCCGGACGCCGTCCAGCACCCGGGTGGCAGCCTGGATGCGCATGCTGGACAGGTCGATCGCGAATGGCCCGCCGTCCCTGGCCGGCCCCGACGCCGGCAGGTGACTCAGGTGCGAGCTTCGCAGCATCCCCGCGGTGATCGCGTGGCGTGCGGAGGGTGCCAGGATCCAGCCATCAAGCCCGGTTCCGGTGGCGGGCGCAAGGTCCTCGACCACGCCGTAGGCCCCGATGGTCAGGCCCCGGGCCTCGCGCGAGCCCGGGGTGCCGCGGCGCGCGGACTGCCGCGCCCGGCGCTGGGCCACGACGGCCGTGGCCCAGGCGTCGAGGCGGTGCGAGGAGCAGTCAAGAGCCTCGGCCACGGCGAGCCGACGGGCCTCCAGCTCGGTGCCGGCGAGGGCCTCGATTGCCTGGCGCACCTCGGCCCGGTAGCCCATCGCGGCGAACCAGCCAGCCAGTGCCGAAGCCGCCAGGGACTTGGCGCCGCTCGTCGCGGGGGCAGCCAGCGCCACCTCGGCCAGTGACGTGGTGATGTTCTCGACGGGCTGGAACTCGCGCAGCATCGACGGCCCGCCGACCGTCGTCCCTGCCGTGCGCATCTGGCCGACGAGGCCGTGCAGCTCGTCGGGGGTGGCCGAGTCGGCCCGGGCCAGCAGCCCGGTGGCGACCACCCTGATGGCGGGGTCGAGCTCGACGAACTCGACCAGGGTCGGCAGCACCGTGGCGGGGGCGGACTTGGCCACGTCGAGGTCTGCCGAGCGCCAGGCCAGCACGAGCAGGGCCTGCAGGACGCTGTCGACGGACAGCACCTTCTGCGGGGTTCCCAGCAGTGCCGCGATGAACTCGGGGTCGCGCGGGGAGGCCAGCGCAAGCGGCAGCGGGCGGGTCTCCTGGTGCAGCGAGCCGATGATCGCTCGCGTCGAGTCCTCCGCCAGCAGGGTGCTGAAGACGGCGGCCACCGAGTACTTCTCGGCCTCGTACTCACGATGGTCCAGGCCCATGCTGTTCAGGACGGCCTCGGACACGTCGTCGCTGATCACCGGGCGCACACGAAGGCCCGCCATTACCGGGCTGTGGCCCAGGACCTCCAGCAGGGCGTGCTCGACGTCAGGCGCACCGGGACGGATGGTGGGGACCTTGCTGCCCACGACCGCGAGCCAGCGGTCGAGCAGCTTGCGCACGACCACGGCGATCCCCGCTGTCGTCTCCCCGGCGGCGGGCACCCAGCGCCGGAGGTCCGAGACGGGAAGCACGCCGTAGGGCTGGGCGCCCACGTGGATCGCCGGGGCCACACCGCGCCCGCGCACGTGCTCGCCGAACAGCCGGCGCGCCGACTCCCGCTGGGCGTCGACCACGCCGGGCACGCCCTGCTGGTCGAGGCGCCCCAGGTACTCCCCCCAGCCGGGGGCCCACAGTGCGGTGTTCACGGTCCTGGCGATCGCCTGCTCACCCACGCCGGGGCCGACGAGAGCGGTCAGCGTCCCGGCATCGACACCGAGGACCACGGCGGCTGCGACGCTGTCCGAGCCGGGCTGCACAGCCACCGTTTCCCGCGGCGGGGGGACCGGCGTCCGCCGGGATCGCAGGGGGGAGCGCGCCGCATCGCTGTTGTTCGTGGGCGCCCCCTGGGCCAGCAGGCCCAGCCCCGAGCTGAACCTGTGGCCGACCAGCAGGTCCTCGAGCTCGTCGGCGGCGGCCACCGTGGTGAGGCTTGCCCGAGTGCCCAGGGCGAGCACGCGCTGGATGGGGGCCCTCCCTGCGGGCAGGCGGACGGTCACGGCCATGCCCACCTCGAGCGCCCTGCCGTAGTTGATGAGCCACTCCGAGCCCGGTGGCAGCGTGAGGGCCTCGGCTGCCCGGGTCGGGCTGTCCCCGTCCAGCGGGACAGGGGACAGGGCCAGGTCGCGCGGGATCGCCCGGCCGTTGGCGCTGGACACCTGACCACCCTGGAGCACGGTGACCACGAACCTGTCCGGCAGCGCCCGCGCGACGATGTTGCGCGGTCCCCGGGGCTGGACCGACGGGAAGCTCGGCGTCGGGGCCGATCCCCTGTTGGCCAGGTTGCTGGGGGTGCACACGTGCGCCACCCACTCCGCCCGGTCCGTCCCGACTGCCGCGACGAGCTCGACCCAGGCGGAGTCGGCCAGCGGGTCGGTCCATGCGGCCGTCCACCAGGCTCGTCCGGCACTGACCTCGTCGTCGGTGAGCCCCCGGACCAGGTCGTCGACGTGGATCTCGTCGGGGTAGATCCGCACGTGGAGCACGTCGGCGTTGCCCTCCCGGGCGTAGCGGGTCTCCAGGCGCACCGGCAGCAGCACCAGCGGATCGACCTCGCTGGCATCACACGGGTCCACGAGGTGGTCGACACCGTCGAGGATCCCCGCGATGGAGCCGTCGATCTCGCGCAGTCGGGCGTGGTCGACCGTGCCCAGTCGCGCCGCCTCGCGCAGTAACGCCGCACGCTCGGTCGACAGCCGTGCGACATCGCGACGTGCCGTGCGGACCTCGGGCGGGATCTGGTCGGGCATGGGGCTCCTCGTGGGACGGTCAGTGCGTGGGAAGGAAGTCGCCGGCCTCGAACGCGATGCGCACGGGCTGGGCCAGTCGGGCGGCGGCAACGGTCGCCCCGGTGGTCGAGCCGTCCGCTCCGGCGCGTGCGAACCGCGCCTCATGGGCGAAGAGGTCGGCCTCGAGCCGCCGGAACCTGGTCGCCTGCGGGTGCTCGGCCAGGACGATCCACCACCCCCCCGACTTGAGCTCGTCGACGGTGATGTCCAGCCCGGCGAGCATGATGTCCGGCGGCAGCATGGCGTGGAACAGCGACGGTGCGGCGGTCGACGGGGTTGGCACCTCGGGCAGCTCCGGGTTGCCACGCGGAGTCCGCAGAAGCTCCCCCTGGGGGCCCCGTGCCTGCTTGAGCGCCATCACGGTCAGGTCGGGGTAGCGCCGCACGACCTCGCCGCGGATGACCACCACGGCCCGGCCGCTCTGCCCCGGGGGGCCGACGGACACGTGGCTGCCCAACCGGGAGGACCCGAACCTGTGGATGGGCGAGAGCAGCTCGTCGCGGGTGGGGTCCCAGAAGCGATGGAAGTACGTCCCCCGGGAGTCGGTGGGGTACTGCCGCCACAGCAGCTCGCGACCCATCTCGTCGGACAGCCCGACGAGGAACGCCTCGGTGAACTGGTCGTTGGTGGACAGCAGCGTCACCATCTCGGCCTCAGCCAGGTTGCCCAGCCCGGGGACGAGCCACTCGCGGTCGTAGGCATCGAGGGCCTGGTACATGGGCCGGTCGAAGCGAGGGGCAGCCATGATGGGCCTGATCACCGACTCGGCGAAGACGTCGAAGGCCACCCTTCCGAGGGACAGCCGTGCGCGCATCGCGTCCACGACGGTTCGTCCCGGGTCCAGGCGGGCCATGATCTCGGTGCGCCCCACTGCCAGCGGGGCTCGGACCGGGGTGCCGGGAAGTGCCAGGGCCCCCGGTCCGGCGATGAGAGTGACGATCTCCGCGCGCACCTGGTCAACCGTGATGCTCGACGCCCGCTCCAGCCACGTGGCCAGGGCTGTTCCCTGCGGGGTCCGGATCCGGTCGAGCCGCTCCCGGGTCGGAGCTGCGATGGCTGCGGCAAGGCCGCCCGCGGGCACCTCGGGACGGATGATCGAGCCGAGCAGGGCCCCGGAGGCGGTGGGTGACAGGCTGATGCCCGCCGGGGTCACGGCCATCCCGGGGGTGACTGCGACCACCGGCGCCGGAACCGCCCGGGGTGTCACGCCCAGGCCGGCCACCACACCCGGCTGGCCGATGCCGCCCCGGAGGGCCACCCTGTCGATCCTGCCGCGGGCTGCGCCTCCGCGCATCATCTCGGGCCCGACGCCACGGGCAGCCACGGGGCCGTGGGCGACCACGGGCACCCGCGCGGCCGGCCCGGCGGCCTCGGCCACGCGCATCACGTGGCCGTCGAGTTGGAGGGCCACATCCTTGAACTCGTCGGCCCGCGCGATGCGGGAGTCGGCCAGCCCTGCTGCGAGCCCTCCCATCCAGCGCGTGCGGACCTCGTTGCCGGGCTGGTCGGCCGGCACTGCGGAGCGCACCCGGTCCGCGACCCTGGTTGCCAGGGCGGCGCCGGGGCTGTACGCCGCGTTCGGCGCCTTCCACAAGCTGGGGGTGGAGACCGCTGTGGCCAGCGAGACCGAGCGCGACAGCGTCGTGACCGCGGCGGCCAGGGCCGTGACGGCCCTGGCTTCGGGCATCTGCAGTGCCCGGGCCAGCAGGCCGGTGTCCAGGGAAGCCACGGCGGTCGCGGACAGCCCGCGGATCCCGTCGATCTCCGAATAGGGGCGGGCGAAGTCGCGGTTGGCCCGCTCGGTGGCGACCAGCCGGGTCGCGGCCGAGCGCTCAGCAGGGGCCAGCCGCTTGGTGACGGGTCCGCCGCTGCGCAGCGCCCGGCGCACGGGACCGCCGAGGGCGGCGGCCGGGGTGGCGCTGCGCGCCGTCTGCCCGGCCAGCGTCAACCCGGCGCCCTGGAGGCTCACCCGCGCGGCGACGGGTCGGGTCAGCTGCAGCAGGCGTCCGGCATCGACGCGGGCCAGCCGGCGGTGCAGGGTTCCGGCCAGGTGCCGGGACAGCTCGGCCAGGGCCAGAGCCCGGTTGGCCTTCTCCACGTCGCCGACCTGCGCCCAGGCGGCCTGCATCAGGGGTTCCTGGTCCTTGACGACCACCCGGGTGCCCAGGCCGGCCACGATGCGGTGGGTGGGGGAGAGGTTCAGCTCGGCGAACCAGTCGCCGGCGGGGATCGTGCCGGTCCCGCGCTGGCCGCGGGCGTAGATCCGCGGGCCGACGATCGGCAGCAGCGGCACGTTCCCGGGATCGGTCCCGGTCATTCCCTCGATGACGGCAGGACGCTCGAGGGCTTCCTGCAGGTCGGCAGTCCGGTCCTGGCTCCAGCGCGCGGTCTCCGAGGGCGCGTCCGGCGGCGGTGGGGCCGGGGAGTACAGGGCGCAGCGGATGACCTGCCGGCGGCCGCCGTCGTTGGGGCCCAGGTCGGTCAGCGGGGATCCGGGCCGGCTGGTGTCCAGCGTGCGCCGACCGATCTCCCACGGCGCCCGGATGGCGACCAGGCGGCGAGCCAGACGCGCGAAGTCCCCGTCTGGGGCGGTCCGGAAGCTCCACCGGTCGTACACCGGCAGGCGCACCCGGCCCGACGTCGAGGTCCATGCGGGCTGGAGGCTACCGCCGCCGACGCCGAGCCCGGCGCGGGCTCCGGCCTCCGTGGTCGGGACAAGGCACGCCACGTAGTTGGTGTTCTGGGTCAGGACCCGCGCGCCGAGCAGGCGCGAGACGTTGACTGGGGCATAGGCGGTGGACAGACGGGCGCCCAATGAGGTGCTGCCGTCTGCGGCCTGCGCGTGCGCCCAGGCCCAGGCGGTGTCCAGTGGGGGCAGCCGCACCGCATCGACCTGCATGATCGGCTGCAGCCCGGCCTGGGCCGGCTCCCACTGCACCTCGGACTCCTCGAGGACGACCAGTGCCAACCAGGCAGGCATCCGGTCGCCGGGTGTGTGCGCGCTGAAGGCCCACGGAAGCTCTGGGCGGTCGAACTCGATGTGGGCGTGGAAGGTCTCCTCGGCGTTCGTGCTGCCCGGGGAGGGGTAGCGTCGCACGACTTGTCCGGGGTCGATGCCCAGCACGTCGCCGGGCCCGTAGAGGGTCACGTCGCGATCGGCGACGACCGTGCGCCCCTGGTCGTCGGAGATGGGGATGCTCACGTGCGACGTTGCCCGCGTACCCGAGGTGGGGGTCCGCATCGCAGCCGCCAGGCCGCTCAGCGCGTAGGGCACGAAGTCGAACGAGCCCATGGAGACCCTGCCTACCTCGTACTCCTCCTCGACGGCCAGGTTCAGGGCCAGCACGTCGCGCACATGCACCGAGAGGTCCGAGAGCTTCGGCCCCCGCAGGTCGGCGACGATGTCGAAGTCGGCCATCAGGAGACCCCCATGCTCACGGCCGCGACGTGCCCGGCGCCGCTGCGGTTGATGGTGTCGGCGACCCGGGCGGCCTCCGATGCGCTGAGCACGCCGAGGTCGGCCATGACGGCGCGGCCGTCGTCGACCATCCGGACCGTGGCCACCCGCGGGGGCAGGACGCCGACCTTCTGGTCGGGCTTCGGGTCGACCTTCGCGTTGCGTGAGGCGTACGGGTTCTCCCGTTCGGAGACCGCTCGCCCGACGATGCCGTGGCTGACCAGCACCTCGGTGAACATCCCGGGATCGAACGAGTGGGACTCGTCTGGGGCAGGGTCCTCGTCGCGGAAGTAGGTTCGCCAGCGGACCTCGCCGTCGGTCGCCGGCCCGGACACCGGGGTGGTGGCCGCGCCGATCCGGGCGCCACTGGGCAGGTCGTCGAACCCCGAGCGGGACAGCAG
This sequence comes from uncultured Actinomycetes bacterium, assembly GCA_963736425.1. Classification (GTDB taxonomy): domain Bacteria; phylum Actinomycetota; class Actinomycetes; order S36-B12; family CAIYMF01; genus Prado023. Next base: position 13,246 of record CAVTOX010000016.1, read on the forward strand.
TGCCTCGCCCTCCAGCGCGAGGAACTGGCCCGGTGCGAAGGGCGCGGTGACGGTGGACATGGCCCCGACGGGGCCGGCCTGCGTGGAGGCCAGGCCCAGATGGACTCGGTGCGTATCCACGGCGGCGCTACCCACTCGGTCGATGTGGGTCTCCAGCGGCAGCCGGGACTGCGTGACCTCCAGGGCTGCCAGCGGGTGGGCGACCAGTCCGTCGACCTCGACCCGGCCGAGACTGGCCAGCAGGTCGCCGTCCAGCGGCATGACCGCCTTCCACGACTCCTGCGCCTGAAGGGCCTCCTGGACGATGCTCAACGGGTCCGCCGAGGCAGCCAGGGGCGGCGGGTCCTCACCCCAGGTGATGGGGCCGAGGTCGAAGTCGAACGTGGGCAGGAACCACACGTCGATCGTCGCGGTGCCCTCGACCTTCCACGGCGTGGTGCCCTCGAGCGAGCCCTTGAAGCTCACCGAGGCGAAGCTGCAGCCGAAGACGTCGATCTCGATGCCGACCTGCAGGTCGATGGCGAACCCGAACCGGGGCACCCAGCGGAAGATCATGTCGAGCTGCAGCCAGGCGTGGGCGCTGGCCACGCCGACGTCGGCGTTGAGGTCCCCGCGCACCCCGGCCATGACGGCGCCGGCCGTGACGGCGAAGTAGGCCTTGATCACGATGCTGATCGGACCCTTGGCCTTCTTCTCCGGGTGCTTGGGGTCCTTGCCCGGCGAGAGGTCCATCGTGATCCGCTCGAGGCCCTTCAGGGCTGCCGGGCTCTCGGTGTACCGAGGGTTGAAACCGCCCACGGACAGGGCGAAGTCGCCGCCGCCGCCCCACTGGATCAGCAGGCCCAGGTCGCCGGACACGTCGATCAGGGCGATCCTGGAGTCACGCAGGGTGGCGATCAGCAGGAGCCGGTCGGCGGAGATCTCGCCGTAGATCTCGCAGCGGAAGTCGGTCAGCGGGGTCACCTTGGACGGTGCCCGCACCCGGACCGCGCCCAGGATGATCACCTTGGGATCGGGCAGGGCGAGGATGACCCCGAGCTTGGCTTCGATGATCTTGGCCTGCGAGCCCCAGCCGAGCTCGATGATCGGTCCCACGACGAAGCCGCCGTCGGCCGGCGGGAACACGTGGGCGACCTGGTCGAGCAGCTTCGGGGCCTCGGCCACCGGGTCGTCGGGGAAGAGCACCCTGTCGACGAAGTGGGTCTTCATGCCCTCGATCAGGGCTGTGGTGTCCACGGTCCGGTTGATGGCCAGGATGCCCCCGACGCCGTTGAACGTGAAGCCGAAGCTCAGCTCGATGGCCGTCGGGAATCGCACGCCCATCACCAGGACCAGGGAGAACGGGTCGGGGCTCAGGATGCCGATCGCGAAGACGCCGACCTTGAGGATCTCCAGCTGGATGATCCCGCCGAACTCGACGAGCTCCTTCTTGTCGGCGCCCGTGCCGTAGGTGCGCACCTTGCGCTCCAGGTAGCCGCCGCCGGTGATCGGACCGGCCTTCACGCGCAGGCCGATCGCGTCCGGCCAGCGAGGGGAGACGTCCCACGGGAACATCGCCGCGACGGCCGGCTCGCCGTCCAGGGCGAAGATGACGCCCGCACCGCCGATCTGCAGGCCCACGGCGTCGCCGAGCTTGGCTGCGATGATCGTGGTGAGCTCCAGGCCGCTGACCTCGCGGGCCGGGTTGCGCACGATCCCGAGGGCGACCTCGCGGATCTCGACTGCCGGGAAGTTGAACTGGATCGGCAGCACGAGCTTCTCGTTGCCCGAGCCCTGGCCGTCGCCCAGCGACAGCCCGCTGGCGGAGTCCAGGGTGATCCCGGTCGGCTTGATCGTCTTGGGCGCCTCCGAGCCGGGCATGATCTTGCTGAGCAGCGGATCGTTCTGCAGGCCGGGACGGATCACCGTGAAGATCCGCAGGCCGAAGACGGCCTCGTCGGCGAAGTACCACTTGCCGTCGCGTTCCACGAGGTCGGACTTCTGCGCCTCGGACGGGTTGTGGAACTCGGTCTGGGCGAACTCGAGGAAGGCCTCGAGAGTGGTCTCGTTGAGCCGGAGGGCCTGGAAGTTCATCTCCCTGGCAGAGACGAGCTTGGCCGAGAGGCGGAAGGCCCCGCGGTCGAACGTGAGGACCTTGCCCAGTTCCGTCGTGGCGTTGTCGATGCCCAGGACCTCCTTGCCCAGGGAGTCCAGCATCTTGCCGGCCCCATCGGCGAGGTCCTTGAAGGGCTGCGCCCATGGGTTCCAGATCCCCATCAGCTCGTCGCGCAGGGTCGGGTTGACCGTTCCGCCGGCGTCCTTGGACACCTCTGTGGCCACGATCAGCACTGCTTCGTCGATGGCGATGAGTGCCGTGCCGATACGGCTGCAGATCCGGGCGGCCATGTCCGCGGTGAAGTCCGCGGCCTTCGCGTCGGCGATGGACTCGCTGGCCATCTTCCCGATCAGCGTGGTCTGGGCGTCGATCTTCTTGATGATGGGCTCGACGATTGCCTTGGCCCCGTCTATGTCGTCCTTGAGCTGATCGAATCGCGCCTTGGTCGAACCCGGCACCCCGTCCACGAGGGACTCCATCAGCGATCCGGAGTCCTTGAATGTGGTGCCGGCCGCTCGGCCCAGTCTCGAGGCAGCGAATCCGCTGATCGCTTGGAGGAATCCTGTGGCCACGTCGGTCATCTCTGACCCCTTCCGCCAGTCTTCCGGCGTCTCCCCGGGCACTCCGACGAATCGCTCGAAGTTAAGGAAGGCTTGCCTCAACGTAGGGCCCACCGGAGGTGCGGTCAATACCCCCAAGGGCAGGTGCGCCCATCGGTGTTGGCACGGTTCGGCGGTCCACCAGCCCCTGCGATTGCCCGCCGCGGACGGGGCGGCGTAGCCTGCCGATCGGGCTGCTCGGCCCGGCTTGGCTCGATGGCGGAGGGCGCAGATCATGCACGACGAGAACATCAACCACGCCTTCCTCGACGGCGTCCTGGCTGGCGAGCGCGTCGACGTGTACTACCACTTCGGGGTGGCCAGTGACGACCCGGTGCTCGAGGGGTTCCGCGACGTCCGTGCCGTGATCCTCGCCGGGTCCGGCGACCGGATCGACGAGTTCGCCCAGCGCTGGAGCGCCCTGCACGACGGCGCCCCGGTCGTGTCGCTGCCCAAGGAGGAGCGCTTCGTCACGCGCTACTGCGCCGGCGTGCTGTTCGCCTCCCACGGGATGGGGATGCCGAGCGCGTCCATCGCGGTCCAGGAGCTCATGCGGATGGTGTTCTTCCTCAAGGGCGGGGACCTCGACGCGATGTCCGAGGTGTTCTGGGCGCGGGTCGGGACCAGCGGGGGCGTCGGGCTTCCGGGCGGGACCGTCGTCGTCACGACGGAGGGTGTGATGGCCGACCTGCAGCCGTACCGGCTGCTCCAGGGTGGCACCGGGGAGTACTGGTTCGACGGCTCCTTCCCGCTGGATGTCGCGCAGGCGATCGTGGCGGCGAGCGCCGGGACGGGCATCCCGGTGGAGATGGGCAGGACCGTGGCCGGCAACGAGTTCTTCCTCGAGCAGTTCCGCCTCGATGGCGCGGTGTGCATGGAGACGCCCGAGTCGAAGATGGCCTGGCTGGAATGGCTCAACGCCGAGGGCGTGCGCAACATCGAGATGGAGGGGGCAATGCTTGCCGGCTACCTCAACCACTGGGGCTTCCCGAGGTTCGCGATGATCTGCACCACCCTGCTCAACCGGCTCGAGGGCGACCAGGTGACCGCGAGCCACGAGGAGCTGCACTCGTTCAGTGAGCGCTCCGGGGACGTGCTGTTCCACTACCTGACCGCGACGCTGGGCTAGTAGGGGTGCCATGGACGTCTACCTGATGCAGCACGGTGAGGCGCTACCGGCCGAGCTCGATCCCTCGAGGTCCCTGTCGGAGGTGGGCCAGCGATCCGTCGACCTGGTCAGCCGTCATGCGGCGGCCTGCGGGGTGCGTGTCGACCGGATCGTGCACAGCGGGAAGCTGCGGGCTGTGGAGTCCGCGCTGATCCTGGCCAGGGCACTGGGATGCGCCGAGGTGGGTCCCTTCGACGGGTTGGGGCCCGGTGCCGACGTGGAGGTGGCCGCGGCGGCCCTGATCGACCCGTCGTCGGTGGGGTCGCTGGCGATCGTCGGCCACCTGCCCTTCCTCGACAGGCTCGCCTCCTCGCTGGTCACCGGCGACCCGGAGGCCCACGTCCTGGCGTTGCGCAACGGGGGGCTGATCAAGCTGGTCCCCGCCGAGCGGGGCTGCGCGGTGGCGTGGGCGATCACCCCCGAGGTCGCTCGCGGCTGACGCGCGACCAACTGGCCACTGACCTCAGTGGGACAGGCCCAGCTTGTCGTGCAGGCGGCGCAGGGGCTTGGGCGCCCACCAGTTCCACTCGCCCAGCAGGGTCATCGTCGCCGGGACGAGGATGATCCGGACCAGGGTGGCGTCGATGAACACCGCAGTGGCCAGTGCGATCCCGTTCTCCTTGATGGCCAGCAGGTCGCCGAGGGCGAAACCGGCGAACACGATGATGATCAGCAGCGCGGCAGAGGTGATGATCCGCCCCGTGCGCTGCAGGCCCAGGCGCACGGAGTCGTCGTTGCCGTAGCCCTGGTCGTGGAACTCCTTGATCCGCGACAGCAGGAACACCTCGTAGTCCATCGACAGGCCGAACGCGAACGCGAAGATGATCACCGGCAGCGTCGCCTCGATACCCCCTGTGGACGAGAAGCCGAGGATGGACTCGAACCGGCCGTCCTGGAAGATCAGGACGAGGATGCCGAACGTGGCGCCGAGGCTGAGCAGGTTCATGAGCAGGCGCCTTGATCGGGATCAGCACCGATCCGGTGAGCAGGAACAGCAGGATCATGGTCGCCATCACCACGAACAGCAGGGCGATGGGTACGTCGTGGCGCAGCTGCTCGGTGAAGTCCACGAGGATCGCTGCTTGCCCGGTGACCCACGTCTGCGGCTCGTCGGGGCGGACGTCGCGGATCTCGTTGACCACGTCAGTGGCCACGTCATCGGCGGTGTACACAGGCAGCTGGGCGATCTCCCCGGTGATCTCGACCTCGCCGACCCGCTCGACGTCGGGCAGCGCGGCCACGGAGGTGGACAGATCGGTCAGCGCCTCGTCGTCATCCGCGGCGGCCACCACCGTGATCGTGGGGGCGGCCAGCGCCGGGAAGTCCGTCTGGATCTGCTCGTACACCATGCGGGTGGGGTTGTCCGGGGGCAGGAGCTCGACCCCTGAGCTCACCAGGGTCATCCGCCAGGCGGGGATCGACAGGAGGACCAGCAACGCCGTGACACTCAGGAATGCCAACCACGCGTGCCGCTGGACCTTCGTCGCCCAGCGTGCGAACCACCCGTCGTCGGACGGGGTGTGGTCGAACGCTCCCGCGAACCGCCGGAACCCCGGCATCCGCGACAGCATCCCCGCACCGGCCACGTGCTTGGTCGACAGCACGAGAAGCGCCGGGACGAAGGTCGTGGCCACGACCACGGCGATCACCACGACGCTCACCGCGCCGGCGCCCACCGACTGGATGATCGTCATGTCGATGAACAGCAGCCCGGCCACAGCGATGGCGACGGTCACTCCGCTGAAGATGACCGTCCGCCCTGCCGTGGCCATCGTGATCGCCATGGCGCGCTCGCGGACCTCGCGCGGCACCTCACGGTGAGCCCCGGGCACGCTGAGGTCGTGCAGGTCATGCATCTGCTCGCGGTAGCGCGACACCATCAGCAGCGAGTAGTCGATGCACAGTCCCAGGCCCAGGACGGTCACGACGTTCACGACCGTGATGTCCAGGTCGATCACGTAGGTGAACAGCAGCAATGAGATCAGGCCGCCAGCGATGGACGCGATGGCGCCGGCCAGCGGCACGCCAGCCGCCGCGAAGCCGCCGAAGATCAGGACCATCACCAGCAGGGTCAGGGGCAGGGAGAGGCCCTCGCCCTTCTTGAGGTCGGCCTCCACCTGGCTGGTGATCGTCTCCACGAGCTGCGTGATGCTGGTCACCGCGACGGTGGAGCCGGGTACGTCCTGTGGGAGCTGTTCCAGCCGGTCCTCGACCGCCTGCTGGGCCTGCTCCTGCTCGGGCTCGGCCAGGGCGGGGTCGAGGATCACGGTGACCAGCGCGGAGTCGCCGTCGGTGGAGACGGCCGCAGGCCCGACCGTCGTCGGGTCGATCACCTGCTCCACTCCGGGGATCGCCATCAGATCGGCGTTCACTGTCGCCGCTGAGGCGAGGAACTCCTCGGACTTCGGGTCCACGCCCTCCCAGAGCGCCTGGATGCTCGAGCCGGTCGGGTCGTTCTCGGCGATGAGGCCCCGGCCGTCGAGGGCTTCGCCGGCCACGGTCGGCTCGCCGAGCTCGAGTCGGTCGAACAGGGACTGGCCGCCGACGCCGAGTGCGGCGACGAGGTAGGCGCCCACCGCCAGCAGGACGCTGATGAGTGCCACAGCCCTCGCGTGCCGGGCCATCGCCGCACCATGGCGGGCGAGGATCCCGTGGGGCATCGGCTCCTCGACGGTCGCCACATCAGCCGTCAGGTGATCGTCATGGGCAGTCACACCCCCAGTGTCTCAGCGGGCGTTGGGGCGCTGAGGTCAGGGTGCGGGGAGTGGGTCGGTCGCGGGGGAGCCTGGCGGGAGGGTGAGCGCCAGGGTGAGCTCCAGGGTCACCCTCGGGTCGTCGAGGGAGTCGCCGAACAGCTCGCGGACCTGGCCCATCCGGTAGCGCACGGTCTGCGGGTGGACGAACAGGGTGGCGGCGACGTCGTCGCGCCGACCGCGGTGCAGCAGCCAGGCGCGGAGGGTCTCGGTGAGCCGGGCGGCCACAGCTGGGCTCAGGTCGGCCAGGGGGGCCAGCGCCCGGGCCCGCAGGTCGGCCAGCGCAGCGGGATCCGCGGCGACGAGCAGCTCGGGCAGGACCTCCTCGGTGTCGACGATCCGAACGGGCGCGCCCGACGCCCCAGCGCTGGCGGCTGACGCGGTCCCGGAAGCCCCCGCCCCGGCGTGCCGTGACCCCGCCAGGCCGAGTCGCCATGCGCGCAGCGCCCGCTGGTAGGAGCCGACGGCCTGAAGCCACGGCCGGGTCGGTCCGATGACCGCACCCTCGCCACCGAGGCCGCGGGCCAGGCCCGCGTGGAACCGGGCGTCCGGGTCGGGCACGAGCAGCACCGACTCGCCGGACTCCAGGCCCGGGATGTCATCCACCGGCTGCAGGGTGCGGGAGTCGATCCGGGCAAGGACGTCGGCCACGCGTGCCTCGGGGAGCACGACGGCCATCAGCGCGGCCGGCGGCGTCCATTCCGCCCGTTGGGCGGCCGCCACAAGCGAGTCGGGAGGAGCTCCGACCAACAGCCCGTGGCCGAGGCGCTCGAGGTGGCGTTGGCGCGCGCGATCGGCCACGGCCAGCTCCTCGGCGTGACCGGCGACGCTCGCTGCGGACAGGGCGTCGATGTAGGCGAACACCAGCTCGGCGAAGAGCACCACGTCGTCGGCGGGCAACCCGGCGTCGACCGCGGCGCCAGCCAGCCCGCGCCACGACACCCGCGCGCCCACCCGGTACGCGGCGAGCAGCGCGTCCATGGGTCGTCCGCGACGCGCCTCGCCCTGTCCGAGGGCGAATGCTCCCTGAAGTGCCGGGGCCAGGGGGGCGCTCGGGTCCTGGTCCGCTGCTGCCAGAGCGAGGAAACCGCTCAGGGCCCCCTCGACGGCCTGCGCGAGGACCGCCTGAGCAGCCTCGTCGAGGGTCCCGCGGTAGCCGGGGACCTCCTGGACCACCGCGTCGATGGTCTGCTGGGCCACGTCGTGAAGTCGTCCCTGGAGGGCCACCAGCACGGGGCCGGTCAGGCTCGGACGAGGTTGCTTGGGCAGGGGCCCCCAGTCGGACATCAGGTCTCCTTTGTTCAGAGGGAACAAATTGACTGGGCAATTTCACCGGATATGGCCACGAGGTTACCCCCAGGACTGGGAAGAATGGAAGCATGGCCCACACGTCCACACCGGTGCGAGACGGCATCCTGCGCGTCCTCGGCGCTGTCACGACGCCGCTGGTCCCCGCCGACTACCTCGATGTGATCGACCCTCTGCGCAGCGGCGCCGCGCTGCGCGGGCGGATCCAGGCCATCACGGCGGAGACCGCCGATGCCGCCACGGTGCTCATCCGGCCTGGGCGCGGCTGGCAGGGCCATCTGCCCGGCCAGTACATCCGGATCGGCATCGACGTCGATGGCGTCCGGCTCTGGCGCGCCTACTCGCTGACCTCCGGTCCACGCCGCGACGGCCTGATCGCGGTCACCGTCAAGGCGATCCCAGGTGGGAGGGTCAGCAACCACATCGTTCGCCGGGCCCGACCCGGGACGGTCATCCAGCTCGACCAGGCCACCGGCGACTTCCACCTGCCGGCCAGGGCGCCTCGGCAGGTCCTGTTCATGACGGCTGGCAGTGGAGTCACCCCCGTGATGGGGATGCTGCGCCACCGGTTGCCCGAACTGGCGGACGTCGTCGTGCTGCACAGCGCCCCCACGTCGGCCAACGTGATCTTCGGTGCTGAGCTCCGGGACATGGCCTCGGCCGGCCGGATCCGGCTCATCGAGCGGCACACGGACACCGACGGCCTGCTGGACCCCGCGGAGCTCGACTCGTTCGTGCCCGATTGGGCCGACCGGGAGACCTGGGCCTGTGGGCCGACCGGCCTCCTCGATGCCCTCGAGGAGCGCTGGGACGGCGCCGGGGTGTCCGACCGGCTGCACACCGAGCGGTTCCGCCCGCACATCGTGGTGACCGGCGAGGGCGGCGCGGTGTCGTTCGCGAGGTCCGGCACGGTCGTCGAGGCCGACGGCGCGACCCCCCTGCTGGACGCCGGCGAGGCTGCCGGCGTGCTGATGCCCTCGGGCTGCCGGATGGGCATCTGCATGGGCTGCGTCGTCCCGCTGGAGTCCGGTGCAGTCCGCGACCTGCGCTCCGGTGCCCTGACCACGGCCGTCCCCGGTGACGGCGTGAAGATCCAGACCTGCATCAGCGCGGCCGCCGGGCCGTGCTCCATCGACCTCTGACCCACAACGGAAGCTGAGACTATGACCGTCATCCAGAAGCGCACCGACAACCCGGTCGCGCACCTGACAGACGAGGACATCGAGGCCATCGGTCGCGAGCTCGACGCCCTCCGCGAGGAGATCTTCGCGACCCTCGACGAGGAGGATGCGGCCTACATCCGCCGCGTCATCAAGGCCCAGCGCGTGCTCGAGATGGGCTCACGCGGCGTGCTGCTGTTCGCCTGGTTCCCGCCGGCGTGGATCGCTGGGACCGTCGGGCTCTCGGTGGCCAAGATCCTGGAGAACATGGAGATCGGGCACAACATCCTCCACGGGCAGTGGGACTGGATGCGCGACCCGGCCATCCACTCCACCACCTGGGAGTGGGACAACGCCGCACCGGCGGACATGTGGAAGCACTCGCACAACGAGATCCACCACCGCTACACCAACGTCGTCGGGCGCGACAACGACCTCGGCTACGGGATCATGCGCGTCGACGAGGACCAGCGCTGGACGAAGTTCACGCTCGGCCAGCCGCTCTACAACTTCGTCAACATGTGCTTCTTCGAGTACGGCATCGCCGCCTACGACCTGGAGCTCGGGGCGTACTACAAGGGCAAGAAGAAGGTCGACGAGGCCTTCAAGCGCGATGGTCGCAAGGTGCTGGCCAAGATCGGCCGCCAGGTCCGCAAGGACTACCTGATCAACCCGGCGCTGGCCGCGCTGGTCAACCCGTTCGCGGCGATCCCGGCCTTCGCCGCCACGTTCACGGCCAACCTCGTGGCCAACCTCGCGCGCAACGTGTGGACGCACTCGGTGATCATGTGCGGGCACTTCCCCGAGGGTGTGGCCACCTTCTCCAAGACCTCGATCGAGGGCGAGACCCGCGGCGAGTGGTACGTCCGCCAGATGGTCGGCTCGGCCAACATCTCCGGCAGCCCTGCGATGCACATGATGACCGGCAACCTGTCGTTCCAGATCGAGCACCACCTGTACCCCGACATGCCCAGCCGCAGGTACAAGGACATCGCCCCGCGGATCCGGGACCTCTTCGAGCGCCACGACTTGCCCTACGTCACCGGCTCGCTGCCCAAGCAGGTTGCCTCCGCGTGGCACAAGGTGTTCCGGCTGGCCCTGCCCAACAACGCGTTCGGCCGGTTCAACCGGGCGCCCGCGTGGGTGAAGGAGTCCCCGGCCCCGGCCGAGGTCGAAGACGCGGATTCCTTGGCAGCCTGAGGTCCACCTGCCGGTGTGACCCGCCGCACGTCGGGCCGGCCCACATGGTGGTGGCTGCCGGTGACAGGCTTGGTTCATGAGTTCTGCTGTGGGTCCCAGAGCGTTCCTGCCTGAGGCGGGGATCGTCGAGGTGGTTGGACTGACCAAGCGGTTCGGGCCGGTTCATGCGGTCACTGACCTGAGCTTCACGGTCGCGCCCGGTCGCGTGACTGGCTTCCTCGGGCCGAACGGCGCGGGCAAGACCACGACCCTGCGGATGCTGCTGGGTCTGGCCACACCGAACTCCGGGACGGCGACGATCGGCGGCCGCACCTACTCCCAGCGCACGCAGCCCGCGCGTGTTGTCGGAGCCGCCCTGGAGGCCTCGTCGTTCCACCCGGGGCGGACGGCACGTGACCACCTCCGTGTGTACGCCCCGCAGCTCGGCGTGGGGGATGCGCGCTGCGACGAGGTCCTGGGCATCGTCGGGATGACGGATGCGGCTGACCGGCGCACGGGTGGGTTCTCGATGGGCATGCGACAGCGACTGGCGCTGGCCACGACGCTGCTCGGCGACCCGCAGGTGCTCCTCCTCGACGAGCCGGCGAACGGCCTCGACCCGGAGGGGATCGCCTGGCTGCGGCAGTTCCTGCGCTACCTCGCCGCCCAGGGCCGCACGGTGCTGGTCTCCAGCCACGTCCTCTCGGAGGTGGAGCAGACAGTCGATGACGTCGTGATCATCGCCCGCGGTCGGCTCGTGCACGCCTCGTCGCTGGCCCAGCTCGAGGCGATGGCGCGGCCCGCGGTCCGGATCAGCTCACCGGATGCGGCGGGCCTTGCGGCCCTGGTCGCCGAGCAGGGCTGGGGGCCGAGCACGCGCTTCGACAGCCCGAGCACCGCGGTCGTGTTCGACCGGCACTGCCCCGAGGTGGGCGACGCGGCGTATGCCCGCAGGCTGCCGCTGCACGAGCTCGCGCCCGCAGGCACGAGCCTCGAGGCCCTGTTCCTGCAGCTCACCGCCGATCCCACCGACCCGGGCGCTGCGCCGCCGGGTTCCCTGACGGGACCCGCGGGCACGACACCGGGGGTGGCCCGATGATCGCGGCCCTGCGCACGGAGCTGCGCAAGGTCTCCAGCACCCGGACCTGGTGGCTCACCGCACTGGCCATGTTCGGATACATGGTTGTGATGGGCGTGATCATGGCGTTCTCGCTGGTCATGGGGATGCGCGAGGCGCAGAAGGCTGGGGGCGCTCCGGCGGGCGGCAGCGGCTTCGGGAACGCCGTGCTCGACGAGATGGCGATCGCCACGTCCGTCTACACGTTGGCGGTGGCGCTGGGCTACATCTTCCCGGCCATCCTCGGTGCCCTCAGCGTGACCGGGGAGTTCCGCCACCGAACCATCACCCCGACCCTCCTGGCCGAGCCTCGTCGCAGCCTGGTCCTGGGGTCCAAGCTGGTGGCGATCCTGCCGTTCGCGCTGGTTGTCGCGATCGCCGGCGTCGCCGGCACGGTCATCGGCGGGGCAGGGACCCTGGCGATCATGGGGGAGCCGACGCTGCTCGGCGACCGCACCGTGCAGCGCACGATCGTCCTGTCCGTGGTGGCCCTGACGCTCTGGGCCCTGGTGGGCGTCGGCTTCGGCTCCGTGCTCACCAACCAGGTGGCGGCGATCGTCGTCCTGCTCGCGTTCACGCAGTTCGTCGAGCCCCTGCTGCGCCTGCTCCTGGCCCAGTTCGACGCAACTGAGGCCATCAGCAAGTTCCTGCCCGGCGCGGCGGGGGAGGCGATCGCCGGGTCCAGCCTGTACGTGAGCTCCGGGCTGGCCGTGCTGCTGAACTCCTGGCAGGGCGCACTGACGTTGGCGGGCTACGCAGTCATCCTGGTCCTCATCGGGCGGTTCACGACGTTCCGTCGAGACATCGGCTAGATCCGCAAAGGGGCGAGACCATGGACGGACTCAGGGGCATCGCCCACGGCGCGGCACTGATCGGGCTCCCCAACGCCCTGCGGGCTGTCGGGAACGCCCTGGCTCGCGACCGCGCCGATAGGGCCCTCGAACCACGGCCGACCACCCCGCACCGGACGCCGGGGGAGCTTCGTGGCGCCTCGATCGAGGCAGGTGAGGTGCGGATCCGGTTCTCCACCACGTTCGTCGACCTGCGGTTCCCGCGGCACGGCCAGGTGTCGGTCGGCTGGCAAGGTGCGCTGGAGGTGCCGTCGTACGCCGTGGTGGCGGATGCCGGGGTCTCGGCCGGCGGACCTGCCGGTGCCTCGCCGCAGCTCGAACGGGCCGGGGACGGCTGGATCGTCCGGGGCCCGGGGATCGCCGTCCACGTTTCGCATGACGGGTCCATGACCTACCTCGACGACGAGGGCCGGACGCGCCGCCGCGACGAGGCGCCCAGCTGGGACGGCGTCGGCTGGACCCTCCGCACGGAGCTGCCCGACGGTGCGACTCTGCACGGGCTCGGCGGCAGGACGGTCTGGGACCTGCGCGGGGCCACCTACCGCTGCTGGAACACCGACCCCGGCGGCGCCTGGCTGCCCGGGGAGGACCCGTTGTACGTCACCTCGCCGGTGTACGCGGTGCTCGACGACCATGGCGCCGCCCACTGCTTCGTGGACAACGCCTGCGACGCCACCTTCGACGCGACCGGTGGCCAGCTGGTGGCGCATTTCGATGCCGGCCCCTTGCGGCTGCACGTCTCGATCGGCTCGCTGCCTGCGGTCCTCGACGCCTACACGGCGCTCACCGGGCGCCCCACGGCGGCACCGCGCTGGGCGCTCGGGCACCATCAGGCGCGCTGGGGCTACGGGTCGACTGAGGCCGTGCGGGCCGTCTGGCAGGGCTTCGCCGAGAACGACCTGCCGCTGTCGGCGATGCACCTCGACATCGACCACATGGACGGCTTTCGCAACTTCACGTTCGGCACTGAGCACTGGGCGGGGATCGGCGACCTCATCGAGGAGATGGCCGCCGAGGGGGTCCGCACGGTGGTCATCGTGGACGCGGGCATCGCCAGGGACGACGAGTACCCGCTCTACCGCGAGGGCGTCGAACGTGGGCTGTTCTGCGCCAACGCGGACGGCTCGACGTTCGCGGGGGTGGTCTGGCCCGGGCCGACGGTCTTCCCGGACTTCACCTCGGCCCAGGTGCGTCGGTGGTGGGGCGAGCAGTTCGCGTTCTACGCCGACCTCGGGGTCGCGGGCTACTGGCATGACATGAACGAGCCGTCGAACTTCGTGGCATGGGGCGATCCGACCTTCCCGTTGAGCACCCGGCACGAGCTGGACGGACGCCCCTCGGACCACCGCGACGCGCACAACATCTACGGGCTGCAGATGTGCCGGGCGTCCTACGACGGGTTGCGCGAGGTCCGCCCCGACGAGCGGCCGTTCCTGTTCTCGCGCTCGGGCTGGGCAGGGATGCAGCGCTACGGCGGGCACTGGAGCGGGGACATCGAGGCCTCATGGCCGTCGCTTCGAGCCACCCTGCACCAGGCCTTCGGCTACGGGGTCAGCGGCGTGGGCTACTACGGCTCGGACATCGGCGGCTTCACCGGCAGGCCCTCACCGGAGCTGTTCACCCGGTGGTTCCAGCTCGCGTCGTTCCTGCCGTTCTTCCGCACCCACTGCGCGTTGAACGTACCCCGGCGCGAGCCCTGGGAGTGGGGCCCTGAGGTGATGGACCGGCTGCGCGGCGCGTTGCAGCGGCGCTACCGGCTGCTGCCGTTCTGGTACACCCTCGCGCTGGATTCGACGCGCACCGGGGCTCCGTTCGTCCGGCCCCTGGCGTGGTCGGATCCGGCGTTTCGCGGGGCCGACGACGTGTTCCTGCTCGGCGAGGACGTCCTGGTGGCTCCAGTCCTCGAGGAGGGTGCCACCAGGCGGGGGTCCAGCCTGCCCGAGGGCGTGTGGTTCCACGGCGACACCGGTGAGCGGGTCGAGGGGTTGATCGACGTCCCGGTCGGCCCGGGTGACATCCCCTGGTTCGTGCGGGCCGGCGCGGTGATCCCCACCGAGGAGGACGGCCGGCTCGCGCTCCTCGTGGCGCCGCCCGAGGGGGATCGGCCATCCGTCGGCGGACGGCTGCTCACGGACTCCGGGGACGGCTGGGACGCCCCCCACGAGGAGCGCTATACCAGTGGGCTGATCGACGGAGAGGTCGTGGTCACGCGGGAGGTGATCACGCAGGGCGCGTTCGGATTCCGCGCAGTCGAGGTCCGTTCGATCGACGGCCGGCCCGCGCGCCTGGCGTGACCTTCTGCGACCGAGTGACTCAGTACCCGTGACGCCGTCGATGGAGTCCGGCAGACACCAGGCACGCGCGAGTAGCCTGCGGCCATGAACCTGGAACCCCAAGACCCCACCGTGGTGGCGGACGCCCTGACCCCCGATCCCATCGATGTCTGGCGCGAGGCGATGGTTGACTTCCGGGATGCGGCGGCCCGCGCCGAGTGGCGCCACCCGTCGGTGCTGCCCGGCTGGACCGTGGCCGACGTCGTGGCGCACGTGACCTGGATCGAGCGCTCCCAGCTCGGGCGCCAGGACCCGCCGCACGAGCCCGACTGGGAGGCCCTGCCGCACGCCACGGACGGCTTCGGGCGGATCACCGAGGTGCCCGTCGACCTACGCCGCTCGCGGACCCGCGAGGACGTCCTGGCCGAGTTCGACGAGACCATGGCCGACCGGGAGGTGGCCCTGCGCGAGCTCCGGGCCAGCAACCCGGGGCTGGTGATGAACCCCCTGGGCCGGATGATGCCCTTCGATGAGGTGATCTCCATGCGCGTGTTCGACACCTGGGTCCACGAGCAGGACATCCGGGTGGCGGTGGATGATCCCGGGCACCTGGGCACGGCCCCCGCGCACATGGCGGCCGGCCGGATGCGTCGATCGTTGGGGTTCGTGTGGGCGAAGAAGGTCGACGCGCCGGTCGGGGCGACGCTGCTGGTGACGGTGACCGGTCCCGGTGTGGAGTTCAGCGACGCGGTCATCCGCACCGACGACGGCAAGGGCCGCCCGATCGCCCCTGTCGAGGATCCGACCGTGGCGCTGACCATGTCGTTCCCGGGGTTCGTGGCCCTCACCTGCGGCCGCGGCCCGGCCGAGGTGTCGATCGAGGGCGATCAGGTGCTGGGGGAGCGCGCCGTCGAGCGTTTGAACATCGCCCCCTGATCGGCGTCGCCGGTAGAGCCCCGGTGGCGGGTTCGGGCCGAACGCAGCTTCACGCGCGGGCCGGTGCGCTCGCGTCCGCGGCGTCTGCCGGGGGAGGGCCGTCCGGCGTCGCGGAGCCCGCCGCAGCCCCCTGCGGTGCTGCCTCCCGGCGCTTGTCGATCGCGGCCCGGATCGCGAAGCCTGTCACGGCGGCGATCGCGACCTCCGGGAAGACCTCGCTCGCGTTGGGGCCGAACAACAGGATCGTGAGGGCCACGGCGCTCAGGGGCATCTTCATGCCGGCGGCCGCGAACGAGGCCATGCCCACGGCGATCCCGCCGGCCAGTCCGAGTCCGGGCAGCGGTGCGATCAGCACGCCGAACGCGCCGCCGAGCAGGATCGACGGGAAGATGGGACCGCCCCGGAAGGCGCCCAGCGACAGGGCGTACCCGATGGCCTTGAATACGAGCAGGGCGATCAGTGCCGTGACCCCCCAGGACGACGGGTCGCTGGTCATCTCCTTGAGGGTCTCGGTCCCCGAGGACGCCACGTCGAAGGGGTCGCGCCCGGTGATCAGCGAGTAGGCGGACGCGCACAGGGCGACGCCCAGGCCGATGGCCATCGTGCCGGCAACCAGCCGCCCGCGGGTCAGCGACCCGATACGATCCGCGACGCGCAGCCCTCCGGTGAACAGCACGCTCATGGCGATGCCGGCGACTATGCCGACGGGGACGGCCCACAGCAGGTCGCCGATGTCCGGGGTGGGCACGGAGTCCAGCTCGACGAGCTGCAGGGACTGGGCCGTGATGCCCGCGTTGTTGCCCAGGCCCGTGAAGAGGACGGCCCCCACCCCGACTCCGAGCAGGGCGGCCAGCGTGGCGATGATGACCGGCCCACCGGTGATCGCGACGGCCTCGGCCAGGAAGATGACGGCGGTCAGGGGGTTGCCAAGGACGATCGCGATCGCGGCAGC
Source organism: uncultured Actinomycetes bacterium (assembly GCA_963736425.1). Lineage (GTDB taxonomy): Bacteria > Actinomycetota > Actinomycetes > S36-B12 > CAIYMF01 > Prado023. The sequence continues at coordinate 29,637 of CAVTOX010000016.1, forward strand.
GGCACCGGCTGTCCCGATGAGAGCCTCGAGCCGACCTCCCGGGGACAGCCGGACCACCCGTGAGATCCAGACGGCCAAGCCGTAGCCCATCGCGATGAGCGGCGCCTCCGGACCCAGGACCACGCCCAGGGGAAGGCCGGCCAGCGCCGCGAGGAAGACCCCGGGCACGTAGGCAGGGGGAGTGGGGGGACCGCCGGTCCCGTGGGCGGGGATGTGACCTCCCGGGCCGGGGAGGACGATGATGGCCGCGGCGACCAGCAGGCCGGCCAGCAGCAGCCAGGGGATGGCCCACCACCACGGCGTCGAGTCGAAGCCCAGATCGGCAGGCGCGGTCTGCCATACCCACTTCTGCAGCAGCGAGACGAGGTCGAGGAAGCCCATCGCCACCAGCGAGATGGGCAGGGCGACCAGGATCGAGGATCCGATGACGCGCAGGAGTGCGCTCCGGTCGATCTCGGGCGCTGGTGCGGGGGAGGTCGTGGACATCCCGGGAGTATGGCAGCAGTTGGGCCCGGCTGGCGGGAATATGCCAGGACGAGGGTCGATTCGGGACCACGGGCCTGCTCGGGGCACATCTCGGCGCTCCGGACGCGGCGCGCGTGGTGAAGGATCTACCCATGCGGCTGCACCGGACTCCCATCACCTGGGCGATCTACGGCGTCAATGGCGCATGGGCCGCCTTCATCTACCTCACCGGGCCGGTGAGCCCGATCCTGAGCGAGGACCTCGGCATGTCCCTGGCCGCCGCAGGGCTTGTCGGCACCGCCCTGGCGCTGGGGATCATCACGGCCTCACTGGCCGCTCCCCGGGCTGTGCGCATGCTGGGCCGGGACCGAGCCACGAAGGCCGGGCTTGTTGTGGTTGCTGCTGGGCTGATGGGCATGGTCCTGGTGCCGTTGGTCGTCTCCGGTTCGGTGGCCTTCGGCCTGATCCTCGGACTCGTGTGGGTGTCCGCGAGCGGTGGGGGCACCACGCTCAACGCCTCCATGGCCCGACTGTCCGACGCCCACCCCATCCACAGTGCCCGGGTCATCACGGAGGCCAACGCGGCGGCCGCCTGGGTTGGGCTGCTCTCGCCCTTGATCCTGGGTGCTGCCCTCGGCGCGGGTCTCGGCTGGGAGGTGGGCATCCTGGCGTGCCTGATCCTCACGCTGGCGGCGCTGGTGGGGCTGGTCGTGGCCGACAGGGTGATGGCACGGTCAGGACGGGACGGGACGGTGGCCCCCGGTGGCACCCCTGCGGACTCGCACGACTTGGCGGTGGTACCTGCGCTGGAACCTGTCTTCGAGCCCGTGCTTGGACCGCCTCCGTCGAGCACGCAGGCGCAGGCCCCGCTGCCCCGGGTCTTCTGGCTGGCGATGGTCGCTCTGTTCGCGGCGGTGGCCACGGAGTTCGCCATCAACTACTGGGGCTCGACGCTGATCCAGGAGCAGACCGGGGCCCCGGCCGCGTCGGCGACCGCGGCGATGGCCGCCGTTGTGGCGGGCGTGGCCATCGGCCGCACCATCGGATCCGCGCTCACGCTGCAACTGGGTCCGCATCGGATGCTGATCGGCGGGTTCGGCCTGGCCCTGGTCGGTTTCGGCGTGCTGTGGACCGCCGGGTCACTCCCGCTGGCCGTGGTCGGGTTGTTCGTCGCCGGCTTGGGGATCGCAGCGCTCTTCCCCCTGCTCCTGGACCGCGGCATCGTGCTGTCCGCGGGCCATCCCGATCTCGCCATGGCCCGCTCCTCGCTGGTGCTGGGGCTGGCTGTCGGAAGTGCGCCGTTCGCCCTGGGCGCCCTCGGGTCCGTGATGCCCGTCCGGATGGTATTGCTCCTCGTCCCGGTCGTGATCGTCGTCGGGGTGCTCGGAGTCCTCGCATCCCGGCCGCACGGGCCAGAGCGCCCCTCGGTGGGTGCCTGAGCCTGGTCGTTCAGGGTCGCAGTGGGAAGGTCGTCCGGGCGACACTTCCTATGTCATCGCGGACATAGCGGGCACGAGGGGGTGGCCAGACGATGGAAGTGCCCCCAAGGGATGGGGGATCGGTTGAGGGGAGGCCGAGATGAGTACCAAGCTGGAGGAGCCGTTGAAGGCTTCGCAGTTGACGCACGTGGCGAACATGCCACCGCTGGAGGTAGTGACAGAGGGCATCCCGCCGCAGGAGCACATCGGGCCGCCGCCCGTGTCCCAGCCGGGGGCACCCCCCTCTGCGCCCGAACACCGGAGGAACTGGTTTGCGTGGGCGCTGGCCGGCGTGATCGGGGCGCTGCTCGTGGTCGCGGGAATCTTCGCGGTGAGGCAGTACTCGTCGCCGAGCACGTCCGACCTGCAGGCAGGGCTGCCCCCGCAGGCAGGGCAGGAGAACGGGGCGGGCGCGGGGGCTTCTGAGCCGGTCTACGCTGGGCAGTTGCTTGGTCCTGCGCTCCCGTACATCGCGGACTGGTCGATCCCGGTGATCCCGGCGATCGCGTCGATCTCGGCGATGTCGCTCCCGCCGATTGAGCCGATCCCGGCGATGTCGATCCCGCCGATTGAGCCGATGTCGATCGCGTCGATGTCGATGTCGATCCCGGCGATCGAGTCGATCCAGCCGATCTCGATCCCGGCGACGCCGACGACCCCGACGACCCCGCCGAACGAGTCGATCCAGCCGATCGAGCCGGTTTCGATCCCGGCGATGTCGATCCCGTCGATCGCGTCGATCTCGTTCCCGTCGTTCCCAACGATCCCGTCGATCTCGATCCCACCGATTGAGACGTTCCCGACGATCTCGATCCCGGACATGTGACTCTGGACTCTGGTGCACGACGCGGGTCAGTGATTGCATGGAATCGTGAACGCGGAGACGTTCGAGACGATCTCGGCCGCGACGAGGGAGGCCCTCATGCGGGCCGGCCGGCCCCGGGAGTTCCGGCCCGGTGAGGTGGTGTTCCACCAGGGGGATCCGTGTGACTCGCTGTTCCTCCTGCGCCGCGGCCGGGTGTCGGTGCACGTGCTGACCCCGGATGGTGACGATGCCACCATCGGCTTGATCGCAGCCCCTGACGCCTTCGGCGAGGTCGGGCTGATCCGCCCCGAGCACCACCACACCGCGACGGTGGTTGCCCTCGATGACGTCCACGTCCTGTCGGTCCTGGCGACACGGTTCCACGACTTGCGGACGGACCATCCCGACCTCACCGAGTGGCTCCTGCTGACACTCACCCAGAGGCTCGAGCGGATGTCGGCGCTCCTCGCGGACGCCCTGTTCGTTGACGCGGAGCACCGCGTCGCCAGACGCCTGCTCGACTGCCGCTGCTCGTTCGGCGTCGACGGTGCCGAGCCGCTGCCCCTGACCCAGGACGACCTGGCCGCCATGGCCGGAGTCTCGCGACCCACGGCCAACCGGGTGCTGCGCCATCTCGAGGACCAGGGCGTCGTGCGACTCGGTCGGGGCCACATCACCATCGCGGACCTCGAGACGCTGGCCCACGCCGCCCGCTGACCAGTGACGGAGGGCCTCACATCTGCGCGTAGCGGAGCGCTCCGGTCCGATGGGAGCACTCGTCCCCGATCGCCATCGACCCGATGCGCCCGGCCGAACGCAGCCCCAGCAGGGCGTCGACCATCCGCTCGCGCAGGGTGAAGGGGCTGATCGTGTTCACGTTGATCTTCGTCCCGCCCTCGAACCCGGCGAGCGTGGACACGCGCCACTTGAGGTTGATCCGCCACGGCATCGCAACGTCGGCGCCGACCGGGCGGTAGTGCCACTCCTCGTTGGTGGGGACCGCTCGACCCGTTGCGGCGTGGCAGGCGTGCACCACGTCCGACACAGCCCGAAGCGCCTCTGGGGAGTGCTCCCAGGGCAGTTGGGCAGTGCCCGTGGCGTAGATCTCGACTGTCGGATAGCGGTGGCCGACGCCCGCGAGGGCGATGCAGTGGCCGTTCTCGGCGATGACCAGCCGATCCTGGGCAGCCGGGTCGGCGATCATCGTGTTGAACAGGTCGGGTGCATCGCGGAGCATGCTCAGGGCGCGGTTCATCAGCGGCCCGTACTCGTCGATCGCGACCAACTGCTTGTGCAGGTGGTCGAAGGAGGCGCCCGCAGGGCGCAGCCAGTTCTGGAACGCCGCGACGTAGAGGGCGTACGGGTTGGTCCGGTTCAGGTCCGCCAGCCCATCCACGCTCAGGCTCAGGAAGGCGTGATGCTCCACCGCGGTGAGGTCCCCGGAGGATGCCAGTTCGTCGTCGCGGGTCGCCCCGTCGATGAAGTGCCGGCGGGCGGCGATGACGTCGTGCGAGCTGGCGAAGACGGTGCCGGCGCGGGCGAGGAGCCGCTCCTCGGGCTCAGCCGCGACCTCCTCGGCGCTCGCGCCGGCCGCCTGCATCCGGGTGCGCTTGATGGCCAGGACGTGGTCGCGTCCGACAGGCGTGGCGGCGTACTCGCCGGCCCGAGCGAGTGCCTCGGCCGGGATCTCGTAGCCGTGGTTGGCGTGCCAGTACTCGAACGCGAGGATCTCGAAGAGGTTGGGGAAGCGCCGGAAGTCCGCCACTGTGTCCCCGAGCTGCTCGGCGGGCAGGCTGTGCAGGATCCTCCACGGGGCGGACCCACCGGCAGCGGTGGTGTCGAGGATCAGCCGGGACCGCTCCGGCGGTGTCTCGAGATACCGGCCGGGGCAGAAGGCACAGACAGCGTGCGAGCCGGCGGAGCCCAGCGACTGCGGTGCGGGCAGGGCCGAGGGGATCGGCCGGTTGGAGCGACCCGGGACCGTCCACACCACGGTTCCGGTCAGCGGCGACTGCTGGCGAACGGTCCCGTCCGGAAGCTGCTCCAGGACGCGGACGGGCTCATCCGTGGCTCGGGTCCTGGAGCTCACAAGGGGTGGAAGCGGGCCTGGAAGAACCGCAGGTACTTGGGCTCGAATGTCATCTCCAGGCCACGTACTGACTCGCGCCGGTCCCACACCGACAGGATCGCCTCGGCCGTGACGTCCATGTGGGCCTGGGTGTAGACGCGCCGAGGGATGGTGATCCGCACCAACTCGAGGCGGGGGTGCCGGTGGTCGCCGGTCTCCGGGTCCCGACCGGCCGAGACGATGCCCCGCTCCATCGTGCGCACGCCGGCCTCGAGGTAGATCTCGCCCGCCAGCCGCTGCCCGGGGAACTCGACCTGCGGGATGTGCGGCAGGAACCGGGCCGCGTCGAGGAACACCGCGTGGCCGCCGATGGGCAGGACGATCGGCACACCCTCGCGCTGCAGCTGCTCACCGAGGTAGATCACCTGGCCGATGCGGGCATCCAGGTGCGCCTGGTCGACCGACTCGTGCAGGCCCTGGGCGATCGCCTCCATGTCGCGCCCGGCCAGCCCTCCGTAGGTGTGCAGGCCCTCATAGACGACGCACAGGTTGCGCGCCTCCTCGAACACGTCGGGGTCGCGCAGGGCCAGGAACCCGCCGATGTTGACCAGCGCGTCCTTCTTCGCGCTCATCCACGCGCCGTCGGTGAGGTCGCAGATGCGCCGCACGATCTCCGCGACCGGCACGTCTTGCGAACCCCGGCTCGCGCTGGCGGATGAACCACGCGTTCTCGGCGATCCGCGTGATGTCGCAGTACAGCGGGATGTTGTGCAGCGCGGCACAGGTCGTGGACCTTCGCGATGTTGGCCAGGCTCATGGGCTGGCCGCCGGCCATGTTGACCGTGACCGCGATGCTCACGTAGGGGATGCGCTCCCGGCCGTACTCGGCGATCACGCTGCGCAGCTTTGCGAGGTCGACGTCGCCCTTGAAGGGGTGCTCGCTGGCGGGGTCGTGCGCCTCGTCGATGATGATGTCGACGAACGTGCCGCCGGCCAGCTCCTGGTGCAGCCGTGTCGTGGTGAAGTACATGTTCCCGGGCACCACGTCGCCCCCACTGATGAGCACCTTGGAGATGATGTGCTCCGCCCCGCGGCCCTGGTGCGTGGGCACCATGAAGGGGTAGCCGTACACGTCCTGCACGGCCCTCTCGAAGCGGTAGAAGCTCTCGCTGCCGGCGTACGCCTCGTCGCCGAGCATGAGCGCGGCCCACTGCTCCTGCGACATCGCGTTCGTGCCGCTGTCGGTCAGCAGGTCGATGTACACGTCACGGCTGCGCAGAAGGAACGTGTTCCAGCCTGCCTCGGTGAGGGCGTCCTCGCGCTCGGCGCGGGTGGTCATCCGCAGCGGCTCGACCATCTTGATCTTGTAGGGCTCCGCCCACGAGTGGCGGCGCTGTCCCGGGCGTTCGTCAGTCATGGGTCGAGTCTGCTCCGGGGTGCTGGCGCGTTGCGCGCCGCAGTGGGCCCGGAGCGTGTGCGGCTCATGCCCCGGGCCCACCGTGAACGGTGTCAGGGTCGGATGCTGCTGCGCAGCTCCGTGGTCAGGTTCACCCCGCCGAACGAGTTGGGCGTGGTGTTGGGCGTCACCGCCGCGACCTGGAGCAGGGCGCCCAGGGCTGCGGGGCTCGCCTCGGAACCAGCGCCGGTGTACTCGGCGGCGTTCGCCTTCAGGGCGCGGACCGCCGTGCCGACGGTGGCCGGGTACTGCCGGGTCGCGGCCAGGGCGATGGTCATCTGCGCAGTCGCGGAGATGTCCGGGCCGCTGCCGAATGAGCTGGGTGCGGTGCCCTTGCCCGCGCGAAGGGTCCTGGAGATCCCGGCCAGGAGGGCGTTGCGCGTGCTCACGGATCCGACCTGCTTGCCATCCCGGCAGGTGAGCCGGTCGCTCGAGACCCGACGGACCTTGGCCGGCAGCGTCGTGGTCAGGCCGAGGGCGGCCTGCGCGCTGGCCAGGGCGTTGGCCGGGCCAGCGGGCTGGTAGGGCAGGAGGCCCTGATCCCCTTCGGGTGCCGAACAGCGCAGCTGCGCCGACCGCAGGTACTTGCTCGCCCTGGCCAGGCGCTTGGCCACCGCTGTGGATCCGGCCTGCGGGCGTAGCGCCGCCATGGCCAGCCCGGTGCTGTTCACGTCGCTCGACCCGCCCTTGTAGTAGGCGAATCCGCCGTCGGAGTTCTGCAGGGTGCGCAGGTACGCGGTGGCGCGTGCGGCCTGCGTGGTGCGGCCCACTGAGCGCAGTGCCATCGCGGCCAGGGCGGTGGAGTTGGAGTCCGGGCCGCTGTAGGTGGCCGGGTCGGGGGCGTCGCAGGCGGCGGCGGTGTTCGCGCGGTAGGACTGGAATCCCCCGTTGGAGCACTGCTGGCCCACGAGCCAGCTCACGGCGCTGCTGGGGACCGACGCCTTGACGGCACGAAGACCGATGATGGCCAGGCCCTGGCGGTAGACGCCGTCGAAGGTGGGATCGGCGGCGCCGTACAGCCCAGCATCCGTGCTGTCGGCGGTGCGGGACGTGGCCGGAACCTGGGTGGGAGCGGCGGTGGCGGTGCTGGCCATGCCCACTGTCAGGGCCAGTGCGGCTGTGATGGTTCCCAGCGTGCGCGCGGCACGGGGGAGGGTGGAGTGCATTCGCAGGTGTTCCTCTCGATGAGCGGGCCCGAAGCCTGGGGCCCGCCCACACGAGCGGCCCAATGGGCGCACCGCGTGGATGGGCTCCGAGCCGTAGACCTCGACGGTGGAGCCGCTCGCGTCCGTCAGGTGCTCCGACTTCCGGCCCAAGGGCCGTTCACGGTTGCGGGTCAGCGCCGGAATCCCACCGGCTTCCCCTGAACTTCGGACGAGTTCGGTACCCGGAACCTACCCGACGTCGACGGCACCTTGACACCCGGGTTGCGTCGGCGTAGTACGGAAGTGACGTGATGAGAAGGATGTGGACTCGTGAACACCGAACAGTTCCAGAAGATCAGGACCGCCCAGGGGTTCATCGCGGCGCTGGACCAGAGCGGCGGCAGCACCCCGAAGGCCCTGAGGCTCTACGGAGTGGACGAGTCGGCCTACTCCGGCGACGCCGAGATGTTCGACCGGATCCACCAGATGCGCACCCGGATCATCACCAGTCCCGCGTTCACCGGGGAGCGGATCCTCGGCTCGATCCTCTTCGAGATGACGATGGACCGTCAGATCATGGGCATGGGTGCCGCTGAGTACCTGTGGCAGGAGAAGGACGTCGTGCCCTTCCTGAAGGTCGACAAGGGATTGGCCGAGGAGGTCGACGGGGCGCAGGTCATGAAGCCGATGCCCGACCTGGATTCGGTCATGGCCAAGGCGATCTCCCACGGGGTGTTCGGCACGAAGATGCGCTCGGTCATCAAGCTGGGCAATCAGGCCGGTGTGGCGGCCGTCGTGAGCCAGCAGTTCGAGGTCGGCCGGCACATCATCGGCGCCGGCCTGGTGCCGATCATCGAGCCTGAGGTCGACATCCACAGCCCGGAGAAGGCGCAGGCCGAGGTCCTGCTCAAGGCCGCACTCCAGGCCGAGATCGAGCAGCTCGGTGCCGACGAGTTCATCATGCTCAAGCTCACGTTGCCGGAGCAGGACGACTTCTACGCCGAGCTCGTGGAGCATCCCAACGTGCTGCGCGTGGTCGCGCTGTCCGGTGGGTACTCCCGGGCGGAGGCCAACGAGTTGCTCGCGCGCAACCACGGGGTGGTGGCCAGCTTCTCCCGGGCCCTGACCGAGGGCCTGACCGCGCAACAGGGCGAGGCGGAGTTCGACGCCGCCCTGGATGCATCGATCGAGAGCATCTTCCAGGCGTCGATCACCTGAGCGGACGCTCGGGGCGTTCTTGCGACCGACCATCGAACCGGGGGATCGAGGGGACGTCAGGCGCTCGCAGCGCGACTTCGACTGACGGTGTCGACCAGGGCCTCGATGCGCTCCCCGGCAGCCAGTCCGACGAGTACCCCGAGCGCGATGCCGACCATGGTCGCGCCGGCGGTGACCAGGGAGGCGGTGCCGTCGATGCGTTCGTCGCCGAGGTACTTGGCGACTCCGACGAGCCCCAGGGCTCCCGGGATGAGCAGCCAGAACGCCGGCAGGAAGCTGACCAGGGTGGGCGGCCCGGACTTCTGGGTGGCGGCGAACATCGCGACCGGGGTCATCACCAGGGCGCCGAAGAACGCCGACAGGACCCCGCCGAAGAACAGCCCGCCGATGACCTGTCCGGCGTAGGCGACGTAGAGCACGAGGATGATCCAGCCCATGGAGGCGGGTCGGGCGCAGTGGTGCACGACGGCACCGACGCCGAACACGGCCACGCCCAGCCATGGCGCGTAGGGGCCCAGGGGTTGGGAGGCGACCTCGGCCAGGCCGTCGCCGGACCCGCCCACGAGCTGGGCGCCGGCGAGGACACCCAGGGCGAGCAGCACCAGTTGCATGCCGCCGGCGGCCAGGCGCCCGGCGCCGGAGATCATCTGCCCGGTGGACAGCTCGATGACGGCGGTGGTGAGCAGGGCGCCGGGCAGGAAGGTGACCAGCGGGGCCACCAGGGCGGGAAGTCCGCCGATGTCCAAGTCCGTGCGGGCCAGGCTGAACACCGATGCCGAGACGCCGAACGCGCACAACACGGGCAGCAGGACCCTGGTTGTGGGGGTGAGCCGGTCGGAGCGCATCTGGACGACGCCGATGGCGGCGCCGAGCAGCCCTGCGACCAGCAGGTCGGGCAGGCTGGCGCGCAGCAGCAGTGCCAGTCCGAGGGTGAGCACGACGTATCCCAGGGCGCGCTGGCCGGGGCGGAATGACGGTGCCATGGTGCGTGCGGCGTGGATCAGGTCCAGGCCGTCCTCGGGGCCGATGTCACCGCGAGCGGCGGCGTCGACGATGGTGAAGACCTCGTCGATCTGGTCCAGGCGCAGTGGCGTTGGCCGGCTGTGGTGACCGCGGTGTGGACTGCGCCGTCGCCGGGGACCGAGACGATCAGGGCTGTGGCCAGGACGACGACCTCGGTGCCCTGAACCCCGTTGACCTCCGCCACCTCGGCCAGGCTGGAGCGGACGTGGGTGACCGGGTCGCCCGAGTCGATCATGGCTTCACCCAGGGCAACCATGAACGTCATGACGTCGGTGCTTGACGCGGTGTGCTGCGCCGGCGGGGGCACGAGCCCGCTTCCCTGGGCGGAGGCAGCGGGGCTGCCGGCCCCGGTCGTGCGCGGCTCGGATCGGGCCGCGTCGCGCCGGTGGTGGGTCCACAGCGCCCACGTGACGACGGCGATGACGGCGACGGCGATCAGGACCGACGCGAGCGGGATCTCGGAGTCCTGCAGGGCCGGCGCACCGGAGGTCACCGTGGTTCCCGTGAGCCCGGCCGACTGGTCGAGGACGGCCGACGCGATCCCCAGCCCCGGGGTCACTGGCCCCCGGCGCTCGGCAGCCAGGTGTGGGCCGCGGCCACCAGGGCGTTGACCCCGATGGTGAGGGTGGGTTCGATGACCGGCGCGAACAGCGGGGAGTGGTTCGAGGGCAGTGCCGCGGTGCGCAGCGCGATCTCCTCGAAGTCCGCCGCCCCTTCGAACACGGCCGGGTCCGCGCCGCCGAGCAGCCAGTAGACGCACGGGACGCCGGCGGCGATGGCCAGCAGCCCGACGTCCTCACTGCCGGTCACCGGGCCCGGGTCGACCACCATCGCCCCGATGCCCTGCAGGGCGGGGCGGGTCCGCTCGACAGCGGCCTGGTCGTTGGAGACGGCGGGGAACGACGAGGTGAGCTCCACGTCCGGGGGTTTCGGGGCGTCGGAGGCGGCGGCCTCGGCGCGGGCGATCCGCCCGATGGCCGCCACGACCCGGTCGCGCACGTCGACGGTGAACGTGCGGACGGTGATCAGCAGCTCGGCGTGGTCGGGGATGATGTTCGCCGCGGTGCCGGCCCTCATCATCCCGACGGTGACGACCGCGGTCTCGCTGCCACCGACCTCACGGGACACCACCGTCTGCAGGCGCATCACGGTGGCTGCGGCCATCACGACCGGGTCGACCGACACCTCCGGGCGCGACCCGTGCGCCCCGCGTCCGTGCAGCACGATGCGCAGCACGTCCGCGGCGGCGAACGCCGGCCCGGAGCGCAGCCCGATCACCCCGGCGGGGATCGGGGCCACGTGCTGGCCGAGGACCACGTCCGGGTGACCGAAGCGGTCGAACAGGCCGTCGTCGAGCATCGCCTGGGCCCCGGCCCCGAGCTCCTCGGCCGGTTGGAACACCAGCATCAGGGTGCCGGCCCACGACCCGGTGTCCGCGGCCAGCCGCTCGGCGGCCCCGAGCAGGGCGGTCACGTGCATGTCATGGCCGCAGGCGTGCATCACCGGGACGTCCCCGGACTCGCCGGGTGCCACATCGGTGCTGGCGTAGGGCAGGCCGGTCGCCTCGGCCACCGGCAGGCCGTCCATGTCCGCGCGCAGCAGCGCGGTCGGCCCGTCGCCGTTGCGCAGGATCCCCACCACCCCGGTGCGGCCCACCCCGGTGGTCACCTCGAACCCGAACCGGGTCAACCAGTCGGCCACGATGCCCGCGGTCCGGTGCTCGGCGAACCCCAGCTCCGGGTGCGCGTGCAGGTCCCGGTAGATGTTCGCCAGGTCCTCGGCGGTGGATGTCATCGAAGCTCCTCGAGTCGGTCGGTCATCGGCACACGAAATGGTTGATCTCGGCCCGTCCCGTTGCGGTGACGTCGATCGCGCGGTCCAGATATGACTGGCAGTCGTCGACGTCGACGGTGACCACCCAGGAGTTCACCGGCTGGCCCGGCTGCGCGACGGGACCGGATCGCGGTACCAGGGCGCCGTCGATGCCGGTTCGCCGGGGATCCCGGCCATCGGAGCCATCACCGGTCTGAGAAGCCAGAGGCCTGCTCGCCCCATTGATGGAACGTCCAACCGAACAGCGCGCTGTAGAAGGCCCGGATCGCCTCAGGTCGGCTGGCGTGGATCTCGAAGTGCACGGGTCGCGGCATGTCCCGACGCTACTGGGGCCGCATGGCCGACGTCGATGGCAGAGTGCGTCAGGCGGGAGCCTGTTCGCGGGCCCATACCCGGAAGTCGCTGAGGAAGTTGGGCCCGAAGCTCGTGGCGATCGCCACGTCAGCAGCATCGCGACCCCGCGCGATCAGGATCCGGCCCGTCATGGGGTGCAGGTTGCGCGGGTCCACTGTGAACCATCGGCCGTCGAGGTAGACCTCGAACCAGCCCGAGAAGTCCATCGGCTCCTCGGGTGTCGCCAGCTCGACTCCGGCGACGTATCCGGTGCAGTAGCGCGCGGGGATGTTCAGGGCCCGGCAGAACGCCATCCCGAGATGGGCGTAGTCGCGGCACACCCCGTGGCCCTCCTGGTAGGCGTCCCAGGCGGTCTTGCTGGGCCGGGCCCACTCGTAGCCGAAGGTGATGTGGTCGTGGACCCACTGGTTGATTGCCTGGACGCGGGGCCAACCCGGCTCGGCACTGCCGAAGAGGTCCCAGGCCAGGTCGGCAAGTCGGTCGCTGTCGGCGTAGCGGCTGGGCAGCAGGTAGACCAGCGCATCCTCGGGCAGGTCCTCCACCGCATGCTGCCGCCCTGTGGAGGGGACTTCGTCAGGCAGGCCGCGGTCACTGATCTCGGTATCGGCGCGGATCTGGAAGGTGCCTGCTGGCGCGGTGACCCGGTTGCACCAGTTGCCGAAGGAATCGCGGTACGAGGTGAACGGGGTCGAAGGTGAGGTGATCATCGTGTCAGGTGCCAACAGATCCGAGGACCGGCTGTAGTGCACATTGAGGACGACGATCATCGGAGTGGACTGCTCCAACTCGAACGTCAGCTGGTACCCGATCCGGATCCGCATCCTCCACCGCCTGCCTGCGATTGTTCCACGGTTGGCTGCGGTCGGCTTCCGGCGAGATGCCCGATCCCGTCAGTCGCCGAGCCCGGTGCCGACCTTGCGGGCAGCCGCGACCAGGTCGTGATCTGCGGGCACGAGCTTGACCTTGCCGGCGACCTCGGTCAGCGGCACCGGCACGGTGGTCTCACCCCGGGCGGCGACCATGTAGCCGTACTCGCCCTGGGCCACGAGGTCGGCAGCGGCGGCTCCGAGACGGGTGGCGAGCAACCGGTCGGCGGCGCACGGCGCCCCGCCTCGCTGCACGTAGCCCAGGATGGTCACGCGCGTCTCCAGGCCCGTCGCGGCCTCCAGCTCGCGGGCAAGGCGGAAGGTGTGCTCGCGCTGGGAGTCCTCCACATGGGCCAGGTGGGCCTTCGCCGCCCGCGAGGACTCGGGCGTCTTGGCGGCCTTCACCAGGAGCCGGGCGGCCTCGTAGTCGGCGGTGTCGTCGGCGTCGCGCGCACCCTCAGCGACCGCGACCACACTGAAGGAGCTGCCTCGCGCGGTACGGGCCCGGATGGTCTCGGCGATCCTCTCGACCGAGTAGGGGATCTCGGGGATCAGGATGACGTCCGCCCCTCCGGCGAGCCCGGAGGCCAGGGTGAGCCACCCGGCCCGGTGGCCCATGACCTCGGTGAGGATGATCCGGTGGTGGCTGTGCGCCGTGCTGTGGACGCGGTCGATGGCCTCCGTGGCGATCTCGGTGGCGGTGGCGAATCCGAAGCTGGTGTCCGTGCCGACGATGTCGTTGTCGATCGTCTTGGGCAGGGTGAGGACGTTCAGGCCGGCGGCCTGCAGGCGCAGGGCGTTCTTCGCCGTTCCCCCACCGCCGATGACGATCAGACCGTCCAACCCCTCCTTCTCGTAGTTCGCCACCACGGTGGGGACCATGTCGCGGACCTCGCCGTCGACGTCCATGCGATGCACCTTGTCCCGGCTCGTGCCCAGGATGGTTCCTCCGCGTGTGAGGATCCCGGACAGCGCAGCGCTGTCCAGTGGCACGTGCCGGTTCTGCGCGAGCCCGGTGATGCCGTCGCGGAACCCGACCAGTTCCATTCCGTAGTGGCCGATCGCTGTCTTGCCCACTCCGCGGATCGCAGCGTTGAGCCCCGGGCTGTCACCACCGGCAGTCAGGATGCCGATCCGCTTGGCCTTCTTGCGCGACACCAACGCACCTCATCTCGCTCGGGACTGGCGTGCGTCATTGTGTCGGGGTACCGCGGTTCGACCAAGTCCTGCTCGTTACGTTCGTGTTGCGCCCGGCCCGACCCGACGGGGGCGTCAGCTGCAGGCGCGCACGAAGGGCAGGACGCGGCTCCACAGCATCTCGGTGCCGACGGGGTCGTACTCCTCGGGCAGTGACGGGTCGCTGAACAGGTGCCCGGTGCCGGGGTAGTCGAACACCTCAAGGGTGCCGCCGGCTGCCTGCACCTCGACCACGGCCTGATCGATCATGTCCTGCTCGCGCCACGGGTCGTCGAGGGTGGCATGCGTCTGGGCCGGCACTCCTGCTGGCCACCGCGCATCGGCGCCGAAGGCTGAGGCGGGCAGGGCGCCGGCGATCATGAGGACCCCGGACACCGCGCGCTGGGTGGCGATGTGCACGGCCATCACGCACCCGAGCGAGAAGCCCGCGGACACGAACCCGTCGGGCAGGTCGGCCACCGCCTCCCGTGCGCGGCGCATGAGCTCGGCATGCCCGAGCTCCTCCTCCGCGAAGGCCATGGCCGGCTCGTAGTCGTCGAAGGTGCGACCCTCGTAGAGGTCCACCACGAGCACGTCGTGACCGTCCCGGCGCAGCCGCTCAGCGGCGTCGAGCACACCGGGGCGGATGCCGAGCACGGAGGGGAACAGCGCGACCGTCGTCATGGCCGGAGTCAAGCACCACGTGGCTCGCCCTGTCGACCAGGGCTCAGAGGCGGCCCAGGAGGTCCGCCTTCTTCGATTCGAACTCCTCGGGTGTCAGGATCCCCGCGTCGCGCAGCTCACCGAGCTTCTTGATCTGCTCGATCAGGGCGTCGCCGGACGGAGCTGCTGGGGCGGCCGGAGCCGCAGGCGGGGCCGCGTGGCCCGAACCGCCCAGCACCTGGTCCATGATCAGGCTGCGCAGCTTCTCGGCGTCGGCGGCGTCCACGGAGAACACGATGGTGTTCCCGGACGCGAAGACGGTCACGTCGTGGTACCACGCACCCCTGCGCGCCTGCACCGACGAGACGGACTTCATCGGGATGACCTCGACGTCCTCCGGCCCACCGGCCAGCATCCCCGTCAGCGACATCCGGCTGGTCGGCTTGGTCCGCTCGATGCGGTCCGGGTACAGCGTCACGATCGAGTTCCGACCGGCGTCGTGGCTGATGCCTCGCCAGAGGGCTCCCTCGGGCAGCGGTCCCGTCTTCTCCAGGGTGGCCTCGTCGCGCTGCTTGGCCTGGGCGGTCGCCTGACCTGCGGCCTGCTGAGCGGTGGCGGACGCCTGGGTGGCGGCCGCCTTGGCCTTGCCCATCCAGTCCTCGTCCTGGGCCTTGGACTTCAGCGACTTGAACATGCCACTCATCTTCGCGCTCGCGGTCGCAGTGGTCGCGGGCCCAGCGGACGGCTCGGGCGCAGGTGGGCCTCCCGCGGGCGGTCCGGGCGGTGGGGGTGGGGGTGGCGGGGCATCGGGGACGGCGACCCAGAACTCCCAGCCCTCCGGCGCCGCCGGCCAGGCGGGGTCGGGTCGCCAGTCGTTGCCGGGAGTGAAGCCCTCAGCAACCTGCCATCCGGGCGGGGGATTGAACCGGTACGCCATCTCTGCACCTCCACTGCCGCTGGACCAGAACGTGCATCTGGCCGCTTCCGACACTACGCGTCCTCGGGAGGGTCATGGTGCCCGGGCGCACGACCTGCGTGAGCTCCTCCTCCGTGGGTTCGCAGTACGGTGGCGCGGTGGCCACGTGGAACGACGCGGATCGGAGACGTCGCGCAGGGATGCCCGCGAGCGGCCCGGATCGGGGCCGCCTCGAGACGGTGGTGGCCTCCCTCGTCGGGGTCGAGGACGTCCGGGACGGCGAGGAGGTCGTCGGCGAGCACCTCACCCGTCTGGACTGGACCCGGGTGAGCCTGCGTGCGTGCTTGGTCCGTCTCGCGGATGTCGGCGCGCTGGTGCTCGACCGGGCGCGGGTGATCGACTCGCAGCTGCATGAGCCGGACATCACGAACCTGAGCGCCGCGGACTCGACCTGGCGCTCCGTCGCGGTGCACGGCGGCCGGATCGGGGCCTGGGACCTGGCGGGCGGAGTGCTTGACGCTGTGACTGTGGCCGACGCCCAACTCGGGTACGTCAATCTGCGGAACGCGGACCTGACCGACGTGGTGCTGCGCGACTGCCGGATCGAGACGCTCGACCTGGCCGGGGCGACGGCGCGACGCGTGAGCCTCGCCGGCTGCGCGATCGGCGAGCTCGTCGCGACCCATGCCAGCCTGGACGGACTGGACCTCCGTGGCGCGCGCCTCGACCGGATCGACGGGGTCGAGAACCTGGCCGGGACGACGATCTCGGCCGAACAACTCCTCGACCTGGCTCCCGCGTTGGCCCAGGCGGCGGGGATCACGATCGGGCCCTGGCCGGTCAGCTGAGAGTTGCCGCGACATGGAAGGGCGCGGTCACCAGGTGCTGGCGCACCAGATGACCGCGCCCCTGGAGGCTAGAGGGCCGAGACCTCGCGCTCGATGGCCTCGACGGCGTCCTGGCCGATCATCCCGCCGGCCATGCCCATGGCCTGCGCGGCCGGCATGCCCTTGGCCATCCCCAGCATCGGGTTGCTGGTGATACCAGGAGCGTGCTTCTCCATGATCGCCACGACGTCGGGGTCCTCCATCATCGCGCCGAGGGTGGTGGTGTTGATGTCGTACTTCGCCATGGGGGTTCCCTTCGATGTGGTTGCCTGTCGGGCAAATACTGGCACGCCGCAGCCAGCGACCCAAGACCGGGGACGGCCCCGCGTCATGATCCATGCAGCTTCGGTGGCCTGGGTCAGATCGGCCGGGGGCGTGCCGCGTCGGACTCCTGGAGCACGACGACCGATCGCGACTGGACCGTGCGGTGCTCGCCTGCGTGGTACGTGCCCTGCGCTGCCCACGCCGCGACCGGCCAGTTCGCGGTGTCGAGCACCTCGGCCCACACGAGCCCGGCAGCGCGACCCGGGATCAGGCAGTCCGTGGGATGGTCGGCCGAGTTGAAGAACAGCGCGAAGGATCGGTCCTGCTGGGGGCGGCCGAAGCGGTCCTTCTCATTCAGCGCCGAACCGTTCAGGACCACCGTGAGGCTCTTGGCATAGCCGACCTGCCAGTCGCGGGCCGTCATCGGCTCGGCGTTGGGCCGCAGCCACGAGATGTCGGGGACCTTGTCCCACCGCGAGATCCGCTTGCCCTCGAAGAACCGTCGACGCCGGAAGATGGGGTGCCGCCGGCGCAGGCCGATCACGAACTGGGTGAAGGTCAGCATGTCCTCGTCGACGGCATCCCAGTCCATCCAGGACAGTTCGTTGTCCTGGCAGTAGGTGTTGTTGTTCCCCTTCTGCGTGCGCCCGATCTCGTCGCCGTGGGCGATCATCGGGACCCCCTGGCTCAACAGCAGGGTCACCATGATGTTGCGGCGCTGCCGCGCTCGCAGGGCCAGGATCGACCGGTCGCGCGTGGGGCCCTCCGACCCGCAGTTCCACGACCGGTTGTGTGACTCCCCGTCGCGGCCGTCCTCGCCGTTGGCATCGTTGTGCTTCTCGTCGTACGACACGAGGTCGGCCAGCGTGAACCCGTCATGCGCGGTCACGAAGTTGATGGAGGCGTGCGGGCTGCGGCCGTTGTTCAGGTACAGGTCCGAGGACCCGGTGAACCGGGACGCGAACTCCGGCAGCGTGGCCTGCTCGCCGCGCCAGTAGTCGCGCGTCGTGTCGCGGTACTTGCCGTTCCACTCGGTCCACAGCGAGGGGAAGTTGCCCACCTGGTAGCCACCCTCGCCGAGGTCCCACGGCTCAGCGATCAGCTTGGCCTGGGACACCACCGGGTCCTGCTGGACGAGGTCGAAGAAGGTCGAGAGCTTGTCCACGTCGTGGAACTCGCGGGCCAGGCTGGAGGCCAGGTCGAACCGGAAGCCGTCGACGTGCATCTCGGTCACCCAGTAGCGCAGCGAGTCCATGATCATCTGCAGCGAGTGCGGGTTGCGCACGTTCATGGAGTTGC
This sequence comes from uncultured Actinomycetes bacterium, assembly GCA_963736425.1. Lineage (GTDB taxonomy): Bacteria > Actinomycetota > Actinomycetes > S36-B12 > CAIYMF01 > Prado023. The sequence continues at coordinate 47,553 of CAVTOX010000016.1, forward strand.
CGGTGCCGGTGGTGTCGAAGTAGTGCCGCGGGTCGTCGGGAACCAGCCGGTAGTAGCCCGGGTTGTCGATGCCGCGGAACGACAGCGTCGGGCCGTTGTGGTTGCCCTCGGCGGTGTGGTTGTAGACCACGTCGAGGATGACCTCGATGCCCGCCATATGCAGCTGCTTGACCATCCCCTTGAACTCGTTGACCTGCTCGCCGCGGGTCCCCGTCGCGGCGTACTCGTTGTGCGGGGCGAAGAACCCGATCGTGTTGTAGCCCCAGTAGTTGCGCTTGCCCTGCACCTGCAGGAACCGGTCCTGGACGAACTGATGGATCGGCATGAGCTCGATTGCGTTGATGCCCAGGTCGACCAGGTACTCGACCATCGCCGGATGGGCCAGCCCCGCGTAGGTGCCGCGCAGGGCGCGCGGGATGCCCGGGTGACGCATCGTCATCCCCTTGACGTGGGCCTCGTAGATGATCGTCTCGTTGTACGGATGGCGCAGGTGGCGGTCCGAGGTCCAGTCGAAGTACGGACTGGTGACCACCCCGAGCATGGTGTGGCCGAAGCTGTCGGTCGTGTCCCGGGCATTCGGGTCATCGGCCCGATGCCCCAGCACCGCCTGGCTGCCGTCGGGCATGCCGGCGATCGCGGTGGCATACGGGTCCAGCAGGAGCTTGTGCGCGTTGAACCGGAGCCCGTGGGCGGGGTCCCACGGGCCGTGCACCCGGTACCCGTAGCGCTGACCGGGGCCGACCATCGGCAGGTAGGTGTGCCAGACGCCGGACTGCTTCTCCTCCAGGCGCAGTCTGTGCTCGACATCGTGCTCGTCGACCAGGCACAGCTCCACCTTGGTGGCACGCTCGGCGTAGAGGGCGAAGTTGGTCCCGACGCCGTTGTACGAGGCGCCGAGCGGGTAGTCGTCGCCGGGCCATTGGATGGTCGCACTGATCGGCATGCGCGTCTCCTCGCTGCTGGCCCTCGCCACGCTAGACGCTGTGGGCCCTCCATCGCGCGCGTAGGCTGGGCGGACCGCGCTGAAGGAGCCCTCATGGAGTTCACCGGGACCTCGTCCTACCTCACCGATCCGGCCCTGGAGACGGCCGTGCGCTGCGCCCTGGTCCTGGAGAAGCCCCTGCTGGTCCGCGGTGAGCCGGGCACCGGCAAGACCCTGCTCGCGGAGGCCGTGGCCGAGGCGCTGGGCATGGAGCTGGTGACCTGGAACGTCAAGAGCACTACCCGCGCCCAGGAGGGGCTCTACACCTACGACACGGTGCAGCGCCTCTACGACAGCCGGTTCGGCGACCACAACGTCCAGGACATCGCCGACTACATCCATCTCGGGCCGATGGGTCAAGCCTTCAGCGCGGAGCAACGCGTCGTGCTGCTCATCGACGAGATCGACAAGGCCGACCTGGAGTTCCCCAACGACCTGCTCCACGAGCTGGACCGGATGCGCTTCACCATCTCCGAGACGGGCGAGACCATCGCCGCCGCCCACCGACCCGTGGTCATCATCACGAGCAACGCCGAGAAGGAGCTGCCCGACGCCTTCCTGCGCCGATGCGTGTTCCACTTCATCGACTTCCCGGACGCCGAGCTGATGGGCCGCATCGTGGAGGTGCATCACCCCGGCCTCGACGACACGCTGCTCGCCCAGGCGCTCGAGGCGTTCTATGCGGTCCGCGGCATGGACCGGGTCCGCAAGAAGCCCTCCACCAGCGAGCTGATCGACTGGATCGCGATGCTGCGCCTGGCCCAGCCCGACGCCGTGGCCCTCGACGAGAGCACGCCCTTCCTCGGCACGCTTCTGAAGAAGGAGCAGGACCTCCAGGCGTTCAACGACCAGATCACCGGCCGGACACGGCGCCGGTTCTGATGTTCCTGCCGCTGCTCTACCGGCTGCGTGCGGAGCGCGTCCCGGTCGGGACCACCGAGGCCCTGGCGCTGGGCCGAGCGCTGGCCGCCGGGGCCCACCGCAACAGCGTCACCGGCTACTACCACGTGGCCCGCTCGATCCTGATCCACCACGAGGGGCACCTCGACGCCTTCGACCGCGCGTTCGCCGCGGAGTACCGCGGGGTCCTGAGCATGTCCGACGAGATGCGCGAGTGGCTCGACGAGGTGGCCGAGCGCGGCGAGCATTCGGACGGGGGCGAGGACGCCCTGCCCGACCTCGACGAGCTGCTCGCCGAGTACCAGAAGCGACTCCGTGAGCAGACCGAGCGCCACGACGGCGGGCCCTACTGGATCGGGACCGGGGGGACCTCGCCGTTCGGCCGGGGCGGGACCGCCGCCGGCGGCCTGAGCACGGGATCCTCCGGTGGCGGGCGTGCCGCCATCAACATCGCCGATGCCCGTCGCTATCGCGGGTACCGGTCGGATGTGACCCTCGATATCCGCCAGCTCGAGGTCGCCCTGCGCCGGCTGCGGGCCTTCGTCCGCGACGGTGCCGCCGACGAGCTCGACATCGCCGCCACGATCGATGCCACAGCCCGCAACGCCGGCGAGATCGAGGTCGTGACCCGCCCGCCGAGCCGGCCGAACACCCACGTGATCCTGATGATCGACGTCGGCGGCTCGATGCACCCCTACACCGAGCTCATGTCGCAGCTGTTCAGCGCGACCAAGAAGGCCACGCACTTCAAGGAGCTGCGGACCTACTACTTCCACAACTGCGTCTACGGCGAGGTCTACGGCACCACGGCGTTCGCCGAGCCGACCCCCGTGGTCGACCTCATGCGCCAATGCGCCTCGCACTACAAGCTGATCATGGTCGGCGACGCCTCCATGGCCCCCTACGAGCTGCACATGGGTGGGCACTGGGCGGCGGGTGGGCCCGACGCCATCTCCGGTCTCGGGTGGCTGCGGATCCTGCGCGAGCACTTCACCGACGCTGTGTGGCTCAATCCTGAGCCGGGCCTGAGCTGGCGCGGGACCACGATCGAGGACATCGGCGAGGTCATCCCGATGTTCCCGCTGACCGTCGACGGGCTCACCGAGGGAATGGCCCTTCTCAACCGCGGTGTGCGGCGCTGACCAGTCCGTCCAGAGTCCCAGCCCGTGCCAGTTCGCCGACGTAGGAGTGTGCGGCCTGTGCCACGGGCGCCCGCCTCGACAGCGTCATCGTGGCGGTCCCCATGACCTCGCGCAGCCGGGCGTCGGGCTGCACCACGAGCACCGGGGTACCCGACCTGCGCACCTGCTCCGCCTCGCGGTCGAGCCGTCGCCGGACCGGCAGGCGAAGCAGCGTCCCGCGCTCGGCGGCGAATGGGTCGGCCGTGGACATCGGGGCCGAGACCACGACGAGGTCCAGGCCGAGACCCGTCACGAGGTCGAGGTTGTGGATCGACCACATCCCGCCGTCCACGTGCCTGTGCCCGTCGATGACCACCGGGGTGAAGTAGCCGGGGATGGCGCAGGACGCTGTCACGGCGTCGCGAACCGACGCGGTCGCGTCACGGCCGAATACGACCCGTACCCCGTCATCGAGGCGGACGGTGCAGATCCACGTCGGCTGTGCGGGCCAAGCCTCGAAGAGGTCACCGATCCAGCTCACGCCAGCATCCACCGCCAGGTTCCCTTCGGGGAGCAGCGCCGCTGCCGCAATCCCCGGGCGGTAGCGCCAGGGACGCCGAGCGATCGAGGGCAGCAGCCCGGGCGCTGCCGGGCGACGGGCGGGTCGCTCCTGGCGCTGCGGCTGGCGCAAGGGGCCCAGGGAGCCGAGCACATGCTCGCCCTCAGCGGACATGGGCGCACCGGCCATGCGTGCGACGAAGTCGGCCGGGGGCAACCCGGCTCGCAACAGCGCGGCGGAGGTGGATCCCGCTGAGGTCCCCACGATCACCTCGGCACTGCGTGCGTCCCAGTCGGCGAACTCGGCCAGGCCGGCGACGACCCCGGCGTGGAAGGCCGTCCCGGTGAGGCCGCCGCCGCCGAGTACCAGCCCGATGCGAGGTGGGGTCATGGCGATCAGCCTCGCTCCGGAAGGACTTCGCGCAGCTTCAGCCGACGCCCGGTGATCACCAGCGCGCGACGGTACACGCTCGACCCGAACCACGCGAGGAGCACGGCGGTGCCCATGGCCAGCAGCATGCTCAGGAGCAACTGCCATTCGGGGACCGTCCCCGACGACCACCGGATGGGCATGGCCATCGGCGATGTCAGCGGGAACATCGACAGGGCAACGCTGAGCGCCGACCCCGGATCCTGCTGCACCACGATGACCGCGCCGAGGTAGGCAAGGACCAGGACCGTGGTGACCGGCATGATGGCCGAGCCCACCTCCGTCACCTTGTCGACCAGGGCCGCCGCGGCGGCGAACAGGAACGCGTACATGAGGAAGCCGAGGACGAACCACGCGACCCCCAGGACGATGTCCCCGGCGGCGACGACGGGCAGGTCCAGGCCGTCGGTGACGGTGATCGCCGCCAGGATCGGCACCGCCAGGACCATGAGCTGTGCCAGTGTCTGCAGACCGATGCCCACCACGTTCCCGACGAGGATCTGGCTGGGCCGCAGCACGGCCAGGAGCACCTCAGCGATCCGAGTCGACTTCTCCACCCCGACGTTCATCGCGATGATGTTGCCGCTGAACATGATGGCCATGTAGAGCACGATCCCGACGACGAAGCCGACCGCGGCTCGGCCCTGGTCCTGGACCGGCCCCACCTCCACCTGCGTGGGCGGGGGTATCGACGAGACCGCGCGGACCTGCTCCGGGGTCAGGCCCGCACTGAGCAGCATCCCGGTGCTCTCCTGCGCGACGACCGCCTGGGCCACCAGCACGGGGAAGGCGCCGGGGGCGTCGGTGCGGACGTACATCGTGGCCCCGGCCAGGCCAACCGTCGCGTCCCCCTCGCGGACCGCCGTCTCGACGGCCGGGGAATCGGCGACGGGCAGGTACTCGACGCCGAACTCGGCGGCCTCGCCCGCGGCGTCGAGCTGTGACTGCACGGCTGTGGATGCCTCACCGACGGTGGCCAGCGTGTAGGTCGGCTCGTCGCCGGACAGCATCCGGGGGACGAACACGACCGCCAGCCCGACCAGGAGCAGGATCAGCGTGGTGATCCGGACGGTCCGCGATCGCAGTCCGTCGGACAGGCTCCGGCCGGCGACCAGCCGCGTGCCCTGCCACCAGCTCGAGCCCGGCATCAGCCCACCTCCGCCATCTCGCCGGCGGCAACCATGAACAGCTGCGACAGGGTCGGCAGGTCCAGGCCGAAGTCCGTGACGTGCCCTGCCGAGCGGGCGGCATCGAGGACTGCCAGCGGATCAGTCCCCGGGGGCAGGTCGAGCCGGAGGTCATCGGCGCGGTCCTCGACGATGCTCACGTGCGGGAAGCCAGCCAGCCACGCGCGGCTGCTGCCGGCAATCGTCAGGCGCAACTGACGCCGTCCCGAGGATGCCCGCAGGTCAGCGACCCGGCCCTCCAGCACCGTGCGCCCCTCGTCGAGCATCACGATCGACTCGCACAGGTCCTGGACGAGGTCGAGCTGGTGGCTGGAGAACAGCACCGTGCGCCCAGCCCGGACCCGCTCTGTGAGGGTGGTGCTCAGATCCGCCACGGCCACGGGGTCGAGGCCGGCGAACGGCTCGTCGAGCACGATCACCTCCGGGTCGTGCACCAGTGCCGCGGCCAGTTGCAGCCGTTGCTGCATGCCGCCGGACAGCTTGTCCGGCCGATCCGACCACCGGTCACCAAGTCCCAGCTCGTCGAGGAGTCTGTGGGCCGATCGGGCGGCCTCCACTCGGTCGACCCCGTGCAGTCGGGCGAGGTAGACAAGTTGCTCCCCGGCGGGCATCGCGGGGTAGAGGCCACGTTCCTGGGGCATGTACCCCCAGCGCCGCCGATCGGCGGTGGTCACGGGATGGCCCTGCCAGCGGGTCTCGCCGGCGTCGGGGTCGATCACACCCAACATGATCCGCATGAGTGTGGTCTTGCCGGCTCCGTTGGGCCCAGGAGCCCGGTCAGCACCCCGGTTGGGACGTCGAACCTCACGTCGTCGAGGACAGGCCGCTCGGCGAAGGCATGCGACACCCCGCGCACCTGGAGCACAGAACCAGACTACCCGAGCCGGGGCATCTTCCCGCCGCCGGTCCATGGCTACAGTGGGGCACCACATCGAGCCGGGACGGAGGGACGCCATGACCGCCATCGCGCATGACCTTGCCCTCCAGACTCCTGACCACCTGCGACTGCCCGCCACTGCGGCGGCCGCGCCGCCGTTCCGGCGGATCTCGATGAGGATTCCTGCGTTGTCCCACACGTCCTGCACTGCCCTTGAACCCTACGGATGGACCTCCGCGCGCGCCGATCAGCTGCCGCCGGAACCCATCCCGCCCGCGTCGTCCGGTACGACGGGGCATCCATCTGGCCATGACCCCGGACGGGTTGGCCCTGCGCGCGTGCCCGGCTCGACCCGACCCACGGTCGGCGACTGGCTCGCTGTCGCGGGCACCGACGGGGACCCGAACGACGTCCAGGTCGAACGGGTCCTGGAGCGCACGTCGCTCCTGCGCCGGATGACCGCGGACGGCACCGGGTCGCAGGCCCTGGCCGCCAACGTCGAGCTCGTCCTGATCGCCTGCGGCCTCGATCGCCCAGTCCGGTCCGGCCGGATCCACCGGGCAGCAGCCCAGGCGTGGGACGCCGACGCCCATCCCGTTCTCGTTCTGACCAAGGCAGGTGCCCCGGGCGCCGCTGAAGTCGACCTTCCCCGGCTCGAGCTCGAGCACCCGGGCATGCGCGTACTCGTGACGTCCTCCCAGGAGGGGGTCGGGATCGAGGACGTCCGAGCGGTCGTGGCCGGGCGCACAGCCGTGCTCGTAGGGGAGTCGGGGGCGGGCAAGTCCACGCTCATCAACGCGCTCCTCGGTCGGGACGAGGTCGCCACCGGCGCTGTGCGGGAGGGTGACGCCAAGGGCCGGCACACGACGACGTCGCGGCAGCTGCACCTGCTCCCCGGGGTGCCGGGCGGGTGCATCATCGACACCCCGGGCATCCGCTCCCTGGGACTGTTCACCGACGCCGAGTCGGTTGATGCGGCGTTCGCCGACATCCAGGAGCTGGCGGCGCAGTGCCGGTTCAGCGACTGCGGCCACGCCACCGAGCCGGGCTGTGCCGTGATCGCAGCCTGCGAGTCGGGCCAGCTGCCGCAGGGACGCTACGACTCGTGGCGCCGGCTGCAGAAGGAGGTCGCGAGTGCGGCGATGCGCGCCTCCCCGCATGAGTTGCGCAAGCACGCCAAGAGGTTCGGGCGAGCGGCCAAGGAGGGGGCTGCGATGAAGCAGCGGTCGGGGGAGGCGCGTTGGCCGTGAGGACGGGCCTCACCGCGCGGGCGTGCCTATCCTGATCCGATGGATCTGCGGTTCAGCGGCGAGGTGTGGTTCTGGAGGGGCCCCTCGCCCTACCACTTCGTCACCGTTCCGGACGAGGAGTGCGCCGCCCTCGAGGCTGCGGCCCCACTCGTGTCCTACGGGTGGGGAATGATCCCGGTCACCGCGGAGATCGGGGGGACGCGGTGGACGACGTCGTTGTTCCCGAAGGACGGCCGCTACATCGTTCCGCTCAAGGACGTGGTGCGCCGGGCAGAGGGGCTCGACGTCGGCGACGACGTCACCGTCGGTCTCACCGTGGACGTCTGACCAGCCGGCGATCCCATGGGACCGGTGGCGGGTCAGCACTGCGGCGGTCAGTGGATGCCGACGGGCGGGTACCAGACCTGGTCGGGACGTGCCTGATCACCGTGGTCGTCCCCGGTCTGAGTGCCGAGCCCTGAGGCCACGGCGCTCATCGCCAGCAGGAGGAGGAACAGGACAACGATCACGTGGATCACCTTCGTAGTGCGGGTTCTCGTGCTTTGTGACTACAACGGTACGCTGACAATCGTGTCCAGTCCAGCAACAATGACTTAGATATTGTTCAAGGATCCGATACAATCAGAGGTACAATCGGGGGGTGCTGAGCACCCATCTCCTCGCCGTCCACCGGACCGTCGTCGAAGAGGGCTCCTTGACCCGGGCAGCGGCGGTCCTGGGGCGCACCGTCTCAGCGGTGAGCCAGCAGCTCTCCCAGCTGGAGGTCCAGGCAGGCTCGGTCCTGTTCGAGAAGGCGGGTCGGGGCGTGCGCCCCACAGCCGCCGGGCAGCTGCTGGCCGAGCACGCGGGGCGGGTGCTCCATGAGGTGGAGGAGGCCGAGAACGCCCTGGCCGACCTGCGCGAGGGACGGGTGGGACGCATCCGGGTGGTCGCGTTCCCCTCAGCCGGTGAGTCGCTGCTCCCCGAGGCGATCGCCACGCTGCGCGAGGTCATGCCCGGTGTGAAGGTGCGGCCGAGCGTGGACGAGACCGGGGCCGCCCTGCGCCGCCTGCGCGCCGGTGAGGTCGAGCTGGTGGTCGTGGTCGAGCCGTTCGCGCGCGGCGCCCAGCCGGACGACGACCTGCACCGCTGGCACCTGCTCGACGACGAGTACCGGCTGCTGCTGCCCAGCGCCCACCCCCTGGCGCGTCACCGCACCGTCGCCCTGGACGACCTGTCCGGGGCCGACTGGATCGTCACGAGGGGGCCCGATGACAACTATGTCCAGCGGACCACCGTCGCGATCTGCCGGCGCGCGGGCTTCACTCCCAGGGTGGTCGCCGAGAGCGATGAGTTCCCGGTCACGCAGGGCTATGTGGCGGCAGGGATGGGGGTGTCGTTGGTGCCACTGCTGGCGCTCGGCGCACTGCGGCACGGGGTCGCCGTCCGCCGGTTGGGGCCGGCCCCGAGCTCCCCGGCACATCTGGCTGGCGACCCGGCCCGCGCTTCGCGAGCAGCCGACCGTGGTGCGGATGGCCGAGGCCCTGCGACTGGCGGCCGCGAACGCCAACAAGCACTGACCGCGACTGACGTCCATGCGCGCGATCCGGGCGGATCATGGGAGGGTCAGGGCGTGACCCCCGACGGACCGCAGCCCGAGCCGGAGGCGGGTGCTCCCTCCGGTGGGTCGTTGATCGACCTGCTCGCGGCCCACGCCACGTCGGGGGCGGCCGGCACAGGCGGTGAGCCCAGCCCTGAGGACCTGCTTGAGGAGTTCGCCACCTGGGCGGCGGACAACGGCCTCACGCTCTACCCCGCGCAGGAGGACGCGCTGCTCGAGCTGGCCTCCGGCTCGCACGTGATCCTGTCCACGCCCACCGGGTCGGGCAAGAGCCTGGTGGCCATCGGGGCGATGTTCTTCGCGCTCGCCCAGGGCCGGCGCACCTACTACACGGCCCCCATCAAGGCGCTGGTCTCGGAGAAGTTCTTCGACCTGTGCGACCTGCTCGGGCCCGAACGGGTCGGGATGATCACCGGGGATGCGGCCGTGAACCCCGAGGCGCCCGGTCATCTGCGCCACCGCCGAGATCCTGGCCAACCTGGCCCTGCGCCAGGGGTCGGCGGTCGACGTCGGCGTGGTCTGCATGGACGAGTTCCACTACTACGGCGACCGGGACCGCGGCTGGGCCTGGCAGGTCCCGCTCATCGAGCTGACGAGCGCCCAGTTCCTGCTGATGTCCGCGACCCTGGGCGACATGCGTCGCATCCGTGACGACCTGACACGCCGGACCGGCCAGCCCGCCGCGATCGTCGCGGGTGGCGAGCGGCCCGTCCCCCTGACCTACTCGTACTCCCTGAAGCCCATCCACGAGACGATCGAGGAGCTCCTGGAGGCTGATCGCGCACCGATCTACGTCGTGCACCCCACGCAGGCCCTCGCCCTGGAACGCGCCCAGGCGCTGATGAGCCTCAACGTGTGCACCCGCGCGGAGAAGGACGCGATCGCCGACGCCATCGGGGATTTCCGGTTCACCGCCGGGTTCGGCCGCACGCTGACCCGGCTCGTGCGCCACGGGATCGGTGTGCACCACGCGGGCATGCTGCCGCGCTACCGGCGCCTCGTCGAGCAGCTGACCAGAGCCGGGCTGCTGAAGGTGGTGTGCGGCACCGACACCCTGGGCGTGGGGATCAACGTCCCGATCCGCACCGTCCTGATCACGTCGCTGTCCAAGTACGACGGGCGGCGCACGCGGCTCCTGCGGGCCCGTGAGTTCCACCAGGTCGCCGGCCGTGCTGGCCGGGCCGGGTTCGACATCGACGGCACGGTGGTCGTCCAGGCCCCGGAGCACGAGATCGAGAACCAGCGGTTGGTCGCCAAGGCCGGCGACGACCCGAAGAAGCTGCGCAGGATCGTGCGCAAGAAGCCGCCCGACGGGGCCCCCACGTGGAGCCGGGCCACGTTCGACCGCCTGGTGGCCGCCGAGCCCGAGCCCCTGCGCTCCCGCTTCGACGTGACCCACGCGATGCTGCTCAACGTGGCCCATCGGCCGGGGGACGCAGGGGCGGCGATGACGCACCTGCTGACCGACAACGACGAGGAGCCCGCCGCGCGCGAGGCCCTGGTCGAACGTGCCGCGGCGATGCGGGAGTCGCTGCTGGCCGCCGGCGTGCTGGAGGTGCTCGACCCACCGGACGCCGACGGCCGGACCGTGCGCATCGTCGACGAGCTGCAGGTCGACTTCGCCCTGAACCAGCCGCTGTCGACGTTCGCGCTGGCGGCGATCGAGCTGCTCGACCGGGAGTCCGAGACCTACGCCCTGGACGTGCTCTCGGTGATCGAGTCCACCCTCGAGGATCCGCGGCAGGTCCTGTTCGCCCAGCAGTTCCGGGCGCGTGGTGAGGCTGTGGCCGCCATGAAGGCCGAGGGCATCGAGTACGAGGAGCGGATGGAGCTGCTCGAGGAGGTCACCTGGCCCAAGCCGCTGGCCGACCTCCTCGAGGCCGCCTACGAGATCTACGCCGAGGGTCACCCGTGGGTCACTGAGTACCCGTTGCGGCCGAAGTCGGTGGCCCGCGAGCTGTCCGAGCTGGCCATGACGTTCGTGGAGTTCGTCGGGTACCACAAGCTCGCCGCCTCGGAGGGGCTCGTCCTGCGCTACCTGGCCGATGCCTACAAGGCGCTCCGGCGAACGGTGCCGGACGAGGCGCGCACCGAGGAGCTCGCGGACCTCACCGAGTGGCTCGGCGAGCTCGTGCGCCAGGTCGACTCCAGCCTGCTGGACGAGTGGGAGCGGCTGCTGCACCCGGAGGACGCGGACATGGCCGCGGTCGGCCGGCGCAGCGTCGACGCCGGCCCGCCGCCGGTCACGGCCAACGTGCGCGCCTTCCGGGTGCTGGTGCGCAACGCCCTGTTCCGGCGGGTCGAGCTGGCAGCCCTGCGCCGCTGGGACGATCTCGGCGAGCTGGACGCGGAGTCCGGCTGGGACGCCGACCGTTGGCGCGCCGCCATGGAGGAGTACTACGCCCAGCACGAGTACCTCGGCACCGGGCCCTCGTCACGCGGGCCGCTGCTGCTGCAGATCGAGCAGCAGCCGGGCAAGTGGATCGTCCGGCAGGTGTTCGACGACCCCGCCGGCGACCACGACTGGGGTATCAGCGCGGACATCGACCTCGCGGCCAGCGACGCCGAGGGCACGGCGGTCGTGCGGGTGACTTCGGTGGACTGCTACTGAACTGGGACTGCGTCGGTCAACCAGCACCTGTCCGAGTCCGGGCAGGTCCAGCTGCCTGATCTGCTCCACGCTCCACGGGCTGAGCAGCCAGGGGCTGTGGGTGGCCACGTCGGCCAGGGCGCCCGGGTCGACCCAGCGGTACTCCATGACCTCGGCCGGGTCAGGGTCCAGGCCGCCCGACGAGCGTCGCCACGAACACGGGGCACACCTCGTTCTCGCGGATGCCCGACGCGTCGACGGCCTCGTAGCGGAAGTCGGGGAGGACCGGCGCGATCGCCGTGGCGCGGGCACCGAGCTCGTCGGCCAGGCGGCGCTCGATCGCGTCCTCGAAGCGCTCACCGGGCTGGGGGTGCCCGCAGCAGGCATTGGTCCAGACACCCGGCCACGTCCGCTTCGTGAGCGCGCGGCGGGTCATCAGGACCAGGCCCTCGCCGTCGACCACGTAGCAGGAGAACGCCAGGTGCAGGGGCGTCTGCTCGCTGTGGACCGTGCTGCGGTCGGCGGTGCCGCAGGGCTGGCCCTCGGCGTCGAGGAGGACGACGAGGTCCTCGGACTCGGGGTTCATCCCCCTATCCTGCCGCGAGACCGGGAAGTCCGCCTCCGGTCGGGTGGAGCGTGCGAGCAGAGCCCGGTCGCGGGCCCCGACCATCGCACCTACAGTGACCGCCATGCGGGCGGTTGTGGTGGGCAGCGGCTTCGGTGGTCTGGCCGCAGCCATCCGGCTGGCCGCGGCCGGCCACGACGTGACGGTGCTGGAGAAGCGCGACCGCATCGGCGGTCGGGCCTACCAGTACGAGCTCGAGGGCTTCCGCTTCGACGGCGGACCCACGGTGCTGACGGCGCCGTTCATGTTCGAGGAGCTGTTCGCCCTCGCCGGCGAGCGGCTGGCCGACCACGTGGAACTGGTGGCCCTCGACCCGTTCTACCGCTCGTTCGACGCCGACGGCCGAGCGTTCGACTACCACGCCAGCGAGTCGGCGATGCTGGCCGAGGTGACTGCCCGCAGCCCCTCGGACGCTGCTGGGTTCCAGCGGCTCGGGCGGCGGATCAGCGGGATCTTCGACGCGTTCTACCCCTACACCGAGCGGCCGATGATGCGGCCGCAGGTCATGCTCGCCATGCTGCCCTACCTCCTGCAGCACCGGGCCATGCTGGACGTGAACCGGCTCGTGAACAGCTGCGTCCGTGACCCGTTCCTCCGGCAGGCGCTCTCGTTCCATCCGCTGCTCATCGGCGGTGACCCGGCTCGCACCCCTGCGCTGTACGCCCTCATCGTGGAGTTCGAGCGGCGGTGGGGCGTGCACTACGCGATCGGCGGGACCGGCGCCCTCGTCGACGCCCTCGGTGAGCTGCTCGAGCGGCTCGGGGGACGGATCGTGCTGGGGGCCGACGTCGAGCGGGTGCTCGTGACCGACGGTCGAGCGGTCGGGGTGCAGCTGGCCGACTCGACGACCCACCCGGCGGACGTCGTGGTCTCCAACGCCGATCCGGGATTCACGTACGGGACCCTGCTCGGTGGCGAGCCCCGGGCTCGGCCGGCCCGGGCCCGGCATGCGGCAGGCGCGGCCGAGCATGTCCCTGCACGTGCTCTACTTCGGCGCCGACCGCACCTGGCCCGACTCGCCGCTGGCCCACCACAACATGCTGTTCGCGCGGGACCAGCGGGCGGCCACTGCGCCGGGTGTTCCCCAGCCGGATTCCCGGGCGCACGGCCCGAGCGGCTCCCGGGTGTGCCGCGCGCCGACGACATGTTCCTCTACGTCCACGTGCCCACCCGCACGGATCCCAGCGTCGCCCCGCCCGGCTGCGAGGCGCTCTACGTCCTCGTGGCCACGCCGGCCCGGCCCGAGCCAGCAGCCGATCCGCAGCGCGGAGCAGGCGCGGGTCCGTGCGGCCGTCCTCGACGTGCTGGACCGCAAGTACCTTCCCGGGCTCAGCGAGCACATCGTCGTCGAGCACGCGATCGGCCCCGAGCACTTCCGCGACGTCCTCAACTCGCCGCAGGGTGCGGCCTTCTCGCTGCAACCGACGCTGTTCCAGTCGGGGTGGTTCCGGCCGCACAACCGATCACGGGCTGTCCGGGGGCTGTACCTGGTCGGGGCAGGGACGCATCCGGGTGCCGGGGTGCCGGCTGTCCTGGCCTCGGGGAAGATCGCCGCCGAGCTGATCGCCGCGGAGGTGGCCGAACCCGACCTGCCTCGCGAGAGGCCGGCCGACGGTGACCGGGACCGCGTACGCCGCCGGGTTCGGCGAGAGCCCCGAGGTGGCTATCGATGACGTTCCCGTTCGCGGCGAGCATGCCCGGCTGGCTCACCGGATCGCTGATCCGCAACGGGCCCGGGACCTTCCAGGTGGGTCAGCGGCGCTACCGGCACTGGTTCGACGGACTGGCGATGCTGCACCGGTTCTCGTTCAGCGAGGGCCGGGTCTCCTACGCCAACCGCTTCCTCGAGACGCGTGCCTACGCGGCCGCGCGCGACGAGGGCCGCATCGCCTTCCCGGAGTTCGCCACCGACCCGTGTCGATCGCTGTTCGCGCGGGCGATGTCCGTGTTCGACCCGCAGGTGACCGACAGCGCCAAGGTGAACATCGCCCGGGTCGCCGAGCGCTACCTTGCCCTGGCCGAGACCCCCATCCAGGTCCAGTTCGACCCCGAGACGCTGCGGACGGTCGGGGTCGTCGGGTGGGACACCTCGACCTTCGGGCGGATGACCACCGTGCATCCGCACCTCGACGAGGAGCGGCACGAGGCCATCAACCTCGTCACCCGGTTCGGGGCCTCGAGCAGCTACGTGTTCCGGCGGGTCGACACGAGCGATCCCGCCCAGGTCGCCAGCACGACCCTTGCCACCCGACGGGTTCGCGAACCCGCGTACATCCACTCGTTCGGGATGTCCGCGAAGCACCTGGTGATCGCGGAGTTCCCGCTGGTGGTGAACCCGATGGCCCTGCTCCTGTGGCTCAAGCCGTACATCGAGAACTTCCGGTGGGTGCCGGAACGTGGCACCCGATTCCACGTCTTCGACCGGGGCAGCGGCGCCCACGTGCGCACGGTGACCGCACCCGCGTTCTTCGCCTTCCATCACGTGAATGCCTTCGAGTCCGACGGCGACCTCGTCGTCGACCTCGTCGGCTACGACGACGCCTCGGTGATCGAGGCGTTCTACCTGCACCGACTCGAGGAGCCCGATGTCCGGATCCCGCCCGGGACCCTGCGTCGCTACCGCATCCCGCTTGCGGGCGGTGAGGTCCTCGCCGAGGTGCTCTCCGACACGGCGATCGAGCTTCCGAGCCTGGACTACGCCCGGATGAACACGAGCCCGGAGCACCGCTACGTCTACGGGGTGGGCGTGCGGGCCGAGCGCGGCTTCTACGACCAGCTGGTCAAGGTCGACCTGGGCACACGCGACACACGACGACGTGGTACGAGCCCGGCTGCTACCCCGGCGAGGGGGTCTTCGTCGGACGGCCCGGCCGGGAGGCGGAGGACGACGGTGTCGTCCTGTCGGTCGTGCTCGACTCAGCGCGCGGCACGTCGTTCCTGCTGGTCCTCGACGCGTCGTCCTTCACCGAGGTGGCCAGGGCGGAGCTGCCCCACCCGGTCCTGTTCGGCTACCACGGCCAGTTCTTCGACGACCTGCCAGCCGCCACCTAGCCGTCGCCGCGGCGACGCCAGCGGAAGAAGCCCCACGCGAGCAGGGCGCTCAGGACCGTCCAGACCAGCAGCACCATCGCCACCCGCGGCATCTCGAAGGACCCCACGACCTCCAGGACCTCGGCGCCCTCGGGCAGGAACACGTAGCGCATGCCCTGGGTCAGCCACTTCAGCGGGAACAGCGCCGCGAACTGCTGCATCCACTGGGGCAGCTGGTTGTAGGCGAAGAACACCCCGGAGGTGAACTGCAGGACCAGGATGATCGGGGTCACGATCGCCGAGGCGCCCTTGCCGGACTTCGGGACCGAGGAGAAGGCCAGGCCCAGCAGGGTCCAGGTGGTCAGGCCCAGGACGCTGAGCCACAGCAGCGCGCCCCACTTGGCCGGCGTGCTCGGCATCTCGACGTCGAACAGCAGCACGCCGATGCCCATCAGCAGGATCATCTGGATCACGTAGACGATGCAGACCTGGCCGATCTTGCCGATGAAGTACGCGCTCTTGGGCATCGGGGTGCCCTCGAGGCGCTTGAGCGTGCCCTCGTCGCGCTCCTGCGGGATCCCGATCGCCAGGTTCTGGAAGCTGGTGTAGACGATGCCCGAGGCGATCATGCCGGCCACGAAGTACTGGGCGAACGTGATCCCGGTGTCGCCGAGCTCCTGGTTGCCGAACACCGACCCGAAGACGAGCATGAGGATCATCGGCAGGGCCAGCGTGAAGACGAATGCCTCACGGTCGCGGAACAGCTGCTTGAGCTCGATCCCGATGCGCGACAGGCCGATGGACAGCGTCCCCGGGGGGCGCAGCTCGCGAGGTGCTCACGGGTGCGCCTCGCTGTCACCGTCATCGACGAGGCTGAGGTACATGTCCTCCAAGGTGGGTCGGGTCACCGCGAGGTTGGGCACCTCGCCGCCGAACCGCGCTGCCAGCTCGCCGACCACCGCAGTGGGGGAGTCGGTCTCCTGCGATCGCGGCTCACCGTCCTCGGTCCAGCTCACCCGGGTGCTGCCGGTGTGCCGGCCGCCGAGCTCGTGGGGCTGGTCGAAGGCCACCAGCCGGCCGCGGTTGATGACGCCCACCATGTCGGCCAGGGCCTCGGCCTCGTCCAGGTAGTGCGTCGTCAGCAGGATCGTGACGCCTTCGGACTTGAGGGACTCGATCAGCGCCCAGAACTCGCGGCGCGCCTCCGGGTCGAACCCCGTGGTCGGCTCGTCGAGGAAGAGCAGCTCCGGGCGGCCGATGATGCCCAGGCCCACGTCCAGGCGCCGCCGCTGGCCCCCCGAGAGGGTCCGGCCGCGGGCATCGGCCTTCTCGGTCAGCCCGACCCGGTCGAGGACCTCGTCCACCGAGCGGGAGTTCGGGTAGTACCCGGCGAAGTGGCTCAGCGACTCCCGGACCGTCAGCTCGCTGAGGTCGCCGACCTGCTGCAGCACGATGCCGACGCGCGTGCGCCACCGACGGTCGGCCTTGGCCGGGTCCACGCCGAGCACGTGCACGTCACCGGCGTCGCGGTGCCGGTAGCCCTCGAGGATCTCGGTGGTGGTCGTCTTGCCGGCCCCGTTGGGTCCGAGGAGCGCCACGCACTGGCCGCGCTCGACCTGCAGGTCGAGGCCGTCCACCGCCCGCAACTCGCCGTACGCCTTGGCCAGGCCCCTGACCTGGATCGCAGGTTCACCGTCCACGGTTGTGAGTCTGGCAGACCTCAGCCCAGCCGTCGGGTTCGGGGATGTGCTCAGGGTGCGCTGCACCTGGGATGCAGGTCGGCGCTCGATGCTCCCGGCCCTCAGCGAGAGCTCGCCGCGCTACGTGACATGGGGCGAGGGGACCTCTGACGAGATGTGTCCGGCAATCCTGACGGTGGGAGACTCGTGATCGGATTCTGGCAACCACCTCGCCGGACGCGGAACTGGCCGGTCTCGGTGTCAGGTCCGGTGACCTGGTGGCTGGGACCAGTCGTTCGGCCCGCGGTGGCCGCTGCGCCTCCGATGGGTGACGATGGGTCCATGCCCGAGGGGGACGCTGTTCGCCGCACCGCCCGGCGGCTCGACGCGGCCCTGGCCGGCGGGACACTCGTGCGAGCAGATCTGCGCGTGCCGCGGTTCGCGACCGTCGACCTGCGTGGGATGCAGGTTCTCGGGACCCACGTCGTCGGCAAGCACATGCTCACCCGCCTGCTCCACGAGCGCCGGGCGTGGACCCTGCACCACCACCTGCGGATGGACGGGTCCTGGCGGACCGGGTCTCCCGGCGGCCCAGGCGCCCCGGGCCACCAGATCCGGGTCTGGCTGGCGACCGCGTCGGCACAGGCGGTCGGGGTGCGGGTGCACGACGTGGAAGTCCGGCAGACTCGTGAGGAGGCCCACTGGGTCGGACATCTGGGACCCGACATCATGGCCGACGGGTTCGATCCCGATTCCGCGGCGGAGATCCTGATCCAGGCTGACCGCCCGCTGGTCGAGGCCCTGCTCGATCAGCGGCTCGTCTGCGGCATGGGCACGATCTGGGCCTCGGAGCTGGCCAGTGCCGCGGGGGCCGACCCCTGGGCCACGACCTCGACGGTCAGGGGACTGAGCGAGTCGCTGTCCGCCATCAGGTCCCGGATGCTCCGTGCCGTGGACGCCGCGCCCCCGGTGACCCGGCGCGAGCTCCGGGTGTTCGAGCGGACCGGCCAGCCGTGCCGCCGATGCGGGACGCCGATCCGATCCGGACGAGTGGGGGTGGCGCCCGATGGCCCGGCCGACCTACTGGTGCCCCCGGTGCCAAGCTGGGAATCAGGTGATGGTCATCCCGCCGTCGACAGGCAGCGTCTGACCGGTGATGTAGCCACCGGCGGGCGAGGCCAGGAACACGACGGTGGCGGCCAGCTCCCGCGGGTCGCCCTTGCGGCCGGTGGGGATTCGTGGAGCCATCGCGTCCAGGTATCCGGGTGGGTACTGCTCGGTCATCTCGGAGGCGAAGAAGCCGGGGGCGATCGCGTTGACGCGGATCCCCTTGCGCCCGGTCCACTGGTTGGCCAGGTCGCGGGTCAGGCCGATCAGACCGGCCTTGCTCGCGGCGTACGCAGCCTGCGGCAGCCCTGCGGTCGTGAGGCCCAGGACCGAGGAGATGTTGATGATGCTGGACCCGGGCTCCATCACGCGACCGCACGCCTGGGCCATCCAGTAGCAGCCGTTGAGGTTGATGTCGATGACCTGGCGGAACTGCTCGGGGGTCTCCCGCGTGGCGGGCACGGCAGTGCCGATGCCGGCGTTGTTGACCAGGATGTCGACGTGGCCGAATTCGGCCATCGCGGCGTCGACAAGCGCCTGGCACTGGGCGGGATCGGCGACGTCGGTGGCGACGGCCAGGACTCGCCGGCCAGCATCGCGCACCAGTTGGGCGGTCGCCTCGAGGCGGTCGACCCGACGGGCGCCGAGGACGACGTCAGCCCCGGCCTCGGCCAGCGCCTGGGCGAAGGCGACCCCGAGCCCGCTGGAGGCCCCGGTCACGATGGCCACCTTGCCGTCGAGTCGGAACATGTCGTTGATCGTCATGGCGACCACCCTAGTGAAGGCGTGGTTGTGCGCGCTCCAGGGCCATCGCGGCCAGGGTTGCGCCCAGATCCCGGGCCGCTTCGACGTCCGGCGGCTGCAGGGCGCCGATGACCGAGAGCACCTCCGCGGCCTGTTCCCACTGCAGCGCGGCGGCCATCTTCTGCACCGAGCGGACAGCGCCCGTGGTGTCGGTGTTCCCGTGCACGGCGAGGCCCCACGGAAGCCCATGAGTGGCGTCCATGCAGGGGTAGTAGATGGTGTCGAAGAAGTGTTTGAGGGCCCCGCTCATGTAGCCGATGTTCGCCGGCGTGAGCATTACCAGCGCATCGGCGGCCAGGAGGTCCGACACTGTGGCCGAGAGTGCGGGTTCCACAGCGACCTCGACCTCGGCCAGCTCCGGGTGCCGAGCTCCGACCTCGATCGCCTCCAGCATCTCGCGCACGGCCATCGAGGGGGTGTGGTGGACGACCAGCAGGCGGGCGGAGGTCACGGGACGAGGGTAGCTGGAGCCTGGCGGCCGAGCAGTCGCGCGGCGAGGCGGGCGTTCTCGTCGGCGAACTCCCGCCACTGCGGCGGCGTCACCTCGAGCTTGGCGACGGGTTCGCGGTCCACGAGCCGCTGGTGCCAGCGCTCCATCCGGCCGGCGCGTATCTCCAGGCTCACGAGCACGCCGTCGTGCCAGCCGTGGACGTCAGCCCGGACCGGCTCGGTGGTCGTCACCCGTTGCGTGGCGGTGGCCCAGTCGATCACGTCCAGCTCGTCGGTGATCTGGCGCGCGAGCTCGAACGCGAGGCCGTCCACGGCGCGATCCCGGGCCCGAAGGAGTCCCTCCCGCCACTCGTCGATGGCGGGATCACGAGCCTCGAGGGCATCCACGATCGATTCCACGAAGCGAGTCGCGGTCCCCGGGTCCGACCCCACGGCTCGCGGCCATGTCTCGCTCGGAGCGGGCTCAGCCCCTCGCCGGTCGCCGCCACGGGCCACACCCGGGACAGGCCGGAACGCACGAGGCGCGCGCGATCTGCACCCAGGAACGGGCCGAGGTTCATGACGGACGGGTCAGCCGCGTGGGCCAGTCGGAGTGCGGGCGCGCGGGGACCCGGGTCGAGCACGAGCCAGACGGGCACCTCCTGGCCGCCGCGGGCACGATTCCAGCGCAGGAGCCCCCGTTCGAGGAGGTTGCGCTCGAGCCAGGTGGCCTCATGGACCGACGCGCACACGAGGGCCTCGACCGCGGAGATCTGCGGCAACCATGCGGCGCAGGTGCGCCCGACCCTTCAGGCTGCCCCAGTAGGACGCTGTGCGCGTCCGCAGGCTGCTGGCCCGGCCGATGTACATGGCCACGCCGCGCTGGTCGCGGAACCGATAGACGCCCGGGCTGGCGGGCAGCAGGTCGCAGGTGGCTCGCACTGCGTCCGCCCCGGCCATGCAGGGCAGTATCGTCCAGGTCTTCCGGCACTGGTGCGCAGCCACGCGCAGCGGGCAGCATGGCCGCCATGAATGACGGCGCGGACCGACTCCACGCCATCGACCTCGTCTGGCTGGAGATGCAGGGCGACGGGCCACCGATCGCGATCGGCACGATCGCGGTGGCGCAGGGCGACGCGCCGACGGATGACGAGTTGCTCTCGATGGTCGCCGACCGACTTGATCGGATGCCCCGCCTGCATCAGCACCTGACCGATCTGGGTATCGGCCTGCGCCGACCCGAGTGGGTGGAGGACCAGGGGGTGGACCTCGCGGCCCACCTGCACCGCCTTGACGCCTCGGCGGCTGGGGTCATCTCCGGGCTCGACGCTGCCGTCAGCCACATCATGGAGCAGCGCCTGCCACCGGATCAGCCACTGTGGGACATGTGGGTCGTCGAGGGGCTGGAGGACCGATGGGCCCTGGTGTGGCGGGTGCACCACACGATCGCCGATGGGGTCGGTGCCTTGATCCTCCTCGGCCATGGATTCGACCGGGAGCCCGACGGGGGCCAGACCCTCGCCGACGCCATCCTGGCGGGGCCGGTACCGCGAGCAGCCGAAGGTGACGAGACTCCTCGCCCGGAGGTCGTCACCGGCACGGGCCCACACCCCCTGACGCGCGCCGCCGACCTCGGGCATGACCTTGGCCATGCGCTCGGCGCCCTGCGAGGGGCAGTTCCCCATGTCATCCCGGCCGCGTCCGCGCTGATACCTCGTCCGCCGAGTCCGCTGGCCGGCCCCGTCGGCCCACGCCGCGTCTGGGTCTCGGTCGACATCCCCCTGACGCAGGTCAAGTCGACGGGGCGGTGCCCTCGGGGCGACCGTCAACGACGTCGTGCTGGCGTGCGTCACCGGGGGATTCCGGGACCTGCTGGTCCATCGTGGGGAGCCCGTTGAGGGCCGAGTGGTGCGCAACCTCGTCCCGGTGTCGATGCGCCCGCCGGGTGACGACAGCCCGCAGAATCGGATCAGCGGGGTCCTGGGCCACCTGCCGGTCGGGATCGCTGACCCGGTGGACAGGCTCGCAGCGGTGAGAGCGGGTGTCGCCCATGGCCGGGAGGTGGGCACCCCTGCGCTCGCGTCGGCGTTGTTGGGGCTCGTCGACCGTGCCGTTCCCGCCGCCGTGCAGGACGTGGCTGTCGCGGCGGTCGGTCGCAGTGCGCCCGCATGGTTCATGGACACCCTGACGACCAACGTGCCCGGTCCGCAGTTCCCGGTGTACCTGTGCGGACGGCATGTGCTGGCCATGTATCCGCTCATCCCTGTGGCCGGGCACACCTGCATCACCACCGGAATCTTCAGCTACGACGGCACGCTGAACATCGGCGTGACGGGAGACGCCGATCAGGCCGGCGATGTCGAGGTCCTGGCTCGCGGGATCAGCCGCGCGGCAGTGGAACTGGGCGAACGCGCGAACCTTCCTGAGCCCTGACCTCAGGCGGCGTGGGTGTGTTTCTGGTGGAGGTGGAGGTCGTCGGGTTCGGGCCAGGTGTCGCGGGTGGTGCCCAGGGGGCTGGTCCAGCGCAGTCCGGAGTGGGGTAGGGGTTCGACGGTCCAGTCCGTCGTCGTGCTTGAGCCGGTGATGCCGTCGGCAGAGGGCGTGGAGGTTCTCCGCGCTGGTTGGGCCCTGCGGGAAAGGGGATGAGGTGGTCGAGGTCGCATTCCCGGGCGGGACGGTGCAGCCGGGGAACCGGCAGGTGACGTCGCGGGTGCGCACGTGCCGGTCCAGGGCGGCGGGTGGTCGGTAGGACCAGGTGCCGACGTCGAGGACCGCACCGGTGGCCCGGTCGGTGAGGATGTGGCGCCAGCGGGTGTCGCCGGCGGCCAGGCGCCGGACCAGGTCCGCGGGCAGGACCCCGAACCCGGACAGCGTCCCGGGGGTGTCGGACAGCCCGGCGAGGCTGTCGATCGGGATGGTCACGTTGATCTGGGTGGTGACGGTGACCCGACCCCGACCGTCGCCTGACCCGGCCGCAGCGAGCCGCCGCCGTCCGGACCGCGCCCTGCCGGTCGCGGACCGGGGATCCCGCTCCGGGGCTGAGGATCAGGTCGACCAGGGCGTCGGCCATCCGCAGGTCGAACGGGCGTCGCCCGGCCTGCGCCGCGAACCCGCGCCCGGGATCACCGCAGTCCGAGGCACCGTCGCTGGCCCGGCTGCGGGTGGCCCGCGCCAGCACCCCCGTCGGCCCCGGGAGCGGCACCCGCGGTGTCGGTGCGTTGGGCGGCCAGGGCCACGGCCCGGATCGCGGCGTAGACCTGTTCGGCGTGGGTGGAGTCCAGCCGGGCGGTCAGGTCCGCGGTGCCATCCCCGCGGTGGTCGATCCAGACCCCCCGTTCGGCCAGCGCCCGACGCCGCCGGGTCACCACCGCGCCCGGGTCGATCGCCGCGAGCAGTCGTTTGAGGTGCCGGTCCAGCTGCCCGGCGGTGTGCTCGGCGGCGTAGGCCAGGCCGGAGGCCAGGATCCGTTCGACAGTCCGCCGTCGTACCCGGGGCGCTGCTGGTCCTCGGCGTCCAGGCGGGGCACCAGGTAAAGGGCCCGGGCCAGGATCCCGGCCTTCGTCACATCCAGGCGCCCGGCCCACAGCGCGGCCCACACCTGGGGTTGGTGGGTCAGCAGCAGCGACTGCTCCCGCAGGAACAGCCCCGAGCGCCGGGACCGGCCCAGGGCCATCATCAGCACGTCCACGACCTGATCACCGACCACCCCCGCAGGGGTGTCCTCCGCGACCGCGTGCACCGCCGCCGCCCGCAACGCCGTGACCTGACCCGAGGACCACCTCCACCGCCTCCAGGACATCGACCGACGCCCCGAACGCCGCATACCCCGCCGGCGGCGCCCCCGGCGCGATGAGCCCGAATCAGCGAGATCAGCCCCTCGACCCCGACCCCGCCCGGGTCCACCAGCGACCCCGTCGTCGCCACGCACCGCCACACACACCTCAAGCACCACAACCCCCATCCGCCACCCGAACATCAAGTCGAACACCTGTACGAACACTAACCCACCCCACCGACAACGCGAGGTTGTCGTCCACAGGGATCGACTGGTGCCGGGCGGACCGGCAGGAGCAGTGCCCACGGCCGAATCGCCGACCTGCGAGCCCCGAGCCGAGCACCCGGGCCACTACGATTCCCGCATGGCCACCAGCACCGCTGCCACGGTTCAGGAGTACCTCGACGAACTGCCTGAGGATCGCGCCGCCGTGGTCGCCCACGTCCGGGACCTGGTCAACGCCAGCCTTCCCGTCGGGGTATGTGGAGGGCATGCTCTACGGGATGATCACGTGGATGGTCCCGCTCGAGACCTACCCCGACACCTACAACGGCAAGCCGCTGGCCTACGTCTCGCTGGCCGCGCAGAAGAACTACTACTCGCTCTACCTCATGGCCGTGTACGCCGACTCCGCGGAGGAGTCGCGGCTCCGCGAGCAGTGGGCCGCGCGCGGCACGAAGCTGGACATGGGCAAGAGCTGCCTGCGCTTCAAGCGCGTCGATGACCTGCACGAGGACCTCGTCGCCGAGGTCGTCGCCGCGGTGCCCATGGACGAGTACGTGGACAAGGCGAAGGCGGCGCGCTCCGGCAGGCGGTGAGCGGGGATTGCTGGTCACGCCGACGTGCGTGCCGCCAAGCGGTCGAGCGCCGCGCGCACCGCACCGGGGCGCTCGTGCCAGATGAAGTGCCCAGCCCCCTCGACGACCTCCAGCTCGGCGTCGGGCAGGAGGTCCGACACATGCCGAACTCTCGATGACGGGCATTGGGCTGCCCGCCCCCGTGCACGAAGGTGAAGGGCACCTCGATCCCCGGCAGGCGTGCGGCGAGCCCGGGTTGGACCTCGATGATCGACGCCCAGGTCGCAATGTGCGACGCACGCCCGATCCTCGTCTCAGGCATCGCAGGGGCCGTTGCAGGCTCCGCGAAGTACCCCGACCACACGAAACGCGAGCATGTCGAGGGTCTCCTCGGCCGTCACGTCCTCGTCGGGGATCGCCAGCAGCTCGTCGTACCGTGGTCGGTCCTCCGGGCGGATGCTTGCCTCCAGGTTCTCGCCGAACGTCGGCCAGGTGGACTGGTCGGCGGCGCCGAGAGGGTCGACGCCATCGCGCCCCGTATCCGGTCGGGCAACTCGTCGGCAGCAGCGACGACGAGGAAGCCTCCCCACGAGTGCCCGACGACGAACGCTCGGTCCCAGCCGAGTGAGTCCAGGACGGATTCGACGTCGCGCACATGCTGGTCGACTCCGTGTGGTCCCGACTCGGTCGAGGGCGAGATGCCCGCGCTGCTGGTACCAGGCGACCCGGTAGCCGGTGACGAGCTCGTCGACCAGGGGCTCGAGGAAGGCCACGGATCGATGCGCCGGCCCCCCATGGAGCAGCAGCACGGGCGGACCCTCACCGGCAACCCAGCCGATGAGGTCGCCACCCTCCACGGGCACCCGAAGGTCGGTTCGCTGCATCCGCCGGACGGTAGCAGCGAGCGGCTCCTGGGGCTCGCTGGCGCCTCCTCACAGCTCCCGCTCGAGCGCGACCCGGTGCTGGCCGGGGCCGGCGTGGTCGGACATCACAGGAGCCTGAGCTGGCGGCTCGCCAGTGCCCTTGGCGGTGAAGCCCAAACGGGTGTGGAACGCCAGCGAACCGGTGTTCTCCGGGATGGTCACCGCCTCCACCCGACGGCAGCTTCGCTCCCGCAGGAGGGCGAACACCCGCTCGTACAGCTGCCGGGCCAGGCCGTGACCACGCACCTCCGGGCTCACCCAGACGAAGTGGATGTACCCGGTGTCCGGGAGGGTCTGGGAGACGAAGGCGATGATGAACCCGGCCATCCCGCCCTCGGCATCCTCGACGATCAGCGACGTGTCGGAGAAGTGCGAGAAGAACAGTCGTGGCAGGAGGGCGTGCATGTCTCGCCCGCCCGACCATGCCGAGAGGGTGGCGAGGACCGGCTCGTGGTCCCCCTCGACAAGGGGGCGCCAGGTGAGCTCACCTGTCATCGCGACTCCCCTCGGGACCCCCGGCGCCCACCGCCGGGTCTCCCTCGACGCTACTCACCCGCGGGCAGCAGCACCCCCGGGTTGAGGATCCCCTGCGGATCGAGGTGCGTCTTGACCGTGCGCAGCAGGTCGACGCCCAGCGGCCCGACCTCGGCCTCCAGCCAGGGGGCGTGGTCCGACCCGATCCCGTGGTGGTGGGTGATGGTCGCGCCGTGGGCCACGATCACCTCCGAGGCTGCCCGCTTGGCCCCACGCCACCGCCCGGCCTGGTCGGGGCCGGCCGACGCCAGGGCCGTGATGTACAGGCTCGCGCCCGTCTCGTACACGTGCGACACGTGCGCCATCACGTAGCTGTGTCCGAGCGACTCGGTCAGGGCGCCGGTCACCGACTCGCGCAAGCTCGGCCAGCTTCGCCCAGCTGGTGGCGGTCTCCAGGGTCTCGACGAGGTAGCCCTGATCCATGAGCGTGTCGCGCAGGTAGGGCCCCTCGAACCGGTGCCGCAGCCACGACTCACCGGCGCCGCGACCCAGGGATGCCGCCCCGTGGCGGCGCAGGATGTCGAAGGCCATCGACCGCCGGGCGCGCACCTGACCGGCCGAGGTCCCGTCCCAGCCGACGATCGCCATGCATCCGTCGGTCACGCGTCGGACCTTGAGGTAGGCGTCCATGGCGCTGGCCGTGCGACCTGTCGGTCCACTCATGTGCATCGTCGCGCGGGTCTCGGCGCAGGTCCGACAGGCGCATCACGTCCGGGCAGGCCCGGGTCTGGGCCAGCTCGCGGAACGCCTGCAGGCCAGCGTCGAGGTCGGGCAGCATGACCGCCTCGAACCATCGGGTCGAGGGCACCCGACGCACGCGCAGCGTGACCTCGGTGATGACGCCCAGGACTCCCTCGCTGCCCAGGAACAGCGCGCGCAGGTCCGGCCCGGCGGCCGAGGAGGGCGCCCGTCCCAGCCGCAATGTCCCGCGGGGGGTCGCCACCACCATCGCCTCGACGGTCGCGTCGCTGCGGCCGTACCCGGTGGAGGACTGCCCGGCTGACCGGGTGGCGGCGTACCCGCCGATGCTCGCCCGCTCCCAGGACTGCGGGACGTGCCCCCAGGTGAGACCACGGGCGGCGAGCAGTCGCTCGAGCACCGGACCGGTCATCCCGGGCTGGACGCGGGCGGTGCACGAGACGACGTCGACGTCGAGCAGCTCGGCCATCCGGTCGAAGCTGATCGCCACGACGCCCGACCGCGTGCCCGCATCGGGCCGGACCCCACCCACGACGCTCGTGCCCCCGCCGAAGGGGACCAGGGCGAACCCGCCGGCCTCAGCGGCGGCGAGCAGGGCCGACCACCTGCTCGTGCGAGTCCGGGGAGACGACGGCATCGGGGACCTCGGGGCGCGTCGCGGAACGCCGCTCGAGCAGGTCGACGTACGACAGCCCGCCGGCATGGGCCAGCCGAGATTCGCGGTCGGTGTGCACGTGGGCCTCTCCGACTGCGCCGGTGAGTGCAGCCAGGGCCCGCGCCGTCGAGCCGCTGTCGGTCCCGGCTCGACCTGGGACAGGGGGACGGCCGGGGCCGGGGCCGGGGGGCCGAGCACGTCGGCCACGTACTGCGCCGCCCGGGGATCGAGGTCGTGCGAGGGGCCGGCGGCGCCCCAGCGGGCATATCGGTCTACCAGTGGTCCGATCATGGTCCAGTGTTACATGAATGTCCGACTGTCACATGGGGGACGGGCGTTACCCACAGGATCGGGAGTAGAGTGACACTCATGGGGACAGTGTCACATCTCTCGAGTCGCTCCCACGGAGCCTCGGCATCGTCTGATCCGGTGCTCCGCGCCGCCTACGAAGGGGTCCTCGAGATCGGCCTGGGTCGCCTGACCCTGGCCGAGGTGGCGCGCCGGGCAGAGGTGTCCCGGATGACGGTCTACCGTCGCTACGACGACCTTGACCGGCTCATCAACGCCCTTCTGGTCGTGGAGTTCGGGGCCGTGATCGCCGAGGCCTCCGAGCGCGCCGGGCGCGAGGCCACGGCCCGGGGGCGTCTGTCCCGGGAGGTCATCCACGTCACGCGGCGCACGGCGGAGCATCCCCTCATGCGCCGGATCCTCGAACTCGACCCGGAGATGCTCATGCCGCTGGTGGTCGACCGACTCGGCAGCTCCCACCGGATCGCGCTGGACCGCCTGCGCGTACTTCTCGCCGCTGGGCAGGCAGACGGCTCCATCGCCTCCGGTGACGTCGAGGCCATGGCCCTGCAGGTCATGAGCATGTCGGCGATCCATGTCTTCTCCGCCCGCGCCTACGACTCGGTCGACCCGCGTGGGCGCCGCTGGCCGGAGCTGGAACGCGCCCTCGACGGCTACCTGCGCCCTTCTCCTCAGGAGAGCCCTGACGGAGGCCCCCGATGAACCGGCCCGCTGCCCTGCCGCTGCGCACGAGCAGCACCTCCCCACGCATCGAGCACATCGCACCGGGAGATCCCAGCAGCCTGCTCACGCGCGACCGCCGCGCCCGCTGGCGTGCGGCGCTCGAGCAGGGCCAGCCCCTGGATGTCCTCGTGGTCGGTGGCGGGATCACCGGTGTCGGGGTGGCCCTCGATGCTGCGTCCCGAGGGCTTCGGGTGGCCCTGGTGGAACGTGACGACCTCGCCGCCGGAACGTCGCGGTGGTCCAGCAAGCTGGTCCACGGGGGCCTGCGCTACCTCGCCTCCGGCCAGGTGGGCGTGGCATGGGAGAGCGCACGGGAGCGGGCCGTCCTCGCCGGTGTGGTGGCCCCGCACCTGATCCACCCGCTGCCCCAGGTGGTGCCCTTCTCGGACGCCCCCGACGAGCCCGATCATCGTCTGGTACGAAGCGGCCTGACCGCGGCGGACGTCCTGCGGGCCGCCGCCCGCACGCCGCGCGGGATGCTGCCGCGCGCCCGCTCCCTGGACCGCTACCAGGCCAGGGAGCTGGTGCCGTCGCTGGCGGCGGACAAGGTCCTCGGCGCCATGGTGCTCTGGGACTGCCAGCTCGAGGACGACGTCCGCCTGGTCGTGGCCGTGGCGCGGACGGCCGCCGCCTACGGGGCCGCGATCCTGACGCGCACCGAGGTCCTGTCGATCGAGCCGGGCGAGGCGTTCCTCCGTGACGGCCTCGACGGTTCGACGTACTCCGTGCGGGCGACGCACATCGTCAATGCCACCGGAGCCTGGGCCCACGAGCTCGACGACGACGTGCTGCTGGTCCCCTCGCGGGGAAGCCACGTGGTGGTCCGCTCCGAGCGGCTCGGGAACCCGAGCGCGGCGCTGACCGTCCCGGTCCCGGGAACCACAGGGCGTTTCGTGTTCGCCCTCCCGCAGTCCGACGGGCTGACGTTCATCGGTCTCACGGATGTGCCGATGGTGGGCCCGGTTCCGCGCGTGGCCACGCCGACGCAGGAGGAGATCGACTGGATCCTGGGCATCATCTCGCCCTGGCTCGATGGGGGCCTGACCCGCGAGGACGTGATCGGCGCCTTCGCTGGAGTGCGCCCCCTGGCGGCCCCGGACCACGACTCGCCAACGGCGACCGGAGCGGACCTCTCGCGTCGTCACGTCGTGCGCGACCACGGCGACGGGAGGATCACGGTCACCGGCGGCAAGCTCACCACCTACCGGCGCATGGCCCAGGACGTCGTCGACCTGATCACCGACACGCCCTGCCGCACCAGCCGGATCGCCGTCGTGGGCTCCGGCGCGGACGGCGCCCCGGCAGCGGTGGATCCGGGCATCCCCGCACGGCTGGTGCGCCGGTACGGCAACGAGGCCGGGCAGGTGTGGGGCTTGGGGGAGTCCCGGCCCTGGTTGCGCGACCCAGTCGCCGCGGACGTGCCGGTCCTCGGAGTCGAATTGGCGTTCGGCGTCGAGGCCGAGGGCGCCCTGGACGTCGCCGACCTGCTCGAGCGACGCACCCGCCTGTCGCTGGTGCCAGCTGACCTCGCTGCGTCCTCGTGCGCCGCCGAGGACGCGGCCGCAGCCTGCCTCTGAGAGCCCGCACCCGTGGGTCCGCGGGTGCCCCGACGCGCCCGCATATGCTCAGTGCCAGGTGCGGTGCGGGACGCTGCGAGGCGATCGGGGAGGAACTGGCGATGGTAGGAACAGGTGACGCCACCGAGCAGGGTTCCGTGGACCGCGGACGTCGGCCCGCGGCGATCCTGGCCCTGGTGATGGGCGCACTGGCGCTGCTGGCGGTCCTGGCGTTCACCCTGAACTCCCTCGCGCATCTCGTGGTGGCCCTCATCGGCGCGGGTGTCGCTGTCACCGGCGGCTGGTACGTGGTCGCCAACCGGGGGACCGCCCGCCTCGTGGGCGGGGTCGTCGCGGCACTCGGCCTCGTGCTGCTCGTCGGGGCGTTCGTGAACACCGGGCGCTCGCTCTGGGCGCTGCTCCTGGCTGTAGCACTGGGCGCGGCATCGGTCTTCTTCGCCCGCCGCGCCACGCACCGACACGTGGCAGCAGTCGTGGCCGCCGACCTGGCGACTCCCCGACCCCCGGCGCAGCACCCGGTCCTGATCATGAACCCGAAGTCCGGCGGCGGGAAGGTGGAGGAGTTCAACCTCGTCGACGAGTGCCTGGCCCGCGGGATCGAGGCGGTGGTCCTCTCGTTGGGCGACGACCTGGTCCAGCTCGCCGAGGATGCGGTGGCCCGCGGCGCCGACGTGATCGGCATGGCCGGCGGTGACGGCTCCCAGGCCCTGGTCGCCACCGTTGCGATGAAGCACGGGCTCCCGCACGTCGTGGTCCCCGCTGGCACGCGCAACCACCTGGCGCTGGACCTGGGACTCGACCGCGACGACGTGGTCGGTGCCCTGGATGCGTTCCACGCCGGTATCCCTCGGACCATCGACCTGGCCACCGTCAATGGCCGGATCTTCGTCAACAACGCCTCGTTGGGGCTCTACGCCGAGATCGTGGCGTCCGATTCCTACCGCGATGCCAAGCTGCGCACCACGCTGGACGCTCTTCCGGACCTCCTGGGCGACAACGCCGACGCCCTCGACCTGCACTTCGTGGACGACCTCGGTGAGGTCCACCACACTGCCGACGTCGTCCTGGTGTCCAACAACCCGTATGTCCTTGACTCCCTCGGGGGTGTCGGGACGCGCGCGCGGATGGACACCGGCGAGCTCGGCGTGGTCTCGCTGACCATCACCTCGGCGACCGACGCACGCCGGTTCCTCGCCCTGGAGACCGCTGGCCAGGTCAGGCGATTCCCCGGCTGGCAGGAGTGGAGCACGCCCCGGTTCGAGATCACCTCCGGCGGGCCGGTTCAGGTGGGGCTCGATGGCGAGGCCCTCAGCATGGACGCCCCCGTCGTGTTCGAGATCCTCCCGGCCGCGCTGACGGTGCTGCTGCCACCGCAGGCGCCGGGACGCTCCCCTGCGGCCAGGAAGATGTCGGCCAACACCCCCCAGGAGCTGTGGAACCTGGCGTTGGGCCGCAGCTGAGGCACTCCGGGAGACAGGCCTCAGCCCGGGGAGGTGCCACCGGGGCGGTGGGAGGCCTCGGGAAGGGGGAACACCTGCGGGGGGTCAGCCCGCCATCCGTCCTCCGACGCGTGGTGCTCGGTCACAGCCAGCGTCTCGGGCGTGATCTCCAGCAGCGACCAGGACCGCACGACGCCGCGAGTCCGATTGCTGGTCGCCGTGCCCGCCACGACCTCGATGATCGATCGGGATCGTGTCCCGGCGCCCACCTTCAGGACCTGCACGGCCGGCACGTGGGTGTGCCCGGCCAGCACGATGTCGACCTCAGCCTCCACGAGTGCCTGCTCGAAACCGTCGCCGCCGGCCAGGGACTCCAGGTCCTGCGAGCTCGGCGGGTGATGCATCGCCACGACCCGGACGGTCCCCGGTGGGGAGTCGGCGAAGGTGGTGCGGAGGTCCTGGGACTGTCGCTGCGAGATGCGTCCCGACTTCCACCGCCACCGGGGCATGGAGCCCAGCCCCTGGATCCGCACGGAGCCGAGATCCAGGACCGGGTCGAGGTTCTCCGTCACCGCGGCGCGGTACTTCCCGTATGGCGAGGCCATCCGGTGCATCGGGTTCGTCAGGGGGACGTCATGGTTGCCGATCACGATCATGGTCGGACGCGGGAACTGGTCGATGATCTGCTTGGCCCTCACGAATTCGTGGGTGCGCGCCCGCATCGTGAGATCGCCGGTCACGATCGTGGCCGCCACATCGGCATCGTGCAGGTCCTGGGCGAGGCCGTCGAGGGTCAGCTCGTCATGGGCTCCGACGTGGATGTCCGACACGTGCGCGATGCGCAGGACGGTGCGGCCCATCGGTGTCACCCGCCCTCCGCAAGTTCCGGCATCGGACCTGCAGGATACGGCGTCCAGCGCTGCGCGGCGGGCTGGAGGCGGGCGGGGCGACGTCGGCGATCCGGGGCGCGTAGCGTGAGGGAATGGCCACCACATCGATCCCCGAGTCGCTCAGCATCCCGCCCGAGACGGTCGCACCCGAGGGCGATCCCGGCAGTGCGCCCACCACTCCCGCAGAACCCCTCAGCCTGAGAGACCACGTCCCCACCGAGCTGATCGACAGGCTTCTGACGTGCGTGCTGGCCACCGGCGGCCAGACCGAGACGACCCGCGCCCCATTCACCGGTGAGGAGCTGATCACCTACCCGATCTCGACCGAGGCAGACGTCGAGGAGGCGTTCGTCCGAGCTCGCGCCGCCCAGAAGCTGTGGGCCCAGACCCCGGTGGCCGAGCGTTCCCGGATCATCGGGCGCATCCACCATGCGGCCCTCGACCGCCAGGACGAGCTCATGGACCTCCTGCAGCTCGAGGCGGGCAAGGCGCGCTACGACGCGTTCGCCGAGGCTGCGGCGGTGGCTGTGTACGCTCGCTACAGCTCGCGCACGGCACCGAAGGTCCTGGGCCGGCACGCGCGCAAGGGCGTGGTCCCGATGGTCACCAAGGCCTACGAGGTGCGCCATCCTCGTGGGGTCGTCGGGCTGGTCACGGCGTGGAACTACCCGGCCGTGTTCGCCGCCTCGGATGGCTTCTCCGCGCTCGTCGGCGGCAATGCCGTCGTGCACCGCCCCGACGTCCAGGCGGCGCTGTCGGCACTCTGGGTCCGCGACCTGGCGGTCGAAGCCGGCCTGCCCGAGGACCTGTGGCAGATCGTCCTCGGCCCCGGCCGCTCGATCGGCACCGCGATCGTGGACCGCGCCGACGCCATTGCCTTCACCGGGTCGACGGCCGCGGGCCGCGCAGTCGCGGAGCGGACCGGGCCCCGCCTGATCTACACCGCACTCGAGCTGGGCGGCAAGAACCCCTTCATCGTCATGGCCGATGCCGACATCGACCGGGCCGTGGAGGCCGTCATCCGAGCCTGCTTCATCAACGCCGGTCAGACGTGTGTCGGCCCGGAGCGGATCCTCGTCCAGCGCTCGATCCTCGACACCTTCCGCACCAAGCTGGTCGCTCGTGTGGAGCGGATCCGGATGGGCCGGGGCCTGACGTTCGACTTCGAGATGGGCTGCCTGATCGACGCCAAGCAGCTGGCCAGCGTCTCGGCCCAGGTCGACGACGCTGTGTCGAAGGGCGCCACGGTCCTGACCGGCGGGCGCCCGCGACCCGACATCGGCCCCACGTTCTACGCCCCGACGGTGCTGGAGGACGTGACCCCGGACATGGAGCTGTGCGCGGGGGAGACGTTCGGCCCGGTGGTGGCGCTCTACTCCTTCGACACCCCCGACGAAGCCGTCGAGATGGCCAACGACACCGAGTACGGCCTGCACGCGGTGCTCTGGACCCGCGACACCCGTGCCGGCCTGCGCCTTGCCGAGCGCATCACCGTGGGCAGCCTCGAGATCAACGACGGCATCGTGGCCACGTGGGGCAGCCCCGACCTGCTTCAGGGCGGCATGAAGGCCTCCGGCATGGGCCGGCGCAACGGCAAGTACGGCATCCTGAGGTTCACCGAGCCCCAGTCGATCGTGATCCAACGCATGCACGGGATCCACCCGCCGGGCACGATGGGCCACGAGATGTTCACCGCCCTGATGACCCACTCGTTCAAGGCGATGCACCTGCTGCCGCGTGCGTGACCCGGATCGGCCTCGACCAGGTCCCGGTGGGACGCGGATCTACTCGGACGGCCAGTTCGCCAGCGTGTCGAGGTAGGACTGGCGCACCCGGGCGACGTTCTCGCTCAGGTTCTCCAAAGTCCAGTCGTCGGTGGGCACCGGGGGCAGCACGGCCACGTCGACGGTCCCGCTGTGGATCGCCATCGAATGGGCGCCCATGATCTCCCCGCAGTTGCGCATCACGATCGGGACGACCGGCACACCGGCCTGCATGGCCATGTGGAACGGCCCCTTCTTGAAGGGCAGCAGGCGTGGGGTGGGGGAGCGGGTGCCCTCCGGCGCGATCGCGATCGACTTGCCGCCGCGCAGGGCCTCAACTGCCGGCTCCAGGCCCTGACGCGCCTTGGCGCTGTCGGTGCGGTCGATGTAGGCGACATCGGCCAGGAATCCCACTGGCCCGAAGACCGGGTCGCGCTCCAACGACTTCTTGGCAACGCCGGTGAAGTCCTTGCGCAGGAGTGACCCGAGCACGAAGGCGTCCAGCTGGCTCTGGTGGTTGAAGAGGAAGACCGCCGGACGGGCGGACCAGATGTTCTCCTCACCGATCACGCGAAGGCGGACACCGGCGGTGGCCATCCCGAGGTCGCAGCCCACGCCGGCCGCCACATTCGCGCCCAACGAACGGCTCTGGTTGAGCACGGCGAGCGCCGCCGCTGCGCCGACACTGCCCGCGAACACGCTGATCGCAGCAACGCTGCGCACGACGTCCACCGGACTGGTCGAGCGAGGTTCCACGAGCCGGGCCACGGGCCAACCGCGCTCACCGGCGATCTCGACCAGGCCGTCGTCGGGGTTCAGTGCGCACGGCCGGCCCACGGTCTCCAGGAACGGGAGGTCCTCGCTGCCGTTGGAGTACCCGAACGACTCATCGAGGTCGATCAGGTGCTCCTCGGCGAACTCCGCCACGGCGTCGGACTTGCCCTCACCCCAGCGGATCGGGCTGGCCAGCGTGCCGGTGTAGCGACCCTCGTCGTCGATCTCCATCTCGGTGCAGATGATGTGGTCGATGCCCAGCTCGTCGGCGGTGGCCTCGATCTGCGCACGGGTGGCCGAGGAGGCGATCACCACAGTGTGGTGCCGACGCAGGTGTGCCTCGATCAGGGTGCGGGAGTCGGGGTAGATCATCTCGGCGATCTCCTTGGCGAAGACCGTGCGTGCCCACTTCAGGGCCTGGTCGGCATCACGTCCTGCCTGGCCCTGGACCCCGACGTTCATCAACTCGGTGACGTCGTGCCCGCGGCGCTCCATGTTGACGCTCTCGCGGATCGTGCGCATGAGCTCCGCGGTGGAGATCTGGCGCTTCTTGAGCCGATACGTGAAGAAGGCCGCCGCCGAGTACCCCGAGATCAGGGTGCCGTCGAAGTCGAAGAAGGCCCCGATGTGCGGTCCCTCCGGGGAGTTGTCGATCTCCTCGACCAGCCACTCGATGTCAGCCATGCGATCCTCCCTGCGGTCGTGGGGTGCGCTCGGTCAGCACGGGCTGCCCGGAGGCCTGGGCGATCCGGCGCAGGGTGTCCAGACGGCGTGTGATCTGGTGCAGCTCGTCTGCCAGGGCACGGCGGCGCTTGGCGAGGTCTGGCTCCGGTGAGGTGAGCAGTCCGAGCTTGTCGACCAGGAGCACGGCGTTGCGGAAGTAGTCCGCGGACACCGACTCCGGGGTCGTCAGCTGCCGCTGCAGCCAGCGCTGCTGGGCCACTCCCAGGGTCGACTTCACGAGTTCCTTGTCGTCTGCAGGCTCGCTGCCCAGGAGGGCGAGCTCGTCGGCCAGGACGCTGTAGGCCTCAAGGAACGGCCCGATGACCCGATGGGCCACGAGCATGTCGAGGTCTGCCATCTCCTGGCGGACCTGCGCGGGGCTGTAGGTGTGGTCCTGCCAGTTCGGGTTCATGTACGTGGTCTCCGCCGCTATCTGCTCGGCGAACTCCCGGGTGCCGGGGAAGAAGAACTCGTACCGGAGCAGCTCCTTGAGCCGGCGGGCGTTCTGCCACGTGGCCTCGGGGATGTCGGCGGAATCGTCCTCTGCGGCCTGGAGCGCGGCCAGCTCCCCGATGGATCGGTTGAGGAAGAAGTGGATGATCGTGTTGCGGTAGAAGGCCGCCTCGTGCTGCTTGCCCGGGCTGATTGCATAGACCGGCTCGGTCCCCCCGCGGTACACGCTGACGACGCCCTCGCTGACCAATCGGTCGAGGACCTCGCGCATCCGCCCGAAGTCACTGAGGTCGGGCCATTCGGTCATGGGCAGCTGGCGGCGCTGGATGTACTCGGCCAGGGGTTGGAGGATCCGCCGGCCCTCCTCGACGGTGATCGACCGGTCGCCGTTGTCCAACAGGGCGAAGGTGATCAGTGCACCCGGGGTGATCGGGGTGGCGGCGTTGATCCGGTTCGCGTTCTCGAAGGCAACCTTCTGCACGGCCAGGCGGGGGCGCAGGGTGCCCTCCTCGTCGGCGGTCAGGGCTACAGCATCGGCAAGGGAGAGCGGCTCGCCGAACCTCAAGTACGCGCGACCCAGCCGTCGGGACTGGGAGGTCGCGAACTCGTACATCCACTTGATGCTCTCGGGCTTCTTCTTGCCGCCCATCTCCTCGGCCGAGATCGCACCGATCTCGTGCTGCTGGTCGTAGATGATCGAGGTGGGGACGACCAGCACGTCGCGCTCCGGGTGCTCGCCGTAGGCGTCCATCACGTAGCTGAGGATGCCCAGGCGCGGCGGGCGCAGCTTGCCGGTCCGGGTGCGTCCGCCCTCGATGTACCACTCGAGGTTCTGGCGCTGGACCATCAGGTGGGAGAGGTAGGCCTTGAGCGTTGCCCGATAGACGTGGTCGTCGCGGAACTCCCGGCGGATGAAGACGATGCCGTTGCGTTGGCCGATGTCGGAGAACGGCCAGATCGCAAGGTTCGCGCCGCCCAGCACGTTGTTGGGACTGAACCCGTGCTGGGAGAGTGCCGAGCGCAGGACCATCGGGTCCAGGTAGGAGCGGTGGTTGGGCAGGAAGATCAGGGACGCCGACGTGTTCAACTCGCGCAGGCGCTCGACCTCCGCGGAGCGGTAGTCCACGCGATAGGCCCGCGAGAGCCACCCGCAGAAGGCGTCCCACGCGGCGCCGCTCCACTTGCCCGGGCGCACCGCCATCTCCTTGAGGTCGGCCTCGGCCTCCTCGCGCAGGGCCGCCACCGGCTTCCCGGACTCGTCGGCCAGCTTCTGCAGGATCGCGCCGAACTCAGGGGAGTCCAGGACATCGTTCACGACGGCTCCGATCGGTATGGACGCAGATGGGTGTGAGGGTAGTGCGGCTGGGGGGGCGATGGCAGGTCGAGACAGTCGCGCAGGCGGTGGGTGCTTGCCAGGGCCGAAGGGGCCGAACGTCCCTCGTGATGGGGTGATTGCGGGCATACCGTGCTGGGTATGGCCATTGATTCCGCCCCCGCTCAGGTCGCCGACACGCAGCCGGCGGACGTCGTCATCGGCGTGCGTGACCTGGTCAAGTCCTTCGGTACGACCCTCGTGCTCGATCAACTCGCCCTGGAGGTCGTCCCCGGGGAGGTGCACGGCCTGCTCGGGCCCAACGGAGCCGGCAAGACGACGACACTGCGGATCCTGCTCGGCCTGCTGCGCGCCGACGCCGGGACGGTCCGGGTCCTTGGGACCGACCCCTGGCACGACGCTGCCTCACTGCACCGGCGGCTGGCCTATGTCCCCGGCGACGTCACCCTCTGGCCGAACCTGACCGGTGGTGAGGTCATCGACATGCTGGGCCGGATGCGTGGGGGCCTGGATCGGGCCCGGCGCGATGACATGATCGCGCGGTTCGACCTCGACCCCACGAAGAAGGGCCGCACCTACTCCAAGGGCAATCGGCAGAAGGTTGCGCTCGTTGCGGCGCTGGCCAGCGATGTGGAGCTCCTGCTGCTCGACGAGCCGACAGCGGGGCTCGACCCGCTCATGGACGCCACCTTCCGCGACCACATCCGTGAGTTCCGAGCGTCGGGACGCACGGTGCTGCTGAGCAGCCACATCCTGTCCGAGGTGGAGGCCCTGTGCGATCGGGTCAGCATCATCCGCCAGGGCGTGGTCGTGGAGTCCGGGACCATGGCCCAACTTCGGCACCTGACCCGGACGTCGGTCGCCGCCGAGGTGGACGTGGTGCCGGCCGGGATCGAGCACCTCCCCGGCGTCCACGACGTGGTGGTCACCGGTCACCGGGTCACCGCCAGCGTTGAGAGCCACGGGCTCTCCCCGCTCATGGCCAGCCTGGGTTCCGGTGGCCTGACAAGCCTCACGACCGCACCCCCGACGCTCGAGGAGCTGTTCCTCCGGCACTACCGCGAGGTGCTGCCGGACGCGGCCCACAGCCCTGGTGGCACGGATGCCCCGGATGGGTCGCACGGACGGAACCTCCGGCACCGGGGGAGGAGGCCGGCGTGACCATCGGTGCTGTCCCCACCGCCGTGCGTGCGGCGGCGTCGCCCTCGGACGGCGAGCGGGGCGGCGGTTCGGTGCTCGTTGGCACCGGCCAGATGCTGCGCCTGGCACTGCGGCGGGATCGGATCCTCGTGCCTGCGTGGGTCCTGGGAATCGCGGGCATGGCCACGCTTCTCCGCCCAGGCCACGGTCGGGCTGTACCCCGATCTGCCGCAACGGGTCCAGGCTGCCGAGGCGATCAACGGATCGGCCGCGCTGGTCGCCCTGTACGGACGCATCTATGACCCCATGTCCCTCGGCGAGCTGTCACTGTTCAAGATGACAGCCTTCGGCGCGGCCATGATCGGCGTCCTGATGATCATCCTCGTGGTCCGCCACACCCGGGCCGAGGAGGAGACCGGACGCCTCGAACTGGTCGGGTCGACCGTCGTGGGTCGGGCTGCTCCCCTGGCCGCCGGGATGCTGCTGGCGGCTATCGCTGCGGCGGCGATCGCGGTCCTGACGGCAGCCGGACTGGCGATGGCCGGGCTGCCCGCGGAGGGGAGCATCGCGTTCGGGGCTGCGTGGGGCGCGACCGGGCTGCTGTTCGCTGCCGTCGGTGGGATCACAGCACAGCTCAGCGTCAGCGCCCGGGCTGCCACTGGCATGGGACTGATCGCCCTGGCAGTGGCGTATGTCGCCCGGGCGGTCGGCGACCTGGCCGAGGGTGGCCCGGGGTGGCTGTCCTGGCTGTCACCGATCGGGTGGAGCCAGCAGGTGCGGGCCTTCTCCGGCACGCGCTGGGGGATCCTCGTCCTGCCGCTGGTGGCCACGGTGATCCTGGTGTCGATCGCATTCCTGCTCCGTCGCGGCCGCGACCTCGGTGCCGGGCTGCTCGCCGACCGGCCCGGACCTGCCGAGGGGCGCATCTCCTCCACGTGGGGACTGTCGCTGCGCCTGCAGCGTCCCGCCTTCCTGGCATGGACGTCGGCCGCGGTGCTCATGGGGATCGTGCTGGGCAGCGTGGCAGACAGCGTCAGTGGCTTCGTGGACACCCCGGCCATGGCGGAGTTCCTGGAGAAGCTGGGTGGACGACAGGGCCTCGTGGATGCCTTCCTCGCCGCGGAGCTCGGGATCATCGGCTCCCTGGTCGCCGCCTACGGGATCACCGCCTCCCACTGGCTGCCGGCCGAGGAGGAGGGTGGCCGCACCGAGATCGTTCTCGCCACCACGACCTCCCGGTGGAGGTGGGCCACGAGCCATGTGGCCCTGGCGCTGCTCGGCAGTGGCCGTTCTCACGGTTCTGGTCGGACTGGCTGTGGGACTGGGGTACGCGCTCTCGGTGGGCGAGCCCGACCAGGTATGGCGACTGGGACTGGCGGCACTCGCCCGGATTCCGGCCGCCTGGGTGATGGTCGGCCTGGCCGTCGCGATCTGGGGGTTCTGGCCCCGACTCACGTGGCTCGTGTGGGTGTTGTTCGTCGGGTTCCTCGTGATGGGCGAGTTCGGGGTCCTCTGGGACATCCCGGAATGGCTGCGCAACCTCAGCCCGTTCGCCCACTCGCCGGTGGTTCCCGGCCCCGACCCGCAGTACCTGGGGATCCCGGTGATGGTGGTCATCGCCGTCGGGCTGGTCACCCTCGGGATCGGCCGGTTCGCCCGTCGGGACGTTGTCAGCTCGTAGGGTGAATCGGGCCGCTGGCCAGCGCCCAGCGAAGCGGCCTACGATCATCGTGCGTTCGATCCCGGCACCCGGAGGTGGCGACCATGGCTGATGAGTCCCTCGACACAGCAGCATCCGCGCTGCTCGCCCGGCACCCCGAGGTGACCGGCGGGCTCGACGCGCGCGCCCGTGCCCGTCTGGCTGAGGTGCTGGCTGATCCCGCGGGGGCGGCGTGGATGGACCCCGCGGGCCTGCTCGACGGGGACTCGTGCGGCTACCCGGTCACCGGCGGCTTCTACGACGTGAAGAGCGACCTGGGGTCCCTGCCGTCGGCCGGCGATCCTGCCGTGCGAGAGCGCGTGATGGCACGGCTGGTTCAGGAGTGGTCGGATGACTACGTGCTCACCGGCCGTGCCCGGCTGGACCGTCCCTGGCAGACGTACGTGGGGCAGCCCGGGTCCGTGTAGCCGGTGCCGAACAGCGATCGGGCAGGATTGCCCCCGTGGTTCCAGTGATCATCCGGGGCATGCGCGCGGCCGACGTGCCTGAGGCCCTCGACGTGTTCGAGGCGGTCGCCGCCGAGGGCATCTGGCTGGGCACGGAGGCGGGCTTCGACCGGCACCGGCGCCGTGAGATCTGGCTGGAGGGTCTGGTCGACCCGATGGTGCGCACCGTGGTCGTCGAGGATCGCGCGACGAGTCGGCTGCTCGGGCAGGGCACCGTGCACCTGGCCCGGTACGGGGTGGCCGAGCTCGGGATGAACCTGGCGACCGATGCCCGCGGTCGTGGAGTGGGCGGCCAGCTGCTCGACGCCCTGCTCGACGCGGCCGTCGATCTGGGCGCTCACAAGGCGGAGCTCCAGGTCTGGCCGCACAACGAGCCGGCGCTGCGGCTGTACCTCTCCCGAGGCTTCGTCGTCGAGGGCCGCATCCGGGCGCACTACCGCCGGGCGTCCGGTCAGGTGTGGGACGCGATCCTCATGGGCTGCCCGCTTGACCCGACCTCGCCGACGGCACCCACGGCTCGGGCCTTCCCGACGCCCCCTGCCTGCCGGGGTCGATCGCGATCACCGACGTCTGAGGGCCCACCGTCGGCTCAGGCGCCGGTGACGCTGCGGAAGTTGCGCAGGCGCAGGCTGTTGGTGACGACGAACACCGACGAGAAGGCCATGGCGGCGCCGGCGATGAACGGGTTGAGCAGGCCGAGCATCGCCATCGGGATGGCGGCCACGTTGTAGGCGAAGGCCCAGAACAGGTTGCCCTTGATGATCCGTAGGGTGCGCCGTGACAGCCGGATCGCGTCGACAGCCGCGCGCGGGTCTCCGCGAACCAGGGTCAGGTCCGCCGCGGCGATGGCCACGTCGGTGCCGGTGCCCATCGCGATGCCGAGGTCCGCGGTCGCCAGGGCAGCAGCGTCGTTGACCCCGTCGCCGACCATTGCCACCACGCGCCCGCGGTGCTGCAGCTCTTGCACGGCCGCCACCTTGCCCTCGGGAAGGACCCCAGCGATCACCTCGGTGATGCCGACCTCGTCGGCGATCGCGCGCGCGGCCAGGGGGTTGTCGCCGGTGAGCAGCACGGGCGACAACCCCAGTGCGCGCAGCTCGGCTACAGCCTGCGCGGAGGTCGGCTTCACGGTGTCGGCCACCTCGATGACGCCACGTGCGGCGCCGTCCCAGCCGACCGCGACGGCGGTGCGGCCCAGGTGGTGAGCGGCCTCGAGGCGCGTGCGGAGATCGTCGGTCAGGACCATGCCCCACTGGGTGGCCAGCCATTCCGGGCGACCGGCGACGACGTGGCGGCCACCGACCAGGCCCTCCACGCCCAGGCCAGGGGTGGCCCGGAAGTCGGTCACGGCAGGCGCGTCAGGCAGCTGGTGGTCGATTCGGTCGACCAGATCGACTACCAGCTGGGTCGCCGCTGCCGCGATTGCCTCGCCGACCGGGTGCTCGGAGGCGTCCTCGACCGCTCCTGCCATCGCCAGGACGTCGGACTCCGACACGCCTGCGGCGGCATGCACGGCGACGACCTGCATCCGTCCGCTCGTGAGCGTCCCCGTCTTGTCGAGCACGATCGTGTCCACCCGGCGGGTCGACTCGAGCACCTCGGGTCCGCGGATCAGGATGCCCATCTGGGCCCCTCGCCCGGTGCCCACGAGCAGGGCGGTGGGTGTTGCCAGGCCGAGCGCGCACGGGCAGGCGATGATGAGGACGGCCACGGCCGCGCTGAAGGCGGCCTGGGGCGCGTGACCCGTGGCCAGCCACGCGACCAGGGTGAAGAGGCTCAGCGAGATGACCACCGGCACGAACACCGCGGACACCCGGTCGGCCAGTCGCTGGACAGGGGCCTTGCCGGCCTGCGCTGCGGAGACCAGCCTGGCCATCTGCGCCAGCTGGGTATCCGCCCCCACGCGGGTGGCGCGCACCACGAGGCGGCCACCGGCGTTGATCGTGGCGCCCACGACCGCATCACCGGGCCCCACCTCGACCGGGACTGGCTCGCCGGTGAGCATCGAGGCGTCGATCGCCGAGGTGCCGGAAACCACCACGCCGTCCGTGGCGACCTTCTCGCCCGGCCGGACGACGAACTCCTCGTCGACGAGCAGGTCGCCGACGGGGATCCGTTGCTCGACGCCGCCGCGCAGCACCGCGACCTCCTTGGCGCCCATGTCGAGAAGGGCGCGCAGGGCCTCACCGGAGCTGCGCTTGGCACGCGCCTCGAGGTAGCGACCGAGGAGGACGAACACGGTGACCGCGGCGGCGGTCTCCAGGTAGATGTGCGGCACGAGGTCGTCGCTGGGGCTCAGGACGGAGCCGGTCATCGTCATGCCGGTCATCCCCGCGCCGCCGAGGAACAACGCCCAGAGCGAGTAGAGATAGGCAGCCGACACCCCGATGCTGATCAGCGTGTCCATGGTCGTGGCCCCGTGGCGGGCGTTGACGTACGCGGCGCGGTGGAACGGCCAGGCGCCCCACACCACCACCGGCGAGGCCAGGGCCAGGCACGCCCACTGCCAGTAGACGAACTGCAGCATGGGGATCATCGACAGCGCGACGACCGGGATCGTCAGCGCGGCACTGATCTGCAGGCGTTGGCGCAGCGCGACCATCTCGTGGTCAACCGGCGGGGCGACGTCATCGCCGGCTGTCGGGCCCTGCTGGGGGGGCGCCGGCAGGACCGCGGTGTAGCCCGTGGCCTCCACGGTGGCGATCGCCGCGGCAACGTCCGTGCCCTCCGGCAGGCTCACGTGGGCGCGCTCGGTCGCGTAGTTCACCGAGGCCTCGACCCCGGGCATCCGGTTGAGCTTCTTCTCGATTCGGGCGGCGCACGACGCGCAGGTCATGCCGCCGATCTCGAGCTCGAGGATGTTGCGAGCGTCGGGGATGGATGTGGATGGACCGGCGCCCGTGGTCCCTGTCATGAGCGCACCAGGCGGGCGATGGCGGCTGACGCCTCCTTGAGCTTCAGCTCGCCGACATCCCCGCCCTCGGCCACCGCATGGGCCACGCAGTGTGAGAGGTGGTCGTCGAGCATCAGCAGGGCGACCGACTCCAGGGCCCGGGTCGTGGCCGACACCTGGGTGAGCACGTCGATGCAGTACGTGTCCTCATCGACCATGCGCTGCAGGCCGCGGACCTGGCCCTCGATCCGACGGAGCCGGCGCTGGATGTCGTCGCGGTTGTCCGCGTAGCCGGGGCTCGCTGTATCGGTCATACGTTCAGGGTACCCCTAGGGGGTATGCAAGGTCAACCGGTCGAGTCATCGCAGGGGGTCGATCCACCCTGTCGGCGAGAGGAAGCCCGGCGCGAGCCCGGGCCATCCACCCGGGGGATCGCCCTCCGGTGGCACGACGTCCGCGCCGGTGACCTCGCCCCCGGGGGCCAGCGACACGACGGACCTGTTCTCCTCGCCCGGTGCCAGGCGGATCGTGGGGCCCGACGGGATCCCGGAGTCCGTCACCCAGCGAGTCGGCAGGTATCCGGCGTCGGCTGCTCCGAGGCGGACTCCCAGGGAGTACTCGCCGGGGGGGACCGGGCCCACGGTCAGGCGGATCGAGTCCGCCGGGGGCGGTCCGGCCGCGGGGGCCGCCACATCCCCGGACTCACTCGGGCTCCCCGTCCCCCCGATGGCCCGGCCGGTGAAGTACTGGCTGTAGGTCCGGCCGCTGGTGGTGAGCGTGCACGATGGCCCTCACCGGTTCGGCGAGATCAGCCCCGCGCACGTCCAGGCTGACGAAGGCGGGCCGGGTCAGGGTGAGGTCCACGGAGTCGAGGACCTCGCCCTCACGCACCTCGAGATCGGGGACGCGCGCTGTGGCCTCCCGGCTCGGGTACCAGGGTCCCAGCAGCCCCCACGCCGGTTGCGCGACCACCGCCAACCGGGTTCCCGGGGCAACACTGCCGAGCCGGTACCTGCCGAGTGCGTCGGTGGTCGCGTGGGGTGGGCAGGCCGGCAGGCAGCCCATGAGCCTGACGTCGGCCCCAGCGACCGGGGTTCCCGCATCATCGCGGACCGTCCCGGTGATCGCAGCGGCCCTGCGCAGGCCGATCGTCAGTTCCGCGGTGCTCGCCCCGCCATCGACGCGGAGGGCCTCCCAGGCGCCCGAGGGATCGTCCGACGGGGCGAGGTAGGCGCTGTCCGGTGGGAGGGAGACCGAGAGCTGCAGCGGAACGGGCGGGAGCCCGGTCAGCGAGAACCGTCCGGGACCCTCGCCGGGAAGGGTGGCGCCGACGTTGCCCGACGAAGGATCGCTGGCGATGAGCGCGGTCACGCGTGCTCCCTCGAGGGGTTGCCCGGTGCCCGCCGCCACGACCTGTCCCTGGGCAGAGCCCCCGACGGGGAGGTCGATGTTCGCCGTCGTGGTCGCCGTCGCGACCTCGATGACGCCAGCCTCGCCGAACGAGTAGGCGCCCGGCCAGTAGGTGTCGACGAGCTCCCCGAGGAGGGGGGCCTTCACCTGCACCTTCACGGCTCCCTCGGGGAGCCCCGGGAACGTGTAGCGCCCGGAGGCATCGGTGGCCGTGCGCTGGGCGGGCCGGATGGCTGACCCGCGGGAATCAACAGGGGTCAGGGTCACCCAGACGTTCGCCAGGGCCGTCCCGTCGCCGGTGACCGTGCCGGACAGGCTCCCGGTGGGCTCCGTTCCCGAGGCCGTGACGCCTGGGCCGACGACGAGCAGGATGGCCAGCGCGGGGACGAGGAGCGCCAGACGCACTCGGTGTGATGGGGCGGCGGTCAGCACGGCCAGGACGCCCCGGTGGATGTGGCGAGGAAGCCTCCTGCCAACCCT
The DNA here is from genome assembly GCA_963736425.1 of uncultured Actinomycetes bacterium. GTDB lineage: Bacteria > Actinomycetota > Actinomycetes > S36-B12 > CAIYMF01 > Prado023. The sequence continues at coordinate 92,178 of CAVTOX010000016.1, forward strand.
GGCCATCCCGTCCGGGCACTGCCCGGATCGGCATCACGTGCGTCGTCGCTCCCGGCTGCAGATGGGCACCCGGTGGCGCGACCCCCGGGGCCACCTTCCGCAGCCGTGGCCCCGACCGCGCCAGCCTCCGTTCCCGAGCCGCCCACCGGCGCAAGTTCGACCGCGAACTCCACGTCATCCTCAGGGCCCAGCTCGATGATCCCCTCGGGGGCGATTCCCGGGCTTGCCGCCCGATCCACAGCGGAGTAGCCCGGGTTCGAGGCGCCGGGCATCACGCTCAGCCGGTAGGAGCCGGGATGGAGCGGACCCAGGCGCATGCGTCCAGGACCCTCCTTGGACCGCAAGGCGTAGTGTCGTTCGAACGAGTCGGTCGAGGAGACGAGCAGCACGATCGCGCCTGGCAGGGGGTCACCGGAGTCCGCGCCAGTGACCGGGACGGTCATGAACGCCGCCCTGCTCAGGGCGAAATCGACGTTGTCGATCGTGTCCCCGGGCGCCAGGGCGATGTCGTTCGCCTGCGACGCGTTCTCCCGGCCCGGGTACCACTGGCGAACGAGCTGATCGCCCTTCCAGGCGACCACTCCCAGTCGCGAACCAGGTGAGACGCCGACGATCTGGTAGGCCCCGGATGCGTCGCTGGACACGATGACTGGGCAGTTGGGCATGCAGCCCACCACCTTGATCATGGCGCCTTCGACCGGTGCCCCCGCATCATCACGCACGGTCCCGCGGATCTCCGCCCCACGACGAAGCCCGACTGTCACCCCGGAGGTGGCCGCCGCGCCATCGACCTGAACCCCCTCGAACCGCTCGCCCGGGCCGGAGGCCAGGTAGCGGCTGTCGGCAGGGAGCCGCACCCGCAGCATCAGCGGGACTGGTGGCAGCCCGGAGATCGCGAACGCGCCGGGCGCCTGGTCCCGGCTGGTGGACCCGATGGCGCCGGACTCCGGAGATGCCGTGATCATCGCGCTCACCTGTGCCTCGGGCACAGGGGCGCCGGTGTCGATGTCCACGACGCGACCGGACACCGAACCCCCGACAGGCAGGTCGATGTCAGCAGTCACGGGCCAGTCCGAGATCTCGAGGATCCCTGCCTGGTTGAAGGTGTGGGCATCCGGCCAGTAGGTGTCCACGAGCTCGCCGAACAGCGGGGCGCGCACGTGGACCTTGATGTCCTGGTCGTAGACCTCGGGGAACTCGTAGTGGCCGGACTCGTCGGTGAGGGTGCGCTTCGGGTTGCCGATGGGATCACCGCTGTCGGTCACCGGGGTGAATGTCACCCACACGTTGGGCAGCGCCACCCCGCCGCCGGTGACCGTTCCGGAGAGCTCCCCGATGAGCGAGGCGGAGGCCGGTGCGGGAATCCCCACCACCATGAGGGCTGCGAACATCCCGCCCACCACCAGGAGTCGATGGGCGTGCCACGTCCTCGGGAGCACCAGCATGGCTAGCCCCTGACCGGCGAGCCGCGGACCACGAGGTCGGCGAGCAACTGCTCGGTCGCGGCCGCAATCGAGTCGACCGCGAGGTCGAAGGCCTGGGAGTTGTGCGCCGCGGGCGTGCGGAACCCGCTGATCTTGCGGACATACTGCAGTGCGGCGGCGCGGATCTCCTCAGGACTCGGGTCCTCGTGGAACGGTGGACGAAGGGTCTGGATGCTCCGGCACATGACGCCATTGTGCGCCGGGAGTCCGCACACGGCACGGCGGACGACCGGCCTCACTAGGGTGGGGGTCGTGGCTGAGATCACCGCCGCCGTCCCCCTGTGCGCAGCCAGGGGTCGGCTGAACCCCGACGCCGTCGGCTGGAGCCGCCGCCCCGTGCACACCGCCAACCTGCGGGGGTGGGGCCGCACGAAGCGCTTCGACTACTGGGGGATCGTCTCGCCCGATGTGGTCGTCGGGCTGACGATCGCCTCGCTGGACTACGCGGGTCTGGTCTCCATCGTTGTGGTTGACCGGCGCACCGGGGTTGAGACCATCCTCACGGGACTCTCGCCGCTGGCCCGCGGCTTCGAGAACTCCGACCGAAGCGGCGTGGGCGTGGCGCGTGGACGCGCACAGCGACTGTCCCTGTCCTTCGCCAGCTCCCCGGCAGGCACCCGGTTGGAGGCCGAGGGCCCGGGGGTCCGGTTCGTCGCCGACGTCGGGCGGGGCGCCGACAGCCTCGGGGTCGTGGTCCCGTGGTCCCCGCGCCGGTTCCAGTACACGGTCAAGGACGTGGGTCGACCGGTCACCGGGACCCTGTACCTCGGCGACGAGGAGATCCGAATCGGCCCCGCCGACGGATCGTTCGCCGTCATGGACTTCGGCCGAGGGAAATGGCCCTACTCGATCACGTGGAACTGGGCGGCCGGGTACGGCGAGGTCGCCGGGCGTCGGGTCGGGCTGCAGCTGGGCGGTCAGTGGACCGAGGGAACCGGCAGCACGGAGAACGGGATCTTCGTGGATGGCCGGCTGCACAAGATCCACGAGGAGCTGATCTGGACCTACGACCGCACCAACTGGATGGCCCCGTGGCGGATCGACGGCCCTCGGGTCCGGGTGGCCCTCGCCCCGTTCCACGAGCGGGACGAGCGCATGAACCTCCTCGTCTTCGCCTCCGAGATCCACCAGTGCTTCGGGATCTTCACCGGCTGGGTGCTCGACGACAGCGGCACGAGGATCCCGGTCGACGGCCTCGTGGGGTGGGCCGAGGAGGCGCGCAACCGCTGGTAGCGCGCCGCGGCTCCGAATCGCGTCGGCCTTGAGCGGATCGCGTTCGTCGAGACCCGACACGATCCGGCGTCGGACCCAGCGAACCCAACGCGACCTGGAGCCGGCTGCTCGGGACGTCCGACTCTCCCGGGTGCCGTACCGGCGGGTGTTGTCTGAAGGTGCGGGACCCTGATGCGGGCGGCGCAGGACGCCGGGGTCACACGGTTCGTCTTCGTCTCGGCGGCAGGCCTCGGCCCGGACCTCGCGCGCATGGGACCCCTTCCGGGTGCCAAGTGGGCCGCGGAGCAGGCACTCGGGGGAGCCACGATGCAACGTGTGATCGTTCGCCCCGACATGTTCCAGGAGGTCTGGCTCGCCCCGATGACCGGAATCGATGCGACCGCCGGCAAGGCCCTGATCTACGGCCGCGGCGAGACCCTGGCGCGCTACGTGGCCATCGACGACGTGGCCGACCTCGTGGCGAAACTCGCCCTGGCCGACGACCCGCCGGAGGTCGTGGAGTTCGGGGGGCCCGAGGCGCTGACCCGTATGGAGGTCGTGTCGCGCTTCGAGGAGGCAACAGGCGCGCCCCTCAAGGTCCGCCACGTGCCGCGGACAGCGCTGTCTGTCGGGCATCGGGTCCTATCGCGCCCGAAGCCCGAGATCGCCTCGCTCATGGGGATGGCGCTGTACGCCGACACCCATCCTGCGACCTGGGACGACGCACCACTGCGAGACGCCGGGATCACCCCGCGCACAGCGAGCGAGTTCATCAGCTGCGCGGCTCAGGCCACCCGGGCGCCTTCTGCCTGAAGCGATTTCGTCAGTGAGCGAACGCACATGTGGAACGCGCGCGCGTGCGCCTGCCGCGGGCGTAGGGTCTCCCCGGTGATCGCCCTTCTTCGTACCCACCTCGCGCCCTACCGCCGCGACCTCGCGATCGTCATCGGACTGCTTGTCCTGCAGGTCATCGGCACCCTCTACCTGCCGGAGCTGAACGCCGACATCATCAACAACGGCGTGGCCAAGGGCGACACCAACTACATCATCCGAGTCGGCGCCGTGATGCTGTTCGTGGCGTTCCTGGTGGCAGTGGCGGCGATCGTGGGGCTGTACTTCGCATCCCGGACGTCCATGTCGGTCGGCCGCGACATGCGTGCCCGGATCTTCCGGGCCGTTCAGAGGTTCTCCCTGCGCGAGATGAACACGTTCGGCGCGCCCACCCTGATCACCCGCAACACCAACGACGTGCAGCAGGTCCAGATGTTCCTGCAGATGGCGCTGACGGTCATGGTGACCGCGCCGCTCATGGCGATCGGCGGCGTGATCATGGCCTACCGCCAGGACGGCCCGCTGTCGCTGCTGCTGCTCGTGATCGTGCCGATCATGATGCTGGTCATCGGCGGGGTGATGGTCAAGGCCGTGCCGCTCTTCCGGGCGATGCAGGTCAAGATCGACAAGATCAACCTGATCCTGCGCGAGAACCTCACGGGCATCCGGGTCATCAGGGCGTTCGTGCGCACCGAGCACGAGGAAGCGCGGTTCGCGGAGGCCAACGCGGACCTCACCGACACGACCCTGAGCGTCAACCGCCTCTTCGCCCTGATGATGCCCGCACTCATGCTGATCATGAACCTGTCCAGCGTCGCGGTGGTCTGGTTCGGTGGGAAGCGGATCGCCTCCGGGGAGATGCCGATCGGCAACCTGATGGCGTTCCTGGCCTACCTGATGCAGATCCTCATGTCGGTGATGATGGCCACGATGGTGCTGGTCATGTGGCCGCGTGCTGCCGCGTCGTCCGAGCGGCTCAACGACGTCCTGGCGGTCGAGCCCGACATCCACGACCCGCAGGTCCCCGAGCCGGGGCAGACCGCGATGCGCGGCACCGTCGAGTTCCGCGACGTCGAGTTCGGGTACCCGGGGGCCGCCGAGCCGGTGCTCCGCGGGATCTCGTTCACGGCTCGCCCCGGGCAGACAACCGCCATCATCGGCTCCACCGGCTCGGGCAAGTCGACGCTGATCAACCTGGTTCCGCGGCTCTACGACGTCACCGGGGGCACGGTTCTCGTCGACGGGGTGGACGTCCGCGAGTGGGAGCGCGCCGCACTCTGGGCGAGCATGGGCCTGATCCCGCAGAAGGCGTTCCTGTTCTCCGGGACGATCGCCGACAACCTGCGCTTCGGGGCCCCTGACGCCACCGAGGAGCAGATGTGGCGGGCGCTGGAGATCGCGCAGGGTGCTGACTTCGTCCGCGCGCTGCCCGAGGGTCTCGACGCCCCCATCGAGCAGGGCGGTGTGAACGTCTCCGGTGGGCCAGCGCCAGCGCCTCGCGATCGCCCGGGCCCTGGTCCGCGAACCCTCGGTGTACGTGTTCGACGACTCGTTCTCCGCCCTGGACTACGCGACGGATGCGCGGCTGCGGGCTGCACTGCGGGAGCCCACGCGCGAGTCCTGCGTGCTGATCGTGGCCCAGCGGGTGGCCACGATCCGCCATGCCGACCAGATCCTGGTCCTCGACGAGGGAATGCTGGCCGGCGTCGGCACGCATGAGGAGCTGATGGCCGGGTGCCCGACCTACGCCGAGATCGTGCTCTCCCAGCTCTCGGCGGAGGAGGCCGCATGAGCGCCGGAACGGCCACGGCCGGCGGGCGTCCGGGCGGTCCCGGGGGGATGGGCCCCGGTGGCCCGCCGCGTCCGGGCGGTCCCGGCCCCGGGGGTCCCGGTGGCGGTGGACCCATGGGCGGCCTGTTCGTCCAGGCCCAGAAGTCCAGCGACTTCAAGGGAACCGTCAAGCGACTGGCTCGTCGGCTGCGCCCGCAGGCCGCGCAGATCCTCGGCGTCATCGGGATGTCGGTGGTCAGCGTCGTCCTGGCGATCATGGGACCGAAGCTCCTGGGCAACGCAACCACCCTGATCTTCGAGGGCTACATCGGCTCGAAGCTGCCCGCAGGCGTGCCGGTCAACGTCATCGTCGATGGGCTGAACGCCGAGGGGAAGACCGACCAGGCGAACATGCTGGCGTCCATGGACGTCGTCCCCGGCCAGGGGGTCGACTTCACCCAGCTCGGCCGGCTGCTCACCTTCGTGGCACTGCTGTACCTGGTGTCGGCCCTGCTGGGCTGGGCCAGTGCCTACATCATGGCCGGGGTCACCCAGTCGACGATCTACCAGCTGCGCGAGGAGGTTGACGTCAAGATCGGGCGACTGCCGCTGCACTACTTCGACACGCACCCGCGCGGGGACCTGCTCTCCCGGGTGACCAACGACATCGACAACGTCTCCAACACCCTCCAACAGGTGCTCACGCAGCTGATCACCTCGACGCTGACCGTCATCGGCATCCTGATCATCATGTTCTGGATGTCGCCCCTGCTCGCCGTGATCTCGCTTCTGACGGTGCCGCTCTCGTTCGTGGTGACGATGCTGATCGCGAAGCGGTCGCAGAAGCAGTTCGCGTCGCAGTGGGAGTGGACCGGGTCGCTCAACGGCCACGTCGAGCAGATGTACACCGGCCACGACCTCGTGAAGGTGTTCGGCCACTCGGAGCAGGCCATCGAGGAGTTCGACGAGCTCAACGATCGGATGTACGCCTCGAGCTTCAAGGCGCAGTTCATCTCCGGGATCATCCAGCCGACGATGATGTTCATCTCGAACCTGAACTACGTGCTCATCTCGGTGATCGGCGGCCTGCAGGTGGCCTCCGGGGCGATGCCCCTGGGTGACGTCCAGGCCTTCATCCAGTACGCGCGGCAGTTCCAGATGCCGATCACCCAGATCGCCGCCGTGGTCAACCTCATGCAGTCCGGGGTGGCCTCGGCGGAGCGGGTCTTCGAGTTCCTCGATGCCGAGGACGAGATCGCGGATCCCGACGAGCCGGTTCGTCCGGGCGAGGTCGAGGGCCGGGTGGTCTTCGAGGACGTCGCATTCCAGTACGTGCCCGACAAGCCCCTGATCCGCGGGCTGAACCTTGCGGTGGAGCCTGGCGAGTCCTGCGCGATCGTGGGCCCGACGGGTGCCGGCAAGACCACCCTGGTCAACCTGCTCATGCGGTTCTACGACGTGGACTCCGGGCGGATCACCCTCGACGGCCACGACATCAATGAGATGACGCGCGACGACCTGCGCGGCAGCTTCGGCATGGTCCTGCAGGACACCTGGCTGTTCGGCGGGACGATCCGGGAGAACATCGCCTACGGCGCCGACGCGACTGACGAGCAGGTGCTCGACGCGGCGCGGGCCGCCTACGTGGACCATTTCGTCCGGACGCTGACCGACGGCTACGAGACGGTTCTCGACGACGAGGCGTCCAACGTGTCAGCGGGGGAGAAGCAGCTGATCACCATCGCGCGGGCGTTCCTGGCCGACCCGGCGATCCTGATCCTCGACGAGGCCACGTCCTCGGTCGACACCCGCACCGAGGTCATGGTCCAGAAGGCGATGGCCAGGCTGCGCCACGGCCGCACCTCGTTCATCATCGCGCACCGCCTGAGCACCATCCGGGACGCGGACACCATCCTGGTCATGGAGGACGGTGACATCGTCGAGCACGGCAACCACCAGGAGCTCATTGCCGCAGGCGGGGCCTACGCGCGGCTCTACGAGAGCCAGTTCGCCGGGGCGATCTCGGAGTAGGTGATCGGGTAGGTGATCGGGCACGTGCCCTCGTCACGGCAGGTGGACGTGTGCCGTGCCCTTGTCCAGGTCGATCCGCGTGCGCGGCGGCGCGCCCTCGGCGTCCTCCTCGGCCATCAGCGCCTCGTGGTCGCGCTGCTCGATCTCGTGCTTCTTGGACGGGTAGAGCGCCTCCTGCAGGATGTCGAACCCCGTCGACGACATCGCTGAGCCGTGCTTCGAGCCGGGCTTGCGCTTGGCTGCAGCCAACTCGATCATGCCAAGGGCGAACAGGAGCAGCACCAGCGCGGGCAGCGTCATCGCCAGCAGGAACCCCACAGCACACCTCCGGTTCCAGTGTGGCGCGTCCTGGGTCTCAGCCGCAACGCCGCCATCCCGCGCTTGGGCCATGGCGTGCTGGCAGGATCGCCCTCATGCGCATCCTCATCATCGGCGGAACCCGATTCGTCGGGCGGCACCTCGTGGCAGCCGCAATCGCCCGGGGCCACGAGGTCACGGTCATGCACCGTGGAGTGCAGTGCTCGGGCGCTCCGGGCGCCGAGCACCTGCATGCCGACCGGGACGCCGACCTGGGGGTCCTCTCCGGTCGGGAGTGGGATGCCACGGCGGACGTGTGCGCGTACTACCCGCGCCAGGTGACCTCGCTCGCCGATGCATTGGGGGAGCGGGGTGGTCGGCACGCGCTCATCTCCACGGTCTCGGTCTATGCCGACGCACCGGAACCGGGCCTGGACGAGCAGGCGCCGCTGGTCGCCCCCCTCGGCCTCGACGGGGGCGCCCCGGCCATCGACATGGCGACCTACGGTGGCCTGAAGGTGGGCTGCGAGCACGTCGCCGAGCAGCGGCACGCCGGTCAGCTGCTGGTGATCCGCCCGACCTACATCGTGGGCCCGCTACGACCCGACCGCACGTTTCCCCTACTGGGTCGACCGGCTCGCCCGCGGTGGCACGGTCCTGTGCCCGGGGAGTCCCGACGTCCCGTTCCAGTACATCGATGCTCGGGACCTCGCAGCCTTCACGGTGGGACTGCTCGAGGCTGGCGACGAGGGGACCTTCCATGCTGTCCAGCCGTCGCCCCCGTACTCCTTCGCCGAGATGCTCGAGGAGGTTCGCGAAGCGGTTGCCCCGGACGGGACCCGCCTGGTGTGGGTGCGCTCTGCGTGGTTGGCCGAGCGCGGGGTGACCCCTGAGATGCTGCCTCTGTGGACGGGCGCCGACGACCCCGAGTTCGCCCTGGCCATGGATCCTGCGCGCGCCATCGCGGCCGGCCTGCGTGGCCGACCGCTGGGCGAGACTGCCGTGGACACGCTTGCCTGGGCGTCGGATCCGTCGTCGAGGTGGTCGACCCGAAGTTCGCTGCTGACCGCCGAGCGGGAGCAGGCCCTGCTCAGCGAGTGGGCTGCTCGATAGAGCCGCCGCCCGGGGCTGCCCCGGAAGTTAGGCGAACCTGCTCGATCGGGCGGTTTCCCGCACCGAGTAGGCTGTCCCCCACACCCCTGGGGGTATCTGTCACGATGAGGGAGACTGCGCCATGCCTGACCATCGCCTCCTCTCGGTCACAGCAGCGGCCGTCCTGATGCTGGGCCTGCTGTCGGCCTGCGCCTCCTCGGAGGACACCGCCGCTGAAGCGACCGACACCGCGTCCGCCGCCGCCAGCGGGTGTGCGCTGACGATGGCCGACCCGTGGGTGAAGGCCCAGGACAAGGACATGACCGGAGCGTTCGGCGTGTTCAGCAACCCGAGCGATGCCGACATCACGATCACCGCGGCCTCGAGCCCGTCGGCCGGGATGATGGAGATCCACGAGGTGGTCGACAAGGACGGCGCCATGGTGATGCAGCCCAAGGAGGGTGGCCTGGTCGTGCCGGCTGGTGGTACGGCTGAGCTCAAGCCGGGCAGCGACCACCTGATGCTGATGAAGCTGCCCGCCCCGATCGAGGCCGGCGACGAGGTCGAGATCACAGTCACCTGCGACACCGGTGGCTCCGTGACGTGGATGAGCGTTGCCAAGCCGTTCGAGGGTGGTGCCGAGTCGTACGTGCCCGCGGAGGGCGCGATGGACTCCATGTCACCCAGTCCGGCGGAGAGCTGACCGACGCGGATGGTCCCCGACCCGCAGCCTGAGCAGCCCCCGACTGGGGTGACCCGTCGGGGGCTGCTCGGCGCCCTGGGCCTCGGGGTGGGGGGCCTGGCCGTGGGCGCCGCTGCCGGGTACGCGGTCGCGTCCGAGCCGGATTCGCCCGCGGGTGGCTCAGAGGGCGCCGCACCTGAGATCGGCACCGTGCCCGACCCCGGGTAGCACGGTCGAGCCGTTCCACGGCATCCACCAGGCCGGGGTCGAGACCCCGCTGCAGGCCACCGCGACCTTCGTCGCCCTGGACCTGAAGGACGAGGTCGACCGCGAGGCCCTCGTCCGGCTGATGCGCCTGCTCACCGACGACGTCGAACGGCTGTCCGAGGGTCGGCCCGCGCTGGCCGATCCGCAGCCCGAGCTCGCAGGTCGTGCCCGCACGGCTGACCGTCACGGTCGGCTACGGGATGGGGCTTCTGGAGGCGGCTGGGCTGGCTGACCAGGCGCCGGCCTGGCTCGCCACGGGGCTTCCCTCCTTCTCGATCGACAAGCTCCAGGATCGCTGGACGGGGGGCGACCTGCTGCTCCAGGTCGCGGCCGAGGATCCGGTCACGGTCTCGCACGCGGTGCGCGTGCTGCTCAACGATGCCGGCCCATTCGCGACCGTCCGGTGGGTCCAGACCGGGTTCCATCGCCCGGCGAACACCGCACCCGCGGGCATCACTGGCCGCAACCTGTTCGGCCAGGTGGACGGAACGGTGAACCCGAAGCCCGGCAGCGACGACTTCGCCGACGTTGTCTGGGTGGCTCCCGACGCCTCGACGCCGACGTGGCTCGTGGGCGGCTCGTCGGCCGTGGTGCGCCGGGTCGCGATGAACCTGAAGGTCTGGGGCGGGGTGGACTCCCGGAGCAAGGAGCAGTCGATCGGCAGGCGGCTGTCCGACGGCGCACCGCTGACCGGCGGCACCGAGTTCACCGCACCGGACTACGAGGCCGTCGACGAGAACGGGTTCCTCGTGATCCCGCCAACCGCGCACATGCGGCTGGCGCACGCCACAGCCCCTAGCGAGCGGATCCTGCGCCGGCCGTACAACTACGACGACGGCATCGCTGCCGACGGCTCGGCCGACGCCGGGCTCATCTTCGTCGCGTACCAGGCCGATCCGGCCGAGCAGTTCGTGCCGATCCAGAAGCGGCTGGCCAAGTCCGACGTCCTGAACATCTGGACCACTCCCATCGGGTCGGCGCTGTTCGCGATCCCGGGCGGCGTCCAACCCGGCGAGTACATCGGCCAGGCCCTGCTCGGCTGAGGCCGCTCGCTCAGGGCCGCCCCCAGTTCGTCCGGATCTCGGCGCATCGTCGCTCGGAGATCCGGACCAACCACGGATCGGTCCGCGCGAAAGCGGACCAACAGGCGGGAGGTGTCGGACCGGCCGGAGGGACGCTTGTGGGTGGGTCAGCTGATCTGGTCCTCGTCGACCGGGTAGCCGACCCGGCAGTGATTGGCGAACAGCTCGACCTCCGACACGGGATCGGTCCCCACGCCGGCGCGAGGCCCATCGCCGATCGGGTACCCGAGTCGCACGATCCGGTTGTCGCGGAACACCTCACCGCCTTCACGCACGAACCGATGGTCGCGCTCCACCACCTCGTAGCGCACGTTCGGCGGCTGCGCCGCGCGGAGCTCGCCCACCAGCTGGGTGTCGGTGAGGCGCAGGCGGAACTGGTGGTCGATCGCGGTCCCGTTGGTGACCTTCAGGTCGAAGATCCCGTCCAGCAGGGTCGCACCGGTCCCGAACGGCACGCGCCGCTCGCTGTCAGGGAACGGGTCGAAGGAGTGCCGGTGGCGCTCGACCACCGTGAGTTCGCTGTGCAGCGTCAGCCAGTGGAGCATGTTGCTGATCTGGCAGAGCCCGCCGCCGACCCCGGACGCCGCCGCGCCGTCGCGCAGCACCAGCCCGTCGGTGTAGCCGCCGCGCTCGGTGGCCCGGCCCACCAGCCGCCAGAACGAGAACGTCTCGCCCGGGGACATGAGCACGCCGTCGATGCGGCCGGCGGCCAGCCGGAGGTTCGTGACCTTGTTGCGCTGCAGTTGCGGGTCCACGCCCTGCAGGTCGCGCTCCAGGATCGAGGAGTGCTCGGCGATCAGCCAGGGAAGGTCGGCTGCAGACCGTACGGCCGCGTAGCGGTACCCGGCGCGTGCGTCCTGGGCACGCTTGGTCAGGCGCCGTTGCGCCATCCTCGCCGGGATCAGGGCAGGGAAGCGCTGGGTCACGCGGCGACGCTGCGTGGGTGGAGCGGTCATGTGGCGCCTCCCGGGACGGCTCAGACTCCGGGGCCGTCCTTGTCGACGTTGTCGGTGAACGAACCCGCATGCGCCCGCTTGGACGGGTCGCGGCGCACCGCGATGAGGCTGGCGACAGTGGTCACGGTCAGGACGATCACGATGACCGCCAGCGAGAACGTGATCGTCATCTCGGGCACCTGCGGCCAGATCCCGTGCGCCCAGTGCAGTGCGAGCTTGAACCCGATGAAGATCAGGATGAACGCCAGCCCGGACGACAGGTAGATCAACCGGTCGAGCAGGCCGTCCACGAGGAAGAACAGGGCGCGCAGCCCGAGGAGGGCGAACGCGTTCGCGACGAACACGATGTAGGGCTCGTCGGTCACGCCGTACACGGCGGGGATCGAGTCCAGCGCGAACAGGATGTCGGTGGAGGCGATGGCGACGAACGCGATGAACAGCGGCGTGGCCATCCGGACGCCGTTCTCGCGGACGAAGAAGTGCCCCTCGCGGTAGTCCTCAGTGACCGGGATGCGCCGCTTGGTGAACCGCACCAGGGCGTTGTCCTCGATGTCGGGATCCTCGTCGCGGTGCTGGAACAGCTTGATCCCGGTGAAGATCAGGATCGCGCCGAAGATCAGGAACATGAACGAGAAGTAGGCCAGGAGGGTGGCGCCGATCGCGATGAAGATCGCGCGAAGGACCAGCGCCAGCGCGATGCCCAGCGTGAGCAGCTTGTGCCGGTGCTCGGCCGGGACGGCGAACGAGGACATGATGATCACGAACACGAACAGGTTGTCGATCGACAGGGTCTTCTCGACGATGTACCCGGCGAAGTACTCCGCCCCGTAGGGCGACCCGGCCCACGCCCCGAACACGAGGCCGAAGACGATCGCCACCGAGATGTAGAAGACCGACCATCCGGCCGCCTCCTTGAACCCGACGGCGTGCGGGTTGCGGCCGCTGATCACCAGGTCGAACGTGAACAGGGCCACGATCACGCCCAGCGTCAGCGCCCAGACCTCCCACGGGATGCTCAGGGAGGGGCCGTCCCCCGACGACTTCGGCAAGGCGGACAGCGGCAGAGGCGAGTGAGGGCACGGGGTCCAGCGTAATGACGATCCGCGCCCCCGGCAGCCGAACGGCCCGATGCCGCGCCCACGAGCACCCGCGCGCGCCTCCGTCCGGCGCCCATTCCCACGATCTGCTCCCGATTCGACGATCCGCTCCCGTTCGGATGGGAGCAGATCGTGAGGACGGGAGCAGATTCGAAGTGAGGTGGCCGGTGCGGCCGGCGGACCTCCGCCGGGTGGCCGCGATCAGGCCAGCAGGCCGTCCCAGACCGGGCAGTCGGTGACGAACTCGACCAGCCTCTCCACGTTGCCCTTCGGGGCTCAGGATCGTGAAGTAGTCGTCCTTGATCGTGGGGGCGAGCCGGATCGACTCGACGAACGCTGCCCGGTCCAGCGGGTTCTCCTTGACGAAGTGCATGAAGCCGGTCTCGGCCAGCACCGACATGACGTCCTCGAGCCGCGGGTGCTCCTGCAGCCACATGGTGGCGATCGAGGCCAGCCCGACCTGCAGGCCGTGCATGCTCGGGCGCGCCGCCACCTTGTCGTAGGCGTGCGAGATCAGGTGCTCGCTGCCCGAGGCCGGTCGCGAGGAGCCCGAGACCTCCATCGCCACGCCGCTCATCACCAGGGCTCCGGCCATCAGCTTGATGAAGTCCAGGTCGCCGATCGACTTGTTGGGGTAGTTGACGAAGTTCTCGACGCTCTGCAGGGCGATCAGCACGGCGAAGTCGTTGACCTGCTCGCCGGTCTCCCAGTACGCCAGCTTCCAGTCGTGCACCGCCGAGTACTTGCTCAGCAGGTCGCCGACCCCCGAGAACGTGAACCGCGGCGGTGACTTGGCGATCACTGCGGTGTCCAGCACCACCCCGAACGGGATGTTCGCCGGGCAGCTCGTGCGCTTGCCGCCCACCTTCAGGCTCGCGCCGGGGGAGGCGAACCCGTCGTTGCTCAGCGCAGTGGGCACGGCGATGACGGGCTTGTGGGCCAGGAAGCCGGCGTACTTGGCGTAGTCGATGGCCATGCCGCCGCCCACGGCCACGATCGCGTCGGTGTTGCGGGGCAGGGCGAAGGCGCTGCTGACCACGGCCTCGATGTCGTTGGTGACGACGGTCTCGGTGTAGCGGGTCTTGATCTCCGAGCTGTCCAGCGAGATCTCGACGGTCTGGCCGAGCAGGTCGCCCATGCCCTCGCCGTAGAACAGGGCGATCGAGTTGAAGTCGTTGCGGCGCAGGTACTTGCCCAGCTTGTAGACGGTGTTCGGCTTGACCCGCAGGAGGGTGGGGATCTGGATCGCGGTCGAGGTGGTCACGCGCGGGCTCCCGGCCCGGTCGGGGTCCCCCCACCCGGAGCCTCGGGGGAGTCCTCGGCCCCGAGTCCGGACTGCAGCGCGTCCCAGTCGATCGACCCGACCGAGTCGAACACGAAGTCCGGCCGGTAGGGGAACTGCTCGATGGTCTCGGGGCTGGACACCCCGGACAGCACGAGCGCGGTGCGCATCCCCGCCTCCAGGCCGCCGACGATGTCGGTGTCCATGCGGTCGCCGATCATCACGCAGTCCTCGGCGTGGGCCCCGAGCATCTGCCGGGCGTAGATCATCATCAGCGAGTTCGGCTTGCCGACGATGTAGGGCTTCTTGCCGGTTGCCGCCTCGATCGCGGCCAGGATCACGCCGGCTGCCGGCTCGGTGCCGCCCTCGACCGGGTCGATCAGGTCAGGGTTGGTCCCGATGAACTTGGCCCCTGCGTCGATCAGCTGGGTGGCCTTGCGCATGGTCGCGAAGTTGAAGTTGGCCGTCTTGCCGACCACCACGTACTCCGGGTGGCTCTCGGTGATCGAGTAGCCCACCTTGTACAGCTCGGCGGCCAGGCCACTGCCGCCGACGACATAGGCCGTGGAGTGCGGGCGCTGGGCGTGCAGGAACTGCGCGGTGGCGATCGCCGCGGTGATGAAGTTGGCCTCGGTCAGGCCGTGGATGCCCATCCCCTCGAGCTTGCGCAGCAGGTCGAGCGGGGTCTGCTCGGAGTTGTTCGTCAGGAACAGGAACGGGATGTCGTGCGCGCGCATGTGCGCCACGAAGTCCTGGGCGCCGGGGATGAGCTCCTTGCCGCGGTAGATGACCCCGTCCATGTCGGAGATCACGCTGAGCCGGCCCATGTGCGTCCCTTCGAAGGTGTCCCGATCAGGCTAGTCCGAGGGACCGGCCGGCCGCGTGGCGTGCGGGGCACCGGGGGCGGTCCCCAGGTTGCGCTGCATCTGGGACGCCCGAGACGCCCTGCGCTGCACTTCCGACGCCCATCCGTCGCAGATGCAGCGCGGTCAAAGGGGACCCCGCTTGACAGCAAGTTACTGGCCAGTAGTAGTGTGTTGACACTTGCTCAACAAGCCGAACCCGCGATCCTGTGGGCGATCGGAATGGGCATCACCACGAAGCAGGCAGGAGAGATGCAGGCGTGATTTCTGAGGCGTACATCTACGAGGCGATCCGTACCCCCCGCGGCAAGGCCAAGAACGGTGCCCTGCACGGCGTCAAGCCGGTCACGATGCTGACCGACCTCATCCACGAGATCCTGGACCGCAACCCGGGCCTCGACCCGGTGCTGGTCGAGGACATCGTTGTCGGCTGTGTGACCCCGGTCGGCGACCAGGGGGCGAACATCGCCCGCACCGCCGCCATCGCGTCGGGCCTGCCCGATGCCGCCGGTGCCGGCACCACGATCAACAGGTTCTGCGCGTCCGCGTTGGAGGCCGTCAACCTGACCGCGGCCAAGATCCGCTCCGGCTGGGAGTCGATGGCGATCGCCGGTGGAGTCGAGTGCATGAGCCGCGTGCCGATGGGCATGGACGGCGGCGCGTGGGCGATGGACCCCGAGACCGCCTACGACAGCTACTTCGTGCCCCAGGGCATCAGCGCGGACCTCATCGCGACGATCGAGGGCTTCACTCGCGACGACGTCGACGCCTATGCCGTGCGCTCGCAGGAGCGTGCGGCGGCGGCATGGGCCGACGGGCGCTACGCGAAGTCGGTCATCCCGGTCAAGGACCGCAACGGCATCGTGCTGCTCGATCATGACGAGCACATGCGCCCGGGGACCACGGCCGAGATGCTCGGCAAGCTCAAGCCCTCCTTCGCCGGGATGGGCGAGATGGGCGGCTTCGACGCCGTGGCGCTGCAGAAGTACCACTGGGTCGAGGGGATCAACCACGTCCACACCGGTGGCAACTCGTCGGGCATCGTCGACGGTGCCGCGATGGTCCTGATCGGCAATGAGCGGGTCGGCAAGGAGGCGGGCATGACCCCGCGCGGGCGTGTCGTCGCCTCGGCGGTCGTCGGCTCCGAGCCCACGATCATGCTGACCGGCCCCACGCCGGCCACCGAGAAGGTGCTGAAGACCGCGGGCCTGACGATCGACGACATCGACGTGTTCGAGCTCAACGAGGCCTTCGCGGCCGTCGTGCTCAAGTGGATGAAGGACCTCGACGTCGATCCCGACAAGGTCAACGTCAACGGCGGGGCCATCGCGATGGGCCACCCCCTGGGCGCGACCGGCGCCATCATCACCGCCACCTGCCTGGACGAGCTCGAGCGGACCGGCGGCCGCTACGGCCTGATCTCGCTGTGCATCGGCGGCGGCATGGGCGTGGCAACCATCATCGAGCGGCTCTGAGACCCCGACCGGACAAGGAAGGCATCACACATGACTGACATCAACATGTTCGGCTGGGAGATGGACGAGGCCGGAATCGTCACCCTGACGATGGACGACCCGAACCGCGCCGTGAACACGATGAACGAGATCTTCGTCACGTCGCTGACGGCAACCGTCGAGCGGCTCGAGGCGGAGAAGGAGAAGATCAACGGCGTCGTCCTGACGTCGGGGAAGAAGACCTTCTTCGCCGGTGCGGACCTCAACAGCGTCATGGAGACCACGCCGGACGATGCCGCGAGGTGGACCGAGGAGTACGACGAGCTCAAGGCGCTCTTCCGGCGCATGGAGACCCTCGGCCGGCCCGTCGTGGCCGCGCTCAACGGCGCTGCCCTCGGCGGCGGGCTCGAGCTCGCGCTGGCCTGCCACCACCGGGTCGCCCTGGACGTGAAGGGGGCGGAGATCGGCCTCCCCGAGGTCCAGCTCGGGCCTGCTCCCCGGTGGCGGTGGCGTCGTGCGCTCGGTGCGGATGTTCGGCATCCAGACCGCACTGATGAACCACCTGCTCCAGGGCCAGCGGCGCAAGCCGAAGGACGCGCTGGCCGCCGGGGTTGTCGACGAGCTCGTCAGCACCCCTGAGGAACTCATCCATGTAGCCAAGACCTGGGCGCTGTCCAACCTCGACGCCGTACAGCCCTGGGACGTCAAGGGATACAAGATCCCCGGCGGCACCCCGATGACCCCGGCGTTCGCGGCGAACCTGCCCGGCGTTCCCGGCGAACCTGCGCAAGCAGATCAAGGGCGCCCCGATGCCCGCCCCGCACCACATCATGGCCGCGGCGGTGGAGGGTGCCCAGGTGGACTTCGCCACGGCGGAGGCGATCGAGACGCAGTACTTCGTCGATCTGGTCACCGGTCCGGTCAGCACGAACATGGTCAAGGCGCTCTGGTTCGACCTGCAGCACATCAGCAAGGGCGGCGACCGGCCGAAGGACGTCCCGAAGTACACCGCGCAGAAGGTGGTCGTGCTCGGCGCCGGGATGATGGGCGCCGGGATCGCCTATGTGTGCGCCCGGTCTGGCATGGAGGTCGTCCTCAAGGACATGACCCTCGCGGCGGCGGAGAAGGGCAAGGCATACTCACAGGGCCTCCTGGACAAGGCAGTCGCGCGCGGGAAGATGACCGCCGAGGCAGCGCGACGAGGTCCTGGCCCGGATCATCCCCGACTGAGGACTATGCCGACGCCAAGGGAGCCGACCTCATGATCGAGGCGGTCTTCGAGGACCCGAACCTGAAGAAGTCGGTCTACGCCGAGGTCGTGCCGTTGCTGGCACCGGACGCGCTGCTCGGCTCCAACACCTCGACCATCCCGGTCACTGGCCTCGCCGAGGGTGTTGACCGGCCGGAGGACTTCATCGGCCTGCACTTCTTCTCGCCGGTCGACAAGATGCCGCTGCTGGAGATCGTGGTCGGTGAGAAGACCTCGGACGTGGCCATCGCGAAGGCGATCGACGTCGCCCTGCAGATCCGCAAGACCCCGATCGTGGTCAACGACAGCCGGGGCTTCTTCACCAGCCGGGTGATCGGCCGGGTCGTGGCCGAGGCTGCGGCGATGGTCGGAGAGGGCGTGCCCGCCAACAGCGTCGAGCAGGCGGCCCTGCAGGCCGGCTACCCGGTCGGCCAACTCGCCCTGACTGACGAGGTCAGCCTCACCCTGGGCCTGAAGATCAAGCAGGCCGCGCAGGCGGAGGCTGCGGCCACTGGCGCCCCGATGCCGGAGTTCTTCGTCCACCCCGGGTATGCGGCTCTCGAGCAGCTGGTCGCGGTGGACAACCGCGGCGGGCGGGCGGCCGGAGCGGGCTTCTACGACTACGCCGAGGGCAAGCGCCTGGGCCTGTGGCCAGGTCTGAAGAAGGTCTTCGGCGGGGAGAACATGGATATCCCGTTCAAGGACCTCCAGGAGCGCATGCTGTTCATCGAGGTGATCGAGAGCATCAAGTGCTTCGACGAGAACGTCCTGCGCACTGTGCCGGATGCCAACATCGGCTCCATCTTCGGGATCGCGTTCCCGGCGTGGACCGGCGGCGTGCTGCAGTTCGTCAACGGATACGAGGGCGGCCCTGCCGGCTTCGTCGCGCGGGCCAACGAGCTGGCTGCCACGTACGGCGAGCGGTTCACCCCGCCTGCGTCGGTGGTGGCCCTGGCCGAGGCTGGCGGCAGCTACAAGTGAGTCGCAGCGGTGGCCCCGGAGCAGCCCCGATGGGGGCCGTCCCGGGGCCACCGCGCATGTCGGCCCAGGACCGTCGCCAGCAGCTGGTCGACATCGGCCTCGATCTCCTGGAGACCCGGCCGATCCAGGACCTGGCCATGGACGAGGTGGCCGCGGAGGCCGGTGTCTCGCGGACCCTGGTGTTCCACTACTTCCCCTCGAAGGGCGACTACTTCGCGGCCGTCGTCGCCAGCGCCGGCGATCGGCTGATGCAGGCCGTCCCGGGGGACCCGGAGACCGACGTGGACACCCGGCTGCGCGAGATGGTCCGCGCGTTCCTGAAGTTCGTGGCGCGCAAGCGCGGGGTGTACGTTGCACTTGTGCGCGGCGCGTCCGGCGGTGACCCCAAGGTGCTTGCCGTCCTTGACGAGGTCCGAGCCACTCACGTGATCCGCTGGCTCGATGCGGCTGAGTGGCCGGCGCGTGACGAGGTCACCCAGTTGGCCGTGCGGGGATGGCTGGGATCGCTGGAGGAGGTCGCCCTCGCTGCGACAACCTCCCCGGTGCCCCGCGAGTCGGTCGTCGAGCTGCTGGTCGAGGGCCTGATCGCCGACCTCGAGCGTGCCGGACGGCTGCGTGAGCGCCAGTCAGGTGCGGTCAGTCGTGCCTGACCAGGAGCACATCGTCGGGGTCCCACTGCGCCGGCTTCCCGGCTGGCTCGAAGGGTTCGCAGACCGGCATGGCGCATGGACCGCCGAGCCGTCGG
>CAVTOX010000017.1:0-205871 GCA_963736425.1 uncultured Actinomycetes bacterium
CATCAGCGGTCCACGCCTCCCATCACGGGGTCGATGCTGGCGACCGCGGCCACGACGTCAGCCACCTGGCCGCCCTCGCACATGGCGGCCACCGACTGCAGGTTGTTGAAGCTGGGATCGCGGAAGTGCACGCGGTAGGGCTTGGTCCCGCCGTGCGAGACCACGTGCACGCCGAGCTCCCCGCGGGGCGCCTCGAGCACCTGGTAGACCTGACCCACCGGCACGCTGTAGCCCTCGGTCACCAGCTTGAAGTGGTGGATCAGGGCCTCCATCGAGGTGCCCATGATCTGGCGGATGTGGTCCAGGGAGTTGCCCATCCCGTCGGTTCCGATCGCCAGCTGCGCGGGCCAGGCGATCTTCGGGTCGTCGACCATCACCGGCCCGGGCGTCAGGTACTCCAGCGCCTGCTCGACGATGTTGAGGCTCTGCTCCATCTCCGCCAGGCGGATCAGGAACCGGCCGTAGGCATCCGAGGTGTTCTGGGTGGGGACCTCGAACTCGTAGCGCTCGTAGCCGCAGTAGGGCATGTCCTTGCGCGCGTCCCACGGGTAGCCGGTGGCTCGCAGGATCGGACCGGTGACGCCCAGGGCCATGCAGCCGGTGAGGTCCAGGTAGCCGATGCCCGAGGTGCGGCCCATCCAGATGGTGTTGTCGACCAGGAGGTTCGAGGTGTCCTTGAACCTCGAGCGCAGCTGGTCGATCGTCCACTGGATCCGGGTCCGCATGTCCTGGCCGAGGTCGTCCTTCTCGGGCATGTCCTGCGCCAGGCCCCCGGGCCGGATGAACGCGTGGTTCATCCGCAGGCCGGTGACCAGCTCGAAGATGTCCAGGATGTGCTCCCGCTCGCGGAAGCCGTAGGTCATGGCGGTGAGCGCCCCCAGCTCCAGTGCGCCGGTGGCCAGGCAGACCAGGTGCGAGCTGACCCGGTTGAGCTCCATGAGGATGACGCGGATGACCGTGGCGCGGTCCGGGATGTCGTCGGTGATCCCGAGCAGCTTCTCAACGGCCAGGCTGTAGCCGGTCTCGTTGAAGAAGCTGGACAGGTAGTCCATCCGGGTGACGAACGTTGTGCCCTGGGTCCAGCTGCGGTACTCGAGGTTCTTCTCGATGCCGGTGTGCAGGTAGCCGATGCCGCAGCGGGCCTCCTGGACGCTCTCGCCCTCGAGCTCGAGGATCAGCCGGAGGACGCCGTGGGTGGACGGGTGCTGCGGGCCCATGTTGACCACGATGCGCTCGTTGGCCACGCTCGGGTCGAGGGTGATGGTGTCCCAGTCGCCGCCGGAGACGGTGAAGACCCGGCCCTCGGTGGTGTCGTAGCCGGGGGCCTCGTCAGGGGCAGCTGCGGGCTCGAAGGCCTCGCCGGACTCATACGTCGTGCTCATCAGTTGTACGACCTCCGCTGGTCGGGCGCGGGGACGGTCGCGCCCTTGTACTCCACGGGGATCCCGCCGAGCGGGTAGTCCTTGCGCTGCGGGTGACCCGGCCAGTCGTCGGGCATCAGGATGCGCGTCATTGCGGGGTGGCCGTCGAACTGGATCCCGAACATGTCCCAGGTCTCGCGCTCGTGCCAGTCGGCCGACGCCCACACGCCCGTGACCGACGGGATGTGCTGGTCGGACTCGGGACAGGTGACCTCGACCCGGATGCGGCGCCTGTGCGTCATCGACAGCAGGTGGATCACCGCGTGCAGCTCGCGGCCGGTGTCGGCGGGGTAGTGCACGCCGGACACGGAGTGGCAGACCTCGAAGCGCAGTCCCGGCTCGTCGCGCAGCTCCGCGGCGACAGCCAGAAGGTGCTCACGTCGGACGTAGAGGGTCAGCTCACCGCGGTCGACGACCACCTTCTCGATGGCCGACTCGGCAGGGACGCCGGCATCGGCCAGCGAGAGCTCGAGCTCCTCGGTGACGGCGTCGAACCAGCCGCCGTAGGGCTTCTGGCTGGCGCCGGGCATCTCGATCGGGCGGACCAGCCCGCCGAAGCCGCTGGTGTCCCCCGATCCGGATGCTCCGAAGGCTCCCTGACGCACACCTACGGTGTCGACGACCGGGTCCAGGCCGAGGTCGACGGCCCCGACCGGGACCACCTGGCTGCTCTCGCTCATCGAAGCAGCCCCCGCATCTCGATGGTCGGCGGTGCGGTGAGGGCGGCGGCCTCGAGCTCGGTGACCTGCCGGGTCCGGTTGGCGCCGAGCTTGGAGTCCATCACCTGGTCGTGGAGCTTGAGGATCGCGTCCATCAGCATCTCCGGCCGTGGCGGGCACCCGGGAAGGTAGATGTCGACCGGGACGATGTGGTCCACGCCCTGGACGATCGCGTAGTTGTTGAACATGCCGCCCGAGGAGGCGCAGACACCCATGGCGATGACCCACTTGGGTCCGGCCATCTGGTCGTAGACCTGACGCAGGACCGGTGCCATCTTGTTGCTCACGCGCCCGGCCACGATCATCAGGTCGGCCTGGCGCGGGGAGCCGCGGAAGACCTCCATGCCGAAGCGGGCCAGGTCGTAGCGACCGGCACCGGTGGCCATCATCTCGATGGCGCAGCAGGCCAGCCCGAAGGTCGCGGGCCACATCGAGCTCTTGCGCGCGTACCCCGCCAACAGCTCGACGCTGGTCAGCAGCACTCCCGACGGGAGTTGTTCCTCGAGGCCCATGTCAGTCCCACTCCAGTCCGTCGCGCCGCCACACATAGACGTAGGCGACCAGAAGGGTCGCGATGAACAACAGCATCTCCACCAGCCCGAAGATCCCGAGCGAGTCGAAGGTGACTGCCCACGGGTAGAGGAAGACGATCTCGATGTCGAAGACGATGAACAGCATCGCGGTCAGGTAGTACTTGACCGGGAACCGGCCACCGCCGATACGCATGGGCGTCGGCTGGATGCCGCACTCGTAGGAGTCGAGGCGGGCGCGGTTGTAGCGCTTGGGCCCGGTGATCCCGGCAACCGCGACGGAGAACAGCGCGAAGCCGAAGGCCAGGAGTCCGAGGATGAGGATCGGCATGTAGACGTTCACGGCAGTGGCACCCGTCCTCCCATCGAACTGCCCGTGCCGGCACGGCTCGGGCGGTCACATCCTAGGCACCCCTGGGGGCACCTTCGCTCTCGTGGTGCCCTCATGCTGCCGGTGTCACCCGCGACAGCACGTTGATCAGCCTGTCCATGTGGTCTGGATCGGCGGTGTCCGTGAGGTTCGCCATCAGTTTCAGGGCCAGTTCCCGCAGCACCGGGACGGGCATCCCGTAGGTCGTTGCGATCTTCATCACACTCGGGTTGCCGATGGCCCGGACGAACCAGCGCCCCAGTGTGTAGTACCCGCCGTAGTGCGCCTTGAGGTCCTCGGCGTAGCCCTGGAGCTGCGTCTCGCGGCCCTCGGCCCGGGGCTCGGACAGCGCGGCGTCGATGCGCGCCCCGGCCAGCGCCCCGGCCTCCAGCGCGTAGTCGATGCCCTCGCCGTTGAACGGGTTGACCATCCCGCCGGAGTCCCCGACCAGGAGCATGCCCTTGGCGTAGTGCGGCTGCCGGTTGAACCCCATCGGCAGCGCCATGCCGCCGATCTTCACGGTATCGGCGTGTTCACGAAGCTCCCAGTGCTCCGGGGTCTCGCGCATCCAGCGGCGCAGGTGGTCGCGGTAGTCCACGTTCTGGAAGGCATCGGATGTGTTGAGGATGCCCAGGCCGATGTTGATGGTGCCGTCGGCGAGCCCGAAGACCCAGCCATAGCCGGGAAGGAGCGCACCGTTGGACCGCAGCTCGAGGTGCGACTCCATCCACGGCTCGGCGGCGCGGGGGCTCGGCGCGTAGGCGCGCACGGCCACGCCCATCGGGCGGTCATCGCGTCGGCTGATGCCCATGGCCACGCTCATCCGCGAGCTCACACCATCGGCGGCGACCACCACCGGGGCCCGGTAGGTGACCCGGGGGCCGGTCGCCCGTCCACGGTCGTCCACGGGCTGGGCGACGACACCGCTGACGCGACCGGTGCGCTCATCGCGGGTCGGCTCCAGCACCTTGGTGCGCTCGACGAGGCGCGCTCCCGCTGTGGCGGCGTGCCGGGCGAGGATCTCGTCGAGCTCCATGCGCGAGCGGACGAGTCCGTAGTTCGGGAAGCGCTCGAGCTCGGGCCAGGGCAGCTCGTAGGTGCGGCCGTTGGCGATGATCCGCAGGCCGTTGTTTCGCGCCCAGCCCTTCTCCGGGGAGATGTCCACGCCCATGTCGATCAGGGACCGGACCGCACGCGGGGTCAGTCCGTCACCGCACACCTTGTCCCGCGGGAAGGCCGCCTTCTCCAGCAGCAGCACGTCGCGCCCAGCGCTGGCCAGCCGATGCGCCGTGGCCGATCCAGCCGGTCCGGCGCCGACGACGATGACGTCCGCATCGCGGGCGTGGTCGACCATCAGGCACCTCGTGGACGTGGGGGAGTTGAGCCCGATCCTAGACCCGGGTCGGCGAGCCCGCAGGCGGGTCGGCGGTCGGCCGGCCGACCCAGGGACCAAGGTCCCGAGTGGGCCGGACCTCTTCGGGAAGGTACTGGGGGATGCCCCGGGGGACAATGGGGGGCCGCACCTGGAGGAGAACCGCACATGACCATCGCCGCAGACCGACCGACCACCAGCTCCGACCCCTGGGCGGGCTTCGATGACGGCGCGTGGCGTGAGTCCGTGGATGTCGCCGCGTTCATCCGCGGCAACTACACGCCCTACTCCGGCGACGCCTCCTTCCTGGCAGGTCCGACCGAGCGCACCGAGTCGCTGTGGCGGTTCGTCGCCGACCTGATGCTCGTCGAGCGCGAGCGCGGGATCCTCGACGTGGACCAGCACACGCCCAGCACCATCACCTCGCACGCGCCCGGGCGGATCACCGCCGACATCCCCGAGCTGATCGTCGGGCTGCAGACCGATGCGCCCCTCAAGCGCGCGATCATGCCCAACGGCGGCTACCGGATGGTCGAGAACGGCCTGAAGGCCTACGGCTACGAGCCGGACCCCCGAGTCGGGGAGATCTTCACCAAGTACCGCAAGACCCACAACGAGGGCGTCTTCGACGCGTACACCCCGGCGATCCGCGCGGCCCGCTCCAGTCACATCATCACCGGACTTCCCGACGCGTACGGCCGCGGCCGGATCATCGGCGACTACCGCCGAGTCGCCCTGTACGGCGTGGACAGGCTGGTCGTCGCGAAGAAGGCCGAGCTGGCCACGCTGGACAACCGGCTGAGCAGTGACGCGATCATCCGCGACCGCGAGGAGCTCAACGAGCAGATCCGCGCCCTGGCCGAGCTGGTCGCGCTCGGCGACATGCACGGCCTGGACCTGCGCCGCCCGGCGGTCACCGCCCAGGAGGCGATCCAGTGGCTGTACATGGCCTACCTGGGCTCGATCAAGGAGCAGAACGGCGCGGCCATGAGCCTGGGCCGGGTGTCCACGTTCCTCGATGTCTTCCTGCAGCGCGACATCGACGCCGGCACACTCACCGAGCAGACCGCCCAGGAGCTCGTCGACGACTTCGTGATCAAGCTGCGCATGGTGCGGTTCCTGCGCACGCCGGAGTACGACGCGCTGTTCTCCGGGGACCCGACCTGGGTCACCGAGTCGATCGGTGGCATGGGCTACGACGGTCGGCCGCTGGTCACCCGCTCCTCGTTCCGGTTCCTGCAGACGCTCTACAACCTGGGCCCGGCTCCCGAGCCGAACCTGACGGTCCTGTGGTCCGCGGCGCTGCCCACGGGGTTCAAGGAGTTCTGCGCGAAGGTCTCCATCGACACCTCGGCGATCCAGTACGAGTCCGACGACCTGCTGCGCGAGTTCAACGAGGGCGGCGACGACTGTGCGATCGCGTGCTGCGTGTCGAGCATGCCGGTCGGCAAGCGGATGCAGTTCTTCGGCGCCCGGGTCAACCTGGCCAAGACGCTGCTGTACGCGATCAACGGCGGCCGCGACGAGATCTCGGGCAGGAAGGTCATCGAGCTCGGCGAGCCGGTCGCTGCCGACACGCTCGAGTTCGAGGACGTCTGGGAGCGCTTCGACGTGGCCATGACGTGGCTGGCCGATGTGTACGTCAACGCACTGAACATCATCCACTTCATGCACGACAAGTACGCCTACGAGCGCCTCGAGATGGCGCTGCACGACTACGACCCCGAGCGCACGCTGGCGTGTGGCATCGCCGGGCTGTCGATCGTGGCCGACTCGCTGTCGGCGATCAAGTACGCGGGCGTGCACCCGGTGCGCGACGAGACCGGCCTGATCACGGAGTTCGACCTCGACGGTGAGTACCCGGCGTTCGGCAACAACGACCCCCGCGTCGACGACATCGCCGCACAGATCGTGACCGTCTTCATGGACAAGATCCGCTCATACCCGGCCTACCGAGACGCACGGCACACGCAGTCGGTGCTGACCATCACCTCGAATGTGGTCTACGGCGCGAACACCGGGTCGACCCCCGACGGGCGCAAGCGCGGCGAGCCGTTCGCCCCGGGTGCCAACCCGATGCACGGTCGCGACCACAAGGGCCTGATCCCTGCCGCGTTGTCAGTCGCGCACCTGCCGTACGGCGACGCCCAGGACGGCATCTCGATGACCGCCTCGGTGATCCCCTCGGGCCTGGGCAAGACCGAGCAGGAGCGCGTGGACAACCTCATCGGAGTCCTCGACGGCTACGTCGACAGCCGTGGCTTCCACATGAACGTCAACGTGCTCAACCGCGACATGCTGCTCGACGCCATGGAGAACCCGATGAACTACCCGCAGCTGACCATCCGGGTCTCGGGCTACGCGGTGAACTTCGTGCGGCTGACCCGCGAGCAGCAGCAGGACGTCATCGACCGCACGTTCCACATGAGCGTGTAGTCGCGCCCGCAGTTCCCCGTCGGCGTCGGACCCCGCTCAGCCGAGCCAATCAGCGATGGCGACGACGAACGCCCGGATGTTCGCGGTGCGGGGGAGGTTGGCCACGACGAAGTCGTCTCGGACGTCGACGTACACGTGGACCAGCACGTTGCGGAACCCGCTCGCCTGAGCCATGCGCGTCGCGAGGTCAGCGGGGAGCACCTCATGCTCGGAGAGGATCCGGAAGGTGTCTGCGTTGGTGGAGGGCGGCCCCCACCCCTGGACGGCGCACAGGTGCTGCCCCACGTCCACGCAGCACTCGATGGCGACGACGAAGTTCTACTTGACCGAGTCCAGCCACACCCCGCCAACCCCCGATTCGCGCTTCATCATCCGCGTTCGTTGGGTGGGCACCGACCGGGTGCGCGATGATGGGAACCCCCACAGGCAGTACGAAGGAGACGGCGATGAGCGATCCGGAGGGCACCGCCGGCCTCGCGCCGGGCGATGTCGCCGACGGGTCCCGGATCGGGTTCGTGCACTCAGCGGAGACGACCTCGGGGGTCAACGGTCCGGGCCTGCGCTACACGGTGTTCCTGTCGGGATGCCCGCTGCGCTGCCTGTACTGCCACAACCCCGACACCCAGACGATGCGCCTGGGTGAGCGCACGTCCGCACGCCACGTCATCGAGGAGGCCGGGCGGTATCGGGCCTTCATCTCCCACGGCGGCGGGCTGACCGTCACGGGCGGGGAACCCCTGCTGCAACCGGCGTTCGTCGAGGCCCTCTTCGTCGGGGTGAAGGATGCCTACGGCCTGCACACAGCGCTGGACACGTCCGCCAATGGTGGGCACCGGGCAAGCGAGCGGCTGTTGGCGAACACCGACCTGGTCCTGCTGGACATCAAGGCCGGCAATGCCGCGCTGTACGAGAAGGTCAGCGGCGGCGGCAGCCTCAGCGACGTCCTCGCCTTCAGCGCGCGATTGGTGGATCACGAGATCAAGGTCTGGATCCGGTTCGTGCTCGTCCCGGGCCTGACGGACGGGCCCGACGAGATCGCCGAGGTGGCCGACCTGGCTGCGGATCTCGGGAGCATCGTCGATCGGGTCGAGGTCCTGCCCTACCACCGGCTCGCGGTCGACAAGTACGCGGCCCTCGGGCGCGCCTATCCGCTGCTGGGCACGCCCACGCCCACCCGGGAGTCTGTCGACCAGGCCCTGGCGATCTTCCGCGAGCGCGGCCTGTACGCCCTGGCCTGATCAACCTGAGCCCGAACGAGCCGCTCCCCGAGCCCCGATACCTTCACTGCAAGGATGGGTGCCACCAAGCGGATCCGAGTGGCACCCTATTGACATGAGTGGCACCATCGGGCATCATGGCCAACATGACCGCAGACTCCGGATTCGTGACAGCGTCGTTCCACCTCGGGCCGAAGGGCCGTGCGGTGATCCCCGTGGCCCTGCGCCGAGCCGCACGCATAGCTGAGGACGACAACCTGATTGCGCACGTCAACGACCTGGGGCAGATCGTGATCGAGTCGGAGGCCACCATCAAGGAGAGGTTGTGGGCAGCGGCGGGAGCACCTGCTCGTGGAGCCGACCCCGTGGCGGAGATCCGCGCCATGCGTCGCGAGGACGTCAAGATCACCGATCACAACCAGGCCCGACGCAGCACCGCAGGCGGCGACAGTAGCGATGAACGCT
This sequence comes from uncultured Actinomycetes bacterium, assembly GCA_963736425.1. GTDB lineage: Bacteria > Actinomycetota > Actinomycetes > S36-B12 > CAIYMF01 > Prado023. Next base: position 8,531 of record CAVTOX010000017.1, read on the forward strand.
CCGAGGCTCTCCTCGCCCACCTCGGCCTATGAGCACGCGGGCGCAGAACGGTGCTCCGGTGGTCGTGATCGATGCCTCGGCCCTGCTTGCCTGGCTGTTCAAGGAGCGGAACTGGGAGACCGTCGACACGCTGATCGCAGGGACGCTGGTCGTCGCACCCGCATCCGTGATGGTGGAGACTCTCTACCGGGCCACCGAGCGAGGGCATCGGTACTCGCCGACGGAACTGCAGGAGTCCCTCCTCGGGCTCGGCATCACCATCGAACCCGTCACCGCTGATGACACCGTCAGGGCTGCCGAGCTGACCCGGATGTCACGCACCAGCGGGACACCGGGATCCATCTCGCTCGGCGATGCCCTGTGCATCGCGGTCGCCGAGCGACTCGACGCCACCCTCACCGGTGGGGATGAGGAGTGGGAGTCCCTGGATCTCAGGACGGCCTACCTGCCCTTCCGGTGACCGGGCGGTTGCGTGCGCCTCCCCCACTCCTGCTTCGGATCGTGGTACTCAAGAGCGGACCACAAGGAGGTCCTCTTGTCCATGCCTGATCCCAACTCGCTCGATCCTGCTTCCCGGCAGGCCGTCGCCGGCGTCGCCAAGTGGTGGTGGCTGCTGCTGCTCACCGGAGCCCTCTGGCTGATCATCGGCGGGATCGTCCTGCAGTTCGACACCCAGTCCGTGGCCACGGTGGGCTACCTCGTGGGGTTCATGCTGATCTTCACCGGCATCGAGCAGTTCCTGGTCGCCTCGGCCGTACCCGGGTGGAAGTGGGTCTGGATCCTCTTCGGCGTGTTCTTCCTCGTCGGTGGGATCTGGGCCGTGGCCAACCCGATCGGGACGAGCGCGGCCCTGGCCTCGTCCCTGGGCCTTCTGTTCGTCCTGGTCGCCATCTTCTGGTTCGTCGAGGCCTTCGCCTCCAAGGGCTCCAACCCCCTGTGGTGGCTGACCCTCCTCTCCGCGTTCGTCATGCTCGGGATGGGCATCTGGGTGGGCAGCCAGGGCCTGCTGGCCAGGGGCATCACGTTGCTGATCTTCGCCGGCTTCTGGGCGATCATGCACGGGATCGGCGACTTCATCCGCGCCTTCCAGCTCAAGAAGCTCGGAGCCCTCGTGGAGGCCAAGGCCGCCGCCTGATCGATCAGGGTGCCACCCGGTGCCAATCGCTCGCGCCGCAGCCCGGTTGGGTCCACCCAGCCGGGCTGCTGGCTGCCCAGGGACCGCACCCAGAGCTGCCCGGCGCGGGCGAGTTGGGCTGATCCGGAGACACCGGGGATGATTGCCCGGTGACCCGCGCCAGCCTCGACAAGGACCCCAAGGACGTGCAGTCGATGTTCGACCACGTCGCGGCCCGCTACGACGTGACCAATGACGTGCTGTCCCTGGGACAGGACCGCTACTGGCGGCGCGAGGTCGTGCGCGCCGTGGCCGCCAAAGCCCGGCCAGCGGGTCCTCGACCTGGCCGCGGGGACAGGCACCAGCTCGCTGCCGTTCGCGAAGGCCGGGGCTGCTGTGGTCTCCAGCGACTTCTCCCTGGGCATGCTCACCGAGGGCCGTAGGCGCTTCCCAGAGCTGCCGTTCGTGGCAGGGGATGCCACCACGCTGCCCTTCGCCGACGACTCCTTCGACGCCGTGACGATCTCCTTCGGCCTGCGCAACGTGGTCGACGTCGAGGGCGCGCTGGCCGAGATGCATCGGGTGACCAGGCCCGGTGGGCGCCTGGTCGTGTGTGAGTTCAGCCACCCCACGTGGGCGCCGTTCCGCACTGTCTACGTGGAGTACCTGATGCGCGCCCTGCCGCCGGTGGCCCGGAAGGTGTCCAGTGCGCCGGAGGCCTACGTCTACCTCGCCGAGTCGATCCGCGCGTGGCCGACCCAGCCCGAGCTGGCCGCCCAGATCGCGGCCGTCGGCTGGACCAAGCCGGCCTGGCGCAACCTCTCCGGGGGGATCGTCGCCCTGCACCGGGCCACCGCAGGGTCCGCATCCGCCCCCGGGACCGACTCCGGCGGCGAGGTCGTCGATCCCGGCTAGAATTCTCGCTGTGACCGAGTTGCGCACCACGACCCAAGGACGGGTCGTGCGCACCGTCACCCTCGACGGGATCGACGAGGATCTGCTGGGCCTGCTTCCCGCATCCGGCGGCCATGCGTGGGTCCGCGACGGGGCCGGATTCGTCGGCTGGGGAGAAGCTGCACGGTTCACGATCTCGGGGCCCGAGCGGTTCAGCCGCGCCCAGCGCTGGTGGAGCGCCTGGTGCGAGGCGGCGCATGTGGACGACCAGGTCGGGGTACGGGGCTCCGGACCGGTGGCGTTCGCCTCGTTCACCTTCGACTCCGGTCCGCAGGAGTCGGTCGTGATCGTCCCGGCCGTCGTGGTCGGGCATCGCGCCGGTCGCACCTGGCTCACGACTGTCGAGGCCGACGGCCTCGCCGCTGCGACGCCCCCGCTTGTCGAGCGACCCATCGAGTCGGGACCGATCCGCTGGGTGCCGGGCACCCGCCCGGTGGAGCACTGGGCCCGGGCTGTGGCCGAGGCGATCGGGCGGATCACCGCCGGGGAGCTGGACAAGGTCGTGCTCGCACGCGATGTCGTCGCCGAACTGCCCGCCCCGTTGGACGCTGCCGGACTTCTGGGACGGATGGCCTCGGCCTACCCGGACTGCTGGACGTTCAGCGTCGACGGACTGGTCGGGGCGACCCCTGAGCTGCTGGTCCGCCGCGACGGTGACCGCGTGACCTCACGCGTCCTGGCCGGCACGGTGCGTCGGCGCGGGGATGACTCCGTCGATGCGGCGCGCGCTGCGGCCCTGCTGGACTCCGACAAGGACCTGGAGGAGCACGAGTACGCCGTGCACTCGGTCGCCGAGGCGCTCGCCGCGCACTGCACCGACCTCGACGTGCCCTCGGCTCCGCACGTGCTGTCGCTGGCCAACGTCCAGCACCTGGCCACTGATGTGACCGGCATGCTCGCCGACGGGGCCTCGGCCCTGGCCCTGGCCGCGTCCCTGCACCCGACCGCGGCGGTCTGCGGGACACCCACCGAGCGCGCCGCCGCCCTGATCCGCGAGCTCGAGGGCCTGGATCGCGGCCGCTACGCGGGACCGGTGGGCTGGATCGACGCACGCGGAGACGGCGAGTTCGGGATCGCCCTGCGGTGCGCCGCGGTCGAGGACACCGAGCGGGGGGCCGCCACCCGGCTGCGGCTCTACGCCGGGTGCGGGATCGTCACCGGCTCGACGGCCGAGGGCGAGATCGCGGAGTCCGAGGCCAAGCTCGACGCGGTGCGCCGGGCCCTGGAGGCCTGAGGTCGCGTCGGGGGCCGCTGCCAGACATACCCCATAGGGTATTATTCTCGCCAGTTGCGCGCGCCTGACGCGCACCGGTCCTGGAGGTCATCATGGGGTTCTTCGCCAACCTGTTCGGCACCGGTGAGAAGGTCGACACCAGCGCCGCCACGCTCAAGCCGCAGGGCGTCAAGGTCGTCGATGTCCGCTCGCGCGGGGAGTACCAGGCCGGGCACATCGCCGGGGCCAAGAGCATGGACGTGAGCTCGTCGGACTTTGCCCAGGCCGTGAAGCGGCTCAACGCGAAGCAGACCTACCTCGTGTACTGCCAGAGCGGGAGCCGCTCGTCGCGAGCGGCGGGCGCGATGCGCGCAGCCGGCCTGACGGTGCTCGACGGAGGCGGCATGAGCAAGATGAAGTCACAACGGCTGGACTCATCGGCCCCTGATCCCAGGGAGCGGCGCGGAGCGCAGGGGCGGGCTCGCTCGCCCTCCGCTGGGTTCCTGCGCGAACCGGGTGCGCCCTGAATGGACTGCGTCACATCTGAGGTCCGGACAGCCGTGCAGCCACGGTGCTGCGAACCGAGCCCATCAGCAGCGCTTCGGCCGCCCGGTCGGGGACATGGGCCACGACCACGTGCACCCCTCCTGCAGACACGGCGTCGGTGAGCGCCTGCTCGAGGCCGCCGGAGTCCGCAATCGCGACCGCGGACACCCCCGCGGCCTGCGCCACCGCCACGAGATCCCGGCCCAACGGGGTCCCGAACACGCGCTCGAAGGACCCTGCGAACTCCGGGCGACCCTGTTCGAGCTGGTGGAAGATGCCACCGCCGTCGTTGTCCGCGACGACGATCACGAGGTCAGGCTGCGGCTCGTCGGCGCCGACCAGCAGCCCGTTGTGGTCGTGCAGGAGGGCCAGATCGCCCATGAGGGCAAGGGCCGGGCCACCGCCCAGCTCCTGATGGGCCAGCGCCGCGCCCCACGCGGTGGAGACCAGCCCGTCGATCCCGTTGGCGCCCCGGTTGCTGATCACGCGCAGGCCATCGCGCCGGCCGGCGAACATCTCCACCTGGCGAACGGGCCAGGACGCCGCGACGAGGAGCAGGGCGTCGTCGGGGGCCCGGTTCCAGACGTGGGCGGCCACGGCGGACCCGGTGAGGCCGACGGTACCGGCCAGCTCCTCGGCCACGACCTCGGCCAGCCACCGTGTCTGCAGCCTGCCATTCGGCGAGCCACATGGGATCGGTCGTGAACTCGATGGGAGGCAGTGGGATCCCAGTGAGCACCCGCTCGGCCGTGCGCAGCGGGTCGCACACCTCACGACCCACGGTGGGCAGCTCGATCGCCACATGCCGCCCGGACTGCCTGATGAGGTCCATCGTGGGCCGGGACAGGCCGAACTGCCCCACGGTGAGCACGAGGTCCGGGGTGTGGTCCGCCAGGAATCCCGCACTGCCCAGCACGAGCACCCCGTGGCCGAGGGCAGTCGGGGCGCCGTGCAGGTTGGCCGATGGCTCACCGATGATCGGCCAGCCGCAGGCCTCGGCCAGGGCGGCCAGCCACTGGTGGTGCCCGCGCAGGGACGTGCACGGCAGGTCGCCGGCGAGGATGACTCCCCGGGTGGGCAGGTCGCCGAGCACCTCCCGGGCATCGCGGACGTCACAACCGGTGAGCGGTGGGCGACGCGGCCGGGGAGGGGAGTAGCCCTCGGCGTCGGCGTCCGGCGTGCCCGACTGATCGGCGTCGTCAGGGTCAGGGACGAGCGGGAGCCGGAACCCGACGTTGAGGTGGACCGGTCCGGCGTGCGGCATCACGACCTGGCCGAGGCCGCCCGACGCGACGGCGGGCGGCCCCACTGCCGCCGCGATGGCCATCCCCGCCGAGGCGCGGGCCGCGCGCTGGGCGGCGTCCGGATCCTCCAGGTCGATCCGGCGGGCGGCACCCAGGTCGGCGAAGAACCGCACGTTCCGGCCGAAGAACTCCACCTGGTCGATCGTCTGAGGTGCGCCCACGCCCCGCGATTCGACCGGCCGATCGGCGCTGAGGACCACGAGCGGGATCGCGCTGTACGAAGCCTCCACGACCGCTGGCGCGAGGTTGGCCACGGCCGTGCCCGAGGTGCAGATCACAGCGACCGGCGTCCCCGAGACCTTGGCCAGACCGAGGGCCAGGAACCCTGCCGAGCGCTCGTCGATCCGAACGTGCAGGCGGATCCGGCCCGCACGTTCCAGGCGAAGGGCCTCGAAGGCCAGCGGGGCGGAGCGCGACCCCGGCGCGAGGACGACCTCGCGCACGCCCTGATGGATCAACTCAGTCAGGAGGGCGCGCGCCAGCGCGGTGGCCGGGTTCACGGGAGGACGACCAGAGCCACAGTCGGCTCCGGAGTCGGCACCCGCTCATCAATTCGGGTGCAACTTGCTGTTCTTGCAGCAAGACGCACCCAAGTTCGCGGGGACTGGGGACCCCGGGTTGGGGACCGCGGGACTGGGGACGGCGGGTCACGGGCACGGCGCGCTAGATCACCGAGAGCAGGCGGGCACAGCGGGCAAGTCGCTCCCGCCACCACATGGTCTGCTCGCCACCGAGCGCATCGGCTGCGCGACCGAGGGCCTGCTCGTCGGGCAGGCGTCGGGTGACGGCCATCTGCCCGTCGCGCGGGATGAGGGTGGTCGCACTGACGTCACCATCGAGCAGGAGCCCGGTGCCCAAGCCGGCCGCACCGGCAAGGTCAGGCACCGCGGCGGCCAGGGCGAGCCCCGCGCACAGCCCCACGGAGGTGTTCATCTCGCTGGACACCACGACGGGCAGCCCGATCTCCTCGATCAGGGACAGGGCGCGGGCGACCCCGCCGACCGGGGCCACCTTGACGATCAGGACGTCACCGGCCGAGCGCAGTGACGCGGCCAGGTCGTCGGCATACAGGTCACGCGCGCGCCGGAGGCCCTCGTCGACAGCGATGCGGACGCTCCACCTCGTCGTCGACCAGGCGGTAGCGCAGCTCGGCCAGCTCGGTGGTGGTGCGGCACGGCTGCTCGAAGTAGTCCAGGACGGGGCCGAACTCGGCGGCGAACATGCGAGCCGCCCGTCGCGCCTCGGTGACCGTCCAGGCGCCATTGGCGTCCAGGCGGATCAGGGGGTCGCGCACCCCGGCCTCGGACAGTGCCGCGCGCACGGTTGCGACGCGGGCAAGGTCGTCGGCCAGGGCCGACCCCGGCTCGGCGACCTTGACCTTGAACGTGGTGGCACCCGTCTGTGCCACGGCATCGGTCACGTAGCCGGCAATGTCCTGCGGCGCGAGCGCCGGCACCACGACGTTGACCGGGACGTGGCTGCGAACCGGCTCCGGCCAGGTGCCCCACGCGGCCTCGACAGCGGCGGCGAGCCAGCGGGCGGCCTCCCAGTCGTCGTACTCGGGGAACGGAGCCCACTCACCCCACCCGGACGGGCCGCAGAACAGCATGCCCTCGCGGTGCTCGACCTGCCCGGAAGCGACGGTTGAGCGGCACCCGGAACGGCACGGCCACGGCCGCCAGGGCCGAGGGACTCAACTCGGGCAGGACCGGCCGGCCGGGCCGCGACGGCGGGGCATTCGTCGGGCCCGGTGCCTGCGTGGCGGTCGGGGTCGTGGTCGTCGGGTCAGCGGCCATGGGCGTCACGGCCGCTTCGGGAACTTGGCGAAGTCCGGGGTGCGCTTGCCGGTGTAGGCATCGCGGCCCTCCTGGGCCTCCTCGGTCATGTAGAAGAGCAGCGTCGCATCTCCGGCCAGCTGTTGGATGCCCGCCAGCCCGTCGTCCACGGCGTTGTGCGAGGCCTTGAGCATCCGCAGCGCCAGCGGCGACATCGTGAGCATCTCGCGCGCCCACGCCATGGTCTCCTCCTCGAGGTCCGCCAGCGGCACGACCTGGTTGACCAGGCCCCACTCGTAGGCCTGCTCGGCGCCGTACTGGCGGCACAGGAACCACACCTCGCGGGAGCGCTTCTGCCCGATCTGGCGGGCCAGCAGGCCAGAACCGTAACCGCCGTCGAAGGAGCCGACCTTCGGGCCGGTCTGGCCGAACCGGGCGTTGTCCGCGGCGATGCTCAGGTCGCAGCAGATGTGCAGCACGTGCCCGCCGCCCATCGCGTACCCGGCGACCATCGCGACGACCGGCTTCGGGAGCCGGCGGATCTGGACCTGGAGGTCCAGCACGTTGAGCCGACCGATGCCCTTGTGGGCGACCTCGTCGTCGCCGATGTAGCCGTCGTTGCCGCGGATGCGCTGGTCGCCGCCGGAGCAGAACGCCCAGTCCCCCTGGCCGGTCAGGATGATCACGCCGACCCGGTCGTCGTCGCGTGCGAGGTTGAAGGCCGCCTGGAGCTCGAACAGGGTTTGCGGCCGGAACGCGTTGCGCACCTCCGGACGGTTGATGGTGATCTTGGCCACGCCGTCGCCGGAGAGCTCGTACTTGATGTCGGACCAGTCGCCCACCGGCTCCCAGTCGGCACCCGGGCGGACCGTCGAGACCGACGGGTCCGCGTAGGCCGGGCTGGCCTTCGTGACGACAGGAATCGAGGCGTAACGGTCACGGGTGTCCACGGTCCACAGGGTAGGGCACCAGTGGGTCCTCGGCTGCGAACCGCGGTTCCCCGACCTGTCGGCAGCAGATCGTGTGATCGCAGGGACCAGAATGAAGTCATGACGTCCTCCGAGGTCGGCATTGGGTCCGCAGTCGTCGTCGATCAGCTCACGGTGGTCCGGGGCGGCACCACCGCGCTCAAGGGCGTGCGCTTCGCCCTCGAGCCCGGCACGCTCACGGGCCTGCTCGGGCCGTCAGGGGCGGGCAAGACCACCCTGATGCGCGCGATCGTCGGGGTGCAGATCATCACAGGGGGCACCGTGACCGTCCTCGGCCGGCCAGCCGGGGTCGCGGCGCTGCGCGATCGCGTCGGATATGTCACGCAGGACCCGAGTGTCTACCCGGACCTGTCGGTCCGCCAGAACCTCCGGTACTTCGCGAAGGTCCTTGGCGCACCCAGCTCCGACATCGATCGCGTTCTCGAGGAGGTTCAGCTGCAGCCGCAGGCCGAACAGGTCGTGTCCACGCTCTCGGGCGGCGAGCGTTCGCGGGTCTCGCTGGCCACCGCGCTCCTCGGCAACCCTGAGCTCCTGGTGCTCGACGAGCCGACGGTGGGGCTGGATCCCGTGCTGCGCCGCGACCTCTGGGACCTCTTCGGGCGGCTCGCCGAGCGCGGCGTCACCCTGCTCGTCTCGAGCCACGTCATGGATGAGGCCACGCGCTGCCATCGCCTGCTCCTGCTCCGCCAGGCCGAGCTCCTCGCGGACGGCACGCTGGCCCAGCTCCAGGAGCTGACGGGCCAGGCCGACCCGGAGCAGGTCTTCCTGCACCTGATCGACAACGGGGTCCAGGGACCACTCGGCGGCCCGGCCAAGGATCTGCCGGGTGGCGTCGACCCCGAGGCACAGGGGAGGACGGCATGAACCTCCACCTGACCCTGGCCACCGCCCAGCGGGTGCTGGCCCAGATCCGTCACGACCACCGGACGATGGCGCTGCTCGTGGCCGTCCCCTCTCTGCTGATGACGCTGCTGTGGTGGATCTACGAGGGCGGTCGGATCTTCGACCAGGTCGGCGCCCCGCTGCTGGGCATCTTCCCGCTGATCATCATGTTCCTGATCACGTCCGTGACCACCCTGCGGGAGCGGACGTCCGGAACGCTTGAGCGGCTGATGACGATGCCGATCGGCCGGGCGGACTTCGTCGTGGGCTACGCGCTCGCGCTGGGGTTCGCCGCCCTGATCCAGACCAGCGTCGTGGCGACCTACGCGATCGTCGTGCTCGACCTTCAGGTCGTCGGACCGGAGTGGATGCTGGTCGGCGTCTCGGTGCTCTCGGCGATCCTGGGCGTCACGATGGGGCTGGCGTCGAGCTCCCTGGCCCGCACGGAGTTCCAGGCAGTGCAGTTCATGCCGGCGCTGATCCTGCCGCAGCTGCTGCTGTGCGGGCTGCTCGTCCCCCGCGAGCTGATGCCACCGGCGGCCGAGTTCATCTCGGCCTTCCTGCCGCTGAGCTACGCCGTGGATGCGGTCAAGGAGGTGGCCAGGCTCCCAGACCCGACGATCGGGTCGGAGGTTGCGATCATCTGCGTGTTCATCGTCGGCCTGTTGGCCCTCGGGGTCACGACGTTGAAGCGCCGGTCGGCGTAGGTCCGCCGCTCGGGCAGCCGTCGAGTAGCTCCGCCTCACGAACCCGCGGGGCCAGGCCTGGATGCCCTCCAGTCGCAGGTCGGCCGGATCGCCACCAGCCGACCCTGCCATTCCCCTGCACCCTGACGGGTCGAGAACCCACTGCCTCTGGTCAGGACCGCGCGTCCACAGGTGATTGGTCGCACTGGCGATGTCGGACGGTCGGGGTAGTGTTCAAACAGGTGTTCGAACAAGGGGGGGTCTGGTGAGCAGCACGACAGTGGATCAGCACAGGGCAGTGGATCCGCGGGCGGTCGGGGCGATCGGGTCGGCGTCCTCGGAGGTGGCCGATCTGTGGGCGCGGGCCACCGAAGTGGCATCCGGGGAGCTGCCGGGGATGAGCCTGCTGGCCGGGGAACGGCCCACCGCGGACGTGGACGTCTTGGCGGGGGCGTTCGCCGTGGTCGAGTACGAGCTGGCCCGCCGGATGCACTCCGCCACGGCTGCCGGGAGTCTGCCGCTGGTCGGTCCTGGGGCACTGCTCTCGGCTCGTGGGTGGGCCGCTCCGGTGGGCCGACGGTTGGCCCGCGCCGCGGCGCTGGCCGCTGAGCACCCGTCGCTGGCTGGGGCGTGGGCGGCGGGGATCATCACCAGCGATCATGTGGATGCGATCGCCCGAAACGTCGGCCCGCTGAAGCCCGACGAACTCGCCGCGGTGGTCGCGGAGCTGGACCCGTTGTGGGGGCGGTTGTCCCCGCCGGCGGTAGCGGCGTTCGTTGCCCGGGTGATCCGGATGCTGCACCCGCCCCCGGACCCGGACCCCGATGAGGTGGGCGCCTACGAGGGTCGGTCGTTGTCGTTCGCGGTGACCGCGGACTCCGTCATCCTGTCTGGGGTGCTGCCCCGTGTCGAGGGGGAGGCGGTGATCGCCGCAGTGGAGGCGTTCGCTGAACGGTTGCGCTCCGAGGCCGATCACGTCCCTGCCTCCGCCCGGCGCGCCGACGGGCTGGTCGCCCTCGTGAACGCCGCACACGCCACCGGATCGATCCCGACCCGCGGTGGGCTGCCGGTGAGCGTGTCGGTCACCCTGGACACCACCCCGCTCGGAGATCAGATGTGGTCCACCTCCCTCGGGCACACCTTGACCGAGGCCGAGGCCCGGTTCACCGCCTGCGACGCCCTGGTCACCCCGGTCGTGATCGACACCGGGGCTTGCCCCGGCAGTCCTCACCGACCTGGCGGCCGCTGCTGGGTCGTCGGCTCCGGCGGGGATCGGTGAGCCCGTGTCGGCGGCGGTGCGGATCGCCGCTCTTGCCACCACCCTGCTCGGGACCCGGATCCCCCTGGCCGTCGGACGCACCGCCCGAACCGCGACCACCGCGCAGCGCAGGGCGCTGGCCTTCCGGGACCAGGGCTGCATCATCCCGGGGTGCGAGATCCCCGCGGAAGCGTGCCAGACGCACCACGTCGACGAGTGGGCCGACGGCGGGAACACCGACCTCCCCCGTCTCACGTTGCTCTGCTGGGCACACCACCGCCAGGTCGACCTGGGCATGTGGACCATCGTCCCCGCGGGGACGGACGACCAAGTGCCCCGACCCGAACCCGGAGCACCACCCGGAACCCCCTGGCCCGCCAACCACGGCGCACCCTGGACCATCACCCGCACCCCCCGAACCCGCTGGCGGCTGTGAGGAACCCGACGGCTGACACCTACCCTGTGACCGCCATGAACTCCGCACCCGAAGCCCATCCCACGGCGGCACCGCTGCGCCCATGCATGGGCGTCGAGCTCCCTCCTGGCCCTGCTGGCCTCGAGGTCCTCCTCCCTGCGTTGGCTGCGGCGATGGACGGCACAGGTCCGGCGATTGGGCTGCTGCCCGGCTCGGGCTCGACGGCCCACCGGTCGATGATCGCCACTGCCGTGGTCCCCGAGGCCCCCGTTCCGGCTCAGGTGGCCGTGGTCGTGGCGACGTCGGGCTCCACCGGGAACCCGGCTGGAGTCCTGCTGCCAGGGTCGTCGCTCCGAGCGGCAGCCTGCGGCTTCGCCGAGCGCGCGGGGCAGCCTGAGGGTCACAGGTGGGTCGCCACCCTGCCCCTGCACCATGCGGGCGGTCTGATGGTCGCCGTGCGGTCGGTGGTGGCAGGGACGTCCCCGGTCGCGGTGGCGAGCCTGGGCGGTGGCTCCGCCTTCTCAGTGGAGGCCTTCGCGGCGGCGACGGCCCATGCCCTCGAGCTGAGCGCCCAGGATGCCCGCCCGCTGGCCGTCTCGCTCGTCCCCCCGATGCTGACCATGCTTGACGCCGCCGGCGCAGACGGCTGGGACCTGCTCGCCGAGTACGACGCAGTCCTGGTCGGCGGCGCAGCCGACCACCAGGACCCTCGTGGATCGCCTCCTGTTCGCCGGGGTGCACCTCTTCACGTCCTACGGGATGACCGAGACGTGTGGAGGAGCGGTCTTCGACGGTCCGGCCCCTGGACGGGGTACGAGTGGAAGTGGCAGCCGGACGGCCGACTGGCCATCGTCGGGGATCAGGTCGCGCTGGGGTACCGGGACGGCCGCGACGCCCACCGCTGGACGATCGACCCGCATGGCCAGCGCCGCTTCCTCACAGACGACCTCGGAGAGGTGGGCACCCATGGCTTGGTGCTGATCGACGGTCGGGCCGACGACGTCGTGCAGGTGGGCGGCGTCATCGGTCTCCCTCAGCGCAGTCCGCGCGATTCCTCGAGGCCGATCCCCGGGTCGTCGCCGCCGAGGTGGTGGCCCTCCCCGATCCCGAGTGGGGCAGCCGTCTCGTGGCCGTTGTGGTCCCTGCCCATCCGGCGAGCGCCTCCGCGCCGACGCTCCTCGGCGACCTCGTGGAGCAGTCGGGACCTCGGGACGGACGCCGCCCGACCCCGAGTCATCCACCCGGTGGATGCCCTCCCGATGCTGGAGTCGGGGAAGGTCGATCGCCTGGCCGTGTTGGCGTGGGCCAGCGACCTTGACAGGATCACCCGATGACCACCTCCAGCCAGTGGATCGCGGGTGCGCGCCCGCGGACGCTGCCGGCCGCGCTGGCTCCCGTGCTCGTCGGCACGGCGGTGGCCATGTGGGACGGCGGTGCGGTCTGGGACCGGGCACTGCTCGCGCTGGTCGTCGCCCTCGCCCTGCAGGTCGGGGTGAACTACGCCAACGACTACAGCGACGGGATCCGGGGGACGGATGCCGAACGGGTCGGGCCTGTACGCCTCGTCGGGCAGGGCCTTGCCGAGCCACTCGCGGTCAAGCGCGCCGCCCTGCTGTCGTTCGCGGTGGCGGGCATGGCGGGATTGGCACTGGTGATGCTCAGCGGCCTGTGGTGGCTCCTCCTCGTGGGCGCAGCCGCGATCGTCGCTGCCTGGACCTACACCGGCGGCCCCCGACCGTACGGGTATGCCGGGCTCGGCGAGGTGTTCGTGTTCGTCTTCTTCGGCCTGGTCGCCGTCGGAGGCACGGCGGCGGTCCAGGTCGGCTTCGTCAGCGCGTTGGCATGGGTCTGTGGCCTCGGCGTCGGGGCGCTCTCGTGCGCCATCCTCGTGGTCAACAACCTGCGCGACATCCCTGGGGACACCGTGGCGGGCAAGCGCACCCTCGCAGTCCGGATCGGTGACCCGGCCACCCGCCAGCTGTACGCCGCGCTCGTCGGAGTGGCCATGGCCGTCCCTGCCGTGATTGCCGCCCTGGGCTTCCTGGCCCCCTCGTCCTGGCCCGCGGCAGCCCTGCTCGGGCTCGGTGCCGTCCCGCTGGCGATCCAGCCACTTCGTGCCGTCCGATTGGGGGCCAGCGGGCCAGCGCTCGTGCCAGTCCTCGTCGCGACAGGTCGACTCCTCCTGGTCTACGGCGTCCTCCTGGCTGCCGGGATCGCGATCGGTGCGCTCACGGGCTGAACCGATGCGAAGCGCCCGATTCGCCCATCGGGTGGGAGATCCGGGGCCCCCGGGCGGGCGCTGGACACTGCGGCGGGTTAGCCTCGACTGACACCTGTTCCGCGTCCCGCCCGAACCTGCGCCAGGAGGCCCCGATGCTGCTGTTCAACCCCGCCACCTACGACCCGACGTTCCTCGACGGCCCGAGTCGCGACGCGATGAAGGATCTGGTGGCCTTCTTCGAGGCCAAGGGCCTGGCCGAGATGAAGGACGAGTACCACGCGGGCACCTGGTACAAGGACTTCCTGGACTTCAACGCCGAGAGGGGCCTGTTCGCGGGAGTCGCCACGCCTGCCAACGTCGGCGCGCTGCTGGACGGATCGCCGCAGACCCACTGGGACACCGCGCGCATCAACGAGTTCAACGAGATCCTCGGCTTCTACTCCTTGGGCCATTGGTATGCCTGGCAGGTCAGCATGCTGGGCCTGGGCCCGGTGTGGCTCAGCGCCAACGAGGGCGCCCGCAAGCTCGTGGGCGAACTGCTCGCCGAGGGCGGCATCTTCGCGTTCGGGCTGTCGGAACGCGCCCACGGCGCGGACATCTACTCCACCGACATGATCCTGACCCGGTCCGCAGACGGCTGGGTCGCCAACGGCGGCAAGTACTACATCGGCAACGGCAACGAGGCCGCGCGGGTCAGCGTCTTCGGCAAGTTCGCCGACGATGACCCGGAGCACCCCGGCGAGTACGTGTTCTTCCTGGCCGACACCAGGCAGCCGGCCTACGAACTGGTCAAGAACACGGTCAACGGGCAGATGTACGTGTCGGAGTTCGTCCTGCACGACTACCCCGTGGTCGCCGCCGACGTGCTCCACGTGGGACGTCCGGCGTGGGACGCCGCGCTGGCCACGGTCAACGTCGGCAAGGTCAACCTGGGCTGGGCCTCGATCGGCATCGCCGAGCACGCGTTCCACGAGGCGGTCGCACACGCGAACAACCGGATCCTCTACGGCCGCCGGGTGACGACGTTCCCGCACGTGCGCCGGATGCTGGCCGACTCCTACGCACGCCTGCTCGCCATGAAGATGTACGCGGCGCGCTCGGCGGACTACTTCCGTGCGGCCTCGGCCGACGACCGCCGCTTCCTGCTGTTCAACCCGATCATGAAGATGAAGGTCACCAGCGAGGGCGAGCGCGTGATCAACCTGCTGTGGGAGGTCATCGCTGCCAAGGGCTTCGAGAAGGACACGTACTTCGAGTCGGCCGCGATCGACATCCGCGCGCTGCCCAAGCTCGAGGGCACAGTGCACGTGAACCTGGCACTGGTCCTGAAGTTCCTGCCCAAGTACATGATGGCCGCCGCCGGCGGGGCCGGGACCTACGAACCTGTCGGGGTGCGCCGCGAGGCAGCCGACGACGCCTACCTGTTCGCCCAGGGCCCCGCGTCCGGCTTGGGAAAGATCGAGTTCCACGACCCGCGGCCGGCGTTCGCGCGCTTCGCCCACCTGCCCAACGTGGCGGCGTTCATCGGCCAGGTCGAGGCGCTCGGCGCGATGTTGATGACAGCTCCCCCGTCGAAGGAGCAGGCGGAGGACCTCGACTTCCTGCTGACCCTCGGGCAGCTGTTCACGCAGGTCGTCTACGCCCAGCTCGTGGCCGAGGCCGCCGGTTTGGCGCTGTCCGAGGACCCGGAGGGCACTCGCCCGGGATCGGTGTCGGACCTGTCCGACCTCACCGAGGCACATGTCGATCGCATGTTCGCGGTGTTCGTCCAGGACGTCTCGGAGTTCGCCGTGGCGCTGCACGGCCAGCCCGCCGCGACGGCCGAGCAGCAGAAGGGCGCGCTGGCGCTCATCGCACGCCCGATCCCTGCCGGCCGAGGCTGAGGACGTCTTCGTCGCGGAGGTGCTGTCCTACGACGGCGCCTGGACGATGACGCCGTGACGAAGCTGGCGGTTGCTGCGTAGCACGATCCGGAACGACGTT
Source organism: uncultured Actinomycetes bacterium (assembly GCA_963736425.1). Classification (GTDB taxonomy): domain Bacteria; phylum Actinomycetota; class Actinomycetes; order S36-B12; family CAIYMF01; genus Prado023. Next base: position 23,871 of record CAVTOX010000017.1, read on the forward strand.
CCGGGATCCGCTACGTCGTGGCGCGGGCCGCCTCAAGGCGCTGGGCCAGCGCCAAGAGCGATGTCTTCGCCTGCTCGTACTGGGTCATGTCGTCGACGAGGTGGGACGCCAGGGCAGCCGGGACGTCAGCCGCCTGCTGCTCCAGCTCCCGCCCCTGCGGGGTGAGGTGGATGGTGACCCGGCGCTCGTCCACGGCGTCGCGCACACGGTGCACGAGTCCGCCGGACTCGAGGCGACGCAGCAGGGGCGACAGGGTTCCGGAATCCAGCGCGAGCCGCTCACCGATCTCCCCAACGCCCAGGCCGTCGTCCTCCCAGAGCACGAGCATCACCAGGTACTGCGGATAGGTCAGGCCGAGATCAGCCAGGAGCGGGCGGTAGGCCGCCGTCAGCTCCCGGCTGATCCGGTGGAAGAGGAAGCACAGCTGGTTGTCCAGCTGCAGCTGCGGCAGGCCCATCGCTGATCACGCCGCGGCGTCGACCAGCAGGGCCTCGATGTCGTTGGTCATCGCGGCGGGATCGGTCTTCGGGGAGTAGCGCTTGACGGTGGTGCCATCGGGGGCGACCAGGAACTTGGTGAAGTTCCACTTGATGCCAGAGCCGAGCAGCCCCCCGGTGCGCTCCTTGAGGAAGACGAACACCGGGTTGGTCTCCTTGCCGTTGACGTCCACCTTGGTGGTCAGCGGGAACGTGACGCCGTAGTTGATCCGGCAGAACTCCTCGATGGCGGCGTCGTCGTCGAGCTCCTGGTTGGCGAACTGGTCGCACGGGAAGCCGATCACGACCAGTCCCTGGGAGCCATAGGTCTCGTGCAGGGCCTGCAGGGCGTCGTACTGCGGGGTGAGGCCGCACTTGCTCGCGGTGTTCACGATGAGCATCGGACGGCCCTTGAACTGGGCGAAGTCGATCTCCTCGCCCCGGTTGGAGGTGACGGACAGGTCGTAGATCGTGGTGGTTGTCATAGATACATTGTGCACAACTAAGTTGCGCACCGCAAGTCGGGGCTAGCGCGGCCCGCCCTCGCTGCTGCGATCAGCCTGCTCGCCGGCAGTGGAACCCTCGCCGCTGGTCGGCGGTGTGGCCGCCGCCGTCGCGCTCCCGGCGGAGCTTCTCCATCCGGACCGACCAGGACTGCTCGTCGATCCGCCTCAGGAATTCGGGATCATCGTCAGGGGCCACCGGGCCACGCGGCCCTGGCCCACGCCCACCCGAGCCGCCACCTCCACCGTCGCCACCGCCTGGCGGGTAATCCGCCCGCGGACGACCGAGGACGAGCCACATCACCGGTCCGATCAGGAAGATGAACAGGACGACAATGGCCCACAGCCACTTCGGCAGGAGCCGGACCTCGGCGGACGGGGCACGCACGAGGTCGAGCATCGCGTAGATGTACAGCGCCAGGATGGCCACCGCGAGCACGAACTTACCCACCAGGACCCCTTCCGTGACGCACACCCAAGGCTAGCCCGCGCTGGGGCATCCGGCCACCAGAGCGAGCCAGCCGACGACCTCGGCATGGCCCACGCGATCCGCGGACCTGCACAAGTCGGTCACAGCACCCGAGCGTAGGCTCTTTGCCCATGACCGATCCCGACATCTCGACGAACTCCCTGCCCGCCGACGCCGAGCCCGAGCCCGCCGCGCAGGCCGGCGTATCGATCGACGACACGGCCACCGACGCGCGGCCCCAGGGCGAAGCGAGCGAGCCGGAACCCGCAGACGCCGATCTCGCCCCGGCCGAGCCGACTGCGCCCGAGCCCGTCCCCCATGCGGGTGCCCGCTACGCCCTCCTGCGGCTGCTGATGCTGGTCGCCGTCGGAGGAATCCTCTACGTGCTCGGGATGCGCGGCTGGCTGCTGGCCTTCGCAGCAGTCCTGGTCTCCGGCATCGTCAGCCTGTTCCTGCTCATGAAGCAGCGCAACGACGCGGCCGTGAACCTGGAGCGCGCGCTCGAGAGCCGGAAGCACCGACACGATCAGGAGGACGCCGGACTGACTCAGACGCCGGACTGACTCAGACGCCGGGCTGACTCAGACGCCCGGGTTGATTCAGACGCCGGGTTGACTCAGGAGGGAGGCCGGACATGCGGCCGCACTCACATCACATCCCGGAGTACGAGTGCAGGCCGCTGGCGAACAGGTTGACGCCGAAGAAGTTGATCAGGAAGCAGGCGAAGCCGATCAGGCCGAGCACCGCTGCCTTACGCCCCCGCCAACCAGCCGTTGCCCGTGCGTGCAGGTAGCCGGCGTAGACCAGCCAGGTGATGAAGGCCCAGGTCTCCTTGGGGTCCCAGCCCCAGTACCGGCCCCAGGCGTCCTCGGCCCAGATCGAGCCGGCGATGACCGCGAACGTCCACAGCGGGAAGAGGAAGGCATTGGTCCGGTAGGCGATCCCATCGAGGGTCTGGGAGTCGGGGACGCGCGCGGCCACCCAGGCTGCGGACCTGGAGTTCGCCCCGCGCAGGCTCCCCCGGAATCCGGTGAGTGGACTGGGGCCACTGCCGGCGGCATCGCGTTCGGCGCGGTCGGCGGCCAGGTAGAGGATCGTGGCCGCCGCACCCACCGTGAAGGCGCCACCGGAGATGATCGCCGCTGAGACGTGGATGGCCAACCAGTAGGACTTGAGCGCCGGCACGAGCTGCGGGCTGTCGTTGTAGAGCAGCAGGACGGCCACACCCAGTGTGATGAGGCTGGCCATGGTGACCAGCAGGCCGAGCCACCGCACGTCGCGACGCAACGAGACGACGAGGAACACCCCGGTGATCGCGGCGGCCGAGGCCAGCGAGTACTCGTACATGTTGCCCCAGGGGGCGCGCCCGGCCCAGGCTGCACGAGCGATCAGGGCGACGACCAGAAGCCCGAAGGCCAGCCACGTCAGGGACATGCCGATGTTGCCCGCCCGGCGTCCGGGGGGCAGCGGAGCGACGTCCGGGGTGGGCGAGGCAACGGCTGGGCCATCCGAGCCACTCGTACGGGACCCGCCCTCGGCGCGGGCGGCCGCCCGGGCCTGTGCGGCGCTGTCGCGCTGGACCACACCCACGGACACGGGCTCGTCCCCGACGCCCTGGGCGTCCACGCCCTCCGCCGGCCCAGCGGGCACCGCACCGACCCGTGCCGAGGCGAACGACGCGGCGAAGGCAACCATCGCCATCGCGTACATCGCCATCGACGCGTACACGAACATGTTGCTCCACTGCGCCAGGCTCATGTCGCCTCCTTGACATCCACCGGTCCACCGATCCGGGTCACGAGCTGATCCACCTCGCCTGAGACATCGGCTGAGTCCGAGCGGGTCAGGCCCGCGACCTGCACCCGGAACAGCGCAAGGGTATCGGTCCCCTCGGGCGGCGCCACCGGGTCCACCCGGACCCAGATCCGGCGGCGGCGAACGAACAGCGACAGGCACAGGCCGAGAATCGCGGAGATCGCCGCGGCCAGCGCAAGCACCTTGCCGGGGTCGCGGGAGATCGTGAATGACGCCCAGCGATCCAGCCCGACGAACTCCACCGTCCCCTGGCCGTTCGGGATCTCCCAGGACTCACCGGGGCGCAGAGCCGCCAGCCCGAGCTTCTCAAGGCCCTCAGTGTCCAGGGAGAACACGTTCCTGGGCGTCCCGGAGTCCAGCCCGAGGTCGCCGGACCAGGCGGAGAAGAAGACGGCCGGGTCGTCGGGCGCGGGGAACGTGGAGTGCGGCCCCCGGACCTCGTCGAGGGCCGCTGTGGGGGCGAGCAGTGCCTGCAGTCCCAGCTGCGGCTTCCCGTCCGGGGCCTTCACGACGCCCGTCGAGGTGAAGCTGCCGTCCTGGGGCAGGAACACGACGGTGTCGTCGAAGACCACGCGACCGGTCGAGTCCGTGACCCGCAGGTGCGGTGCGTAGCCGTGGCCGACGAGGAAGACCTTGGCCCCGTCCACCCGTAGGGGCGCGTTGACCGAGACCACCCGCTGCTCGACCGGTGCGCCGGGTTTCGCGCTGTACTGCAGGGTCGCCGCGAAGGAGCGGGGGGCGCCGCGCTGGGAGCCCTCACGCTCGAACGTGGCCTCGAAGTCGCTCATCGTGAAGGCGAAGGGCGGCAGCCGGTCAGGCGAGGCCAGTCGACCGGGGGAGAACGAGTCGTACTGGGTCAGGGTGTTGGCGAAGCCCTTGCCCTCACGGACGATGACCGTGCCCTTCCACCCGAACAGGGCACCGAGGGCGACCCCGACCAGGACCAGCACCAGGGCGATGTGGAACAACAGGTTGCCCGTCTCCCGGGTGAAGCCCTTCTCGGCGGCCAACGACCCCTCGCCCGGTGTCACCCGCCAGCGCTCGGCCCGTAGGGCCGCTGCGGCGCTGGTCAGCACGTCTGGGTCGTCGGTCGTCCACGAGTGGGCCGCGGGCAGCCGGTCGAGCCGGCGGGGCGCGGGCGGCGTGGGGGCCCGCATCGAGCGCCAGTGGGCGGCTACCCGGGGCAGCACGCAGCCGATCAGGGAGACGAACAGCAGGATGTAGATGGCGGCGAACCACGGTGAGGCGAAGACATCGAAGAGGCTGAGGCGGTCCATCGTCGGGGCCGTTCGGGGGTTCCGCTCGATCCAGGCGTTGACGGCCAGGGGGTCGTTGGGGCGCTGGGGCAGCGCGCTGCCCGGGATGGCCGCCAACGCCAGGAGCAGGAGCAGGAGCAGCGCCGTGCGCATGCTGGTCAGCTGCCGCCAGCCCCAGCGCAGCCAGCCGATCGGACCCAGCCGCGGCCCGGAGGCCCGGACGCGCCGCGCGGAGCCCCAGTCGGCGGTCAGTGCCAGCTGCTCGTCGGGGGTCGCGTCGCCCAGGAGGTCCGCGCCCGGACCGGCACCGTCCGGGCCGATGTCGGGATTCAGGTCCGAGCCGAGGTCGGTGCTCACAGCGGCACCTCGAACCCGGAGACCCAGCCACGCATGGCGATCGTGAGCGACCCCCACAGCCCGGTGACCATGAGCACGCCGAGCAGGATCATGCTGACCCCGCCGACGATCTGGATGACGCGGGTGTTGCGCCGCGCCCAGGCCATGGCCTCGAGCCCACGCTCCATTGCCAGGCCGATGACCAGGAACGGCAGCCCGAGCCCGATGCAGTACGCGACCGAGAGCAGTGCGCCGCGAACAGCAGAGCCCTCGGTGAAGGCCAGGCTCTGGACCGCTGCCAGCGTGGGTCCGATGCACGGGGTCCAGCCGAGGGCGAACAGGGCGCCGAGCAGTGGGGCGCCCCACATGCCGCGCGCGGGACGGTGGTGGATCCGGGCCTCGCGCTGCAGGCTCGGGACCAGGCCGAGGAACCCCAGGCCCAGCACGATCACGACGACGCCCAGAACCCGGGTGATCACCTCCTGATGGGCCAGCAGCTCGGCGCCGAGCCCGCCGAACAGCGCGCCGTAGGAGACGAACACGGCGCTGAACCCGAGGATGAAGCCCAGCGTCCCGAGGACCACACGGTGCTTGACGGGCAGCCGAGCACCGGGGGCGACCGTCTCACTGGAGGTGTCCGGAGCCACTCCCGTGGCAGTTGCTGCTCCCGCAACCCGACCGGCGGCGGCGTTGGCGGGGGCCGCGGCGCTGGCCGCCCGGGCCTCCTCGAGCTCCGCGCCGGTCAGGCCGGTGACATAGGACAGGTACCCCGGAACCAGGGGCAGGACGCAGGGACTGGCGAAGCTGATCAGCCCGGCGAGGACCGCCAGGGGGATCGCGATGACCAGGGACCCCGACGACACGACCTCGCCCACCCCGAGGGGGAGGCTGGCCAGTGCCGTCAGGGACATCAGGACTCCTCGGCCATGATCGGCTCGATCATCCCCAGCAACCGCGAGCGGTCCACCTCACCGATGGCCCGGCCGGCGACGCGGCCCTGACGATCGATCACGATCGTGGAGGGGATCGCTGCGGGTGGGAGCGTCTCGCGGAAGAGCAGCTGGCGGCTGCCGTCGGTGTCCACCACGCTGGGGTAGGACAGGGCGAACCGGTCCACGAACGCGTCCGCGGCGGCCTGGGAGTCCCGCGTGTTCAACCCGATGAACTGCACCCCCTTGCCCTCGAGCTCGGAGGACACCTTCTGCATGTCGTCAGCCTCAGCCCGGCAGGGCGCGCACCAGGATGCCCACACGTTGAGCACCACGACCTCGCCCAGGTGATCGGCCAGGGCGAACGGCTCGCCGTCGAGGGTGGTCCCGGTGAGATCCGGGGCTGCCTTGCGCTCGGACTCAGCCACGATCGTGGTGGTGCCGTCCCCGGACACGTACCCCTGCTCGGCGACGTTGCCCACGATCGGCTCGCCGGCGTCCACCTGGTCAGCGCACCCCGCCGCCAGCACGCCGACCGCCACCAGGGCGGTCACGCGCAGCAGGAGGGTGCACCGGGGCATCAGGCTCCCTTGAACTTCGAGGCCCGTGCGGCCAGGTCGGCGGCCGGCTCGGTGTAGGACACGGCAACGAACCGGTCACCCTCGAAGGTGAACGAGGTCAGCGACGCGAGGTTGCACTGACGCTTGCGTGGGTCGTGGACGAAGCTGCGGTCCTCGGCGTCGAGCCGGCAGACCCAGATCGGCAGCTGGTGGCTGACCAGCAGCGCCTCGTGGCCGCGGGCCTCGTCGCGGGCCCGGCGCACCGCCAGCCGCATCCGGGTGGCGATCTCGGCGTAGGGCTCCCCCCAGGACGGGGTCAACGGGTTCCACAGGTAGCGCCAGGCCTTGGGCTGCTTGAGGATGCCGTCGCCAACCCCCACCCGGGTGCCCTCGAACACGTTGTCGGCCTCGATGAGGTTCGCGTCGGTGCCGACCGTCAGGCCGAACTCCGCCGCGGTGGGGGCGGCCGTCTCCTGGGCGCGCTCCAGCGGGGAGGCCGTCACCACGGTGATGTCCCGGCCGGCCAGGGTCTCGGCGGCCCGATCAGCCATCTCCCGGCCCAGGTCCGAGAGACGGAAGTCCGGCAGTCGGCCGTAGAGCACGCCCTCGGGGTTGTGCACCTCGCCGTGGCGCAGCAGGTGGACGGTGGTGCGCTCGGTCATCGTTGCTCCCTCAAGTCCTGGGTCACAGTTCACTCACCATTGTCGTCCATCACGGGCGGCCCGCCTGCGCTGCTGCACGGGCAGCCGCGGGCAGGGCGGTGACCACCCGATCCAGTGCCGTGTCGTCGTGAGCGGCGGAGACGAACCACGCCTCGAATGCCGACGGCGGCAGGTACACCCCGGCGTCGAGCATCGAGTGGAAGAACGCGCGGTAGCGCCATGCCTCCTGAGCCGCAGCGCCGGCGTAGTCGCGCACCGGCTGCTCGGTGAAGAAGAGGCTGAACAGGTTGCCCTCGACCTGGACCCGGTGGGCCACGCCGGCCGCGGCGAAGGCGTCGGTGAGGGCCGCGGCCAGGTGCGCGGACGCCGAGTCGAGCGTTGCGTACACCGCAGCGTCGCACGCGCTCAGCGTGGCCAGCCCGCAGGTGGCTGCGATCGGGTTCCCAGCCAGTGTGCCCGCCTGGTACACCGGACCTGCCGGCGCGAGCATGCCCATCACGTCGGCGCGCCCGCCGAACGCAGCGGCCGGGAGCCCACCGCCCATCACCTTGCCGAAGGTGACGAGGTCCGGCGCCCAGCCCTCCACCGCCCCGGTGAGGCCCCAGTGGCCCGCGGGGCCGACCCGGAAGCCGGTCATGACCTCGTCGTAGACGAACAGCGCGCCGTGCTCGGTGCACAGCCGGGAGATGGCGGCGTTGAACCCCGGCTCCGGTGGGACGACGCCCATGTTGGCAGCCGCTGCCTCGGTGATCACCGCGGCGATCTGTCCACCGCGCTCGGCGAACAGGGCTTCGAGGGCGGGCTGGTCGTTGTAGGGCAGGACGATGGTCTCGCCGGCCTGCGCGGCGGTGACGCCCGGGGAGTCCGGCAGGCCGAGGGTCGCGATGCCCGAGCCCGCCGCGACGAGCAGCGAGTCGACGTGGCCGTGGTAGCAGCCGGCGAACTTCACCACGAGCGACCGGCCGGTGAACCCGCGAGCCAGTCGGATCGCCGACATGGTCGCCTCTGTGCCCGAGGACACCAGCCGGACCATCTCGACCGGAGCGACCCGGCGCACGATCTCCTCGGCGAGCTCGACCTCGGCCGGCCCGGGGGTGCCGAAGGAGAACCCGCGGGTGATGGCCTCGCCGACGGCCGACACCACAGCGGGGTGCGCGTGCCCGAGGATCATCGGACCCCACGAGCACACGAGGTCCACGTAGGTGTTGCCGTCCACGTCGGTCAGGTACGGGCCGGTGCCCGAGGCCATGAACCTCGGGGTCCCGCCCACGGCGCGGAACGCACGCACCGGCGAGTTCACCCCACCCGGAGCGACTGCCAGGGCCCGGTCGAACCAGGCCTGACTGAGCGGGGGATTGCTCGGCGCACCGGGGATCGCGGCGCTCACGACACACCCCCGGTCCGGTGCCCGCGCAGGACGTCCGCGTGCCCGCCCGCCAGCCACCCGGCCACCTCCGCGGCCCAGTAGGTCAGGACGATGTCCGCCCCGGCGCGGCGGATCACGGTCAGCGTCTCGAGGATCGCGCGCTCCCGGTCGATCCAGCCCTGCGCGGCCGCCGCCTCGAGCATCGAGTACTCCCCGGAGACCTGGTATGCGGCCACCGGGATGTCGACGGACGCGGCGACCTCGGCGATGACGTCCAGGCTGGTCCCGGCGGGCTTGACCATCACGATGTCCGCGGCCTCGGCGACGTCGAGGGCGACCTCGCGCAGGGACTCGCGGCTGTTCGCCGGATCCTGCTGGTAGGTGCGCCGGTCGCCGGTGAGCGCGGAGTCCACGGCCTCCCGGAACGGCCCGTACAGCGCGGTGGCGTACTTGGCCGCATACGCCAGGATCACCGTCTCGGCGTGGCCGGAGCCGTCGAGAGCCGAGCGCACCGCCCCGACCTGGCCGTCCATCATCCCGGACGCCCCGACGACATGCGCCCCGGACTCAGCCAGGGCGACGCCCATCTCGGCGTACCGCAGGAGGGTGGCGTCGTTGTCCACGGTCCCGGCGGTCGGGCCGTCGACGACCAGCACACCGCAGTGGCCATGGTCGGTGAACTCGTCGAGGCACAGGTCGGCCATGACCACCAGGTCGTCGCCCACCTCGGCGACGACATCGCGCACGGCCACGTTGAGGATGCCGTCCGGGTCGGTCGCCCCGGACCCGATCGCATCCCGCGACGACGGCACGCCGAACAGCATGACGCCGCCCAGCCCAGCCCTTGCCGCCTGCTCGGCGGCCGCCCGCAGCGAGTCGCGGGTGTGGTTCACGACACCCGGCATCGACGAGATCGGCACCGGGTCGCGCACCCCCTCGCGCACGAACAGGGGCAGGACGAGCTCAGCCGGGTCCAGCCGGGTCTCCGCGGTCAGCCGACGCAGGGCGGGGGTGCCGCGCAGGCGCCGAGGGCGAACCTCGGGGTAGCTCACCTCAGGTGGCCCGGCGACGCGAACCACCACGCCGACGGCCAGGACGCCACGCGGTCTCGCCGTGCTCCAGGGCGTTCGCGCGCAGTGCCTCACCATGGGCGGCCAGGGCCGCGGCCAGGGCCGCGACGCTCGGCGTCTCGGGCAGGACGTCGACGCGCAGGCCGTTCTCCTCGGCGGTCTTGGCCGTCTGCGGTCCGATGCAGGCCACGACCGTCGAGTTGTGCGGCTTGCCGGCGATACCGACCAGGTTGCGCACGGTGCTCGAGGAGGTGAACAGCACCGCGTCGAACCCGCCGCCCTTGATGGCCTCACGGATCTCCGCGGCCGGGGGTGCGGCGCGCACGGTCCGGTAGGCGGTCACGTCGTCGATCTCCCAGCCCAGGGCGGTCAGCCCGGCGGCCAGGGTCTCGGTCGCGATGTCCGCACGGGGCAGGAACACCCGGTTGATCGGGTCGAACGCCTCGTCGAACTCCGGCCACTCCTCAAGCAGGCCCGCGGTGGACTGCTCGCCCAGAGGCACCAGGTCCGGAACGATCCCGAATGAGCGCAGCAGCTCAGCGGTCTGCTCGCCCACGGCAGCGACCTTGAGGCCCGCGAAGCTGCGCGAGTCCAGGCCGTACTCGTCGAAGCGCTCCTTCACTGCGCGCACGGCGTTGGCCGACGTGAACGCGACCCACTGGTAGCGCCCGGACACCAACCCGTGGACCGCACGCTCCATCTGCTGCGGGGTGCGCGGCGGCTCGACGGAGATCGTGGGCACCTCGACCGGCACGGCGCCGTAGCGGCGCAGCTGCTCGGACAGGGCTCCTGCCTGCTCCTTGGTCCGCGGGACGAGCACACGCCAGCCGAACAGCGGCTTGTTCTCGAACCAGGCGAGCTGGGCGCACTGGCTGACGACCTCGCCGATGACCAGGACGCCAGGACCCACCTGGCCCTTGGCGGCCTTCACGGCACCCTGAACCTCACCGAGGGTGGTGAGGATCGAGCGCTGGTCGACGGTCGTGCAGTTGCGGGTGATCGCGACCGGCGTGCGCGGGTCGCGCCCGGCGATGGTCAGGACCCGGCAGATGTCCAGGGCGCGCTCGGCGCCGTCGAGCACCACGACCGTCGCGTGCGGGTCGGCCAGGCTGGGCCAGTCCACGTCGGGATCGTGAGCGTCGACCACGCGCACCTCGCGGGCACGCCCACCGGTCAGGGAGAAGCCCGCGTAGGCCGCCGAGCCCGTGACCGTGGACACGCCGGGGGCGATGTCGTAGCTGATGCCCTCCTGGGCCAGGGCTGAGGCCTCGAGGGCCAGGGAGCCGTCGAGGACGGGATCGCCAGCCATGAGCCGCACGACGCGGCGGCCCTCCAGAGCCGGCTCGATGACGAGCTGGACCCGGTCCGCGTGGTCGGCGACGTTCCCGTCGTCGTCGACGGCGACGAAGATCTGCGCGTCGATACGGGCGTGGGCGCGCGCGATCGGCTCGCACTCCGGATCGGTCACCACCACATCCGCGCTCTGGAGCAGTCCGACCGCACACACGGTGAGCAGTCCGGGATCCCCGGGTCCCGCCGCGACCAGTGATACCTGGGTTGTCCTCGGCGACGCGTTCATTCGCTGCTCCCTCGTTGGGCTGTTGTCGGACCGACGGCCGCGATCTGGCCAGTGGCTGTGGTGGAGCCCGAGCCCGTGGTGGCGCCCTGGCGGGTGGGGCTGGATGCCCCGTGGGTGCCGGGGGTGTCCCGGTCGGCGAGCATCTCGCCGGCGAGGATCCGCCCGATCAGCTCGGCCTGCTCGACCGGGCCCGTCCTGGACATGCGCACGAGCGAGCCGTCCGGGCGGGCCAGGACCGCACGCAGGTGGATTTCTGGCTCCTGACCGTCCTCGACCTCTGCCAGCGCCCCGATGGGGGCCGAGCAGCCGGCTTCGAGGGCCGCCAGGAGTGAGCGCTCCGCCACCACAGCTGCCCGCGTGTGCGGGTCGTCGAGGGAGCGGAGGGCGTCTGTGAGCGCCTCAGCGGCGCTGGCGTCGGCGTCGGCCACCGGCTGAAGGGTTCCGTCGCCGTCCGGGCCGGTGACGTCGGCCCGGACCTCGACCGCGAGGGCGCCCTGACCCGGTGCGGGCATGACCCGTTCGGGGTCGATCAGCTCGGTGATGCTCGCCCGCCGGCCGAGGCGCGACATGCCCGCAGCGGCGAGGACGACGGCGTCCAGACCTCCGGCCGCACGGTCGTCGGTCACGCGGGACATCCGGGTGTCGATGTTGCCGCGGATGTCGACGATCTCGAGGTCGGGCCGGGCCGCCGTCAACTGGGCACGGCGACGGGGGGAACCGGTGCCGACGCGGGCGCCGACGGGAAGGGTGTCCAATGTGGCTCCGTCGCGGGCCACCAGGGCGTCGCGGGGGTCCTCCCGGGTCGGGATCGCTGCCAGGTGCAGGCGCTCGTCGGCAGTGGTGGGCAGGTCCTTGAGCGAGTGCACCGCCACATCGGCCCGACCGTCGACCAGGGCCTGACGGACGGCCACGACGAACACACCGGTGCCGCCGATCTGGGCCAGCGGCGCCTGGTCGACGTCGCCGCGCGTGGTCACCTCGACCAGCTCCAGGGTGCGCCCGGTCAGGGCAGCCAGGTGCTCGCCGACCATCCTCGACTGGGCCATCGCCAGGGGGGAGCGGCGGGTGGCAAGCCGCAGGGGGGCGGGCGGGGCGGGGTGCGCGCTGGGCTGGGCGCTCATCGCGGGCCCCCGGTCGCATGCCGGGCCCCGGTTGCCGGGTCGAGGTCCGTCGCGGGGGCCACCACGGATGCCGGAAGTGACGGGTCGAGGTCGAACAGGGCGGACAGCGCCTCGGCGTAGCGGTCGCCGCCCGGCTCGGCGGCCAGCTGCTTCATCCGCACCGTCGGCTGGTGCAACAGGGTGGCCATGGCCCGGCGCATCGCGCGCTCCACCTCGGCCATGGCAGCGGCGTCGAGGCCCGTCAGGCGCAGGCGCAGGCGCTCCATCTCTGCGTCGAGGACACCTCCCAGGTGCGCCCGCAACGAGACCAGCACCGGTTCGACGGTCTGGCCAGCCACGGCAGCCAGGTAGCCCTCGACCTCCTCGGCCACGATCGAGCGCGCCTCTCGCACATCTGCCTCGGAGGCGGCCGTCGCAGGCAGTGACGCCAGGGCGGCGAGGTCGATCCGGGTCACCCCCGGCAGGTCACCGACCTCGGGAGCCACATCGTGCGGAAGAGCCAGGTCGAGAACCACGAGCGGCCGGTCGGGCCGCGCCGACGCACGCGCGGTCCGTGCCACCTCCAGGTCGATGACGCAGTCCTGCGCGCCCGTGCAGCAGAGGACGAGGTCCACCTCGGCCAGGGCCGACGGCAGGTCCATGAGGTCGATCGCGCGACCACCGGGGATCCCCGCCGCGACGCGCTCGGCGACCGCCGTCGTGCGGTTGGCCACCACCACATCGCTGGCCCCACGGGCAACCAGCGTGGCGGCGGCCAGGGCTCCCATCGATCCGGCGCCGACCACGAGGATCCGGCGCTGCCGGAGTTCACCGAGGACGTCCGCGGCCGCGTCGAGGGCGACGGACACGACAGAGACCCCGGAACGGTCGATGCCCGTCTCGGCGTGGACCCGCTTGCCGACCCGCAGTGCCTGCTGGCCGACGCCGTTGAGCACCCGCCCGGCGGTACCGCTGTCCTGGCCCCGTACGAGGGTCGCCCGGACCTGGCCCAGGATCTGCGTCTCCCCCACGACCATGGAGTCCAGTCCGGCGGCCACCGAGAACAGGTGGGCCGCGGCGGCGGAGTCGAAGTGCACGTAGCTGTGCTCGATGAGCGTCGCGCGGTCGCAGCCGGTCCACTTGGCCATGAGGTCCACCACAGCCGTGACAGCCGGGTGGAAGCGGGTCACGTCCGCGTAGACCTCGACCCGGTTGCACGTCGCCAGGACGATGGCCTCCGCGACCACGTCGCTGGCCGCGAGGTCGGCCGACAGCCCCTCAGACTCGTCGAGGGTGAGGCCCACCTGGTCGAGAACCCGCGAGGGGGCCGAGCGGTGGTTGACGCCCACGACGAGAAGGGTCATGAGATGGCCACCCGGGGGCATGCACCGGGGCATGCACAGATCCCGCCCCCGACTGCCGCATCCCTGTCCCCGAGGGGTGTGGATGCGACAAGTCCGGACACGGTGCTCCCAGCAGGAAGGGCCTGTGGTATAGGCCGTTTGGAAGTTGTCGTCAGGCTAAGTCGGTCCCTCACACAGCGCAAAGTCCGATCGACAAAGCGTCCACATAGTGGACACTCGACATCTCGCCGGGCCAGTGCCGAATCGGGCAATTGCCGCGATTCCCCTCACCCGAGGGGCATCCAGGGGCCCAGGTGGTTCATATGGGGCACACTGGGCCCATGACGATCCGGGTGTTCCTCCTCGACGACCACGAGGTGGTGCGGCGGGGCATCGCTGACCTTCTCGGCCTCGAGTCCGACATGGAGGTCGTCGGCGAGGCCGGCTCTGCAGTCGATGCGCTGCACCGCATCCCCGCGGCGCGCCCCGACGTCGCAGTGCTCGACGTGCGCCTGCCCGACGGGACCGGAATCGAGGTGTGCCGGGACGCGCGCTCGATCCTCCCCGACCTCAAGTGCCTGATGCTGACCTCGTACGCCGATGACGAGGCCCTGTTCGACGCGATCATGGCCGGCGCCGCGGGCTACGTCCTGAAGGACATCAAGGGCAACGACCTGGTCGAGGCCGTCCGTTCGGTCGCCGCCGGGCGCAGCCTGCTGGATCCGCGGGCCACCCAGCGGGTGCTCGAGCGCCTGCGCAGTGGGGCCAAGTCGGATTCCAAGGTCGATCAGCTCAACGACCAGGAGCGCCGGATCCTCGTGCTGATCGGCGAGGGCATGACCAACCGCCAGATCGGCGAGAACATGCACCTCGCGGAGAAGACCGTGAAGAACTACGTCTCCTCCCTGCTGGCCAAGCTGGGCATGGAGCGGCGCACCCAGGTCGCTGCCTACGCCGCGCGCCTGGACGCCGAGCGCGAGCACGGCCACATGCAGTGATCGACCGGCGGGTCGCGCGCGACTGATCCGCGCACCATGGGTCACTTCTGCCACAGTGGGACCGCCCACGACCCGGAAGGCCCACGATGCCGCTGCCACGCACGCCGCACTCGGCCCGGTGGCCGGCACCTGCGCGCCGTCGAACGCCGATGCTGCTGGCCGTCGCGCTGCTGGCCCTGCCCCTGACCTCCGCCTGCACCGTTGACCCGGTCGACCGCTCCAGCGCGGGCGAGGATGCCGAGGTGCACACCGGTCCGATGCGGATCGCGATGATCACGCACGGCGATGACGGCGGGTTCTGGTCGATCGTGCGCAAGGGTGCCGAGGACTCGGCAGCCACACTGCCCGAGGTGACCCTGGACTACCAGGGCTCCGCCGGGGACGCCAAGCAGCAGTCGGAGATGATCAAGGCGGCGCTGAACCAGGGCGCGGACGGGCTGGCCGTGTCCGCTCCGGACATCGGGGCGATCTCCAGCGCCCTGGCCGAGGCTGAGGCCGCCGGGATCCCGATCGTGACCCTCAACTCCGGATCCGACCTCCTCGAGCAGATGCCCAACGTGATCACCCACGTGGGCCAGAGCGAGCGGCTGGCCGGGGTCGGCGCCGGGCAGAAGTTGGCCGAGGACGGGTCCACGAAGGTCCTGTGCATCCTGCACGAGGTCAACAACATCGGCCTGCAGGAGCGCTGCGCCGGGGCCAAGGAGGGCATGGCCGAGTCCGGCGGCGAGGTCATCAACGTCCAGGTGACCGGCAAGGCCGATCCGGGAAGCACTGCCCGGGAGATCGGCGCGGCGATGGCCGCGCAGTCCCCGGACGCCGTCCTGGCCCTCGACCCCGACATCGCGATGGCTGCGCTCAAGGAGGTGACGGCGGCTGGGGGGACCCTGGCGACGTTCGACCTGAGCCCTGACGTCCTGGACGCGATCGCTGCCGGGAAGATCGAGTTCGCAGTCGACCAGCAGCCCTACCTCCAGGGCTACCTGCCCGTGACCTTCCTCGAACTGGCCGTGCGCAACCGCAACGAGGTCGGGGCGAACACCATCGTGGCGACTGGTCCGAGCTTCGTGACCCAGGAGAACGCGAACTCGATCGCCGCACTGGCCGACCAGGGAACGAGGTAGTCGATGGCCACCACCGCACCTGCTCCGGCACCCGCTCCGGCCGTGAAGGACGACGAGCGGATCCGGCACACACCGATGTGGCGGCGCATCCTCGTGCGCCCGTCGGTCGGGGCGCTCATCGCCGCGATCGTCGTCTTCGTCTTCTTCTCGCTGGCCGACGAGACGGGCACCTTCAACTCACCGGCCGGGGTCACCTCGTGGATGTCGGTCTCGGCCTCCTACGGGATCATGGCGTGCGCGGTCTGCCTGCTGATGATCAGCGGCGAGGTGGACCTCTCCAGCGGCGTGATGACCGGGTCCACCGGCCTCCTGCTCGGCCTGCTGATCTCCGAGGTCGGCATGGGCTTCTGGCCTGCCCTGGCGATCGTGATCGTGTTCGCCGTCTGCATCGGCCTGCTCAACGGGCTGCTGGTCACGTGGACGAAGCTGCCGAGCTTCATCGTGACGCTGGCCACGATGTTCGTGCTGCTCGGCGTCAACTCGGGTGTCACGCAGGCGATCACCGGGCAGGTCCGCGTGGGCGGGATCGACCAGGCCACCGGCTACACGGCTGCCCAGTGGGTGTTCGGCTCCCGGCTGGACGCGAGCTGGCCGTTCACGGTGTCGGCGGGCTGGTGGCTGCTTGCGATCATCGCCGGCACGTGGGTGCTGCAGCGCACCCGGCAGGGCAACTGGATCTACGCGGTCGGCGGCGACAAGAACGCCGCACGCAACGTGGGTGTCCCTGTGCGCCGGACCAAGGTGAGCATGTTCATCACCGTCTCCCTGGCGGCCGCACTGGTCGGCACGATCAACGCCGTCGAGCTCACCTCGGTCAGCGCCGGGCAGGGCACGGGCTACGAGTTCTACTACATCATCGCCGCGGTCGTGGGCGGGACGCTCATGACCGGTGGCGCGGGCTCGGTGATCGGCGCCAGCCTCGGCGCGCTCATCCTGGGCATGACCACCCTGGGCATCCAGTACGCCGGATGGGACTCCACCTGGCGCTTCACCTTCTTCGGCCTGATCCTCTTCGCCGCGGTGATGCTCAACATGTGGGTCCGCGACCGGGCCGGAGGGGGCGCGAAATGAGCGAGCAGATCCCCCCTGAGTCCGAGCTTGAGGCGGCTTCCGAGGCCGCAGCAGCGGCCATGAGCGCGCCTGCGGTGGCGCAGCCCGACTCCCACGACATGTACCTGCGCCTGGAGGATGTCGGCAAGACGTTCGGCAGCGTGGTCGCCCTCGACGGCGTCTCGATGGACGTCACCCACGGCCGGGTCACGTGCGTGCTCGGCGACAACGGCGCGGGCAAGTCCACGCTGATCAAGATCCTGTCCGGGGTGCACCAGAACGACTCCGGAACCATGTTCGTCGGTGGCCAGCCCACGGTGTTCGGCTCGCCGAAGGACGCCGGCGACGCGGGGATCGCCACTGTGTTCCAGGACCTCGCGACGATCCCGCTGATGAGCGTCTGGCGCAACTTCGTGCTCGGGCGCGAGCCGCAGAAGGGCTGGGGGCCGCTTCGGCGCATGGACATCAAGGCGGGTCGCGAGATCGCACGCCGGGAGCTCCTGATGTTCGGCATCGACCTGCGCGACCCCGACCAGCCGATCGGCACGCTGTCCGGCGGCGAACGGCAGGCCGTGGCCATCGCCCGGGCGGTCTACTTCGGCGCGGAGGTCGTCATCCTCGACGAGCCCACGTCCGCCTTGGGCGTGAAGCAGTCGGGGAAGGTGCTGAAGTTCGTCCGCGACGCCCGCGACCGCGGGATCGGCGTCGTGCTGATCACGCACAACCCGCACCACGCCTACATGGTCGGCGACGAATTCGTGCTGCTCAAGCGCGGGAAGATGACCAACCGGTGGCTCAAGGACGAGGTGGAGCTCGACGAGCTGGTCGCCGCGATGGCCGGCGGCGCCGACCTCGAGGACCTGGCCCACGAGCTGGGGGCGTAGGCGGTCACCCCTCGCGGGCGGACCACCCTGGGCGCCGGTGTGACGATGGGCCCGATCAGGCGCATCATGGACTCATGAGCATCTTCGACCGACGGCCCGGACTGCGCTGGGCGGTCCCCGCGGGAGCCGCAGTCCTCTTCGTGGGCGGCGCAGCCCTGGCACCCCTGGCAGCCACCGCCGACTCCGGCCTGGAACCGCGCACGGCGCAGGAGTTGCTGGTCGCGCTGGCAGAGCCGAGCACCACCGCCGTCTCGGGCACGGTCGTGACGAGCGCCGACCTGGGCCTGCCCGGCCTGCCGATGGGCATGATGCCCTCAGCCGGGCCGATGGCCCTGGCCAGCGGGGAGAACACCCTCCGGATCTGGACCGACGGTCCGCAGCGCCAGCGCCTGGCGCTGATCGAGAGCGCGGCGGAGACCACGGTGGTGCGCAACGGCCAGGAGGCCTGGGTGTGGTCGAGCGCTGACGCAACCGCGGACCGCTACGCCCTGCCAGACGAGGGTTCAGCTGGCTCGAAGGGCCTGGCCCTCGAAGGCTCCGAGCTGCCTCCGGGTGTCGAGCTGCCGAGCACCCCGCAGGAGGCCGCTGCGATGGCCCTCGAGGCGATCGCTCCCACCACCGAGGTGACCACCTCCGGAGTGGGCACGGTGGCGGGACGCGACGCCTACGAGCTGGTCCTGACGCCGAAGGACCCCGAGACCCTCGTGGCGCGAGTGACGCTGTCGATGGACGCCGAGACGAATGTGCCGCTGCGGGTGCGCGTGTACTCCACGGCGATCCCGGACCCGGCGTTCGAGGTGGGCTTCAGCTCCGTGGATTACTCCACGCCTGACGCATCGCTGTTCGAGTTCACCCCGCCCCCGGGGGCGACGGTCACCGAGCATCCGGCCGATGACACGGCGAGCATGAAGGGGTCCGGCGCGACGAAGGCCGAGCTGCAGGGAGCCGAGCCGACCGTGGTGGGCGAGGGCTGGAGCTCCGTGCTGATCATGGACCTGCCGACTGGTGGGCTCGCCGATCTCGCCGAGGACGGGACCCGGGCACAGTCCGAGGGGCGCATGGGTGGCGACGACGGTGCCGGGACCGCCCTGGCCCTGATCGAGGCGCTACCGGCCGAGTCCGGGGCATGGGGAACGGGCCGGGTGCTGCGCGGCACGCTGTTCTCAGCGATCCTCACTGATGACGGCCGGGTCGCCATCGGCGCGGTGGGCCCGGACGCACTCGGCGCCGCACTGGCCGCCCAGTGACGGCAGCGCGACCGGCTGGATCCGACTCGACCGGGAATGGCCAGTCCAGCACGGCCACGTCCGGGACCGCGCTCCTCGGCGCCCGGTTGGCCGACAGCCCTACGTCCGCGATCGCGAGCACCGGGTTGACCAAGCGGTTCGGCTCCCAGACGGTCGTCGACGCGATCGACCTCGACGTCCCGACCGGCGCGGTGTACGGCTTCCTCGGCCCGAACGGGTCGGGCAAGACCACCACGATCCGGATGCTGCTCGGCCTGGTCCGTCCCACTGGTGGGCAGATCGATCTGCTGGGCGCCCCGATGCCCGAGGGAGGCGAGGCGGTCCTGCCCCGGGTGGGGTCGCTGGTGGAGGGCCCGGCGTTCCACCCCTACCTGTCGGGGCGGGCGAACCTGGCGCGGCTGGACTCAGCCGACCGGTACGCCGACCCGCGCACGTCCGCCCACCGGATCGACGCCGCGCTCGACCGGGTCGGGCTGCTCGCCGCCGCCACCAAGCGCTACCGCGCCTACTCGCTGGGCATGCGCCAGCGGCTGGCGATCGCCGCAGCGCTGCTCGCCCCCCGTGACCTGCTGATCCTCGACGAGCCGACCAACGGCCTGGACCCACAGGGCACGCGCGAGGTGCGCCACCTCGTCGCGTCCCTGGCCGGCGACGGCGCGACGGTCCTGGTCTCCAGCCACCTGCTCTCGGAGGTCGAGCAGATGTGCTCCCACGTCGGTGTGATGCGCGAGGGTCGGCTGGTCGCGCAGGGCACCGTCGGTGAGGTGCGCTCAGCCGGCGCGGCAGCGGTTGTCGAGGTGACCACCGAGCAGTCGGACCTCGCTGCTGAGACGCTGCGGGCCCTTGGGCTCACCGGGGTCGTGACCACCGGGACCGGGGCGTCCGCCCCCCCGGGGACGTCCCCCCCGAGCAGATCGTGGCTGCGCTGGTTGCCGCCGGTGTGGGCGTGCGCGGCTTCGCGGTCCAGGCCCCGAGCCTCGAGGACCTGTTCGTGTCCCTGACCGGGGAGGGCTTCGATGTCAGCGGCTGAGGCCTCACCACCGGGCCGACCCGTGGCCGAGCCGACCACCACGGCGGGCGCGGCCGGCGCTGCCCCCCGTCGGGCCTCGGGGACGATCGCCTCGTCGTGGCGCCTGCTGCGCTCCGAGATGCGCCTGATCCTCGGACGGCGGCGGAACAAGGCGGGGATCCTGGTGCTGGCCGCGGTCCCGGTACTGCTGGCGATCGCCCTGCGAGCATCCGATCCCTCCGCCGAGGGTGACGGCCCGACCCTGATCTCGGCGGCGACCTCGAACGGCGTCTTCGTGGCCCTGACGGCCCTGACCATTGAGATGGCGCTGTTCCTGCCGTTGGCGGTCGCAGTGCTGTCGGGCGACACGGTCGCAGGCGAGGCCAACATCGGCACCCTTCGCTACCTGTTGACCGTGCCCGTGGGCCGGACGCGACTGCTCGTCGTCAAGTACCTGTCCCTGGTGGTGGGGGCCCTCATCGGGGTCGTGGTGGTGGCCGGGACGGGCCTGGTCGTCGGCGGCGCCCTGCTCGGTCTCGGCCCGACCACACTCCTGTCAGGGAATCAGATCTCCCTGGCCGAGGCGCTGGGTCGGGTGGCACTGGCGGCGCTCTACGTCACCGCGGGCCTGGCCGGGCTGGCGGCCATCGGACTGTTCATCTCGACCCTCACCGAGCAGCCGATCGCGGCAATGGTCACCGTGACGATCATCTCGAGCGCCATGTGGATCATGGACGGGATCCCGCAACTGGACTGGTTGGCCCCCTGGTTGCTGGTGCACCGCTGGTCGGCGTTCGTCGACCTGTTCCGCGACCCGGTGTTCGCCGACGTGATGCGCACCGGGCTGCTGGTGGACCTCGGCTATATCGCGGTGTTCCTCGCCCTGGCCTGGGCGCGCTTCGCCAACAAGGACGTCACCAGCTGAGGGTGCGGTCCGGTGCCAGACGTCGCACAAGGTCGGTGCACCCAGACGACGGATCTGCGCCGATCGCCCTGTGTCGCGGGTGACGAAGGGCCCTATCTGTCGGATGTCAGGCGGCCATAGTCTGGCGGAGCCATCGTCGGAGGTGCCCATGGCAACTGGCACGATCCTGGATCTCCACGGCCTGCAGTCGCTCATCGACGCCCTGCGTGGTCGTGGCTACCGAGTCATCGGCCCGAGGCCCCGGGATGGGGCCCTGGTGCTGGCCGACATCGCCTCGGTCGACGACCTGCCCCGTGGGATCGGCGACGACCAGGCGGCCGGCCACTACCGGACTCGAGCCCGCGACGACGAGGCGCTCTTCGGGTTCGCCGCCACCGCGCAGTCGGCCAAGCCGGTGCTGTTCCCACCGGATGAGCAGCTGTGGCGGGGTACTCGTGCGGGCGAGGGGTTCGACCTGTCGCCCAAGGAGCCTGAGCCGGCGCCCGTCGCCCTTCTGGGCATCCGGGGCTGCGACCTCGCCGCGATCGGCATCCACGACACCGTCCTGCTGGGCCGGGGTTCGGTCGACGCGCACTACGCGACTCGGCGCGCGCACTCCTTCCTGATCGCGGTCACCTGCGCGACTCCCGCCGGGACCTGCTTCTGCGCGTCGATGGGGACCGGGCCGAAGCCCGGCGAGGGTGCCGACCTCACCCTGACCGAGTTGCTCGATCCGCACCGCTTCCTCGTCGAGATCGGGACACCGGCAGGCCAGGACGTCCTGGCGGAGCTGACCACCGCACCCGCGACTCCGGCCGACCTGGCGGCAGCCGATGCCGTCGTGGCCGAGGCCGTCGCCCACATGGGTCGGCAGATGCAGACCGATGACCTGCGCGACCTGCTCTACGCCAGCGCCGAGAGCCCCCGATGGAACGACGTCGCCGAACGCTGCCTGGCGTGCACGAACTGCACGATGGTCTGCCCGACGTGCTTCTGCACGTCCGTCGAGGACGTCAGCGACCTGTCCGGCGACGTCGATGAGCGGCACCGGGTCTGGGACTCCTGCTTCTCGATGGAGTACTCGCGGCTGCACGGCGGCGCGGTGCGCACCTCGACCAGCGCCCGCTACCGGCAATGGCTGACGCACAAGCTGGCCTCGTGGACCGACCAGTTCGGCACATCCGGCTGCGTCGGCTGCGGCCGCTGCATCACCTGGTGCCCGGCGGGCATCGACCTGACCGCGGAGGTGGCAGCGCTGCGCGAGGACGCGACGCACCGGGAGACCACCCCGGCCAGCGCCGCCATCGCTGGGCCCCCCGGTCGCGGCGTCGCACGGCCGCAGACCGGCGCCACCACCGGCCCCGCCACACTCCCGACCCCGAGCACGGACCGCTAGGAGGGCCCCATGCGCACCCTGGTCGAGTACCTCCCCGAGCATCCGTTCTTCGCCGGGCTCGACCCGGCGGCCATGGAGTTGGTCGTCGGCTGCGCGCAGAACGTGCACTTCAGCCAGGGCGACGTCCTGTTCCGGACCGGCGAGCCGGCCAACACGTTCTACGTGATCCGCCACGGCAGGGTCGCCCTGGACATCCACGACCCGCGCCGCGGGACGATGGTCGTGGCCAGCCTCGGCGACGGCGAGGTCGCTGGGTGGTCGTGGCTCGTCCCGCCCTACCAGTGGATGTTCGACGCCCGGGCGGTCTCCCCGGTGAGCGCGGTGGCCCTCGACGGCGCGTGCCTGCGCGGCAAGTGCGACCAGGACCCGGCACTGGGCTACGCCCTGATGCAGCGGGTCTCGCACGTCATGTACGAGCGGCTGCAGGACGCTCGGATGCGCCTGCTCGACCTGTACGGGAGCCCCTCGTGAGCGTGGACGCCACCACCGCGACGCCCGGCCGCGAGCTGCCGGTCGACCCGATGCTGCCCCGGCCGTTCCAGATCATCGGCACGCACCTGGACACCCGTGACACCGTGACGCTGGCCCTCGAGCCGCTGGACGGCGTCCCCCTGGCGCACCGGGCCGGGCAGTTCACGATGCTGCACGCGTTCGGGGTGGGCGAGGTCCCGATCTCGATCTGTGGCGACCCGACGCGCCCGGGTCCGCTGATGCACACGATCCGCGACGTCGGCGCGGTCACGCACGCGCTGGTGACCGCGACCCCGGGCACGACGATCGGCGTCCGTGGGCCGTTCGGCACCGGCTGGGACGTCGCCGACGGCCGCGGCGGGGACGTCGTGGTCGTGACCGGCGGGATCGGTCTGGCGCCCCTGCGCCCGGCGATCCTGGAGGTGGTGTCGCGCCGGGCCGAGTACGGCCGGGTCGTGCTGCTCTACGGCGCGCGCTCACCCGAGGACATCCTGTTCGCCGAGGACATGGCGGCCTGGGCGGCGGACCACGACATCGTCGTCGAGGTCACCGTCGACTACGGCCCGCCGAGCTGGACCGGAAGGGTCGGGCTGGTCACCAACCTGGTGGCTCGCGCGGGCTTCGACCCGCTGCACACGCTGGCCCTGGTCTGCGGGCCCGAGGTGATGATGCGCTACGCCGCGACCGCGCTGGTCGCCCGCGGGGTGCGCCCCGAACGGATCCGGCTGTCGATGGAGCGCAACATGAAGTGCGGCGTGGGGCTGTGCGGGCACTGCCAGCTGCGCGAGCTGTTCCTGTGCGTGGACGGGCCGGTGCTCGACTACGCCCGGCTGGCCCCCCTGATGGACGTCCAGGAGTTGTGATGACCGAGTCCCCGACCGCTGTCCGCGCGCCCGACACCACTACCCCTGAGTCCGGCCCTGCCCGCCCCACCCTCGCGGTGTGGAAGTTCGCCTCCTGCGACGGCTGCCAGCTGACCCTGCTCAACTGCGAGGACGAGCTGCTCGCGGTGGCCGAGCGCGTGCAGGTCGCCTACTTCCCCGAGGCCACCCGCGCCGTCGTCGACGGTCCCTACGACATCAGCCTGGTCGAGGGCTCGATCACCACCCCGGGGGACGCCGAGCGGATCCAGCAGGTGCGCGCCGCGTCGCGCACGCTGGTCACGATCGGCGCGTGCGCCACCAGCGGGGGGATCCAGGCGCTGCGCAACTTCGCCGACGTCGGGGAGTTCCTGTCGGTGGTCTACGCCCATCCGGCCTACCTGGCCACCCTCGACCGGTCGACCCCGATCTCCGCGCACGTGACCGTGGACTTCCAGCTGCGCGGCTGCCCGATCGACAAGAACCAGCTGCTCGAGGTGCTCGCGGCCACGCTGCAGGGTCGGCGCCCCCGGGTCCCGACCTACAGCGTGTGCGTCGAGTGCAAGCGCCGCGGGGTGGTCTGCGTTGCGGTCGCCGACGGGATGCCCTGCCTCGGGCCCGTGACCCAGGCCGGGTGCGGCGCGCTGTGCCCCTCCTACCACCGCGGCTGCTACGGCTGCTTCGGCCCGCACGACACCCCGAACACCGCCTCCCTGGCCGAGCGGCTGCGGGCGCACGGGATGCCCGAGGTCGACGTGATGCGGTTCTTCCGCACGTTCAACGCCGGGTCCGAGCCGTTCCGGGTGCAGAGCCTGACCCACGAGGAGGCGGCACCGTGACCCACAAGCTCACCTCCGGCAGCCACGTGCTCAGCGTCGAGACGCTGGCCCGCGTCGAGGGCGAGGGCGGCATGCACGTCCACGTCCAGGACGGCGAGGTCCTCGACGTGCACCTGCGCATCTTCGAGCCGCCGCGGTTCTTCGAGGCGTTCCTGCGCGGCCGGGCGTACACCGAGCCCCCGGACATCACCGCGCGCATCTGCGGGATCTGCCCGGTGGCCTACCAGTTCAGCGCCTGCCTGGCGATCGAGGACGCCTGCGGGGTGGTCGTCCCCGACGAGATCCGGGCGCTGCGCCGGCTGCTGTACTGCGGGGAGTGGATCGAGAGCCACGCCCTGCACATCTTCTTCCTCCACGCGCCGGACCTCCTGGGCTACGACGGGGCGATCGAGATGGCCCGCGACCACCGGGGCCTCGTCGAGTCCGCCCTGCGGATGAAGCGCGCGGGCAACGAGCTGATGACGGTCGTCGGCGGACGCTCGGTGCACCCGGTGAACGTCCGGGTCGGCGGGTTCCACCGGCTGCCCCGGCGCGAGGAGCTGCTGGCGATCCGCCCGGCCCTGGTGGCCGCGCGCGAGGAGGCCATCGCCGCGGTGCCGATCGTGTCCGGGTTCGAGTTCCCCGAGTTCGAGCAGCCCTACCTGTACCTGTCGCTGGACTCCTCGAACGGCTACCCGCTGGAGTCCGGGAACCTGATGACCTCCGCGGGGCTCACGGCACCGGTCTCGGAGTTCGGCACGCACGTCGTCGAGCAGCACGTGGCGCACTCCAACGCCCTGCACGCAGCCTTCGACGGCCAGCCGTACGTCGTCGGCCCGCTGGCGCGCTACTCGCTGAACTCCGCCGCCCTGTCGCCGCTGGCCCGCGAGGCCGCGGAGGTCGGCGGGCTCGGGCCGACCTGCCGCAACCCGTTCAAGTCGATCATCGTGCGGACGGTCGAGTTGATCCACGCCCTCGACGAGGCGATCGCGATCATCGACGGCTGGCAGGGCGCCCCGGTCGCGGCGGTCGAGGTGCCCGCCCGGGCCGGTGAGGGCCACGGCGCGACCGAGGCCCCACGCGGGCTGCTCTACCACCGCTACCGGTTCGACGAGTCCGGGCACGATCCTCGACGCACAGATCGTCCCGCCGACCTCGCAGAACCAGCCCGCGATCGAGGCCGACCTCCGGGCGTTCGTGCAGGCCAACCTGCACCTGTCGCACGAGGAGCTGACCCGCCAGTGCGAGGTGGCGATCCGCACCTACGACCCGTGCATCTCCTGCGCCACCCACTTCCTGGACCTGACGGTCGAGCACATCTGATGCGCGAGGCCGGCAGCGAGGACTCGGATGCCCGGGTGCTCGTCACCCGGGCAGACGTGCCGTGCCGGGTGCTCGTGGTCGGCCTCGGATCCCCGGACCGGGGCGACGACGCAGTCGGGCCGCTGGTCGCGGCCGCTGTTGCCCGAGCGACCTGGGAGCGCGGGCTCGTCGGCGTCCACGTCGTCGAGCACGAGGACCCGACCGCGCTGATCGACCTCCTGGATCCAGCCGGCCCCGCGGGAGCCTGGGCCGCAGCGGTGATCATCGACGCGGTCCGCTCGGGGGCGACGCCCGGGACGGTGACGGTCCTCGAGGTGGGACCCGACGGGCAGGACCTCGCCTCCCTCGGGGCGCGGCTGGATCCCGGTCCGGCCGGAACCCACGGCTTCGGCCTGGCCGGCGCGATCGAGCTGGCCCGGGCGCTGGACCGGCTGCCTGCCCGGGTGGTGGTGGTCGGGGTCGAGGCAGTCGGCTTCGAGCACGGCGCACCGCTGTCGACACCCATCCGGGCGGCCCTCCCCCGAGCCACGGACGCTGCCCTGGGCATCATCGAGGAGGCAATGGCGCGCAGCCGCCCCGGGGCCGGAGGATGAGCCTCGGGGATCCTCCCGCTGACGACGGCCGATCCGGCGTCGCACTGGCACCCCTCTGGCACACCCTCGACGCCGCCGACGTCGTCGCTGCGCTGGCCTCCGACACAGCGCGCGGCCTGACGGCAGATGAGGCGCAGCGGCGCCTGACCGCGTACGGCGCCAACGTCCTGCCGGTCGAGGCAGGCCGCAGCGTCTGGCGGATGGTCCTCGACCAGGTGGCCGACCCGATGATCGCGCTGCTGGTCGTCGCCGCGCTCATCTCCGGCATCGTGGGGGAGCCGGCGGACACGATCGTCATCACGGTCATCGTGCTGCTCAACGCCGTCATCGGCGTCGTCCAGGAACGGCGCGCCGAGCAGGCGATGGCCGCACTGCGCGCCATGTCCGCGCCCACGGCCGTCGTGGTCCGCGACGGGATCGAGCAGCAGGTGGACGCGGCGGAGCTGGTGCCCGGCGACCTGGTCGTCCTCGCGGACGGGGCGATCGTCCCCGCTGACCTCCGGCTGATCTCCTTGGCCTCCTTGCGCATCGCGGAGGCCGCCCTGACGGGGGAGTCCCAGCCGGTCGAGCAAGCGGGTCGAGCCGGTCGCGGACCCGCACGCCCCGGTCGGCGACCGCCGCTCGATGGCCTTCCGGGGGACGTTCGTCGCGCAGGGCCGCGGGCGCGGGGTGGTCGTCGGCACCGGGACCCAGACCGAGCTGGGCGCCATCGCCGACCTGCTGATGACCGCTGACGTCGTCCGCACCCCCCTGCAACGACGGCTGTCGAGCTTCGGCGGCCGGATCGCCGTGGCCGTCGTCGGCATCTGCGCCATCGTGTTCGTCACCGGCCTGCTGCGCGGCGAGGACCCGGGGCTGATGTTCCTGACCGCGATCAGCCTCGCCGTGGCCGCCGTCCCGGAGGCCCTGCCCGCAGTCGTCGCCGTGACCCTGGCCCTCGGCGCGCGGCGCATGGCCCACCACAACGCGCTCGTCCGGCGCCTGCCGGCGGTCGAGACCCTCGGATCGGTCACCTGGATCTGCTCGGACAAGACCGGCACGCTGACCGAGAACCGGATGCGCGTCGAGGTGCTGGAGCCGTACTGCCCCGCGACGGACCAAGCGGCTGGAACGGTCCGACCGCTGGACCGCGCGGCGCCGGTTCCGGTCCCCGCTGGTTCGACGTGCTGCCCACCCGACACGGTCTCCATGGCGGGCCTGATCGATGTCCTCGTCCTCTGCAACGACGCGACCCTGCCCGGCGGCGACGCCCCGGCGACCGGCGACCCCACCGAGATCGCCCTGCTGGAGGCCGCGCGCGACCGCGGGGTCGATCCCGAGGAGCGCCGCCTGGCCCTGCCGCGGATCGACGAGGTGCCCTTCGACTCGGGACGCAAGCTGATGGTGACCGTCCACGACGAACCCGGCGGGCGCCGGCGCACCCTGGTCAAGGGCGCGCCCGAGGCGATCGTCGCTCTGTGCGGCCTTCCCTCCTCGGCGCGTGGCGAGGTGCTGGCCCACTGCGATGCCCTGGCCGGCGAGGGACTGCGGGTCCTGGCCGCCGCCGAGCGCCTCGATGACCCCGGCGAGCCGCACGCACCTGGGTGGGCCGCGCCCCCTGAGATCCCGCACGAGCTCACGCTGCTGGGCGTGGTCGGCATGATCGACCCGCCGCGTCCAGAGGCGCCGGCAGCCGTGGCCGAGTGCCGCGCAGCGGGGATCACCCCGGTGATGATCACCGGCGACCACCCCGCCACCGCCGCGGCGATCGCCCGCCGCCTGGGCATCCTCGAGGCCGGAGACGACGAGGTGCTGACCGGACCGGCGCTGAGCCAGATGGACGACGCAGCACTCGCCGCAGCCGTCGACCGCGTCCGCGTCTACGCACGGGTGGATCCCGAGCAGAAGATCCGGATCGTGCGCGCCCTGCAGGCCGACGGCCAGAGCGTGGCGATGACCGGCGACGGGGTCAACGACGCCCCCGCGCTGCGGCAGGCCGAGATCGGCGTCGCCATGGGCGAGGGGGGCACCGACGTCGCCCGCGAGGCCGCGGACATGGTCCTGCTCGACGACCGGTTCGCGACCATCGTCACCGCTGTGCGCGAGGGCCGGCGGATCTACGACGACATCCGCAAGTTCATCCGGTACGCCCTGACCGGCAACACCGGCGAGATCTGGGTGGTGTTCCTCGCGCCGTTCCTGGGCATGCCGGTGCCGCTGCTGCCGATCCACATCCTCTGGGTGAACCTCATCACCGACGGCCTGCCCGGCCTGGCCCTGGCCGAGGAGCCCGCCGAACGCGACGTGATGGCCCGGCCGCCGCGCCCGCCCGACGAGAGCATCTTCGCCCGCGGCCTGGGCATCCACGTCCTCTGGGTGGGCGCGCTCATCGCCGCCCTCACCTTGGGCACCCAGGCCTGGGCGCTGTCCGAGGACGCCCGCCAGTGGCAGTCGATGGTCTTCACGGTCCTGGTGTTCTGCCAGCTGGTGCACTCGATGGCGATCCGTTCGGAGACCCGATCGCTGTTCAGGATGGGCCTGCTGACCAACCCCGCGCTGCTGGGCGCTGTCGCCCTGTCGGTCGCGCTCCAACTCGCGCTGCTGTACGTGCCGTGGCTGCAGGACATCTTCCGGACCACGGCCCTGACCCCGGCTCAGCTCGCGGTCGTGTTCGTCGTCCCCCTGGTGGTCCTGTTCGCCGTCGAGATCGAGAAGCTGCTCGTGCGCCGGGGAGTCCTGCACTACGGCGAGGTGGCTTTCGGGCACCGTCGCCGCCACCCCGTGGCCTGAATCGCCCGGCGCCTGGCACGCAAGCGGGGTCGCGGGCCCGCGCAGGTGGGCCAGAATTGACCCGTGAAGCCCCTGGACCCGCGATTGCTGGCGCATGCGCACGCCACGCGCGGGTTCCTGCTGGCCTCGGTGGCGATCGGGACGGCCTCCGCGCTGCTGCTGGTCGCCCAGGCGTTCCTGATCGCAGATGCCGTCACGGCCACGTTCCAGGACGGCGCCGGACTCGGGGAGCTCCAGACCGCCCTGGTCGCGCTCGTGGGGATCGCACTGGCCCGCGCGGTCCTGGCCTGGGCGTCGGAGGCAGTCGGTCACCGGTCGGCGGCCAGCGCGACCTCGCAGCTGCGCATGCAGGTTGTCGAGCGCGCCCTGCGCCTGGGGCCGGCCTTCCTCGGCGGACGCGGTGTGGGCGAGCTGACCACCTTGGTGACCCGAGGGGCCACCGCCCTGGACACGTACTTCGCCCGCTACCTCCCCCAGCTCGTCCTGGCGGTCGTGGTGCCCCTCATCGCCACCGTGGTGATCGTCACCCAGGACGTACTGGCCGCGGTCATCATCGCCCTGACCGTGCCGATCATCCCGCTGTTCATGGTTCTCATCGGCCAGTACACGCAGGCGCGGGTCGACCGGCAGTGGGCCACCCTGGGCGTGCTGTCCGGGCACTTCCTCGACGTGGTCGCGGGGCTGCCCACGCTCAAGATCTTCAACCGGGCCAAGGCCCAGGTGGCGACGATCCGGGCGGTCGGCGACCAGTACCGGGCCAGCACCATGGGCGTGCTGCGGATCTCGTTCCTGTCGTCGCTCGTGCTCGAGCTGCTGGCCTCGCTGTCGGTGGCGATCATCGCGGTCTCGATCGGGCTGCGGCTGGTCGAGGGCACGATGGAGCTGTCCACCGGTCTCGCGGTGCTGATCCTGGCCCCGGAGGTCTACCTTCCGCTGCGCCTGGTCGGCCAGCACTTCCATGCCGCCGCCGACGGAGTGGGGGCGGCCGAGCGGATGTTCGAGGTCCTCGAGGCCGACGCACCTGCGGCGGGGACGCAGCGGGTCGACGCAGCGACTGCCGGAATCCGGGTGCGCGACCTGGGTGTGGCCTTCGGCGACCGGGTCGCGGTCGCCGGGGCCACGTTCGAGATCCTCCCGGGGCGGGTGACCGCCGTGGTCGGGCCGTCGGGGTGCGGCAAGTCCACCATCCTCTCGGTGCTGCTCGGGCTGGTCGGCCCGCCCACCGCGACTGTCT
Source organism: uncultured Actinomycetes bacterium (assembly GCA_963736425.1). Lineage (GTDB taxonomy): Bacteria > Actinomycetota > Actinomycetes > S36-B12 > CAIYMF01 > Prado023. The sequence continues at coordinate 54,012 of CAVTOX010000017.1, forward strand.
CAGGGGTCGTCGAGGTCGTTCACCGCTCCGGCGCGGCGACGGCCCTGGCCGAGCTCGACCCCGCTGCCTGGCGGGCCCAGATCGGATGGGTGCCGCAGTCCCCGGCCATGCTCGGCGGCACCGTGGCCGACAACGTGCGCTTCGGGCGCCAGGGATTCGACCAAGCCGATGTGGTCGGCGCCCTTCGCGCCGCCGGGCTCGACCCGGACGAGCTGCCCAACGGGATCTCGACCGCGATCACCGAGGGGGGCGCCGGGGTATCGGTCGGGCAGGCCCGACGTATCGGCGTGGCCCGGGCCCTGCTCGCCGACCCCGCGATCCTGCTCTTCGATGAGCCAACGGCCGCCCTGGATGGGACGCGGGAGGCCGAGGTCGGCGCCACCGTGGCTGCACTTGCCGCACGCGGGAGGACCGTCGTGGTGGTCACCCATCGCCAGTCGCTGGTGGCCCTTGCCGACGACGTGGTCGTGCTCGCCTCGGCCGAGGCGGGCGCGGGGGTGCGGACATGAGCGCCGCGGCCCCCCTGCGCCGCCTCTGGCGCCTGGCCGACCCGGACCGCGCCCGGCTGGCCCTGGCCGCGCTGCTGGCGACCCTGTCCCTGGCATGCGGCGTGGGCCTGCTCGCGGTGTCCGCCTGGCTCATCTCGCGCGCATCGCAGCAGCCGCCGATCCTGTTCCTCGAGGTGGCGATCGTCTCGGTACGTGCGTTCGGCATCTTCCGGGGCGTGTTCCGCTACGCCGAGCGCCTGGTCGGTCACGACGCCGCGTTCCGCAGCTTGACCCGGATCCGGGAGGGGGTCTACGCGAGGCTGGAGCGGCTGTCCCCCGCCGGCCTGGGCGCCTACCGGCAGGGCGACCTCATGGCCCGCCTCGTCGGCGACGTGGACTCCTCGGTGGACCTGATCGTGCGCGTGGTGCTCCCGGTGATCTCCGGGCTCCTGGCCGGCGGGATCGCCGTCGCGATCGGGGCGGCGATCCTGCCCGCCGCGGGCCTGGCCCTGCTGGCCATGGTGGTCGTGGTCGGGGTCCTGTCCCCCTGGTTGACCGGACGGATCGGTGCCCAGGCACAGCGCTCCCGGGCGGGCGCCGAGGGTCGGCTGTCCGCCCAGGTGGTCACGAGCCTGTCGGCTGCCCCGGAACTGCTCGCGTACGGCGCCGTCGACGCCGCGGTGGCAGGCATCGGACGAGCGGATGCCGAGCTGACCGCCCTCGACCGCCGCTCGGCGACCGCCTCCGGGCTCGGCGGGGCCCTGAGCGCCCTGGCGACCGGCCTCACCGTCGTGGCCTGCATCGCCCTCGGGGTGACGGCCGTCGGCGACGGACAGGTGGACGGCGTGTGGCTGGCCACCCTCGTCCTGATGCCCCTGGCGATCGCCGACGTCCTGTCCGGGATGCCCGCCGCCGCGCTTGCCAGGGCGCACGTGGCGGGCGCCGCCGAGCGGATCTTCGAGGTCATCGACGCCCCGGACCCGGTGCCCGCCCGCCCCAGCGGAACGCAGACCACCACCCCCACCACTGCCACCACCGCCAGCACCACACCCGACACCGCCAGCACACCCGACACCGCACTGGCCCTCACCGGGGTCGCCGCCCGCTACCCCCGCGCCGGCGCCGACGCGGTCAACCGGGATCGATCTCGACCTGCCCGCCGGCCGGCGGATCGCCCTGGTGGGGCCCAGTGGGTCGGGCAAGTCCACGATCGCCGCCGTCCTGCTTCGCCTTCTCGACCACCGCACCGGGAGCTACCGGATCGCCGATCGCGACGTCCGCGACCTCGGCGAGGACGGGGTCCGCGAGGCCATGACCGCCGTGGACCAGCAGGCCCACCTCTTCGACACCACCATCGAGGAGAACCTCCGGCTGGCCAACCGCGAGGCGACCGCCGAACAGATGCGTGCGGCCGTCGAGGGGGCCCAGCTCGACGGCTGGATCGACAGCCTGCCGGCCGGGATGGCCACCCGCGTGGGCGCTCACGGCTCGGCGGTGTCCGGCGGCCAGGCCCAGCGGATCGCCCTGGCCCGGGTGCTGCTGGCCGACCGGCCGATCGTGGTCCTCGACGAGCCCGGCGAGCACCTCGACCCCGACATGGCCGACCAGGTCACGGCCGCGGCGCTGAGCTCCACAGCGGGGCGGTCCGTGGTCCTGATCACCCACCGGATGGCCCACACTGGGGACTGTGACGAGGTTGTCGTGCTGAGCCAGGGCACTGTCGTGCAGCGCGGCACACCCGAGGAGCTGCGGGCGGCCGAGGGCTGGTACGCCGAGGCTGCTGCCCGCGAGGAAGGCAGCCCGCTGGACCCGAAGGAGCCCACCGATGGCTGAACCACACGAACGCGGGCTCTTCAGCGCGGTCGTCGCGGTGGCCGCCGGCCTGGAGCTCGGGGCCACCCTGCGCCGGATCGTGCAGTCGGCTGTGGACCTGGTCGACGCCTCCTACGGCGCGCTGGGTGTGCTCGGCCCGGATGGGGACCTGACGGAGTTCGTCCACGTCGGCATCGACCAGGCCGCCCAGGCGGTCATCGGCGACCTGCCGCGCGGGCGAGGGATCCTGGGGCTGCTCGTCAACCACCCCGTGCCGATCCGGCTGGACGACATGACCAGCCACCCCTCGGCAGTCGGTTTCCCGCCCGGTCATCCGCCGATGAAGTCCTTCCTGGGCGTGCCGGTGAAGGTACGCGGGCAGGTGTTCGGCAACCTCTACCTGACCGACAAGCGGGGTGCGGAGGGCTTCAGCACCGCCGACGAGCGGATCGTGACCGCGCTGGCCGCCGCCGCCGGTGTGGCCATCGACAACGCCCGGCTGTACGAGCGCTCGGTGATGCGCGAGCGCTGGCAGGCCGCGGTGGCGCAGATGCACGGGGCGGTGCTCGAGGGGGCTGACGCGGGCGAGGTCCTGCAGATCGGCACGACGCGGGCTGCCGAGCTCGTGCACGCCCGGGCGGGGATCGTGGCGCTGCCCTCACCGGCCGGCGTGCTCCGCGTCGAGATCGTCATCAGCGACCTGGAGCCCGGGGAACGGGCCTCGCGCTGGCGGGTCGGGGCCGCCGATGTGTCCACGGATGACACCGGACTGGCCCGCTGGCGGGGGGCTGCCGTGGACCCCGAGGGCCCGATCGCCCGCTGCTTCGCGACCGGTGCGGCGGCTGAGGGGGTCGAACGGCTCGTCGGCCCCGCCGAGGCCACCGATGGGCGTCCGGCCGACGAGATCCCGGTCCTCGCACTGCCCCTGCGGACCCCCGACGACGTGCTCGGTGTCCTGGCCCTGGTTCCGCGCCCGGGCGCAACCCTGACCTCCGAGCAGCGCGAGCTCGCCGCCAGCAGCGCCGGTCAGGCCGCCCTGGCTCTCATGTTGGCCCGTGGCCGACGGGAGCAGGAGCGGATCGTCCTGCTCGAGGAACGCGACCGGATCGCCCGGGACCTGCACGACCTGGTGATCCAGAGGCTGTTCGCCACCGGGATCTCGCTGTCGGGGGCGGCGCGGGTTGCCGACACCCCCCAACCGGTCGTCGACCGGCTCGAGTCGGCCGTCGATGCCCTGGACACCACCGTCAAGGAGATCCGGGCGACCATCTTCGAGCTGCACCAACCGGTCGGTCACGCCGTCGGCGGGGTTCGTGGCCGGATCCTCGAGGAGGCCGCGGCGGCCGCCGTGGTGCTCGGCCACGCCCCGTCCACGCGCTTCACCGGGCCGGTGGACGCCATGGTCGACGACTCCCTGGCCGGCGACCTCCTGGGCGCGCTGCGCGAGGCGCTGGCGAACGTGGCCAAGCATGCCCAGGCCGAGCACGTCGAGGTCCTCGTCGCGGTCGAGAACGACGCCGTGCTGCTGCAGGTCACCGACGACGGGGTGGGGGTCCCCGAGGAGCTCGGGCGTCGCTCCGGGTTGCTCAACCTGGCCGAGCGGGCGGCCCGGTACGGCGGCTCGTGCACGATCACCTCACGCGCAACCGGGGGATCGGTGCTCAGCTGGCGGGTCCCGCTGGACTGAGCGGGGCTCAGGTCCGCTCTGCCCGACCCGGGCCACGCGGGTGCGGGCGTGGGCGTGGGCGCGCAACGTCAACGATCCGGTCCACGAAGAACAGGGCATCGGCACGGTACCGGTCGACGTCCAGGTCCTCCAGGCCCTCGAAGACCAGGCCCATCTGCGCCACGGACCACATCCGGGCCAACGCCTCGGCGGGGCGGTCGTACTCCTCGTGCGCCTTCTCGGCGATCTCGAGGAACCGGTGCTCAGCCCGGCCGGTCACGATGGGCCGACCGGCCGGGAAGTCGATCTGCTCGTCGGGATCACGGCGGATCACCCGGGCCACGTACTCGTATCGGACCAGCTCCACCATCGCCGGATCGACGAAGAACTGGGAGGCGAACCAGTCCACGAGGCGCCGCAGCTCGTGGTCCAGACCGCCGGAACCGACCTCGAACTGTCCGTACGCGGCATCGGTCAGGACCCGCTCCGACAGCGCCGCGATGAGCTCGGTCGCGACTCGAGAAGATGTACTGCAACGTGCTCAGGCGCACGCCGGCCTGCGCGGCGACGTCGCGCAGGGTCAGCGCCTCGAGTCCGTCTCGGATGAGCACCTCGACCGCCGCGTCGAGCAGCTGCTCGCGCCGATCGGCGGCACGCACGTATCCCGGCATCCCGACAGAGTAGTTCGTCGGACCAAGAGGGCGGAGGATCAGGCAGGTACCTCGTCGAGGATGCCCTTCTCCGGATTGAGGATGTCGTTGGCCGACAGGCGCTTGCGGAAGACCCAGTAGCTCCACGACTGGTAGCCAAGGACGATGGGCACGAAGATCACTGCGACCCAGGTCATGATGGTCAGCGTGTAGTCCGTCGACGACGCGTTCGTCGTCGTCAGGGCCGGCTCGCCGCCGTTGATGTTGGGCATCACGTACGGGAAGAGCATCCCGAACAGCGCGACCACGGCCAGGCCGATGGTCACCGCGCTGAACGTGAACGCCCAGCCCTCGGAGCGCTTGAGGTGCATCAGGATCGAGACGACCCAGCTCACCGCCGCGAGCAGGACGGGGATCCAGGTCCACGCCTTGTCGGAGTACGCCAGCTGCGCCCAGATGAGGAACGCCACGGCGAGGACCGCCGCGACCAGGCCGGTCTTCTTGCCCACCTCGTGGGCCCGGTCGCGGATCGTGCCCGAGGTCTTCAGGCTCAGGAACACCGCACCGTGCGTCAGGAAGATCGCGACGAACGTCAGGCCGCCGAGCAGGGCGAACGGGTTGAGCAGGTTGAAGAACCCTCCGTCGTACTCGATGTTGCCGTTCATCTCCTTGAGCGGCACGCCGCGGACGATGTTGGCGAAGGCCACGCCCCACAGCAGCGCGGGAACAGCCGAGCCGAACACGATGGCAGCGTCCCAGCGGGTCCGCCAGGAGCCGTCGGAGCGCTTGCTGCGGTACTCGAAGGCCACACCGCGCACGATGAGCGCCACGAGGATCAGGAACAGCGGCAGGTAGAAGCCGCTGAACAGCGTCGCGTACCACTCCGGGAACGCCGCGAAGGTGGCGCCGCCGGCGACGAGCACCCACACCTCGTTGCCGTCCCAGAGGGGGCCGAGCGTGGTGACGATCGCCCGCCGCTCAGCCTCGTTCTTGCCGACCACGGGCAGCAGCATCCCCACGCCGAAGTCGAAGCCCTCCAGGACGAAGTACCCGATCCACAGGACCGCGATCAGGATGAACCAGACGGTTGTCAGTTCCATGTCAGTTCCTCTCAGGGCCTCAGTAGGAGATCGTCAGCGGGGCGTCGAGCTCGCGGTCGACGAATGGGTCGGCCACCGCCTCGGGCGGGCCCTGCTTGACCGTGCGGATGATCAGGCCCACCTCGACGATCGCCAGGACCGCGTAGAGCAGCGTGTAGCCGATGACAGTCACCCACACCTGGAAGCTGGACACGATGGGCGAGACGCCCTTGGCGGTCAGCATGACGCCGAAGACGATCCACGGCTGGCGGCCGACCTCGGTGAAGATCCAGCCGAAGCTGATCGCGAAGAGGGGCAGGAGCGGCAGGAGGATCCCGATGCGCGCCGCCCAGATGCTGCGCGGCCGGCGATCACCCCGGTAGGCCCACAGCGCCCACAGCGCGTAGAGCGCTGCGAGCATGCCCGACACCGATCATCAGGCGGAACATCCAGTAGGACAGCGGGATGTTGGGGGCGAAGTTGTCCAGGCCGGTGGAGGCGTAGGTCTGGGCGTACTCCTCGTTGAGGTTGTTGATGCCCTTGACCTCGCCGTTGAAGTCGCCGGTGGCCAGGAAGCTCAACAGCTTGGGGATCGTGATGGAGAAGACCTCCTCGGAGCCGTCCAGGGTGCCGATCGTGAAGATGGAGAAGTCAGCGGGCTGCGAGGTCTCGTAGAGGGCCTCGGCGGAGGCCATCTTCATCGGCTGCTGCTCGGTCATGATCTTGGCGTCCATGTCGCCGGACACGACGACCAGGGCGGAGGCGACCAGCGTGGTGATCAGGCCCAGCTTCAGGGTCGACTTGGCGACGTCCGCGCCGCGGTCCTTGACCAGCAGCCAGATCGAGATGCCCGCCACCAAGGAGCCCGCGACCATGAACGAGGAGGACAGCGTGTGGAAGAAGGCGATGACCGCGGTGTTGTTCGTCAGCACCGCGGCGAAGTCGGTGAGCTCCGCGCGGTTGGTGACCGGGTTGCACTCGTAGCCGACCGGGTGCTGCATCCACGAGTTGGCCGCGAGGATGAAGTAGGCCGAGAGCATGGTGCCCAGCGCCGCCAACCAGATGGTGGCCAGGTGCACCTTCTTCGGCAGGCGGTCCCAGCCGAAGATCCACAGGCCCAGGAACGTCGACTCGAGGAAGAACGCCAGCAGGCCCTCGATGGCCAGCGGGGCGCCGAAGATGTCGCCGACGAACCGGGAGTAGTCACTCCAGTTCATCCCGAACTGGAACTCCTGCACGATGCCGGTGACCACACCGATCGCGAAGTTGATCAGGAAGATCTTGCCGAAGAACTTCGTCGCGCGAAGCCACTTCTCGTTGCCCGTGCGCACCCAGGCGGTCTGCATGCCGGCGACCAGCCAGACCAGCCCGAGGGTGATCGGGACGAAGAAGAAGTGGTAGACGGTCGTGATGGCGAACTGCCATCGGGCAAGGTCCAGGGCACCCATGATGCATCCTCGTCTGCGCTGACCGGCCAGAGCGGCGCAGTCGAGGCCAGCCTCCCACCCGCACGCAGGTGCGATCGCGCCGACCATCGCCCATAAGTTCCGGGACCAACGTCCCCTTTCTGCGACGCAAAGGTCATGCCCCCTAGGGTATGACCTCCATCACATCGCGATCCGCCCAGATCGCCGATGAGGTGGGCGATCTGCGCCGCGGTGGGCCACGCGGTGCAGCGCCGCTACATCGGGGGCGCGGGGGTGTCGTCGGGGAACACCGAGACGTCGTCGGGCTCTGTCGCGGACAGGCGCGCGACCTCCTCGGCGCTCAGCTCGATCCCGGCAGCCGCTGCCGAGGAGCGCGCGGTCGAGGGCCGGGACGAACCAGGGATCGGGATCACGCACGGGCCCAGCGCCAGCAGCCACGCGAGCGCCACCTGCTGCGCGGAGATCCCGCGCTCCGCGGCCACCTCGGCGAAGGCCGCGTACCGCGAGCCGAGCTCGCTGGCCTGGGACGGCCCCACCCAGCGGGGACCACGGCAGGAAGGCGATCCCACGCTCGATGCAGCGGGACAGGACATCGGCATCTGCCCGGTACCGCGCCGAGTACTCGTTCTGCACCGCGGCGATGCCCCCGTCGTCCGGACCGCCGACGAGCTCGAGGGCCATGTCGAGCATCGCCAGGGAGACGTTCGACAGGCCGATCTGACGGGCGATCCCGTCGGCCCGCACCGCCGCCAGGCCGCCGACCTGGTCGGCGAAGGGGACCATCGGGTCGGCGCGGTGCAGGTAGTACAGGTCGATCACGTCCACGCCCAGGCGCTGTGCCGAGGCGCGCGCCGCGGCGGCCAGGGCCTGCGGGGTGCCCGCGCGACCCCACAGGTCGCCGTCGGGGCCGGGTGTCCGGGTGATCCCACCCTTGGTCGCGATCACGATCCGCTCGCGGTCGGCCTCCGACCCGGCCCAGGAGCGCACCGCCTCCCCGACCAGCACCTCGTTGTGCCCGAAGTGCTCCCCGTCGGGGGCGTAGATGTCGGCGGTGTCCACGAGTGTCACGCCGCTGTCCAGGGCGGCGTGCACAGTGGCCAGCGCGCGGGGACGCTCGGCCAGCATGGTGGGGTCGGACAGGGGCATGGCACCCAGCCCGATGGGGTGCACGGACAGGTCTGCGATGCGTCGGGGGGTCATGGGCGGAGCCTGCCACGGATAGGGCAGGTGTTTCCCACTAGCCTGAAACCCATGACGTTGCGGCACCGGGTGATGGCAGTCGCCCTCGCGGCGCTCGCGATCATCGCAGTGCTCGGCGCGCAGCTGGTCCTGAGGTACGCCGATACCCAGCGCAGCCTGTCGGAGGTCGTCGACGTCCTGGCCCCGGCCAGCACCGCCGTGGCTGACCTCAACGAGGACATCAACAACATGGAGCGCCGGCTGCGCATCTACGTGTCGTCGGACTCCACCGGGATGGGCCTGCTGTATGAGGCGGCCGTCGTATCGGCCCAGGCCAACCTGGGGGACCTGACCACCCTTCTCGAGGGCCGGGAGCCGGACAGCACGCTGGTCAGGGATGTGGAGTCCGACCTCGAGGCATGGCTGGCGACAGTGGGCGATCCCGTGACCTCGGCCATGGACGACGGCAAACGGAAGGTCGCCCAGAGGATCCTGGACTCCTCGGAGTCCCAGTCGGCCTACGTCCAGCTGACCTCCGACACCTTCCGGCTGTCGTCGTTGCTCACGCGCCAGCAGAACGAGACGCTGGACGACCTCTCGGCGGCCGCCACCCGGCTGGCCTGGACTCTGGGTGCCGCCCTCGTCGTCCTGCTCCTGCTACCCCTGGCCACGTACGTGGCGGTGCGCCGGCACGTCCTCAAGCCGATCGCGGCGCTGCGCGAGCAGTTGCGTGAGTCCGCCACTGCCGAACACCACAACGCTGTGATCGTCCCGGTGGGACCGCCCGAGCTTCGCGACCTGGGCGCGGACGCGGAGGCCCTGCGCCGGGCGCTGGTCCACGAGATCGATGAGGCCAACGCCGCCCGGGAGGCCCTTGAGCAGGAGGGCCCCGTGGTCGAGGCGATCCGCCGGGAGTTGGCCGCCCGTACGGGGGCCGCACCGCTGGGCGTGACCATCGCAGGCGTCCTGCGACCCGCCGAGGGGGTCCTGGCTGGGGACTTCTGGGACCGGATCCCGCTGACCGACGGTCGCGCCGCCGCGGTGATCTGCGACGTGTCCGGGCACGGCCCGCGTGCGGGGATCGTGGCGATGCGGCTCAAGACCTCGATCACCCTGGGCCTGGTCGCCGGCCAGGACCCGCCGCAGATCCTGCACCGGGCCTGCGATGCGTTCGCCGATGAGCCCGGGCGGTTCGCAACGGCTGTCATCCTGATCGCCGATGCTGGCAGGGGCGAGGTGCACTGGGTCAACGCCGGGCACCCCGCGCCCCGGATCATCCGGGCCGACGGCACGATCGTGCGGATGGGCACGACCGGCCCGATGATCAGCTGGCTCGGCGGCACCTGGTCGATGAGCACGGCGGACCTCAATCCCTCCGACGTCGTCCTGGCGTTCACCGACGGCATCCTCGAGAGCCGCGACCTGGCCGGCGACGAACTCGGTGACGACGACCTGGACACCCACCTGCGCACGGCGGCCGAGGCGGGCAACGATCCCGCCGAGGTCATCGCCCAGGTGCTGGCCACGGTTCGCGAGCGCGCCGACGACCTGGGCCGTGACGACGTGACGCTCGTCGCCCTGCGCCTGGATCCGCAGCCGAGCCCGCGGATCCCCGAACCCCGGCGCTAGGGCGAACCTCGTAGGGATGAAAGTCCCCGAGCGTAGGGCACCCAGGGCGCGGAAGATACGGATTTCCTCCGATGTGGCCGACCCACCTCAGCGCGGATCGTGGTGATCGGGCCAGAGAGGCCCAGCCCCGCAGGGCCACCGAGGAGGACACCATGTACGCCAGCGCTCACCTGGACCTGATCCGCGCAGCAGTCGCGGAGAGGCTCGAGGGATCGACTCGAGGGACTGAGACGGTCCGGCTGCCCGCCGCCCCGGCGCGGATCACCACGTGGGGACCCCGGGCCAGTCGTCGGTCGGCACCGGCCACGACACCCCGGGCACTCGAAGTCCCCAGCCCCCGGGACGTCGATCTGTCGACCTCCGCCCGGGTGCTTCTGGATGCGTGATGCCTGGGACTGGCACGATGGTCGCCATGTCGCGTGGCGCCCTGGCCGATCCGATGCGAGTCCCACTTGTGGGCCGCGCCGGCGAGGTGCTCGAGATGCGGCAGTGGTTCGCACTGGCCGATGACGGTGAGCCGCAGACAGTCGTCGTGGGCGGCGAGGCCGGGATCGGCAAGTCCCGACTCATCGCCGAGTTCGCGGCCACAGTGCCCGCAGGCATCCGATTGATGGTCGGGCACTGCCTGGAGCTCGGCCCGGACGGACCACCGTTCGCGCCGTTCTCGACGATGCTCCGCTCACTGGTCACGGACCTCGGGGCCGAGCAGCTCGCCGACCTTGCGGGTCCTGGACGGGCCGACCTGGCCGGCCTCGCCCCCGAGTTGGGGCCGGCGGCGCCGGCCGACCCGTTGGGCCGAGGTCGGCTCTTCGAAGCGGTGGCAACCTTGGTCGAGAACCTCGCCGCGGTTGAGGCGCTGGTCCTCGTGGTCGAGGACCTGCACTGGTCGGACTCGTCGTCGCGTGATCTGCTGCGCTTCCTGCTGCGCACCGTCAACGACTCCCGGGTCCTGTTCGTGCTCACCTACCGCAAGGACGAGATGCATCGCAGCCACCCCCTGCTCCCGTGGCTGGGGGAGGTCGACCGGTTGCCGATGTCGCACCGGATCGCGTTGGAGCGCCTCGGCGACGCTGAGGTCGAGCTCCTGGTCCACGAGATCGCCGGCGAGCTGCCCCCCAGGACGGTGGCGCGGATCCGGGAGCGCAGCCAGGGCATCCCGTTCTTCGTCGAGGAGCTCACGGACTGCTGCGACCGCGAGATCACCACGATCCCTGAGACGCTCAAGGACCTGATGCTCGCCCGCTTGGACGGCCTGTCCCCGCAGACCCGCGACATCCTGCGGATCGCCTCTGCTGCTGGCACGCTGGTTGATCACCCCGTCCTGCTCGCAGTGGTCGACAGCGACGAGCAGAGCCTCGAGTCCGCCCTCCGGGAGGCCGTGGGCGGACAGGTGCTGGTCGTCGACCGCGCTCGGGAGGCGTACGCCTTCCGGCACGCACTCATGCGCGAGGCGGTCCATGCTGACCTGCTGCCCGGGGAGCACGCACGCCTGCACGCCCGGTACGCCCAGGCCCTGGAGAAGCTCGGCCGCCCCGAGCAGGCGGGGGAGATCGCCCACCACTGGAGCTCCGCGCACGAGGCCGACAAGTCCTTCGAGTGGTCGCTGCGGGCAGCGGACCACTCACGGTCGATCTATGCCTGGCAGGAGCAGCTGGTCCACCTCGAGCGTGCGGTCGAGCTCTGGGACCAGGTGACCGCCCCCGCGGAGCGCGCTGGCTTCGACCGCGCGCAGCTGCTGAGCCGGACCAGCCGTGCGGCCGCGAACGTGGGCCTGCCCGACCGGGCGATCGCCCTGATCGACGCGGCCATCGCGGATCTGGGCCCCGACGCGGACCCGCAGCGCGTGTCCCACCTGCTCGTGAAGCGCGCCATCCAGTGCGAGGGCGCCCAGCTCGATCCCTTCGCTGACCTGCGCCGGGCCGCCGATCTGGCGGCACCTGGGTCGGCGGACCTCGCCGCGGCGCTGGCGGCCACGGCCGCGCTGACGATGGTCGAGGCCGACCTCGAGCCCGCGCTGGACCTGGCCCAGCGGGGAGTCGCGGCAGCCGAGGAGTCCGGGGACGACAAGCAGCGGAGCCACTCGCACAACACCCTGGGGTGCATCCTGTTCCAGGTCGGCCGATCCGAGGAGGGGCAGGTCCACCTGGACTTGGCTCGGGACATCGCCCGGGCGCAGGGCGCAGGCCCCGAGCTCTTCCGCTACTACGGCAACTACTCCGACGTCCTCATCGGAGCGGGCCGCTACGCCGCGGCCATCGACTTGGCCCGCGAGGGCCGTGCCGCGAGCGCAGAGCGCGGCCTGTCCCGCACCCAGGGGGCGTTCATGGCAGGCAACGAGGCAGAGGCCGCCGTGCTGGCCGGCCAGTGGGACCTGGCGATGACGACGATCGACGAGGCCATGCGCCTCGAGCCGCCGCCGACGACACGCGGGCACCTCAGTGCGCTCAGGGCGCTCGTGCAGGTGCGCCGAGGGGACTTCACCGGGGCCGCCGACAGCGTGGATCGAGCATCCGAGCAGCTCTCCCGGGCAAGGCGACAGCCCCAGCACATGCTGCCGCTGGCTGTGGCCAGGGCGGAGATCGCCACGGCCGAAGGAGACCCGGGAGCGGCGCTGACGACCCTTCGGGAGGCCGCGGTGGCCGCCGGGCCGACCCCGCCGGCCGCCGCCGGGTGGCCCTTCGTCTGGGCCTGGGGCAGGCTGCTTCTCGATGCTGCGGTACCGGCCCCCGCTGAACTCGCCCCCATGGTGGGGCACCTGTGCCGGGTCAGCCCCCACAGCGCGTGGCGGGCGGTGACAGCGGCTCAGGCAGCGACGCTGTCCCCGATCGGCCCTGCCGGGGCCGCGAGCGGGACCGGCGATCCGCCGGACTGGAGAGCAGCCTGTGCCGCGCTGGCCGCCGCGGAGGGCATGTTCATGGAGGAGGCCGATGCCCGGCTACGTGCGGGCGAGCAGGCCCTGCGCGATGGACGTGCCGACGAGGCCCGGGCCGACATCCTCGCCGCCTGGACGCTGATCGGTGAGCTCGGCGCCCTGTCGTTGGTGCCTCGTGCCAGTCGGATTGCCGCGGCCGCGCAGGTGCCGCTTCCACGGCCGGACCGATCCCAGCGGGCCATCGCCGGTGGCTCGGTGGAGGAGGTCCTCACCCCCCGCGAACGGGAGGTCCTCGACCTGGTGGCCGCTGGCCGCAGCAACCGGGCCATCGCCGAGGAGCTGTTCATCTCGGTGAAGACCGTGTCCGTGCACGTGTCGAACATCCTTGCCAAGCTGGGGGTGTCGTCACGTACCGAGGCCGCGGCGTGGGCACACGCGCGAGCGAACCGCTGACTGTCGTCGGCATCCGCCGTCAACCGACGCCGGGCAGCCTCGACCGCCCCCCGCCCCCTCCCGCCACTACTCCAGGAAGCCGCCGGACTGGTGGGACCAGAGTCCCGCGTAGACCCCACCGGCCGCAAGGAGCTCGGTATGCGAGCCCTGCTCGACGATCCGGCCGTCGGCCAGGACCACGATCCGGTCCATCGCCTGGACCGTGCTCAGGCGATGGGCGATCACGATCGTGGTGCGTCCCTTCATGGCCTCGGAGAGGGCGGCCTGGATGTGCACCTCGCTCTCGCTGTCCAGCGCTGAGGTGGCCTCGTCGAGGACCAGGAGGTTGGCATCCTTGAGCACGGCGCGGGCGATCGCGATCCGCTGGCGCTGGCCGCCGGACAGCTTCACGCCGCGCTCGCCGACCGTGGTGTCGTACCCCGCCGGGAGCCTGGCGATGAACTCGTCGGCGCTGGCCTTCACCGCTGCCTCGTGGACGAGCTCGGGTGTGGCCCCGGGTCGGCCGTAGGCGATGTTGTCCGCGATCGAGCGGTGGAAGAGCAGCGGCTCCTGGGCGACGTAGGCGATCGAGCGGCGCAGCGAGGCCTGGGTGACGTCGCGCAGGTCCTGGCCGTCGATTCGGATCGCCCCGGAGTCGACGTCGGAGAACCGCAGCAGCAGCCGCGTCAGCGTCGTCTTTCCGCTGCCCGAGTGGCCGACCAGGCCGATCTTCTCGCCCGGCTCGATGGTCAGGGTGAAGTCCCGGAACAGGGCATCCTCGCCGGCCCCGTCGTGGGTGAAGGTGACGTGGTCGAACTCGACGGCACCCGGTCCGCGCCGGAAGTCGACGTCGGTCGTGTCGGCGACGGCCGGGGGGATGTCGAGGATCTCGACCATGTCGTGGGCGTCGCCCATGACGCGGTTGTAGTTGCGCATGACCTGGGTGATCTCCCAGAGCTGGTCGGTCACCGTCAGGGTGTAGGTCGTGGCCAGGTACACGGAGGCCACCGACAGGTACCGCTGCTCGGAGGCCACGACCGCCGCGAGCACCGCGCCGGTGTTCATGATCGCGATCACCGCCGAGAAGCCCGACGAGTACCCGAGGAACGAGCGCATCACGTTCAGCGAGTTCGTGCGCCACTGGCCGGCTGCCAGGCGGGCTCCGGCGTTCTCAGTCGCCTCGGCACCTGCGGCCTTGACCGCCGAGATGTTGCTCATCACGTCGGCCAGGAAGCCGGTCATGTGCGTGGAGGACTGCGCCTCGATCACGTTCAGTCGCTCCATCGAGCGACCGGAGTAGACGACGAACCCGCCGAAGACCAGCGTCATGCCCAGCAGGAACACCGCGTACCACGGGAGGATGAAGGCCATGATGACCACGGCGGCCACGACCGTGGTCAGGACGGGGACCACCTGCCAGACAACGGTGTCCCAGAACATCTCGAAGGCGCCCGTGAACTTGTTGGTCTGCGAGACCAACGATCCGGAGAACCGGTCGGAGTGGAACCCCAGGCTCTGGCGGGTCAGGTGGTCGAATACGCGCTGGAACAGCCGCTTCATCGCCATGACCTCGAAGGACCACGCCGCGTACAGCGCGATCCGCCAACCCACGACCTGGCCGAGGAGCTGCGAGAGGCCGTAGGCCAGGACGAGCGGCCATCCGGACTCCCAGGTCACGGTGCCGTCCTGGACCTGCGTCAGCAGCAGTGAGATGACGTAGGGCCCGACGAAGCGCGCGAAGAGGACGGTGATGACCGGAACCACCAGTGCGAGCCCCAGGCGCCACGGGAACTCCGCTGCGGCCGACCAGTACAGCCTCAGCGTCTGGCGGGTCAGGGGCTTCTTGCGCGTCGGTTGGGCGGACGCCGAGGGGTCCGCCCCGCTGGCGTCGTCGGCGGTGGGCTCGTCGACGGCCGGCTCGACGGCGGCGGGCTCGACGGCGGTGGGCTCGACGGCGGTGGGCTCGTCGGTGGCGGGCTCGGTGCTGGATCGCTCCTCGGGCGCGGCGAAACCGGCGACCGGGCTCCCGGTCGCCTGCTCGTCGTTGTCGTCCCCAGGCATCGAACAAGCATGGACCCGCCCCGCCCCACCCCCCAAATCCCCGCCTGCCCGCCCCGTTCCCCCCGCGCCCGGAATCCCGATCTGATCCAACTCCCGGGCCGAACACGCGCCCGAGACCTGGAGCAAACCGCGAACACCGCCCGAGACCTGGAGCAAACCGCGATCTTGGCCTCTAGCTGGCGCCGGCGAACCCGTTCTGCCGCCATGCCTCGTAGATGGTGACCGCTACCGCGTTGGACAGGTTCAACGAGCGGTTCCCGGGCAGCATCGGGAGCCGCAGCCGTCGGTCCGGGCCGAACGTGTCGAGCACGTCGTCGGGCAGTCCGGTCGGCTCCGGGCCGAACAGGAACACGTCCCCGGGCTCAAGCCTGAGCCGATGGGGCGGGGTGCCGCCGCGTGCGGTGGTGGCGAACCATCGCCGGTCGGCCAACGCCTCCCGGGCAGCGGCCAGGCTGGGGTGGACGGTCACCACCGCCATGTCGTGGTAGTCCAGCCCGGCGCGGCGCACCCGCGGCTCATCGAGCTCGAAGCCCAGCGGCTCGACGAGGTGCAGCCGACAGCCGGTGTTGGCGCAGAGCCGGATCGCGTTGCCCGTGTTGGGCGGGATCTGCGGGGAGAACAGGACGACGTCGAACACGGCGGCGGCCCGGGCTCAGGACCCGGGGGTGACGATCAGCCAGTCGCGAAGGTTGCCGGTCTTGTCCTTGCCCGCGTCGTCGAACAGGAAGGCGATGTCCGTGGTGTCGTTGTTCCAGCGCACTCCTGTTCCTGCGTAGAAGAAGCGGTCGTCCTTGCTGCCGTCCGGGGCGACACCGAGCTCTCCTGAGCTGGAGAAGACCACGACGTAGTCATCGGCGCGGACCACCGCGCCCTTGGGGAAGAAGTAGGCGTTCAGCGGGGAGGTGTCCTGGACCATCCAGCCGCGCAGGTCGATGTCGTGGTCGGAGCCGTTGTAGATCATGACGAATTCGGCGTCGGCACCGTGGCCCGGCCCGTCGGGGAGGACCTCCAGGGACAGGTGCTCCTCGTCCGCTGCTGAGCCGCTCGAACCGCACGCGGTCGGGTCGTACACGCCGACCTGCTTCGCCGACGCCGCCAGGGAAAGGTCCAGGTACTCCTCGTTGTGGACGTCCTCCCCGATGAACGGGAAGGGGAAGACCACTCCACGTGAGAGCAGGCCCGGGGCGATGTCGACCCACTCGCCGTCGACCTCGATGTGGACCGTCCGCTTGATTCGCCAGACGCCGGTTGGCGCATTGCCCGAGGTCTCCTTGCGGCTGGTCAGCCGGACCTCCGTGCCCTCGGGGAGGATCTCCCGGAGGGCGGCCTTCGCCTCCTGGCCTCCGCACCAGGAGGACTCCGGCGCCTGTATCCCCACGACCCGGACGCGCACCAGACCGGTCTCGGTCGTCATGTCGAATGTGTCACCGTCGAGCACCACAGCGACCACGCCGGACTCACGCCATTGCTCTTTGGTGGGGCGCGCCTGCGCCGAGGGGATCGCCACGACCACGAGGAGCGCGGCGAGGGCAGCCGCAAACAGGCGCCTCATGGAGTCGCCCTCGGGGTCGAGGTCCCGGCCCGAGCGACCTCGGCCCGGGCTTTGGCCACACGTTTGGTGAGCACGGCCAGCTCGCCGCGGAGCCGCTGGGCCTGCGATGTCGCCCTGGCCAATGCCACGAGGACGCGGGGCTTCTCTGCCCTCAGGGCCGCGAGCTGCTCCCTGGCTGCGGCCCGCTCCGCCCTGGCTGCGGTCAGGTGCTCGTCGGCGTCCTTGGCCTGCGCGGTGGCGCGGGCCATTCGATCCTCGGCTTGGGTGCGGGCGGTCGAGGCAGCGGACAGCGCCGCGTCTGCCGCCTTGAACGACCGGGCCGCGTCGGACGCCACCTGCTTGGCCCGCACCACGCGCGCCTGGCCCACACGGTCGGCGATCGCTGCCATCTGCCAGGCGGTGAACGCCGGCGCGTAGGCCTTCCCCCGGGCTTTGTCCACCTTCGCTGCGGCCCGCTTCACGGCGGCGCGTGCCTCGTCGGCCTGGCCGGTCACGTCCTCAAGACGAGTGCGGGCGGCATCATCCACCTGCCTTGCCGCGTCGAACTCGGCTGTCGCGGCAGTGTGTACCGCCACTGCGGTGTCCTGGGCGGTCTTCGCCTGGGTCTCCTCCTTGCCGGCGGACGACACCTCCTTGGCCGTCGCCTTCAGGGCAGCCGAGGCTGCCGAGCGCCTGGCGATGGCAGCTGTGATCTCGGGACCGACCTGGCTTCGTCGCGCGGTGAGCGAGACCACCTCGGCCTCAGCGGCATCGAGTCGGGTCTGGGTCTCGGCGATCTGCGCCAGGAGCGCGTCGAGTCGCTGGGCGGGCGACGGCGTGCTCCTGGTGGTCGCGTGCTTCGCGGTCGCAACCTGCCTGGTCACGGCGTCGGCTGGCCCGGCGCCCACCTGGCGACGACCAGGACGCCAGGGTCGGCGGCCAGGCGCGCAGCGCTCGAGGTCCCGGCGACGAGCGGGCCGGCAGTCAGCAGCGCCACCGAGGAAAGGACCGCGAGGGCCCCCCGCGAAGTGGCCCACCATCGCGCATGCGGGCGCACCGGGGGGAAGACGCCTCCCACCCCCCGGCGGGCAAACCGCGCCGCGTCCACACGGGTGAGAGTAGCCCCGCTCAGCCCGACTGGGAACCCCTACGAAGCCCTCAGAACAGGACGATCCGGTCAGGTCAGCTCGGTGATGGCGAAGTGCGTGAGCGCGTCGCGGACGTAGGTCGCCCCCTGAGTCCCGCCGTAGTTGCGTGCGAACCTCTCGTCGGCGACGTACATGTCGGCAAGGCCGGCCAACTGGTCGGCGTTCGGTGGCTTGTTGCCCCACCCGGCGGCGATCCAGGCATGGTGTCGCCGGGCAAGTGCCTGTGCCTCCTCTCCGTCGATCGGGGCCTCCGATGCCTGCAGCTCCGCCCAGGTCGCGGCGATCGCGAGCGTGCTCGTCCTTGAAGGCCCGCTGGCCCTCGGTACCCAGCCCGCGCCACCACCGGTCACTGTCGGCGTACGCCTCGGCTCCCCAGCGCTGCTCGACCTCCTCCTTGTACTGGGTGTGGTCGAACCCGTCGAACATGTCGCTGGCCATGATCGGTGCCTCCTTCTCGATGCTCGTGATCGTGCGCTCGACGCTGGCGATCTGCCGGTCGAGCCGTTCGGACTCCGCGCGCAGCCACACCAGGTGGGCCCGCAGGGCGGAGGTGTCATCTGTGGCGTCGAGCACCTCTCCGATGGCGGTCACGCCCAGCCCCAGCTGGCGCAGCATCAGGATCCGCTGCAGCCGGGTCAGGGCGGCGGTGTCGTAGTAGCGGTAGCCGTTGGCCCCGATCCGGGACGGCTCGAGCAGGCCGACGTCGCCGTAGTGGCGCAGGGTCCGGCTGGTCGTGCCGGCCAGTCGGGCGACCTCGGCGATCCCGTACTCCGCCCCAGCGTCCGCCGCCGCATCGCCCATCGCGTGCCCGTTCCGCACTTCATCCACCGCTCCGGTGTCTGCCCACGTCGTCCGCCTCCACTTCTCGACGTCACCCTTCGCCGTCGTGTTCGGTGATCACGATAGAAGTTGACGTAACGTCAATGTCAACCCGCACCCGGCGCGCCCGCCGCTGAGCTCACCCGAGTCGGTGGCGGTTGCGCGATCTCCTTCGCGGAATCGGCGAAGGACGTCACCGAAGCGCACGCGGCTCGTGGGCCATGCGATGCGGGGTCACCCTCCGAGTGCCAGCTTCACGGCGTACCCGGCGACGATCGCGTACCCCACCAGGGAGACCCCGATCCGCACCCGCTCGGACATCCGGGACCCAGCCGTCCCCCCGCCGATCGCCAGCACCATCTGCCAGGACAGCGATCCGAGGAACACCCCGACGGCAAACGCACCTCCTGCCCCGGGGCCGGACAGGCGCTGCGAGAGCCCCGCGGTCAGGGCGACGAAGTACACGGCGGTCATGGGGTTGATCGCGGTCAGCCCGACGAACCTGAGGAAGGTTCTTCGGTAGCCGACAGGCAGCTCGGGCAGCGGCGACGGGTCGGAGACCTCGGCGACGCGCACACTGCGCAGCAGGTCGCGGACACCGATGACCACGACCGCGGTCAGTGCCAGGGCGCCACCAATCTGGACCACGCGCTCGAACCCGGAGAGGGCCTCGGCGATGCGGTCACCGACGACGACGGCGAGCAGCGCGTACCCGAAGTCCACGGTCGCGACAGCCAGTGCGGCCACACCGGCCGCCCGGATCCCCCGTTCAACTCCCTCGCGCACGATCAGCACGCCGATCGCGCCGAGGGGAAGCGCGATCCCCAGACCGGCAGCGAGGCCGGCTGCGAAGGGCGTCCACGCGATCACCGGCCAAGGGTAGGTCCTGGGCAGCTCCTGCTCGGGTGGACCAGTCGCCCTGGGCGCCCTGGGACCGCCGTCACGGGGAGCGGATGAGCACCTCCAAGGGGACGGTCGGCACATGGATCCAGCCCTCGACGGCGGCGGTCGGGTGATCTGCGCCCGCCGCGTCCGTCGCGCGCATGGCCACCGCACGCGCGACGAGTGCGCACAGCACCGCATCAAGGGCGTGGTCGGAAGTCCGACAGGCCCCTGCGTACTCGCCGAGGTCCAGCCACGGCGCCTGACCAAGCAGGCGATCGACGAGCCCCTCGCGGACGGATCGGTTGGCCGTACCCTTGTATCCGCGATACGGCAGCAGCCAGTGGTGCAGCGCAGCGGCAGGGTAGACCTCAGCCAGCAGCCCGGTCCCATCGCGGCTGACGTCGAGCCCCTCGCCCTCGAGGGTCGCCGCGATCGCCGCCCAGCGCAGGGCCGCGTGGCCGATCCGGTCGGCGGCGACGCTCAGCGGCGTCAGGCCAGTGACCCGATGGACGTGCTGGTCGGTCAGTCGCATGGTCAGGCCACGGCGCCAGTCCCGACCGGAGGACGGGGTGCGGCCAGCTGACCGCGCTCGTGGTCGTGCACCAGGCGGACGAACTCCATCGGCCAGCCGAATGGGCAGTCCACCCCGACCCTGTCAGCCTCGTGCGCTGCTGCCAGGACCTCCGCGTCATGGGCGCCCTCGATGAGGCCCGTGACCCGAGCGCGCGCGGGATCCCACGCGATCACGACGACCGCTGTTCCCTTGGCCTCTGCAGCAAGGTCAACACCGGCGGTGATCACACCCGCAGTATCGCGGCCGGGGTCCGACATCCGCTGGGTTGCCGGTGGCGGCTCAGTGCGCGACTTGGTCCCAGGGGTCGGCTCCCTTCGGCTCCAGACGGGGCTGCCCGACGCGGTCTGGGGCCGTTATGCACAGGCGGGTTCGGTATCTCTGGCGCTGTCGGACCCCCGGGATAGGCTTCGAACATCAGTTCGGACAGGGGGATGGGTGAGCAGCACGATTCAGGACCAGCGCATCGCGGTGGACTCGCGGGCTGCCGGGGCGTTGGGGTCCGCGTCGGGGGACGTGGGCGACCTGTGGGCGCGGGCCACGTCGTGCTCGGCCGGGGAGCTGCCCTCGATGGGACTGCTCGCGGGGGACCGTCCGACCGCCGACGTCGAGGTGTTGGCCGGGGCGTTCGCGGTCGTGGAGTACGAACTGGCCCGCCGGATGCACGCTGCGACCAACGCCGGGGCGCTGCCGTTGATCGGCCCGGGGGCGGTCCTGGCCGCCCGGGGGTGGGCCACTCCACACACCCGCCGGCTGGCCCGTGCCGGGGCGCTGGCCGCCGACCACCCCACCCTGGCCGGGGCGTGGGCCGCCGGGATCATCACCTCCGAGCATGTGGATGCGATCGCCCGCAACACCGGTCCCTTGACCCCTGACCAGATCGCGGCGGTGATCGGCGAGCTCTCCACCCGGTGGGGGCAGTGGTCTCCGGCGATGATCACCCGGTTCGTGATCTCCGCCGCCCGGCTGCTCCACCCACCCGGCCGACGACGCGACCCAGTCGGGACGAGGCAGACGCGTACACACCACGCGACCTGTCGTTCGCGCTGCTCGGCGACACCGTGATCCTGTCCGGGACCCTGCCCCGCCTGGAGGGTGAAGCCGTCATCGCCGCGATCGACGCCCTGGCTGAACGGTTGCGCTCCACCGTCGACCACACCCCCGCCGGAGCCAGGAGTGCCGACGCACTGGTCGAGCTGGTGAACACCGCCGCCACGACCGGCGCCCTTGCCCACCCGTGGCGGGCTCCCCGTCGCGTTGACCGTCACCCTCGACCACACCAGACCTCGGGGACCCCGTCTGGACCACCAGCCGCGGACACACCCTCACCCGCTCCGAAGCGTCGTTCACCGCCTGCGACCCCACGATCACCCCCATCCTCGTCACCAGCCCTTACCAGGCGGGCAGGGGACGGGGACGACGGCTCCCCCGACACCATCGACGGAATGCTCGCCGACGCCGGCCCGGACCTCTCCGCCACCCCGAACGCCAGGATCGCGGCGTTGGCGGCGCTGCTGTTCGACGGCCCCCGGATCCCCCTCGCGGTCGGGCGGACCGCCCGCACCGCCACCCCCGCGCAACGCAGGGCGTTGGCCGCCCGCGACCACGGGTGCATCATCCCCGGCTGCCGGATCCCCGCTGAGAACTGCCAAGCCCACCACGTCACCGACTGGGCCGCAGGCGGGCTGTCCGACATCGAGAACCTGGCCCTGCTCTGCTGGACCCACCACCGCCAAGTCGACCTCGGCATGTGGACCATCCATGCCACCGACCCAGGCCGTCACGTCGGCGGTCGACCCGCCCGCAGAACCCGAACCCGGGAGACCCACCGGAACCCCCTGGTCCGGCAACAACGCATCACCCTGGACCATCACCCGCACCCGCCGCACCCGATGGCGACTGTGACTGCCGGGCACCCGAGCAGCGCCGACGAAGGCGTCGGTCAGCCGTGCGAACTGAGAACGAGGGCGACGTCGCGCGCCATGGTATCGAGGCCCTGGTCGACCGGGCCGTACTTGACCTTCAGGGCCTGCCACACCTCGGGGCAGTGCGCGCCTTCTGGAAGGCGAAGGACCACGACGAGCGCCTCGTGGACCACGGCCCGATTCGGCGTGTCATAGGTCATGTCAAGCACGTCGAACAGTCCCGTGAGGTGCCGTTGGTAGCAGGTCATGACGATCGCCTCTCAGCAGCGCCTTCAACTCATCCACCGGACGGGACCCACCCCGTCGCAGTCGGGAAGAAGACGACCTCTCCATCACCGGAGATCTCCGCGGGGATCAGGCTGTTGGGCACGACGAGATTGCCCGCGATCTGCAGCGGAACACCGGCCGCAGTCAATGCCGGGGTCAGATCCACAGCGATGCCGGTGTCCCGGTCGAAGACGCCGATGAGGCCCACTCGACCGTTCGGATCGGAGATGTGCGACCCGTGATACGAGGCGTAGCGCCCGCGTCGGCTCATCGCCTGGGGTTCGCGGTACTCCTGGCCGGGCTGGATCTCGTCCCGACGCATCGGGTCCCCCACCAGCAACGGGGTCACGGCTGCGGTGGCGGTGTCATACCGCCCGCCGTCGTTCGCGCCGCCGACCTGGTAGTAGATCGCGCTGCCGTCGTCGGTGAGCATGAGCCGCTCCGAGTTCGGGATGGCAACGGTGCGCACGGCGGTCCGGTTCAACAGCACATCGGCACGATGGCTCAGGGTGCTGCCAGCGTCATTGAACGGGAGCATGATCGTACGGGCGCCCTCCGAGACGTGGGGCGCGTACAACTCCGGCTCCTCGGTCGTCCAGTGGCAGATCCCTGGGCGAACCGTGAGCTTCCGGTTCTTCATGTTCTTGATGTACAGGTCACCGCGCGTCGGGTCGATCAGGTTCGCGCAGAACGCGACGTAGCGCCCGTCGGGCGACATCTGCCCCGGGCCGCGGGTGCCATTGTGGAAGTACGTTCCGAAGGACGACTCCGCGGTGCTGAACTGGGCGCACTTGGTGGCCTGGCTCCACGTGGGCAGGAGCTGCTTCCCGCTCTTGGTGGTGGCCGCCAACCGCGCCTTGCCCGTCTTGCGATCCAGCACCCACGGACGCGAGTAGGTGCAGGCCCCCTTCTTGTACGTCTTGTTGAACGAGACATACCGACCATCGCTGGACAGCGACTTGTAGGTGTAGTTGCCCTTGGACTTCAACGTCCGCAGTGTCTTGTTCTTCACGAGGTCACGAAGCACGACGGGCCCGGTCTCGGTCAACCTCCCCAAGGCGATCCTGCCGTCCTTCGATACGTCGATGAGAGTGTGGATTCCCGTGGGGACCGGGGCCGCCGACCGCCGCCACAACCCGGACTCCTCCGTGCCGATCGCGACTCCCGGAAACCCCGCGCTGAGCAGAATCCCGGCGAGTGCAACCCCGGTCATGAGCAAGCGACTCCTGGTCATCTGAGACACCCCTCTCCCTGAGCCCACCGATGCGGCCGATCACGTCGACGCCCGTGGGGGCGGTCATGCGAAGCGACGCCCTACGGCTTCACCTGATCACGCCCGCACGCTCCACGCTAGGTCCAGAGGTCCCGAACAGTCGGAGGCAATGCCCGCTCAGGATTCGAGCGAGCTGAGGTCGCCCGGCACATCCACGGCATGCTCACGCAGCGCCTCCAACGCGACGATCTGCAGCACCGCGGCATTGGTCGCGGCCAGGACAACCGGGGCCGCGACGCCCTCGTTGTATGCCCGGGCCCAGTTCACCGCGGTCACGCACCACCGATCACCAGGAGCCAGGCCGGGGAAGCGGTACTCCGGGCGCGGGGTGGACAGGTCGTTGCCGATCGTGCGCTGCTGATCGAGGAACTCAGCAGTGACCACAGCGCAGATGGTGTGGCTGCCGAGATCCGCGGGCCCCGTGCAGCAGCTCGCCGTCGCGGAAGAACCCGGTCATGGGGTCGGTGCCGCACGGTTCCAGTTCGCCCCCGAGGACGTTTCGCTCCGTCACCGGCCCAGCATCGCTCCCTGCGGCTCCGTGCGCTCGCCGTGGGCGGCTTGTAGGTTGAGTTGACCCAGGAGGGAGGTGAGCTCGATGCTCGACGGACTGCGCGACACGATCGCCAGGAGGCGGAGCACGGCACCGGGGACGTCCCCGGACGCCATCGACGTCGACCGTGGTGCCACCACGCTGGTCTCCTGCGTCGGCGACAGCATCACCCGGGGCTCCGTGAGCGCTGACTACGTGACGCTGCTCAACCATCGGTTGACCCCCGCCGGTTTCGAGTTCGTCAACGAGGGGGCCAACGGCAACCTTGCGTGGAACGTCCTCCAGCGCCTCGACGCCGTCATCGCACGCCAACCGGATGTGGTCACGCTGCTCATCGGCACCAACGACGTCAACGCGACCCTCGACGAGAAGTCACAGCGCAGCTACCGCCGAAGCCAGGGCCTCCCGGTCCACGCGAGCCTGCCGTGGTTCCGGGAGAACGTGGCTGCCATCCTCGACCGGCTCGCTTCCCAGACACAGGCACGAGTGATCGTCCTGGAGATCCCGATGCTCGGCGAGGACCTGTCCAGCGAGTGGAACCGGCGGGTTGTTGCCTACAACACCGCCCTGAGGGAGATCTGCGCCGAGCGCGCCGTGGAGTGCCTGCCGCTGCACGACCGTCTGGCCGCACTGATCCCCGCCGGGCACCAGCCACCGCCGTACACCGGCGACCGGATGTTGATGGTCCGCTCGATCCTGAGTCACACGGTCCTGCGCCGCAGCTGGGACGACATCTCCCGGCGGAACGGCATGACGGTGCTCACCGACCACATCCACCTCAACGACAGGGCGGCGGCC
Organism: uncultured Actinomycetes bacterium; assembly: GCA_963736425.1. Classification (GTDB taxonomy): domain Bacteria; phylum Actinomycetota; class Actinomycetes; order S36-B12; family CAIYMF01; genus Prado023. The sequence goes on from CAVTOX010000017.1 coordinate 79,074, forward strand.
GTGATCGCTGGTCTGGTCGAGGAGGCCCTGACCTAGGGCTGAGGCGCCGCGGCCGCACTGGAGATGGCTCCCCGGAGGGCATGAAGCAGCGGATGTCCCGTTGGATGGACGTGGGCCTGTGAGCCCAACCCCTGAGGTCCGGGAGGTGTACGCCATGAGGGCGATCGTCCAGCACGAGTACGGCAGCCCCGACCTCCTGCGTCTGGAGGAGGTCGACCGGCCGACGATCGGCGACAAGGACGTCCTCGTTCGGGTGGTGGCCTCGTCGGTGAACCCCGCCGATCTGGCCGTCGTGACAGGTCTGCCCGGCTTGGTCCGCACGGCCTCGGGCCTGCGTCGGCCGCGCAAGCAGGTCCCGGGTCGGGACCTCGCCGGGGTGATCGAGGAGGTCGGCTCGGCGGTCTCTGGGCTACGGCGCGGCCAAGAGGTGTACGGCGAGGCCGGTCAGGCCTACGCCGAGTACGCCGTCGTGCGCCGCCGCACAGCTCGCGCCCAAGCCGGCGAACCTGACCTTCACCGAGGCGGCGGTCGTGCCGCTCGCCGGGCTCACGGCCTGGCAGGCACTGGAGAAGGCCCCGATCGGCGCGGGTCAGCGTGTCCTTGTCACCGGCGCCTCGGGCGGGGTCGGCCATTTCGCGCTCCAGATCGCCAAGGCCAGGGGGGCCGAACGCCACCGCCGTGTGCAGCGGGCGCAACGCGGAGATGGTGACCGGTCTGGGCGCAGACCACGTCATCGACTACCAGCGATGCGACTTCACGACGCTCGGCCAGCACTACGACGTCATCGTCGACGTCGTCGTCACCCATCCGCTGGCCGACGCACGCCGCGCGCTCGCGCCCAAGGGGGTGTACCTGTCGGTCGGAACCTGGCCGGGGATCGGGTTCGGCGGCGGGAGGGCTGCTCGGCCCCATGCCCGCCATCGCCGGTGTCGCGCTCAGGTCCCTGACGTCCCGCCCGCAGCGTCTGGTCGTGGTGTCGGCCAGGCCGAACCGCGGGATCCTCGACCTCACCGCACTGATCGAGTCCGGAGCCGTCACCCCGTACATCGAGCGCACCTACCCGCTGGCTGAGGTACCCGACGCCCTGCGCCACCTGGCCACCCATCGCGTACGCGGCAAGTTGGCGATCGACGTGGCCTCGGCTGGCCCGGGAGCATGATGCGCCATGAGACCCTCGACGTCATCATCGACGCCGTGGGCAGACTCGACCGGGCGCGGACAGGAGTCAGTCCCGATCCCACTCAGCGCGCGGGATGACGAACAGGTTCCTCTTCGGCTTGCGCTTGTCGCAGGCCACAAGCACATCGAGGTTGGGCATCACGACGATCCCCTCGGGCTTGTGCGCAATCCCTGACAGTCGCCACATCATGATCGCCTCGAATGACCCGGCGAAGGGGTCGGCGGCGGGCTCCCTGCCGGCACGACGGCGACGGAGCGGCCCTGATCGCTGAGCAGGATCAGGTTGCCCGCGGGTCCGACCTCGGCATCGCTGAGGTCCGGACAGGCCGCGCGCATCTGCTCCGTGGGATGCCACGCGGCCAGGAGAACCAGGGCCACCTCCTCCGCCGGTGGGGTGTTGCCGCCCTCCCACCATTGCTGGCCGGCATCCAGCCACCTGTCGCCGCCGAATCCCCCAGCCACGTCACCCGATGGACCGAACTCCAGCAGGGCGCCGGGATCCTTCTCCTTGACGATGAGAAGGTGCCCGTCCTTGAGCAGGACAACGCCCTCGGCGTGGGAACCGTCGGGATCACGCCACGACTCCCGCAGCGCGTCGGGCCCGACACCGTCGGGGATGTCGAGCGTGACGTGCGCCAGCACCCGTCGCTGCCGGGCATCGATGTACTCGGCACCGGCACGGGGACTCCTGCACCAACAGGACGCCCAGGGCGCCATCAACCGCGATGGCCTCCAGCTGGGGATCGCTCCTGGGGATCCGCGTTCCCTGCGCCTCGCGCAGACTCAGGGTCTGCCAGTCGAGGTCGTCGACCCCGTGGCCCACAGTCGCCCACGCGATGGTCGCCTCCCGGTCACCGATGGCGGCAACGGTCACCTCCCCGTCGCGGTTCCGGCCGATGGCCAGCCCAGAGACCTCCGCCAGCGGGACGGCGCCAACGGGCCGGGCCTCGACGTCGACGATGCGCATGTCCCCATCGTGGCGGATCCACGCGGGTCATGGATCACCGCCAGCAGTGAAGTGGCTGCCTGTGCTGTCCCATTCCTCATTCAGCGGACAGCGAGATGTCCACCATCAGCTCGTTGGCCAGCTCCTCGAGCACTGCCTGCAGGTCGGCGATCGGGACGGTCGGCGGTGCGAGCAGGGTCGCGGTCGCCTCGAACAGCATCCCGCCCGACCATCGGCGCCTCGCGGGTGGCGGTGTGCAGCTCCTCGATGCTGACCTGACGCGCTGCCAGGGCCCGGGAGATGTCGTGCACGATCCCCGGCCGATCGGCGCCGACCAGCTCGAGGCTGAGACGGGTCAGGTCCGTGCTGACAGGCACCTCGTCGGCTGCTCGCTCGACGGTGACGTCGAGCAGTCCCTCGGTCCCGAGCGGACCCAGCGCAGCCGATCAGGGCCTCGGCGCGGTCGTCGGGCACCGCCACGAGGACGATGCCGGCGAACTTGCCCGCCAGGCGCGCCATCTGGCTGCGCTCCCAGCTGCCGCCGTGGTCGGCGATGACGCCCGAGAGGGCAGAGACCAGACCGGATCGGTCGTCACCGATCACCGTGAGCACGAGCGTCGCCATGCAGGCAGGCTACCGTCGGGAGCCGTGCCGTTCTGCCCACTCGTCGCACGGCGCTCCAGCACCGGCGGCGGGTGCCCTGAGCGCGAGTCGTTACGCTTCCGCCCGTGAGCAGGATCTTCACCACGAGCTTCGCCTCGGTCTACCCCCACTACGTGGCGAAGGTCGAGAAGAAGGGGCGCACGAAGGCCGAGTTGGATCAGGTGATCCAGTGGCTGACTGGCTTCGACGAGTCGGCGCTGAGTCGCCACCTTCGCCGCGGGCACGACCTTCGAGGGCTTCTTCGCCGACGCGCGGCTCAATCCGAATGCCTCGTTGATCACGGGGGTGGTGTGCGGGGTGCGCGTCGAGGACGTCGACGATCCCCTCATGCAGCGAGATCCGCTACCTGGACAAGTTGGTGGACGAGCTCGCGAAGGGCAAGCCGATGGACAAGATCCTGCGGTGCTGAGCGTCCGCGAGTCGGCGGCCTTCGGCTGGCCTCAGCCAGTCAGCCCGACGTGACGACCTCACCCACGACGACGCGGTCCGCGTCAGGCCGCGTCGGAGCCTGCTCCCCGGGACCTCCCAGGTCAGCCGTCCAGCCGGTGGACATGCTCGGGTCGGTGACGTCGCCGCCCCACGCCCGGTAGGCAGTCGTGGCCCCCATGAGCGTGGCGATCAGCCAGGCTGCAACGGCGGCGTCGTCCATCAGGCCGGGGATCGTGAGCAGGGCCTCGGGGACCAGGTCGATGGGCGCGATGATGTAGACCAGCGCGACGCCGATCATGGCCAGACGGCCCCGACCGAGTCCGTCGTAGCGGCCGCTGACGGTGTCCCGGACCAGGCCGGGCAGGGAGGCGACGCGCTGGCCGAAGCCCAACGGACCCTCGGACCTGGCGGCCGTTGCCGCCACTGTGTATGCAGCCTTGCGACGACGTGACACGGGCTCCTCCTCGAGCGAGTACCTTTCCTCGGGGTACAACCCCGGGGCACTCCGATTCATACCCCGACGATCGCCAGTCCGATCCTCGCTGCGCTTCGTACTGCGGTGGCCCCGACCGTACGCAGCCGGGCGGTGCCTCCGCCCACGCGCATCTCGGCAGCCGCCTACATGGCGGCCATGTCGACGAACCTGCTGTAGTGCCCCTGGAAGGCGACGGTGATGGTGGCGGTGGGGCCGTTGCGGTGCTTGGCGACGATGAAGTCGGCCTCACCGGCGCGGGGGGACTCCTTCTCGTAGGCGTCCTCACGGTTGAGCAGGATCACCACGTCGGCGTCCTGCTCCAGGGAGCCGGACTCGCGCAGGTCGCTCATCATCGGCTTCTTGTCCTGGCGCTGCTCCGGACCACGGTTGAGCTGCGCGATGGCGATCACCGGGACCTCGAGCTCCTTGGCCAGCAGCTTCAGCGCCCGGGAGAACTCCGCGACCTCCTGCTGGCGGGACTCGACCTTCTTCCCCGAGCTCATCAGCTGCAGGTAGTCCACGATCACCAGGCGCAGGTCGTGCTTCTGCTTCAGCCGCCGGCACTTGGCCCGGATCTCCATCATCGACATGTTCGGCGAGTCGTCGATGAACATCGGTGCCTCGACGATCGCCCCGGACTTGCGGGCCAGCTTCTGCCAGTCCGCATCCGACATCGTCCCCGGAGCGCATGTGCGCCAACGGCACCTGCGCCTCGGCGCTCATCAGGCGCATCACGATCTCGTTGCGCGCCATCTCCAGGGAGAAGATCACACTCGTCAGCCCGTTCTTGATGCTCGCCGACCGGGCCAGGTCCAGGCCCAGCGTCGACTTACCGATCGCCGGGCGGGCCGCGATGATGACCAGCTGCCCCGGGTGCAGCCCGTTGGTCAGCGCATCGAGGTCGGCGAACCCGGTGGGCACCCCCACCATCTGCCCACCGTGCGAGGCGATCGCCTCGATCTCGTTCAGGGTGCCGTCGAAGATGTCGCGCAGCGGGGAGTAGTCCTCACTCGTGCGCCCGCTGGTCAGGTCGTACACCTCGGCCTGGGCCCGATCGACCAGGTCGTGCACGTCGCCCTCGGCGGCGTACCCCATCTGCACGATCCGCGTCCCGGCGGTGACCATCCGGCGCAGCACCGCCCGCTCCGAGACGATCTCCGCGTAGTACGAGGCGTTCGCCGCCGTGGGCACCATCGACACCAGCGTGTGCAGGTAGGACGCCCCACCGATCCGCGCGATCTCCCCGGACTTGGTCAGCTCCCCGGCCACCATCACCGCGTCCGCCGGCTCACCTGCCGCGTACAGGTCCAGGATCGCCGAGTACACCGTCGCGTGCGCCGGGCGGTAGAAGTCCTCGACCTTCAACGACTCCACCACGTCGGCGATGGCGTCCTTGCTCAGCAGCATCGCCCCGAGCACCGCCGCCTCTGCAGCCATGTCCGCAGGCGGCGTCCGGTCGAACGGTGCCCCTCCATCAGAGACCGACAGCTCCAGCTCAGCGACGCTCATCCCACCCCTCCTGGCCATCGGTCTACACCGGGGGTCCGACATCGCGGGATGATGGTCCGCGACAGGTGCCCCGGGTGAACCTAGGCCCTCCTCACCACCCCGGAAAGCCCCCCCTGTGGATAACGGTGTGGACAAGGTGTGTGACACGCGGCACACACGCCGGCCCGAGGTGTGGACAACCTGGGTACGGAGAACGCTCCCCCGATCTCAACAAGACTCTGACCTGCGGTGATGCGTTCCCCACCCTGTGCGCTGAAGAAACTTGGGATGTTTCTTTCCGGTTACCCCGACGGTCGTTGGTCGCAGGCGTTGACGGTCCCTTTACACCACAATGGGGGTCGTGAGCACGCCGAGACCGCAGTTTTCCACAGCCGATCCGATCCGCGTCACGATGGTCTGCACCGGCAACATCTGCCGGTCGCCGATGGCCGAGGCGATCCTGCGCGAGACCCTGAGGGGCACCGACCTCGAGGGCCGCGTGGTCGTCGACTCCGCCGGCACCCACAACTACCACGTCGGTGACGACGCGGACGACCGCGCCCGACAGATCCTGGCCGAGAGCGGCTACACGATCAGCCACCGTGCGCGGCGCTTCGATCCGGCCTGGCTCGAGGACCGCGACCTGATCCTCGCGATGGACGCCGGACACCTGCGGGAGTTGCGGTCGCTGGCCGCGCGACACGGCTCCCCCGACGCGAGCATCGTCGCCTTCCGGGACTTCGACCCCGAGGGCCCGGGCGATGTCCCTGACCCGTACTACGAGACGCTGGACGCCTACCGGCTCGTTCGCACGATGGTGGAGCGCTCGATGCCGGCTCTGATGGCGCACCTGCGCGCGATGGACGCCGAGCGGCGCGCCACCTGAGACCGCCGAGACCCCGCCGTCACCGTCGGCCCCGAGCGGTCACCGGAGCCGGCCGTCACCAGGCCCCGAACACCCTGACCAGCGGTGCCGTTGCCGACACCGCCGGCCTGCAGGGCATCGACGTCACGGTGCAGCATCCGCACGCACCCGTGGGACGCCGGGTAGGTCTTGACCAGCCGATCCGTGGCCGACCCGTGCAGTGCCTGCCCGCCGGAGAACTGCATGGGCTTGTACATCCGGGCCTCGGGGTAGATCGTCGAGTACCGCCACACATGATGGGTCATGAAGATCCGATGCGTCCCCACCCGCGTCCGGAAGCCCTTCTTGCCCGTGGTCGCGGCCATGACACGGCGGTACTCCCGGTTGGCGCCCACCCAGAACGCTGCCTGGCAGGTGATCGAGACGTTCACGCCGGTGACCATCGAGCCCTGGGCGGTGGGCAGGCCCCCGGTGGCCACGATGGCCTTGGCCTCCGCCGCCGAAGGGGCCCTGCGGCTCACAGGTCGTCCGGTGACCGTCCGCCAGGCGCACACCGCGCGGCGGGTGCGGGCGTCGTAATGACCGTCAGCGCTGCCTGTGGGCAGGCCCAGGCGGGCCAGTGCCGACTCGACGACCGCCTTGGACGGCGCGTCCCCGGCAGCGGGCGGCTCGGGCTGGGGTTTCGGCTTCGGCTTCGCGGCCGGGGTGCGGCGCTCGACGGTGACGGCGAGCGTCCCGGTGGTTGACGCACCCGTTGCATCGCGCACGGTGTAGCGGACGGTGGTGGTCCCGGTCCACGACTTCGGCGCGCGGAAGACGACCTTCGAGCCCGATCGCCTGGCGGTCCCGTGCTTGGCCTTGCCGACCTTCACCAGGGTGAACGCGTCCCCGTCAGGGTCCGAGTCGTTGGCCAGCACCGGGATCCGGTAGGTGCGGCCCACCTTCACGCTGACCGCGTCCGTCACGGCCACCGGGGGCCGATTGGGTGCCTTGACCACGTCCACGGTCACCGTGGACGCGGCCAGCCCACCCCGCGGGTCGGACACGACATAGGTGACCACCAGCGGCCCCACGAAGCCCGCAGCCGCACCGATCACGAGGCCCTGACTGTCGGCGGTCACCGTGCCCTCCCCGGCGCTCACGGTGGCTGATGCGACGGTCAGCCCCTCGCCGTCGGGATCCGAGTCGTTGGCGCGGGGGTCGACCTGCAGCTGGCCCCCGGAGTACATCTGGGCGACATCGGGGACCGCCACCGGAGCCTGGTTGAGCACGTCGACGGTGATGGTGCCGGGGATGGGGGTCGTGCCATCCGAGACGACGTAGGTCAGGCTGAGGGGGGTTGATGTCCCCACCAGGGGGGTGATCACGACCTCCGCGCCCTCCACGCCCACTGCGGCCGATCCGCTCGTCACGGTCGGGACACCGATCAACTGCAGCGCAAGGCCGTCGGGAGAGGTGTCGTTGCTCACCGGGTTGATCCGGACCGGGGCGCCGACAACGGTGCTGGCCGTGTCCGGGACCGCGACAGGGGGGCCGTTGGTTCCAGCGTGGGCGGGCGGGGCACCGACCATCCCCACCACCATCGCCGCCGCCACAGCGGTGGTCCACCGCGTGCGCAGCCCCATGACTCAAGCGTAGGCAGGTGGTTCATGAACCGTCAATGACGACTCGACCACATAGCGCAACCGCGGATTCTGGGCCTCAGCGGATGCCCCCGACGCAGCAGGAGCGGGCCACCGGCATGATCCGGGGACCCGCTCCTGCGGTGCTCGACGCGGCGATCAGCTGGCCGCGACCACCTCGAGGGTGACCGTGGCCGAGACCTCCGGGGTCAGCGCGACCGTGGCGGTGTGCGTGCCCACCGACTTGATCGGCGCCGGGAGGGTGACCTTGCGCTTGTCCAGCGCCGGGCCACCGGCTGCCGAGACGGCCTCGGCGACGTCCGCGCCACCGATGGAGCCGAACAACCGGCCCCCGCCGCCGGCCTTGGAGACCAGCCGGATCGGCTTGGCCTCCAGTGCCGCCTTGATCTCCTTGGCGTGGTCGAGGTCGCGGACCTCGCGGGACGAACGCGCCCGCTTGATCTGCACAACCTGCTTCTCGCCGCCCTTGGTCCAGCCGACAGCCAGGCCACGGGGGAGCAGGTAGTTGCGGCCGTAGCCGTCCTTGACCTCGACAACATCGCCTGGCGCGCCGAGTCCCAGGACGTCGGACGTGAGGATGAGCTTCATCGTCGTGTCTCCTTCGGTCTCAGCGAGCAGTCGAGGTGTAGGGCAGAAGTGCGACCTCGCGGGCGTTCTTCACAGCCATGGCGATGTCGCGCTGGTGGCGCGTGCAGTTGCCCGACACCCGGCGCGCGCGGATCTTGCCGCGGTCGGAGATGTACTTGCGCAGGGTCGGCACGTCCTTGTAGTCGACGGGTGCCGCGCCCTCCTTGCAGAACGCACAGGGCTTCTTCTTGAACTTCTTGACAACGGGCTTTGCCATCGTGGTGCTCCGTTTCTACGGATGCCCGGCGCGTGGCCGGGATGGTCGGTGTTGAGTGGATGCGGGCCGGTCGGCGGGGGCCGACCCGACCCGCGGTGAGGCGATCAGGGCGAAGTGCTCAGAAGGGCGGGGGCTGCTCATCGGCGAACCCGCCACCACCGGACTGGCTGGCCCACGGGTCATCGGAACGAGCACCCTGCGAGCCGCCAGCGGAGCCGGCCTGGGAACCGCCGAAGCCGCCACCACCCTGGTTGCCGCCGAAGCCGTCGGAACGGGCCACGCGGTTGACCTTGGCGGTCGCGTAGCGCAGCGCCGGGCCCACCTCGTCGACGTCACACTCGACGCTGGTGCCCTTGCCGCCCTCGCGGGTGTCGTACTGACGCACCTTGAGCCGACCGGTGACGACCACGCGGGTGCCCTTGGTCAGCGACTCGGCCACGTTCTCGGCGTACTGGCGCCAGACACTGCAGCGGATGAAGACGGTGTCGCCGTCCTTCCACTCGTTCGTGTTCTTGTCCAGCATCCGGTTGGTGGACGCCACGGTGAAGTTGGCGACGGCCTGCCCGGAGGGCGTGAACCGCAGCTCAGGATCTCCCGTGAGGTTGCCCACGACGGTGATCGGGATGTCCCCAGAAGCCATGGAGGCGCCCCTACCTGATCTCGGGACGCATGACCTTGGTGCGCAGCACCGACTCGTTCAGCCCAAGCTGACGGTCGAGCTCGCTCACCGAGGCCGGCGAGGCGTTGATGTCGAGGATCGCGTAGATGCCCTCGGACTTCTTCTTGATGTCATAGGCCAGACGACGACGGCCCCACACGTCCACAGACGTGACGGTGCCACCATCCTGTCGGATGACGTTGAGGAACGTGTCCAAGCTGGGGGAGACAGTGCGCTCATCCAGCTCGGGGTCGAGGATCACCATGATCTCGTAGTGGCGCGTGCTCAAGAACCCACCTCCTTCGGACTCAAGCGGTCACGGTCCATCCGTGACAGGAGGGTTGCAGCGCCCTGGACGCGGCCGTCCCCCGGTCACGAATGGTGACGTAGGGGTCCGACATCCGCCAGTGACCATCCACAGCCATGGCGTGCCCAGAGACCGACAGGGTAGCCCGCCATGCCCACGGGGAGGAAATCGTCGTCCGGGCGCCCCACCGGCCAGGGCTGATGGTGAGCGGGTCGGTAGCCTCAGCGCCATGTCCCTGACCGTCCGGCGGATCACCGCTGAGCAGCACCTTGCCCACATCGCCGCCCGCGCGCACGGCACCGGCCTGGTCAGCGCGCTGCAGGTCCCCGGATGGGCAGCCGTCAAGTCCGACTGGCGCAATGAGTCCCTCGGGTGGTTCGACGGCCAGGCCCTGGTCGGCGCCGGCCTGGTGCTCTACCGCCAGGTCCCCCGGCTCCCGCGCTACCTGGCCTACCTGCCCGAGGGCCCGGACATCGACTGGCTCGGGGAGGGACCGGCCGCCCGCGGCATCGTCGACGCGCCCGAGCGGGTGCATCCCCTTCCTGACTGGCTGGATCCGATGCTCGCGCACCTGAGGTCCGCCGGGGCGTTCGCAGCCAAGATGGGCCCGCCGATCTGGACCCGGCGCTGGGGCGCGAGCACGCTCAAGGACGCCATCGCCGCTGGTGCGGCCACGGCCCTGCGCGATATCCCGGCCGACGAGACCGACGGACGTGCGCTGGCGGCCGCCGACGTCCTCGAGGCGGTGGGGTGGACCCAGAAGCCCTCCACGGGCGCGGGGTTCGGCGATGTGCAGCCACGCTACGTATTCCAGGTCCCGCTGGCGGGGCGCACGGAGGCCGACCTGCTGACCGGGTTCAACCAGCTCTGGCGGCGCAACATCAAGAAGGCCGCCAAGGCCGGGGTCACAGTCCGCCAGGGGGACGCCGGTGACCTGCCCCTGTTCCACGAGGTCTACGTCGAGACCGCCCAGCGCGACCGCTTCACCCCCCGCGGCCTGCCCTACTTCCAGCGGATGTGGACCTCGCTGCGCGCGGAGGATCCCGCCCGGATCTCCCTGTACCTCGCCGAGCACGAGGGCACATGCCACGCCGCGACGATCGCCGTCCGGGTCAACCGGCACGTCTGGTACTCCTACGGTGCCTCCACGACCGCGGGCCGCGACCTGCGGCCCAGCAACGCGATCCAGTGGCAGATGATCCGCGACGCGCGCGACACGGGTGCCGACACCTACGACATGCGCGGGATCACCGACACGCTCGACCCCGACGACCACCTGTTCGGCCTGCTGCAGTTCAAGGTCGGCACCGGGGGGTTTGCCCAGGAGTACATCGGGGAATGGGACTTCGCGATCCGGCCTGCGCTCACCCGGGCCTTCGAGGCCTACATGCGCCGGCGCTGACCCCGCGTTCGCCGGACTCCGCGCACCACGAGCACCGCAGCACCAGCAGGACCACCGCACCCGCAGGACATGAGGGCACATGAGCTTCGTCATCACCATCGACACCCCGCGCTGGCGGGCCCACCAGGACCAGGTCCGCGACGCCATCACCGCGACGGGCGCCACGATCGTGCCCGTCGCGAAGGGCAACGGCTACGGCGTCGGCAATGTCCGGCTGGCCGCGGAGGCCCTGCGGCTCGGCGCTGACTGTGTCGCAGTCGGCACGGTCCACGAGGCACCCGCCCTCCTGGCCGCCGAGGCGGACCTCGACGTCCTGGTGCTCGAACCGCTGACCCTGCGAGGGGTCGTGGCGGCCGATGCCTGGCGAGCCCTGGCCGAGCATCCTGACGCTGCCCGGGTCATCCATACGGTCGCCAGCCCGGAGTCGGCGGCGGATCTCGTGGCGCTCGCGTCGCCGGAGACACCACGCCGGGTGGTCCTCGAGGGCCTGACGTCGATGCGCCGGTTCGGCATGACCGAGGACGAGGTGGCTGCCGCGATCACCACGCTGGCGCCGCACATCGCCTCCGGGGCCATCCGCCTCGAGGGCCTGGCCCTGCACCTGCCGATCGCGACCCCGGAGGAGCCACGCATCGGGTCGATGGCCATGCTCACCTCGGATGACTCCGCCCCGCAGCCCGTCGTCATCGGGTCGGCCCGGGTCCACGAGGTCGTGGCCTGGGGCCTGCTGTGGCCGAACCTGCTGGCCAACCTCGCCGGGCTGGCAGACGCCGGGTCGCTCTGGGTCAGCCACCTTGACGACGCTGAGTGCGCCCAGGTCCGCCACGCATTGCCCGACATCCCGATCCGGCTGCGGCTGGGCACCAGGCTGTGGCTGGGAGACCGGGCCGCGTTGCGCGCGGGGGGGACCGTTCTGGCCGTGCACGCCACACCGCAGGGCCAGTCGGCCGGCTACCACCAGCGCCGGGGGCCGCGCGAGGGATACGTGGTCGTGATCGGTGGTGGGACCTCGCACGGGGTTGCGCTCACAGCGCCACGACCGGCCCGAAACGCCCGCCAGCGCGCAGCTGCCGCCGGAACAGGTGCGCTGGAGGCAGCGGGTCGGTTCCGCTCCCCGTTCCGGCTGCCCTCGGGCGGTCAGGCCTGGTTCCTCGAGCCGCCGCACATGCACGTGTCGATGCTGCGGATCCCCAAGGGCACCATCCCCCCGCCGGTCGGCGAGCTGCTCGAGTGCGACGTCCGGTTCACGACCGTCGCCCCCGACGCGATCATCGGCTGAGCCCCGATCCCATGATCCCGATCTGATCCAACATCCGGGCCAGACACGTGCCCGAGACTCGGCGCAACCTTCAGGGAGCGCCCGAGGCTTGGAGCAAATCGTGGTGGGGGCGCGGCGGACCCGTGTCGAGGACGCCGCCGCCTGGGTCGTCGGCGTCCTCGGGGAACCCGTCGGTGCGCACGGGGTCGTGGCTGGGGGACCAGGCGTCGCGGACGACCATGGCCATCAGCCATGCGGTGGCCAGCCAGTGGGCTGCCGTCGCTGCGACGTACCAGCCCTCGTGCAGGCCCTTGTCCTGGGTGCCGTACCCGACGAGGAACCACCAGATCCCCACGAAGTACGCCGACTCCGCGACCTGCCAGATCAGCAGGTCGCGCCACCGGGGCCGCGCCAGCACGGCCAACGGGAGCACCCACAGCACGTACTGCGGCGAGTAGACCTTGTTGGTCAGGACGAACGCGCCGACCGTCAGGAACACCAGGGCCGCCAGACGCGGGGGCCGGGGCGCCCGCAGGACCAGCCACGCGATCGCGGCACACGCCAGCAGGAACGAGCCCGAGGCCAGGGAGTTCACGGCGGCGGCCGGGATCTCGACGCCCACCAGGCTCAGGGCGTACCAGGGCGAGCCGAAGTCCATCCCGCGCTCACGGGAGAACGTGTAGAACCGTGACCAGCCCTCGAAGTTGGCCAGCATCACCGGCACGTTGACCACCAACCACGACCCAAGCGCACCCGCGAGGAACACGCCCAACGCCCGCCACTGCCCCCGACGGGCACAGAGCAGGACGATCGGGCCGACGATCACCAGCGGATAGAACTTGGCCGCCACCGCCAGGCCCAGCCACATCCCCGCCACCGCCGGGTGCCGGCGGGACCATGCCGCCAACGACGCCGAGGTCAGGGCGATCGCCAGCAGGTCCCAGTTCACGAACCCGGCAAGGGCGACTACCGGCGCGAGGGCGACCATGAGCGCGTCCCAGGGCCGCCGGCGGACGGTCAGCCCCGTGCTGGCGATGGTCCACGCCAGGAGGGCGGACATGCCCACGACGTTGACGCCGAAGAACGTCGGGCCGCCGCCACCCAGCAACCTGGTCACCCAGGCGGCGAGGTACATGAAGACCCCGGTGAGCACCGGGTACTCCAGCACCTGCTGGCCCGGTCCCGGGTCCAGGAGGTACGGGAACGCCCCATCGGCCAGCCCTCGGGCCGAGTACAGGATGGGGATGTCGGAGTAGCACAGGTACATGTAGCGCTGGGGCGCTCCCCATCCGTTGGCCAGGCAGTACCCCTTCGACAGCCACCCCACCGCGTAGACGAGCAGCCCGATCACGATCGACACCCGGATCGGTGTCCACCACGAGCGCCCCAGGCCCGCATACCGACCCACCGGGCCGCCCAGCAGCGGCAGGGCAGCGCGCGCGACCGGATCGGCCTGCGTGGGAACCACGTACGGGCGCAGCTCGGTGCGGTTCACGCCCGTCAGGGTACGGGTCCGTTCACGGCGCTGGTGCAGATGCCGCCACGTCGGTCGGCGTGGGCGTCGGGGGCTCCGGCGTCGGTGACGGGGGCTCCGGCGTCGGTGACGGAGACTCGGGCGTCGGAGTCGGTGACGGAGGCTCGGGGGTCGGCGTCGGTGACGGGCTCGGGGTCGGCGGGGCTGATGTCCGGGTCGGTGTCGGCGTCGGGGTTGGTGTGGGGCTGAACCCGCCGCCGCCCGAGGGCGGATCCGCGGGAACCACGAACTCCTCGACCGGGGTGTCGGCCAGCGCACCGATCATGAAGGCCGTCCACACGCGTGCCGGGAAGCCGCTGCCGAAGAACTGGGTCTGGCCGCCCACGCCCGACAGGGACAGGACGTTGCCGTTCTTGTCGTTCTTGCTGAAGCTGACGGCGGACGCCAGCTGCGGGACGTACCCCGCGAACCATGCCGACTTGTACTCGTCGGTCGACCCGGTCTTGGCCGCCACGGACCTGCCCAGGGCCCGGGCCGGGCCACCCGTGCCGTTGTTCACCACACTCTGCAGGGCGAAGTTGACGACATCGGCGGTGTTCTCGTCGAACGCCCGCTGGGGGTCATCTGTGCGCTCGTAGAGCACTGCGCCATCGGTGGTCGACACCGACCGGATCGTCGTGGTGGAGGCGCGCTCCCCGCGGGCGGCGAAGGTCGCATAGGACTGGGCGATGTCGACGGTGTGCGTCGACGCGGTCCCCAGGACGAAGGTCAGGTTCGGCTCATCGAGGTTCAACCCGATGGTGTCCTTCGGGATCCCGGCCCGCAGGGCCGCATCCTGAACCGGCTCCACGCCCGTCTCGTTCTCCACCGACACGTACACGGTGTTGATCGACTCCTCAGTTCCCTTGAGCAGGCTCACCTGGTCGCCGTAGGAGTTGTTTCCGTAGTTGTTGACCTTGTAGCCCGAGACCTCGGTCGGGGAGTTGCCCGGCCACAGGGTGTCCAGGCCGATCTTGTCCTCAGTCGCCGCCGCCAGGCCGAACGGCTTGAAGGTGGAGCCGGCCTGCTGGCTGGCCATGGTCGCGTTGTTGAACTGGTCCTGGAGGTAGTCCGCGCCGCCGTACATGGCCACGAACTCGCCCGTGAGTGGTTCGACCGCGGCCAAGCCGATCCGCACGCCCTCCATCCCGGTGGTGGGGGCCTGGTCCTTGACTGCCTTCACCGCCGAGGCCTGGGCCTTCTTGTCGAAGGTGCTGACGATCCGCAGGCCACCGCCCTCGATCTCAGCCTCGGCGAACCCAAGGGCGACCAGCTCCTCCTGCACCGAGCGGATCAGGTACCCGGTCGGGCCCTTGTACTTCTCGCTCACCTTGCGCTTCTTGATCTCCGGGAAGTTGTCCAGCGCCTCGTCGCGCTCCTTCTCGGTGATGTAGCCCTCGTCGTACATGCCGTTGAGGACGTAGGCGTAGCGTTGCTCGAGGTTGTCCATGTTGGTGTCCGGGTTGAAGTTGCCCGGCGAGTTGATGATCGCGGCAAGGACCGCCGACTGCTCGAGGGTCAGCTCGGAGGCCGACACCCCGAAGTAGGCCTCGGCAGCGGTCTCCACGCCGTATGCGCCGCGACCGAAGTAGATCGTGTTCAGGTAGCGCTCGAGGATCTCGTCCTTGGTCAGCGTCGTCTCGAGCTTGAGGCTCAGCACCAGCTCCTTGAACTTGCGGATGTAGGTCTTGTCCTGGGTGAGGTAGGCGTTCTTGGCGTACTGCTGGGTGATCGTCGAGCCCCCCTGCGCCGAGCCGGTGGTCAGGTTGTTCCACATCGCCCGGCTGAAGCCGACGACGTCGAAGCCGGAGTGCTCGTAGAACCGGCGGTCCTCGGCGGCGACCACCGCGTGCTGCATGTCCTCGGGGATCTCCTCGATGGGCACCGAGATCCGGTTGGTGTCCCCGAGGCGGGCCATCTCCTTCTTGCCGTCGTTCCAGTAGATGATCGAGGTCTGCGCGGCCGCGACCTCGTTCTCCTCCGGGATGTCGATCGTGACCCAGGCGAACGCGAAGAGCGCCGCGAGGGCCACGGAGCCCAGCACGAACAGCGTGCCCAGCGTGCCGAACACGAGCTTCCAGGACGGGATGAAGCGCCGCCATCCCTGGCGGCCGTCCCGCGGGTAGTTGATCCTCACGCTGGGTACGGTAGTGGACCCGGGCCGCCACCGCGCCGTGATCGCGGCGGGTCCGAGGCACGAGGTCCCGGCAAGGACGGGTGCGCTCCGGGCCGGTCCGCCCTACCCTTGTGCGATGGCCGCCCCGCGCTCGTCGACGATCCGGGGTTCCCGCACGTCCGCGCCCACCAAGGCCCCCGCGCCCCATCCTGATGAGTTCGCACCCGAATCCGTCGACGACCCGGAGGCCCCCCGCGACGTCGTCTCGTTCGCCCTCGCGCGGCGCTCCGCGCTGGAGACGATGCGCCGCGGTGGCGCCTTCAACAGCGACTACTGCGACGCCGATCCGGGCCTGCTGCGGGCGGCCAAGTACCACGGGGAGGCCACGGACCGGAGTTGCCCCGTGTGCCGACGGCCCGAGCTGGTCGAGGTGACGTGGGTCTACGGGGCGCAACTCGGCCCGCTGAGCGGCTCGGCGCGTGCGCAGGCCCAGCTGGCTGGCATGGCCCACGAGCACGGCCGGTTCAAGGTGTACGTCGTCGAGGTCTGCCGGCACTGCTCGTGGAACCACATGGTGATCTCCTACCTCCTCGGCGACGGTAGGCCGCGCACCCTCGGGCGCGCGCGCAACCGGCAGTAGGACCTCGCGGGGGGCGCGCGTCGGACTGCGCACTCATGCCACCCTGAGTGTCGTGCCCGAGCTGCCTGAGGTCACCGCGCTCGCCGAGGCGCTGTCCGCACGCTCCGCCGGCCTGCGGGTGGCCCGGATCGAGGTCGCGGCCATCAGCGCCCTCAAGACCTTCGACCCACCCGTGAGCGCCGTGGCCGGCTGTGAGGTCCTGGGCTTCTCCCGGCTCGGCAAGCATCTGGTCCTCGAGCTTGTCGATCCCCAGGGTGAGCCGCTGTACGTGGTCATCCACCTGTCCCGAGCCGGATGGGCCCGTTGGCGCGACGACCCACCCGCAGCGCCTGCCCCGTTCGGCCGGCGCGGGGGTGGGCGCGGCGCTGGTTCGGCGCTTGCCCTGCGCATCGTGTTCGGGGCTGGTGACACCGGCGGGCCGGACGGGCAGCCACCGGGGACTCCGGTCGCAGCCCTGGACGTCACCGAGGCAGGCACCCAGAAGCGGCTCGCAGTCCACGTGGTGCGCGACCCAGCGGAGGTGCCGGCGGTGGCTCGCCTGGGCCCCGATCCCCTTCAGGACCTCACGCCCGACTCGTTCCACGAGATCCTCGTCGCCGCCGGCCGCTCCCAGGTCAAGGGGGTGCTGCGCGACCAGTCGCGCATCGCCGGGATCGGCAACGCCTACTCCGACGAGATCCTGCACGCCGCCCGGATGAGCCCCTTCGCCCCGGCCGGCACGCAGTCACCAGCTTCCGAGGCGCGGCTCTACGCAGCCATGCACGACACCCTGGGTGCAGCCGTGGCCGTGGCCCGGGCAACCGATCCCGCGACCCTCAAGGCGGAGAAGAAGGCGGGCATGGCCGTGCACGGTCGTACCGGCCAGCCCTGCCCGGTGTGCGGCGACACGGTGCGCGAGGTCAGCTTCGCGGACTCGAGCCTGCAGTACTGCGCCACCTGCCAGACCGGTGGCAAGCCGCTGGCAGACCGCCGCATGAGCCGGCTGCTGAAGTAGCCCACGCGATAGGCTCCCCCACATGGCATGGCTGATCACCGGAGGGGCCGGGTACATCGGGGCGCACGTCGTGCGCGACATGGTGGCCAGCGGCCGTGACGTTGTGGTGCTCGATGACCTCTCAACCGGCCGAGCCGATCGGCTGCCCGCCGGGGTACCGCTGATCAAGGCCAACGTCGACAACCGCCGGGCCGTCCGGCGAGCCTTCACGAACCACCCGATCACCGGCGTGATGCACTTCGCCGCGCGAAAGCAGGTCGGCGAGTCCGTGGAGCGCCCGCTGTACTACTGGGCACAGAACGTCGGTGGCCTGCAGGTGCTGCTCGAGGAGATGGTGGCGGCCGGAACGACCCAGATGGTGTTCTCCTCCTCGGCGGCGGTCTACGGGCAGCCCGACCTCACCCCGGGCGCCCCGGGGGTCTCCGGGGACGGTCGGATCCTGGAGTCAGCACCGCGCATGCCGATGAACCCGTACGGCGCCACGAAGCTGGCCGGCGAGCACATGATCTCAGCCACTGCGCACGCCCACCAGTGGCACGCGATGAGCCTGCGGTACTTCAACGTGGCCGGGGCAGCCAGCCCGGAGCTCGGCGACCCGGCCGCCTTGAACCTGATCCCCATGGTCCTCGAGGCCCTCGAGAACGGCCGTCGGCCAAAGGTGTTCGGCGATGACTACCCGACGCTGGACGGCTCGTGCATCCGGGACTACATCCACGTCGCCGATCTCTCGGCCGCCCACGTGGCCGCCGCGCGGATCGTGGAGATCTCCCACCAGGCCGAGGTGCTGCGCGCAGCCGGTGACCGGGTCCAGGATGCCGCGAACCGTGCGGAGACGGCTGCCGCCAGGATCCCCGGCGGGTCGGCCGCGGTGGAGGCGGCCTCCCACGTCCCGGCGCGCGCCATCGAACGGATGCCCGCCGCTGCCCGCGCCGTCGAGATGGCCGCCCAGCGCATCCCCGGGGTGATCCGCTCCACGACCGGCCCCGGCGGGCGGCGCGGCCAGGCCGGCGAGCTCGTGGCCGAGGTCGCCTCCCAGCTGGGCTCGATGGTGGCTCGGGTCGCGGGCGTCGAGGACGCCCCCCGCCTGGAGGACCACGTCGCGGTCAACATCGGCACCGGCACCGGCTACTCGGTCTTCGAGGTCATCGAGGCGCTGCGCAAGTCGATGGGCAAGGAGTTCGCCGTCGAGATCGTCGAGCGCCGGCCCGGGGACCCGCCCGCGCTCGTGGCTGATCCGAGCCTTGCAGGGACACTGCTCGGCTGGCGCGCACGCAGGTCGCTGAGTGACATGACCGACTCGGCGTGGGCGGCCTGGCGGACGCGCCCCTAGGCTTCCCCAGCCCTCGGCGACGGCTGGCAGCGGGGAGCACACTGCCCGCTGAGCCACCCCAGGCCCGGACCCGGACTGTGGCGTCGGGGTGGGCTAAGGCGTCGGGGTGGGCTAAGGCGTCGGGGTGGCCGACAGGCCGGGGTTGTCGTCGGCATCGTTGGTCCCATCGAGGGGGTTCCCCGCAGTTCCCCCGCCGCCCGTGCCGTCCACGCCGCCACCGTCCGCGGGCACGCTGGGCGTAGGAGTCGGCGTCGGCGTCGGGGCGGGGGCCTTGGCCAGCGTCAGGGTCACCAGGGAGCCCTTCTTGGCGTTCTCGCCCCCCACCGGGGTCTGGTCCACGACGGTGCCCGGAGCGAACTCAGTTGTCTCCACCTCGTTGTCGTAGGCGATCTCGAAGCCCTGGTTGAACAGGTCCGTGCGGGCCTGGGCCTCGGTGCGGCCGACGACGTTGGGCACCTCCACCTGGGCGTTGGACACCCAGATGTTGACGGCCGACCCGGCATCGACGGTCTCGTACGCCTCCGGATCCTGACGCAGGACCGTCTCCTCGGGCTTGTCGGAGTCCTCCTCGGTGACCGTGCCCATGGCCAGCCCGGCATCGGCCAGGGCCTTGCGGGCGTCGGCCACCGAGCTGAAGTCGACCAGGTCGGGCACCTGCGCCTGCGCCTTGCCGGCAGAGGACACGACGTCGACGACGCTGCCGACGTTCACGAGCTCACCCTTGCGAGGATCCTGGCTGATGATGGTGTCCTTGGGCAGATCGGAGACCTTGACCTCCGGGCCACCGAGCACCAGGCCGGCAGCGCGGAGCTCCGCCTCGGCCTTGGCTACGGTGAGCCCTGTGAGCCCGGGAACCTGAACCGTCTCGGCGGCGTTGGAGCCCAGCAGCCTCAGCCCGAGCCATACGCCCGCACCGAGCAGGGCGATCACCAGCGCCGCGATGCCCAGGCCCTTGAGCACCCCGCCCTTGCGGGCCGGTTCGTTCTGGGCCGTGGTGGTCATCGGATCGGGGGCCCCGTAGGGGTCACCGGCACCCCCGGGGATCACGGGGGGCATCGCCCCGGTTGCCGCTGCTGCACCCGTGGCGGCCATGGCCGCCGTCGCATAGGGGTCGACGCCGCCAAGGACCGACGTTGCCTGCGAGTCGGGTCCGACGACGGGGGGCACGGGTATCACCCGGGTCACCGGGACGCCGGCGATGGCCCGCTCCACGTCGGCGCGGAACTCCACGGCCGTCTGATAGCGCTGGGCGGGGTCCTTGGCCAGTGCGCGTGCCACGATCGGGTCCAGCTGTGGCGGGAGCGTCGGATCCAGCATGCTCGGCACCGGCGGCGGCTCGTTGACATGGGCGAAGGCCACCGCCACGGGGGCGTCTGCCACGAACGGGGGGCGCCGGGTCAGCAGCTCGAACAGCACGACCCCGGCCGAGTACAGGTCGCTTCGGGAGTCCACACTCAGGCCCTGAGCCTGTTCGGGTGACAGGTAGGCAGCGGTGCCCATCACCGTCGAGGTACTGGTCCCCGTCTGCCCGGCGTCTGCGGTGGCCCGGGCGATGCCGAAGTCCATCACCTTGACCGCTCCGGTGGTGGTCAGCATCACGTTGCCCGGCTTGATGTCGCGGTGGACGATCCCGTGCCGGTGGCTGTAGTCCAGCGCCGCGAGGATTCCTGAGGTGATCTCCAGGGCACGCTCCGGGACCAGCTTGTTCCCCGAGTTGATCAGCTCCTTGAGGGTGATCCCCTCCACGAGCTCCATGACGATGAACGGCACGGTCTCGGCGGCCGGGCCCTCACCGAGGACGTCCTCACCGGTGTCGTACACCGCGACCACGTTGGGGTGGTTCAGGGAGGCCGCGCTCTGCGCCTCGCGGCGGAAGCGGGCCAGGAAGGCGGGATCGCGGGCCAGCTCGGGCTTGAGGATCTTGACGGCCACGCGGCGGCCCAGGCGCAGGTCCCGGCCCTCGTGGACCTCGGCCATCCCGCCACGGCCGAGGAGCTCGCCCACCTGGTACCGATCGCCCAGCCGGCGCACGTCGCTCATCCGCTCTCCTGTCCCGTGGCCAGCGCGCGCCGAGCACGCGCCCAGGCCCTGCCGGATCGGGCCGGGTTGCTCGAACGACCCGCCCACCGAGCGCCCAATCTACCGCGAAGCACGCATGCCGCCCGGGAGCGTGCACACCTGCGGCCAGCGCGCCGGACTCAGCCGGACAGCACGGCCTGCATCACCGCGCGGGCGATCGGGGCCGCCAGCAGGTTGCCGCCGACCTCGGCTGCCCCGGACTTCTCGATGGCCACCGCGACCGCGACCTGGGGGTCCGACGCCGGGGCGAAGGAGATGAACCACGCGATGTTCGGCCGGTCCTTGGACGTCTGTGCGGTGCCGGTCTTGCCGGCCACCGCCACCCCGGGGATCTGCGCGTTCGACCCGGTGCCCTCGTTGACCACGCCGACCATCATGGCCGCCAGCTGCGCGGCGTTCTCCGGGGTCATCGCCTGGGCGAACTCCGTGGGGTCGAACGTCTCGAGCGGGTTCAGGTCCGGGGCGGCGGTCTGGTCCACGAGGCCGGGGCGCATGGTGACCCCGGTGTTGCCGATGGCGGCGGCGACCATGGCCATCTGCAGGGTGGTCGCACGCACGTCGAACTGCCCGATCGCCGACATGGCCGTCTGCGGCTCGTCCGGGTCGGCCGGGAACCGCGAGGTCGCAGCCCGCAACGGGGTCTCGAAGGACTCGTCGAAGCCGAACTTCTGCGCCTGGTCGCGAAGGGCGTCGTCACCGAGCTCGTTGCCGAGCCACGCGAAGGCCGTGTTGCAGGAGATGGCCAGCGCCTCGGCGAGGGTGACCTTGCCGTCGGGGCCGCAGGGGCCGTCGAAGTAGTTGGGGATGGCCACGCTGGTGCCCGGGGGCGTGTAGGTGGCCGGCCCGGGCAGGACGCTGTCGGGCTCGAACCTGCCCGACTCCAGTGCGGCCGCCGCCGTCACCACCTTGAAGGTGGAGCCGGGCGGGTTGGTCTTGGCGATCGGCCGGTTGAGCAGCGGCTTGTCCGGGTCGTCCTCGAGCGACTGGTAGTAGGCGTTGACCTCCTTGGAGTTGTGCGAGCTCAACTCGTTGGGGTCGAACGACGGACTCTGGACCTGGGCCAGGATCCGCCCCGTGCTCGGCTCGATGGCCAGCACCGATCCGACCTTGCCCTTCAGCCCGTCCCACGCCGCCTTCTGCGCAGCCCCGTCGAGGGTCGTCGTGACCGACCCGCCCTGGATCTCCCGGCCGGCGAACAGCTGCTGCATCCGGTCGACGAACAGGCGGGGGTCCTCGCCGGACAGCACCTCGTTCTCGGCCTTCTCCAGGCCGGTGGCGCCGTACACGATCGAGTAGAAGCCGGTGGCCGAGGCGAACATCGGCCCGATCGGGTACGTGCGCAGGTACTTCAGCTCGTCATCGGTCTCGACGGACTCGGCGATGGGCGCGCGGTCGACCAGGATCGGGCCGCGCTCGCGGGAGTACTCGGTGAGCAGCGTGCGCTGGTTGCCCGGCATGGCGTTGAGCTCGGCGCGCTGGAACACCTGGAGGCGAGTGAGCTGCACGAGCAGGGCGACCATCAGGATCAGCAGTCCCAGCGACAGGCGGTTCAGGGATCTGGTCATGGGACCCGCACCACCTCGGTGGTCGCGTCATCCGGGCGGATGATGACCGGGTCGGGCCGCCGGACATGGTCCGACACCCGCAGCAGCAGGCCGAGGATGATCCAGTTGGCCAGCAGCGAGGATCCACCGGCGGACATGAACGGCGTGGTCAGGCCGGTGTGCGGGATCAGCTTCGTGACACCGCCGAGCACGATGAAGGTCTGCAGGCCCAGGACGATCGCGTACCCGGTGACCAGCAGGGTGCCGAACGGGTCACGGCTGGCGTGCGCCACACGCAGGGCCCGCTCGATCAGGATCGCGAACAGCACGATGATCGCGAAGGCCCCCGCCATCCCGAGCTCCTCGCCGAGGGCGGCGAAGATGAAGTCGCTCTCGGCGAAGGGCACCAGCTGCGGGTAGCCCCGGCCCCATCCGGTGCCCATCATCCCGCCGTTGGCGAAGCCGAACATCGACTCGACGATCTGGTAGCCCTCCGCGCTGGAGTAGGCGAACGGGTCCAGCCACACCTTGACCCGGATCTGCACGTGGCTGAACGCCAGGTAGGCCATCACCGCCCCGATGACCGTCAGCAGGAAGCCGAGAACGATCCACGAGCGCCGGCCGGTGGCCACGTACAGCAGGCCCACGAACAGGCCGAAGAACATCGCCGCCGTGCCCAGGTCGCGCTGGAAGACCACGATCCCCATGGCGATCGCCCAGGCGACGAGGATCGGCCCGAGGTCGCGGCCCCGGGGGATGCCCAGACCCAGCACCTTGTGCCGGACCAGCGACAGCGACTCGCGGGTGAGCACCAGGTAGGAGGCGAAGAAGATCGTCAGCAGGACCTTGGCCAGCTCGGCCGGCTGGAAGGTGAAGGGCCCCACCTGGATCCAGAGGTTGGCCCCGCGGATCGTCAGGCCCAGGCCCGGGACCAGCGGCAGCAGGAGCAGGACCAGCCCGGCCAGGCCGATCAGGTAGGTGTAGCGGCGCAGGTTGCGATGGTCGCGCACGATCACCAGCACCAGGGCACAGGCGACCACCCCGACGCCGAGCCAGATCGCCTGCTGGACCGCCACCGACTCGGGGATCTCCGCCCCCTTGGCCGCGGCCCGCTTCGCATCGGCGATGTCCAGGCGACCGATCATGGCGATGCCCAGCACGTTCAGCGCGGCGGCGGCCGGGAGCATGACCGGGTCGGCGTACGGGGCGAGCCAGCGCACCACCAGGTGGATTCCCAGCAGGCACACCCCCTCGATGATGACGATGGTGCGCACGTCGGCCACGACCTCGCCGACCGCGCCCTCGCTGGCCAGGACCAGGGCCAGGGCCCCGAGGAACCACACGAGCACCAGGAGGGCGAGCTCGGTGTTGCGCCGGGTCGGCTGGGTGGAGGCCACGCTCGACTGCGCGGACCCGGGGATGACGGTGGCCGTCACCGCGATGTCCCGACGGTTGTGGTCGGCGCCGGTGCTGTGGGGCTCACGCTGGGCAGGGTCGTCCCCGACCCGGCCCCGGGCGGGGCCACGGGGCACCCCAGCGGGGCCTGCTCGGAGGAGCACGACGCGGACTTGGCCTCCAGGTCGGTGACGATCCGCTGCGCCTCGGCCTGGGTCGCGGCGTCGAGGGTCCCCTGGAGCTGCGCCTGGTCGTAGTACGGCAGCGTGGCCACGGGCAGCGCAGTGCTCGTCACGACCCGGTTCAGGGGCACCCCGGCCATCTGCTGCGGGATGCCCTGATAGATCGCCACGTACTGGCCGCTGGGGCCGACGAACCACTGCGAGCTCAGCCACCACAGGAAGCCCAGGGCGAGGACCACCAGCACGCCGGCCACCGCGGCTGCAGCCGTGACACCCGAGCCAGTGCCGGCGCAGCCACCCGGGCTGGGACTGCGGGCGCTCGTCGACCGATGTGCCGCCCGCTGGGGCCACGGTGGCGCCCATGGGCAGGTCGCCGGAATCGACTGCCGCTCCGATCGAACCGGGCGGTGGCGAGGTCAGCGAGGGCGGCGCGACCTCGCCCTGCTCGACACCGGCGTCCGGGTCACCGGACAGGCCCTCGTCGGGGAACTCGCCGGCACCCTCGGTCGCGGGCTCGTCGGCAGATCCGGAACGGGACCGGGTCTGGCTCCGGGCCACCAGCCCGCCGGCCACGGCAGGTCCACCGGGCGACCGTGT
The DNA here is from genome assembly GCA_963736425.1 of uncultured Actinomycetes bacterium. Taxonomy (GTDB): domain Bacteria; phylum Actinomycetota; class Actinomycetes; order S36-B12; family CAIYMF01; genus Prado023. Next base: position 103,621 of record CAVTOX010000017.1, read on the forward strand.
CGCGTCGGTGCCGTCGTCGCCGGGTCCGACGTCGTCGGGGAACAGCAACCCGGGCAGCGCCGCCCGGTTGCGCCGGTCACCGGCCGCGCCGACGACGACCGGCCCCCCGAGGGCGGACTCCAGGTCGTGGTCGGCGTCGGCGACCTCGACCACGTCGGCGAGGACGGCCGTCACGTTGTCCGGGGCGCCGGCGGCCAGGGCCAGGTCCACCAACTCGGTGACGGCGGCAGTCGGATCCTGGACCTGGGCCATGACAGCCGCGATGGCGGCGTCGGTGACGACGCCGCACAGGCCGTCGCTGCACAGCAGGTAGCGATCCCCGACGTGCGCCTCTCGGATGGAGGTCTCGCCCTCCGGGACGCCGGTGCCGTCGATGGCCCGCAGGATCAGGTTGCGCTTGGGATGGGTGCGCGCGTCCTCCGCGGTGATCCGCCCGGCGTCGATCAGGGTCTGGACGTAGGTGTGGTCGTGGGTGATCTGGCTGAGCTCCCCGTCGCGCAGCAGGTAGGCCCGGGAGTCCCCGATATGGATCAGGGCGATCCGCCCGCCGCGCCAGAGCACGGCGGTGAGGGTGGTCCCCATCCCCGCCCGCGAGGGGTCGGCCTCGATGAACTGGGCGATCCGCTCGGCCGAGGTGAGCAGGGCGTCGTCGAGGGCGGTCAGGACGTCGCCTGCGGGCAGGTCCTCGGAGTCCAGCTCGGCCAGCGTGGCGACCGCGGTGGAGCTCGCCAGCTCCCCGGCCGCGTGCCCGCCCATGCCGTCGGCGACGACCAGCAGGGTCCGCCCGGCGTAGCCCGAGTCCTCGTTGTCGCGGCGCACCATGCCCACGTCGGACTTCGCCGCGTACCGCAGGAACTGGGTCATCGCCGCGCCCTACCGCTGCAGCTGCAGGGTCGTGCGGCCGACGCGCACCTTGGCGCCGACCCGCAGGACGGTGGGGCCGGTGATCCGCGTGCGATCGATCCAGGTGCCGTTCGTCGACCCGAGGTCCTCGACGATCCACTGGCCGTCGGACGGGAAGAACCGCGCGTGCCGGCTCGAGGAGTAGTCGTCCTGCAGCACCAGCGTGGAGTCGGCGGCCCGGCCGACCGTGATCGGCGATGTGCCCAACGGGACGACCGTTCCGGCCAGCTCGCCCTCCACCACGGCGAGCTTGCGCGGGGTCGAGGAGCTGCGGGCCGCCGTGCGCTGCTTGGGTTGGGGCGGTACCGCGGGTGTGCTGGACGTGGGCAGGCCCGGAACCGGGCGACTGGTCGGCTGCGGACGCGCCTCCTTCGGAGCCGCGAGATCGCGACGCAGGACCAGCACGATCGCGAACACCGCGAGCCACAGCGCGGCCAGGAAGCCGAACCGCATCAGGGTGATCGCGAACTCAGACACGCCTCACCGGGCCCGGTACGTGAGCGTCGTCGTCCCGAGCTGGATCCGGGACCCATCGGTGAGCACCGCGGTGGCGATCATCCGGCCGTTGACCAGTGTGCCGTTGGTCGAACCGAGGTCGCGCACGGTCACGTCGGTGCCCAGCGTGATCTCCGCGTGGTGCCGGGAGACCCCAGGGTCGTCGATGCGGATGTCCACGTCTGTGCCACGGCCCAGACGGGTGACCGCGTGCAGCGGATAGGTGATGCCCTCGACCTCGAGGTGCGGCTCACCGCTGACATCGACAGCAACAGCCGCATCCGCAGGTCCGCCCGGGCGGACCTCGGAGCGGATCCGGAAGACGCCGGTGCCCAGCGAGTCGTCCAGGGCCAGGGTCACCTCGGCCGCCCCCACGAACGCGTAGCGCTGCTGCTGGGCGTACTCGCGCACGAGGCTGGCGAGCTCGTCGTTCACGGTCGCCTCGAAGGCCGTCAGGCGCTCGAAGTCCGCCGCGGACAACTCGACCACGAAGATGTTGGGCACGACTGTGCGCGCCCTGCTGACGACAGTGGCACGGTCGTCGAGCTCGCGCTGCAGACCAGCAGCGATCTCCACCGGCTGCACCTCGGACTTGAAGGCCTTGGCGAACGCGCCATTGACCATTCGGTCCAACTTCTTCTCGAAGTTGTCGAGCATCCCCACCGGCCACCTCCTCTCGCTCGTGTGCACACGAGCCCACCCCCAGGGCAGACGGCACCGGCAACGGACCCGATCCTATCCACGCACCGCCGCGGGCCGCAGGCTCCACGCGCCGGTCGCCGCGAGCAGCAGACCGACCGCGATCCACAGGGGTGGGGCGACCCCGCTGGTGGGGGCCGCAAGTGCGGTCAGGCAGATCCCGCTGACGAGGGCCACATTCAGGCCGACGTCATAGAGCGAGAACACCCTGCCCCGGTAGCCCTCCTCGATGTCCTGCTGCAGGACCGTGTCGCCGGCGATCTTCACGGTCTGCCCGGAGAAGCCCATGGCCAGTGAGCCGATCGCCATCAGCGGCAACTGCCCGGTGGCGAAGCCCAGCGGGGCCACGACTGCCGCCACGAAGAGGGTCGTGGCCGACCACGGGGCGAGTCCGATCCGTCGGACCAGCCGGGGGGCGCTGACCGCAGCGAGGAAGCTGCCGAGCGATGCCCCGGCAGCCGTGAGCGCGAAGTCGGCGAGTGCGGCGTCGGCGTTGTCGGGTGCGTTCAGGGTGTTGCGCACCAGGAGCAGGGCGTCAACGACCAGCGCGCCGAATGCCACCCGGTGGGCCATCACCACGGCCATCCCGCGGCGGGCCCGCGGCCGATGGTGGACGTGGATGACTCCCGCGACCATGCCGCGCACCACGGCAAGAAGGTCGGTGGTCAGGGACGCCATGCCCGCCTCGCCGGCCTCGGGGCCGAGGTCGCGACGCGGGATCCGGGTCGCGATGGCCGCCGAGAGCAGCAGGCCCGCGGCCACCAGCAGGATCAACCGACTGGCACCGTCGGGTCCGAGCAGGGGCATCAGGAGAAGGCCCGTGACAGTGGCGATCGATGCCGCAATCGTGCCCGCCGTCGGGAACAGCGCGTTGGCAGTGACCAGCTGACCAGGGGCCACGACCAGGGGTAGCCCGGCGGACAGGCCAGCGAGCCAGAGTCGGCCGATCCCCATCGTGATCAGGACAGCAGTGCCCAGGTCCAGCCCGTCGCGGTCGGCAGCCACCATCAGCGCGATCCCGATCATCACCGTGCCCCGGGCGAGGTTGGCCACGACCAGCACCCGCGCCCGGTTCCACCGGTCCAGGAACACGCCGGTGAACGGCCCCAGCAGGGAGTAGGGGAGCAGCAGCAGCGCGAAGGCGGCGGCGACCTGGCCAGCGGTCGCCTGGCGCTCCGGGGAGAACAGCACGAAGGTGCCCAGGGCCGCCTGGAGCAGTCCGTCGGAGGCCTGACCGGTCAGCCGGGTGGCCAGCAGCCGCCGGGAGTTGGGCGTGGCCAGGACGGGCCAGCGCACGCTGGTGGCCCCGGTCTCGTGCGCGTCGACCCCCCCACCACCCATGGGGCGCAGCATGCCCGCTCATTCGACCCGCCGTCCACAGGCGCGTGTCGCCTCAGGGATCGATACTCGGGTCATGGAGCCGCAGTGGGCCGACGACGTACGAGCAGCGGTGCTCAGCGGGGATGGCCCGGCCCTGGCCCGGCTGTTCGACGCCGCGGTCGCGGTCGAGGGACGCTCGGGTGCGTCGCGATCCTGGCTCGATGCGATCTCGGCCTTCGACGCCGACGCCGTCACCGGCTGACCCCACGGCGCTCAGCACGAAGGGCCCCGGGTTCACACCCGGGGCCCCTCGTCGCCGTGCCTACGTGCGCACTGCCTACCTGTGGAGTCGGACTCAGCTGTCGATGTCACCGGCGATGAACTGCTCGACCTTGGCCTTGCAGATGTCATCGGCGTACTGCTCCGGCGGCGACTTCATGAAGTAGCTCGACGCGGACAGGATCGGGCCACCGATGCCGCGGTCCTTGGCGATCTTCGCAGCGCGCAGCGCATCGATGATCACACCGGCCGAGTTCGGGGAGTCCCAGACCTCGAGCTTGTACTCCAGGCTCAACGGCACGTCGCCGAACGCCCGACCCTCGAGGCGCACGAACGCCCACTTGCGGTCGTCGAGCCAGGCCACGTAGTCCGAGGGACCGATGTGGATGTTGCGGGGCTCGATCTTGCCCTGCATCTGGGAGGTGACCGACTGGGTCTTGGAGATCTTCTTGGACTCGAGGCGATCGCGCTCGAGCATGTTCATGAAGTCCATGTTGCCGCCGACGTTGAGCTGGTAGGTCCGGTCGACGGTGACGCCGCGGTCCTCGAACAGCCTGGTCAGCACACGGTGGGTGATGGTGGCACCCACCTGGCTCTTGATGTCGTCGCCGACGATCGGCACACCGGCATCGGCGAACTTCTTGGCCCACTCCGGCGTGCCGGCGATGAACACGGGAAGCGCGTTGACGAAGGCGACCCTTGCGTCGATGGCGCACTGCGCGTAGTACTTCGCGGCCTGCTCCGACCCGACGGGCAGGTAGCAGATCAGGACGTCGACCTTGTTGTCGCGGAGGCTGGCGACGATGTCCACCGGCTCCTCGTCGGACTCAGTCACCATCTCGCGGTAGTACTTGCCCAGGCCGTCGAGCGTGTGGCCGCGGGACACGGTCACGCCCGGTCGGGGGCACGTCGCAGATCTTGATGGTGTTGTTCTCGCTGGCGCCGATGGCGTGGGCGAGATCCTGGCCGACCTTCTTGGCATCGACGTCGAACGCGGCCACGAACTCGATGTCGCGGACGTGGTAGTCGCCGAACTGGACGTGCATGAGACCCGGCACACGGTCGTTGACGTCCGCGTCCTTGTAGTACTCCACACCCTGCACGAGGGAGGAGGCGCAGTTGCCCACGCCCACGATGGCCACACGAATGGCACCCATCTGATGTTCCTTTCTCACCCGCGGGCTGGCGGGCGACGCGGCCCGGCCCCGGTATCTCCGGATTGGTTGTTGGACGCGTCGGCGGATCCAACGCGTCGTCCTTGGTTCTCGTTGTCGATCAACTCGTTGAGCCAGCGCACCTCGCGCTCGACACCTTCCAGGCCATGGCGCTGCAGGGCCTGCGTGTAGGTGTCCAGCCGCTCGCGGTTGCGGGCGGTCGAGGCGGCCAGGTTGGCCCGCCGCTCCTCCATCCGGCTGCGCCGGCCCTCGAGGATGCGCACGCGCACCTCAGCCGGAGTGCTGCCGAAGAAGGCCATGTGCACGCCGAACGCCTCGTCCTCCCACGCCTCGGGACCGGTGCGCGAGACGAGCTCGGCGAACCTGTCCTTGCCGTCGGCGGTGAGCTCGTAGACGATCTTCGCGCGTCGGCCCGAGAGGACCGGAGCGCTGGCGTCCGCGGCACCCGCCTCGGCGATCAGGCCCCGGTCGAGCAGGTCCTTGAGCGCCGGGTAGAGCGAGCCGTACGAAATGGCACGGAACGTCCCCATCACCGAGTTGAGCCGCTTGCGCAACTCGTATCCGTGCATGGGGGCGTCCTGGAGAAGGCCCAGGATCGCGAACTCAAGCACTGCGCTGCGGCGAGTGGCTGCCATCGCGGAGTACCGTCCTCTCACTGGCCTGGAGTGACAAACTGATGTATCGAGTTGATACATCGGACAATGTAGCCGACCTCCGACCGACGTGCAAATGACACGCCCGGTTCACCGCCCGGACACCGGGGCCGACCGGTGACCCATCGGGGTCCGCCACCGGATCAGGGGACCAATGACCGCTCCACCCGGGTCCTGTGGACCCACGTGGCGGAGCCCGCCCACGGAAGAATGCCACCCATGACCCTGCATGCCACGGCCGAGTCCCTCGCTGCCATCCTCGAGGCGCTCCCGCCGAACCCCCGCGTCGTCGTGTCGGGCAACTTCGCCAGCCCCTTCACCACGCTCGCGCTGTTCGATGCCCACGTGCCCGAATGGCGGCTGTGGGCCCTGAACCCCCAGCCGGGACTGCCGGAGCGGGACGGGATCACCCCCGAGACGTCCTTCGTCGGCGCCGGGATGCGCAAGAACCCCCGACTGCACTACGTCCCCTGCCGACTGAGCCTGGTCCCCGCGCTGTTCTCCCGGGCGATGCCGCCCGATGTGGTCCTTCTGCACACGTCGATGCCGCGGCACGGCGTCGTGAGCCTGGGCATCGAGGTCAACGTGATGCCTGCCGCGATCGAGGCCTGCCGGGCCCGCGGCGGCAAGGTCATCGCCCAGGCGAACCCCAGCATGCCGTTCACCTACGGCGACGCCATCGTCCCGCTGAGCTCGATCGACGTGCTGTTCGAGGCCGACGAGCCGCTCACCGTCGCCGTCCAGGGGACTCTCGACGACACCTCGCGCGATATCGGGGAGCGGATCGCCGCCCGGATCAAGGACGGCTCCACGCTGCAGATGGGGATCGGGGCCGTGCCCGACGCGGTCCTCACCGCGTTGTCCGACCGCAAGGGACTGCGGTTCTGGACCGAGATGTTCTCCGACGGCGTGCTCGCACTCGACAAGGCCGGGGCGTTGGATCCGGACGCGGCGCTGGCGGTGTCCTTCCTCTTCGGCTCACAGGAGCTCTACGAGTGGATCGACGGCAACCCACGGGTGCGCATGGTGCGCACGGAGGCCAGCAACGACCCCGGACTGATCGCCCAGCAGCCCTTGATGACATCGGTGAACTCCGCCCTGCAGGTGGACCTGTTCGCCCAGGCGAACGCCTCCCGGATCAACGCCCGGATCTACTCCGGCTTCGGTGGGCAGACGGACTTCATCGTCGGGGCCCTGCACGCACCCGGCGGCCAGGCGTTCATCGCCCTGCGCTCGTGGCACCCGAAGGCCAACGTCTCGACGATCGTGCCCCTGCTCGACGAGCCGGTCACGTCCTTCCAGCACACCGCGGTGGTCACCGAGCAGGGCATCGCTGAGATCTGGGGCCGATCCCAGGACCAGCAGGCGCACAACCTGATCACCCAGGCAGCCCACCCGGACGTCCGTGAGGAGCTGTTCGAGGAGGCCGCGAACCTCGGCCTGCGCGTCGGCTGAACCGGGGAGGGCCAACACGTGGTCGGCGCCTGCACGCACGCAGGACACGCCGATCGGGGATGTGAGATGGGACACGATCGGTGTCCGATGGTGGGGAAGCGGGCATGAAGCGGGCACCCCACCCTCGGAGGACCCATGAGCACCGGCACCCTGATCAAGGTTGGCGCCGCCCTCACCGCAACGGCCGCGATGATCGCCGGCGGACCGGCACTTGCCAGCACCCTCGGCCTGGCCGACGACGCGGTCGCAACCATGCCCGCCTCCTGGGAGACCCAGCGGGCCGTCGACGCCCGGAACGCCGCCGCAAGCCAGGCAGCCACGCTCGAGGCCGAGGCCCAGCGCAAGGCCGCGGAGCGCAAGGCCAAGAAGGAGGCCGCGCGCAAGGCCGCGGAGAAGAAGCGACGCGCGGCTGAGCAGCGCGCCGCCCGCGCCCGGGCCGCCCAGGGCGGATCACCGGCCCAGAACCGCGCCCTCGGGATGCAGATGTGCGCCGACAAGGGCTGGTCGGCCTCCCAGTGCGACGACCTGGGCGCGCTCTGGCAGAAGGAGTCCGGCTGGAACAGCCGGGCGCACAACGGCTCGGGGGCGCATGGCATCCCCCAGGCGCTGCCCGGATCGAAGATGTCGTCGGCCGGACCGAACTGGCAGAGCAACGCGCGCACCCAGATCGCGTGGGGACTGGGCTACATCCAGAGCCGCTACGGCAACCCGAGCAACGCCCTGGCCCACTCGTACAGCACCGGCTGGTACTGACCCCGACGTCACGCCGCTCAGGTGGCCCCCGCGGCTTGGGCGTCCCTCGAGCAGTGACCTGTCAGGCGACGGGGTCGGGCCCTGCGGACGTGTCCACGGAACCGACGGCCGCCGCCTCCACGTCGTCCTCGCGGCGCCCGACCGGCTTGGGCAGGGCAAGGGTGGCCAGCAGGCCGAGGAAGACGAATCCCCCGGCGACGTAGGCGGTGACCTCCACGGAGTCGGCGAACGCCTGCGACGCGGCCGCTTGAACCTCCGGGCTTCCCGGCGGCTGGTCCAGGCTCGGGATGACCGTGCCCGCTGTGGTCTCGACGAGATCGGCCACTTCCTGGGCCTGGGGAGCCGGGACACCAGCCTGCTCGACGTGCGCGGCAGTCTGGGAGTTGAGGGTGACGAACAGGACCGTGCCGAGGATGGCCGTGCCCATGGCGGCACCGATCTGGCGCGCGGTGCTCTGCGTGCCGGAGGCCTGGCCGCTCTGCCGAACCGGGACGTCGGCCAGGATCAGGCCCGTCAGCTGGGCGCTGGCATAGCCGACGCCCATGCCGTAGATGATCAACCAGATCGCCATCTGCCAGGCCGACGAGGTGGGGGTGATCGTGGCCCCGAGGCCGACGATGCCGATCACCTCGAGGCCCATGCCCATCCGGGCGACGAACCGGGCTCCGTACTTGTTGGCCAGGGACGCCGCCGTCGGGGCGGACACGAAGGAGCCGATCGCCAGGGTCGCCAGGAGGGCTCCCGCGCCCAGCGCGGTGTACCCCAGGACACTCTGCAGGAACAGCGGGAGCGAGAACAGGATCCCGAACTCGCCGAGGCTGACGATCAGGGCGGCGACCGACCCGAGGCCGAACGTGGCGATGCGGAACAGCGTGAAGTCGATCAGCGCGGACTTGCCTGCGCGCGTGCGCCGGGTCTCGACGAAGTACAGCACCAGCAGGCACAGCAGGCCGGCCACCAGCGCGATGAAGACCGGGGAGATCGCACCGGCGGCGTAGTCGCGGCCGAACAGGCTCTTGTCCTCCTCGACGCGGATCCACCCGTAGTTCCGACCCTCGATCAGGCCGAAGACGATCAGGCCGATGCCCAGCGCCGAGAGGATCGCGCCCCCGACATCGAGTCCCTGGGTGTCCCCGGGGTCCTTGCTCTCCGGGACGTAGCGCAGGGCGCCGACGATCACGATGATCCCGATCGGGACGTTGATCCAGAACGCCCACGTCCACGAGAAGTTCGTAGTCAGGTAGCCGCCGACCAGAGGGCCGAGTGCAGCCATCCCGCCGATGATCGAGCCGTAGATGGCGAAGGCGACATTGCGTGCCTTGCCGGCGTAGAGCGAGTTGACCAGCGACAACGAGGAGGGCGACATCATCGCCCCGCCGATGCCCTGCAGCGCCCGGGCGGTGATCAGGTGCTCGCCGGACTTCGACGACGCGGCGTAGATGCTGGCCAGCACGAACACCAGGGCGCCGAGGGTGAAGATCCGTCGCCGGCCCACCCGGTCGCCCACGCGGCCGAACACGATCAGCAGGGCAGCGAACGTCAGGGAGTAGATCGCGTTGACCCACTCGGCATCGATCGAGCTCAGGCCAAGGTCGGCGATCATCGAGGGCAGCGAGACGTTGACGATCGTCGCATCCATGATGATCAGGGCGGTCCCCATGCCGATGAACAGCATGGGGATCCACCCGTGTGCGGGCTTCTCCATCGGGGTCGCTGGGCTCACGGCGGCGGTCACGGGAGCGGAGCCTACCGGCAGGCGGACCACCCGGCAGGGTGACGACCCGGCGCCCATCCTGACCAACTCGAACGGAAACATGAGGAACGCCCCCGGGCTGCTCGCCCGGGGGCGTTCCTGTTGTGCGCGAGGGGGGAGTTGAACCCCCACACCCTTTCGAGTACACGGACCTGAACCGTGCGCGTCTGCCTATTCCGCCACTCGCGCATCACCCGGCCGTAGCGGCAGGACAACGCCCACAAGCGTACCGGGGTCGCCCACCGGCGGCCAAATCGCGGTCAGAGGCTCAGGGGGGCTGGACGCCGGCCGCCTCAGCGATCACGCGGGTGTATTCGGCGGCACCCTTGCCGGTCAGGTGGACACCATCCTTGACCATGTAGTCGCGGTGGTCCTCGGAGGCCTTGGCCCAGTCGGCCACGACGACGTTGGGGTAGTCCCTGGCGACGGAGGCGATCAGCGCGTTGTTGGGCTTCATCCACGCCCGCGGGACCCTGGTGTTGACCAGCACCACCTTCTGGACGCCCGACAGCTGGGCGAGCATCGCGCGCAGTTGCTCCTCGGTGACGATGCCGTTGTTGCCGACATGCAGGACGACCGTGTCGCGCAGCTGCCCACTGTTCACCTGCGTGGTGATCGAGGCCAGGACGTCCGCGGCCTGGGTGGCGACCTTGGCGTGCAGGTCCAGGTTGAACGTCGTGCTCTCGAGCGCCCCTGAGGCCCCGAGCATCACCGAGTCCCCGAAGGCCGTGACCTTGGCGCGCGGATCCAGTTCCTCCGCGGCAGCCATCCGGGCGAAATCGCGCTCGAGTGGGGCGCCCACCGGGGCCACTGCCGCGAACTGCTCAGCGGTCATGCCGGCCGCAGCCGCCGGGGCCGGTGCGGTGAGCACCCGGAACCCGGTGAACATCACGACGACCGCGACCGCAGCGACCGACGCCAGCAGCGCCGGACTCGGCTGGGGCAGCTCGCCCTCGCGAACGCGCAGCCACCCGCGGGCCAGCGCCCCCCGGCGGACCGGCATCTCCAGGTAGCGGTAGCTCAGTTCGGCAACCCCGAGCAGCAGTACCACGCGCACCACGAGCGCAAGGACGCCGTCGACCGGGATGTCCACACCGGGTCGGGTGACCAGGAAAAGCGGCCAGTGCCAGAGGTAGATGCCGTAGGACCGCTCACCGATCCACCGCATCGGCCGCATCCCCAACCACATCCCGAACAGCACACCCCGGTGGCTGGCCGCAGCCACGACCACGGCTGAGACGAGGGCCACCACGAGGAACCCGCCGCGGTAGAGGAACGTCGAGAACTCCCCGAGCCTGGTGAACATGACCACGAGAAGGAGCAGACCGGCCACACCGGCCCCGGTGATCACCATCCGCGCCTGACGGGGCAGGACCGGCGAGGTGCGACCCGGGCGCCAGACGACGGCCAGCGCGGCGCCGACGAAGACACCCATCGCGTGCGTGTCGGTGCCGAAGTAGAGACGGCTCGGATCGGCAGCGCCCGGCATGTCCCCGACGAATGAGCCGATCGTCATCGCCAGCGTCGAGAGCAGCGCCCCGCCGAGGGCCACGAGCCCGACAGCCCGCGCCCCCCGCAGGCGGTAGGCGAACAGCGCGATCGCGGGCCAGAAGATGTAGAACTGCTCCTCCACCGCCAGCGACCACAGGTGCTTGAGCATGGGCGGGCGGCCGATGAACTCGAAGTACGAGGTCTCGGTGAAGATGCTCAGCCAGTTCGAGTAGTAGAACAGCGCACCCGGGAGGTCGCGGCGGAACCCGGCTGCGCCGTCGTAGGCCACGGTGGCGACCAGGAGGGCCGTCACGGCGAGCACTGCGAACAGCGCGGGGAGCAGCCGGCGGGCGCGGCGGACGTAGAAGTTCTTGAAGTCGATGCCCCCGGAGCGGTCGAGCTCGACCAGCAGCAGCGAGGTGATCAGGAAGCCCGAAAGGACGAAGAACACGTCCACCCCGAGGAATCCGCCCGGGATCCAGGCGACATCGGCGTGGTAGAGCACCACGGCGATGACCGCGACCGCGCGCAGGCCGTCGAGTCCCACGAGGTGCGGCAGAGCCGGACGTCTGACGGTACGGCGCTGCCGGGTGAGAGTCCCGGACATGACGGTTCCTTCCTACAGCGCCCCGGCTCGACCCTGCCGCGGTGCCTTGGCACATTGAACCGCACCGGTCCGACATCGCCGGGGAGGTCGACCCGCGCGGGCGGCGCGTCGCGATCAGCCGCTGGCGAACGCCCGTTGGGCGCATCCGGCGTGCTCAGGCAGGCGCACGCCCCGCCCACCACTGACGCAGCTCCTGCTCGGCGCGCTCAGGACCCAGGGGTCCGTCGTCGAGACGACGTTCCATGAGCCAGCGGTAGGCCTCGCCCACCTCGCGACCGGGTCCGATGCCCAGGATCCCCATGATCTCGTTGCCATCGAGGTCGGGTCGGATGGACGCGAGCTCCTCGGCCCCAGCCAGGATCTCGATGCGAGCCTCGAGGTCGTCGTAGGTCCGCCTCAGGGCAGCGGCCTTGCGCGGGTTGCGGGTGGTGCAGTCCGCGCGTGTCAGCTTGTGCAGCTCGGCGAGCTGGTCACCGGCGTCGCGGACGTAGCGGCGCACCGCCGCGTCGGTCCACTCGCCACTGCCGTAGCCATGGAAGCGCAGGTGCAGCTCCACCAGGGTGGACACCTCGTCGACGACGACCTTCGGGTAGCGCAGGGCGGTCAGCCGCTTGCGGGTCAGCTTGGCCCCCACGACCTCGTGGTGGTGGAAGCTCACGCGCCCGCCCTGCTCGAAGCGCCGGGTGCGGGGCTTGCCGATGTCGTGCAGCAGGGCGGCCAGGCGAAGGACCAGGTCCGGCGGGCAGGTGGGCTCATGCGAGGTCTCGAGGTCGATGGCCTGGTCCAGGACGATCAGGGAGTGCTCGTAGACGTCCTTGTGCCGATGGTGCTCGTCGATCTCCAGGCGCAGGGCCGGCAGCTCGGGCAGCACGTGGTCGGCCAGCCCGGTGTCGACCATCAGCTCCAGGCCCATCCGGGGCACCTCGGTGAGCATGCAGCTTGGACAGCTCGTCGCGGACCCGTTCCGCGGACACCATCGTGATCCGGTCGGCCATCTCGGTCATCGCCCCCAGGACCTCCGGGGAGACCGACACGCCCAGCTGCGCCACGAACCGCGCTGCCCGCATCATCCGCAGCGGGTCGTCGGCGAAGGACTCCTGCGGCGTGGCCGGCGTGCGCAGCGTGTGGGCGGCGAGGTCGGCCAACCCGTCGAACGGGTCGACGAAGGTGCGCTCGGGCAGGGTGACGGCCATGGCGTTGATGGTGAAGTCGCGACGCCGGAGGTCCTCGAGCAGGGAGTCCCCGTAGGTCACCTCGGGCTTGCGGGTGGTGCGGTCGTAGGCGTCGCTGCGGTAGGTCGTGATCTCGAAGTGGTGCTCGCCGCGGCGCGCGCCCACGGTGCCGAAGTCGATGCCGATGTCCCACACGGCGTCGGCCCAGCCCTCGAGCACGGCCAGCGTCTGCGCCGGATGGGCCGAGGTGGCCAGGTCGAGGTCCACGTGCGTGCCCAACAGGACCGCGTCGCGCACGGACCCCCCCACGAGGGCGATCTCGTGACCGGCCGAAGCCATCCGTCCCGCCAGCTCGAGGAGTTCCGGGATCTCGTCGAGCAGGTCGTCGATGCGCATGCGGCTCGCAGCTGCAAGCGCCGCGCGGGGAGGGACGTCGGGCACGGGCCGATAGCCTACGTGGCCGCTATCCTGACCAGCATGTCCACGCCGCCGACCCCAGTGCCGCCGCCGCGGCGCGAGGGACGCCGGTTCGCCATCCCCACCCCGGCTGACCTGCGCCATCCGGGCTCGAGACGCCGGCCGTCCGCAGCTGAGGGCGAGCAGGAAGTCACCCCCGACACTCCCGGCGAGGCCGTCGAGGAGTCGGACGTGTCCGTGTCCCTGGCGCCCGGAGCCACTGGGCCCGACACGGACGACGAGGACGCGACGGACTCCGCGCCCACTGCTGCCACGCCCCCCTCGCCACCGACCGGCGGACCCACCCCGGGGACGATGCCGCGCCGGGGCCGGCCGACCGTCGCCCCGCTCGAATCGCCGGCCCCCGCGACCCCACCGACCGAGGACGGGGATCCGGGTCTGACCGCCGTGGCCGACGCTGCTTCCGGGGCCCCTGTGGAGCCGCCCGGCCTGGACCAGGACAGCGACAGCGACGAGGGCGCTCGGCGGCTGTTCCCCAATCCGGCCACGCTCATGGCCGCCGGGCGCGGCGTGCGCAAGGTGCGCCCCGGCGGGCTCCGGGGCCGACGGCTGCCGAAGGTGGAGGAGACCTCCGCCGGGGGTGTCGTGCTCGACCTGTCCGCCGACCCGCCCGCGGTCGCGCTGATCGCGCGCCACGACCGCCGCATGCGCCTGCTGTGGAGCCTGCCCAAGGGCCACGTCGAGGAGGGCGAGACCCCTGAGCAGGCGGCCCTGCGCGAGGTGTTCGAGGAGACCGGCCTCGTGGGTCGGATCGTGGCTCCCCTGGGAGTGATCGACTTCTGGTTCGTGGTCGAGGACAAGCGCATCCACAAGACCGTCCACCACTACGTCATCGAGGCGGTCGGCGGTGAGCTGTCCGACGAGGACGTCGAGGTCGAGGCCGTGGAGTGGATCCCGTTCCACCAGGTGGTGCGCAAGCTCGCCTACGGCGACGAGCGCCGACTCGTCGAGAAGGTCCCGCAGATCGTCCCGGGAGTGAGGTGACCCGGCGGGCCGGGCTGCACACAGCCGGCGCGCTGCTGGCCGTGGCATCCCTGCTCGCCAGCACACACGCAGTCACCGCCGTGCCCGCGCCGACCGCCGAGAGGCCCGCGCTCGGCGCCGGCGCCCTGACCATCCGGATCACCAGCCTGGCCCCGGCGATCCCGGAGCCCGGCGACGAGCTCACCGTCAAGGGCACCATCACCAACAGCTCCGCCACCCCGGTGCGCACCATCTCAGCGCTCCTGCGGGTGTCCCCCACGCCGCTGGTCAACCGGGACGAGATCCCTGAGGTCCTGGCCGGGGCCGGTCAACGACTGGGCGTGCCGATCGCCGGGGCTGACGACGACGTTGCCGACGAGCTGGCTCCGGGCCAGTCCCGACCCTTCGAGGTGCGCGCCGACATCGCTGACCTCGGTCTCGAGGCAGCGGGGGCCTACGTCACCGGGGTCGAGGCGCGCGGCGATTCGGGGGCAGGGACCGTCCGCCAGGACCTCGACCGCACCTTCCTGCCCTGGTGGCCCGCGGACACCGCCGTCGAGCCGTTGCTCCTGACCACGATCTGGCCGCTCACGGGAGCACCCCTGCGCGATGCCGAGGGCGTGCTGCTGACCGAGGACGCAGCGGTCCAGATGTCCCCGGCCGGCCGGCTGTCCCGACTCCTCGACGCGGGTGCGGCTGACCCTGGGGCAGTGTCCCTGGTCGTCGACCCCGAGGCGGTGAACTCGGCAGCCGACATGGCCGACGGGTACCAGGTGCGCCGCCCTGATGGCAGCGTCGAGCCCGGGGCGCGTCGCCGCGAGGTGGCTGACTGGCTCGCCTCACTGACCGCCGCACTGTCAGCACCCGGTGCCGATGCCTCCGGCGCCCTGTACGCCTGGCCGGACATCGACGCCGCCCAGCGCGGGAAGGTGCTGTCGACGGCCCTGCGCCAACGCCCCCGCATCGATGAGGCCACGAAGGAGGTCCTCGGCGCCCCCCTTGCAGGCTCCGTCGTCCTGGCCCCCGGAGGTGTCGCCCAGCCCAGCACCCTGGCTGAGTTGGCGGCCGCGCGGGTCACAGCGGTGGTACTCAGCGACCGAGCAGCCCCCCTGGTCGAGTCGACCTACTTCACGCCCAGCGGGAACGTGCTCCTGCCGACGGGCGAGGGCGACCTGCGGGCTCTGCTGACCGATTCCGGGCTGTCGGACACGCTGGCGATGCCGATGGGCACCCCCGCCGAGCAGACCGCGGTGCGCCAGGCATTGCTCGCCCAGACGCTGGTCACCTCGGTGGAGCTCCCGGAGACCCAGCGTCTCCTCGTGACCGGCCCCGACCCCGGCTGGGACCCTCCGGCAGGGGCCGCCGCGATGGTGGTCACAGCCCTGACGGCGGCTCCCTGGATCACCCCGACATCCCTGGCGGCCGCACTGGCCCGGGAGCCGAGCTCACTGGCCCGGGAGCTGGTCGGGCCGACGCCGGAGCAGGAGTCCCAGGAGCTCCCCGCCGCACATGTGGCGCAGGTGCGTGAGCAGTACCGAGACCTGAAGCGGTACGCCGAGGTGGTCTCCGACCCGGCGGTGATCCCCGAGGTGACCCGGACTGCCCCGACCCGTCAGCTCAGCGCCTGGTTCCGGACCCATCCCGAGGCCCGCGCGGAGCTGACCAGACTCGTCGATGACCAGGTGGGTGATCTCATCGGGTCGGTACGGGTGGTCTCCAGCGGATCGATCACCGTGTCGGGCGCCTCAGGGACCATCCCGATCACGATCGAGAACGCCGGACCCACGGAGGTGACCGTCGGCCTCGAGCTCAGCGCCTCGCCCGCGCAGCTGTTCTCCGCAGACCCGGTGGAGCCGTTCACGATCGCCCCCGAGCGGCGCACGTCGGTGGAGGTGACCGCGCAGGTCGCGGCGGCCGGGCCGATCCCGGTGACGATCCAGCTGCTGACCGCCGAGGGCGACGCGTTCGGCGAGCCGGGCCTGCTCGTCGTCGAGTCCGCTGCCTACGCCAATGCCGCCCGCGTGCTGGTCCAGGTCGCACTCGGCGCCCTCGTGCTGGCCGTGGTGGTCCATGGTGTCCGCCGTGCCCGCCGGCGCCGGCGGGCGACGGGACCGCGACAGCACCCCGGAGCCGGGGCCTGACCATGCGCAGGCACCACCCGCCAGCGCGCGTGCGTCGGCCGGCGCCGAGTCCGATGAGGGTGCCCGTGGCTGACGACCCCCCCGAGCCCGAGCCGCAGGACGACCCCGACCTCCCCGCGGACGCCCTGGACGTCTCGGACCTGACCGGCTCGCCCGATCCCGACGTCGCGAGCGACGCAGCCCAGCAGGCGGCCGCCCCGCAGCAGGGCGACCTGGTGGCCAAGGGCGCCCAGATGGCCGTCGGCACTGTGATCAGCAGGATCACCGGGCTCTTCCGCGACGTCGCGATGACCGCTGCCCTGGGCCTGGGGGTCGTCGCCGACATCTTCACCGTCGGCAACACCATCCCGAACACCGTCTACGTGCTGACCGTGGGCGGGGCGATGAACGCCGTCTTCGTGCCCCAGCTGGTGCGCCGCAGCCGCGAGGACTCCGATGGGGGGGCCGGATTCACCGACCGCTTGCTGACCCTGACCTGCGTCCTGCTGCTCGCGCTCACCGCGATCGCGATGGTGCTGGCCCCGCTGCTCACCCGGATCTACGCCTCGCCGGACTACACCGCGGACCAGATGTCCCTCGCTGTGGCGTTCGCCCGCTTCTGCCTGCCCCAGGTGTTCTTCTACGGGGTGTTCACCCTCGTGTCGCAGGTGCTCAACGCCCGGGGACGGTTCTCCCCGCCGATGTACGCGCCGATCGCGAACAACCTCGTGGCGATCTTCGTGTTCCTGTCGTTCCTGGTCGTCGCCGGGCCGGCGGCCGCCGACAGTGGCACCCTCACCCCGCAGCAGACCGCGTGGCTGGGGCTGGGCTCCACCGTGGCCGTGGCCACCCAGGCGCTCCTCCTGATCCCGTTCATGCGCTCCTCGGGGTACCGCTGGCACCCCCGGTTCGACTGGCGTGGATGGGGGCTGGGCAAGACCGGCGGCCTGGCGCTGTGGACCCTCGGGCTGCTTGCCGCCAACCAGGTCTCCTTCATCGTGCACAGCCGACTGGCCACGACAGCCAACGTCCTGGCCCAGGCCGAGGGCCTGCCCTCTGCCGGCATCACCACGTACCAGAAGGCCTACCTGATCTTCTTCCTGCCGCACTCCATCGTGACGGTGTCGCTGGTGACCGCCCTGCTGCCCGGACTGAGCCGGGTGGCCGCCGCTCGGCAGTTCGGGACCTTCAGCCGGGTGCTGACCGACTCGATGCGCACGGTGACCGCACTGACCGTGCCCATCACTGCCGTGATGATGCCGCTGTCGCCGATCCTGGCCGCCGTCCTGTTCGGCTTCGGGGCGGCGAACCGGGAATCGGCCTTCCTGATCGGGTACACCGTGATCGGGATGCTGATCGGCCTGGTGCCGTTCTCGATCTACTTCATCCTGTTGCGGGGCTGGTACTCCCTGGAGGACACCAAGACCCCGTTCTACCTGTCGCTGGTGCTCAACACGATCAACGTGGTGCTCTCGATCGCACTGTTCAACCTGGCACCCACCTCGATGAAGGTGCCCGCGATCGGCCTGGCCTTCGGATTGACCTACTGGATCATGATGCCCATCGCGTGGCCGATCCTGTCCCGGCGCAGCCACGGCCTGCACACGCGCGCCACCTGGGTGGCGGTCTTCACGATGCTCCTCGCAGGATCAGCGACCGTGGTCGTGACGCTTGGGTGCTACCGCGGCCTCGAGCAGGTCCTCAGCGGTGCCTGGGACTCCCGGCTGAGCCTGGTGGGCGTCCTGGTCGTGTCCAGCCTGCTGGGATTGGTGGTCTACCTCGGCGCGGCCCGGATGCTGCGCATCAGGGAGGTCAGCGCCGCCCTGTCCATGGTGCGCAGCAAGGTGGGTCACTGACCGGGGTCCACGTCACCGGGTCACCCCCCCTGTCCCTGGGTCAGGAGCTCGTCGCCGTACCCACCGCACGCACGGTGAGGTACTTCTGCAACTGCGGGATGTAGTGCAGGGCCAGGGTCTTGGCGTCCCGGCTGACCGTGACATGCACCTCGCCGGTCTCATCGACCCACCAGTCCTTGGACCGCATGCGGACGCCCAGCTCCTCGGCCTGGGCCACCGACACCGACCGTGCAGCCTTCGAGTCGCTCGGGTTCTCGATCAGCGACTGGGCACCGGTCCCGGCCACGATGCCGGCATCGTCCACGGTCGTCACGTTGGTGTACGCCAGTGAGAAGACGTCGAAGGCGAGCACGCCCATGACGATCAGGACGATGGTCACCCGCATCAACCAGCCAAGGACGATGCCGCCCCGATCGTCCGGCCCGGACGTACCCGCTGTCATGTCCTGAGCAATCGACACCGCCGAGGAGGTACTTGACCGGTTGACCCGATCGGCCGCGCCGAACCGGGGCGCGCCCGTCACTGGTGCCCCTGCCCGTGGCCTAGCATTCCTGATGTGAACGAGCAGGGACAGGTGGCACCCAACCGGCAGATCGGTCGGTTCACCCTGGACGACCTCGTCGAGGAGCGCTACGGCGCCCAGATCTGGCGGGCGGTCGACAGCACCCTGAACCGTGAGGTGGCCCTCTGGCTGGTCGCCGCCGATGAGGCCCTCACCGCCGACCTCGACCAGTCCACCCGAACGGCCGCCACAGTCGACGACCGGCACATCGTGCGGATCCTGGACGTCTTCACCGCCGAGGACCTCCTGGTCGTCGTCACCGAGTGGAGCGCCGGTGAGGTCCTGCGCGATCACCTCACCGCACCGATGCCCCCGGCCGAGGCCGCCCGCATCGCCTACGAGATCGCCGGCGCGATCGAGTCGGCGCACGCCAAGGGCATCGCCCACGGTCGCCTGCGCCCCTCCAACGTCCTCGTCGGCCACGACGGCGAGGTTCGGATCACCGGCCTCGGGATCGACGCCGTCCTGGCCGGCATCGACCCGGTCGCCGGCGACGACCCGGTCGCTGCGGACGTCAACGGCATCGGGTCGATCCTCTATGCGTGCCTGACAGCCCGGTGGCCGGACGGCGATGTCGAGGGGATCCCGGGCGCACCGGAGGTGGCAGGCCACACGCCGCCACCGTCGCGCATCCTGGCCGACGTCCCGGAGTCGCTCGACGATTTCTGCTCCCGCACCGTGATCCCGGTCGTGCCCCCCCGCGGTCGCCCCCGGATGTCCTCGGCCGCACAGGCCCGGGAGGCCCTCGGCGTCAGCCTCACCGACCTCACCGGCGAGCGCCGTCCCCTGACCGGCGCGCCCACTGAGCGATCCGGAGTACTGCCCCGCATCGCGGTGGGGGTTGGAGTGCTCCTGCTCGTCCTGGGCCTGGCCTGGGGAGGGTGGCGACTGCTGTCCCAGGACACCACGGTCGCATTGCCCCCGGACCCGACTCCCACGGCGTCGCCGTCGCCCACACCGGAGGCCTCCAGCACCGCTCCCGAGAAGGTGACTTACCAGATCGTCGATGGTCGCGACTTCGACCCGCTGGGCAACGGCGAGGAGAACCCGGGCCGGGTGCCCTTCGCCTACGACGGGGACAAGAACACCGCGTGGCGCACAGTGACCTACTACAACAAGAGCCTGGACAAGCCAGGGGTGGGCATCGTGCTCGACCTGGGTGCCCCACGCACGATCGGTTCGGTGTCCCTGGACCTGGTGGGCAATGGGACTGACCTGCAGGTGCTCACGAGCAATGACCCCGGGGCCAATCCCCAGGACTATGACCTCATGGCCCAGGCCACCGAGGCGGGCGAGGAGGTGCGCCTGAAGGCCGCCGATCCGACCTCGGCCCGGTACGTCCTGGTCTGGCTGACCGGACTGCCCCAGGTGGACGGCGGCTGGCGGGGCGGCATCCGCGAGGTGCGGGTCACCAGCTGAGACCCGCCTGTGGGGTCCGGACCGGGAATCCAGAGCGCACCTAGGATGTTGTCCTCCACGACTGCAAGGGGTGAGGGGACACATGTCCGAGGTTCGGGATCTGATCATCGTGGGCTCCGGCCCGTCGGGGTACACGGCGGCCATCTACGCCGCGCGGGCAGCATTGCGGCCCCTGGTGTTCGAGGGTGCAGTCACGGCCGGCGGCGCGCTGATGAACACCACGGATGTCGAGAACTTCCCTGGGTTCCCCCAGGGGATCATGGGCCCCGACCTGATGGACAACCTGCGCGCCCAGGCTGAGCGCTTCGGCGCCGAGCTGGTCACCGACGACGTGACGGCGATGTCACTGACCGGGGACATCAAGGTCGTCGTGGACGGGGAGGGCAACGAGCACCGCGCCCATGCCGTCATCCTCGCCATGGGCTCCGGGTACCGCGAGCTCGGCCTCCCGGACGAGAAGCGGCTCTCCGGGCACGGGGTCTCCTGGTGCGCGACCTGCGACGGCTTCTTCTTCCGTGGACAGGACATCGCGGTCGTCGGGGGCGGTGACTCCGCCATCGAGGAGGCCCTGTTCCTGACGAAGTTCGCCGAGACCGTGACGCTCATCCACCGCCGCGACGAGCTGCGGGCCAGCCGGATCATGGCCGAGCGCGCCCTGGCCAACCCGAAGATGCGCTTCGCGTGGAACAGCACGGTCGCCGCAGTCAATGGCGTGGACAAGCTCAGCTCAGTGACCCTCGCCGACACCCAGACCGGTGAGCAGCGCGAGTTGCCGGTGACTGGGCTGTTCATCGCGATCGGCCACGATCCGCGCTCGGAGCTCATCGGCGACCAGGTGACCCTCGACGACGACGGCTACGTGCTGGTGGAGGGTCGCAGCACCAAGGTCCTGAGTGGCGGGACGGTCCTCCCGGGGGTGTTCGCAGCGGGCGACCTCGTGGACCACACGTACCGCCAGGCCATCACGGCGGCGGGCAGTGGATGTGCTGCCGCGCTCGACGCGGAGCGGTTCCTGGCCGCACATGAGCACGCGCTGATGGCGACCGCCTGACGCTAGGATTGGCCAGCCAACCCAAGGAGATCCGATGGCCCTGATTACCGTGACCGACGCCAGTTTCGCCGACGATGTGCTGCTGTCGGACAAGCCCGTGCTGGTGGACTACTGGGCCGTCTGGTGTGGCCCCTGCCGGATGATCGCCCCGATCCTCGAGGAGATCGACGCAGCCCACAGCGACAAGCTCACGATCGCGAAGCTGAACGTCGACGAGAACCCCCGGGTTGCCTCGGACTACGGGATCGTGTCCATCCCGACGCTCAACGTGTTCCAGGGCGGCAAGGTGGTCAAGCAGATCATCGGGGCCAAGCCCAAGGCAGCCCTGCTCAAGGATCTCGCCGAGTTCCTCTGATCGTTCACCTGTTTCGTGAGAGCACGCCTGTCCACAAGTGCCGGGCCCACGTGCCGGCTGGGGGACTCGGGGCCGATGGTCGCCGAGGTTCGCACCCGGCTGCACCGGCTCGGCCTCATCGAGGACGGCCGCGGCGATGCCTTCGACGCGGAGCTCGACCGGGCAGTGCGTCAGTTCCAGCAGGAGCGTGGGATCGCCATGGACGGCTGCGTGGGCACGCAGACGTTCCGGCGCCTCGAGGAGGCCCGGTGGCGCCTCGGTGACCGCGTCCTGTCGTTCCTCCCCGGGCATCTCATGGTCGGCGACGACGTGCTGGCCCTGCAGGAGCGCCTGACGGGCCTGGGGTTCTCGCCGGGGCGACCGGACGGCATCTTCGGCCGCCTCACTGATCATGCTGTTCGCGAGTTCCAGCTCAACACCGGCCTGCCCACCGACGGAACTGCTGGGCCCGACACCTTCCGGGCCCTGGGCCGATTGACCCGGACCGTCAGCGGGGGCGCGTCGACCGTCCTGCGGGAGCAGCAGGCCTTCGACGTGCTCCGCACAGGGGTGACGCACAAGGTCGTGCTGATCGACGCCGGCCCCGATCACCTGCACCGCGGCCATGCCGGCAACGGGCTGTCGGAGCAGGACATCGCCGCCGACATCGCCTCACGGGTGGAGGGCCGGCTGGCGGCCCTCGGAACGACCGTTCTGGTGACCGGACCGGCACGCGCGGGGCACACATCCTTCGACGAGTCCGCACGGGCGGCCATCGCCAACGAGGTCGGTGCCGACGTCGTCATCTCCCTGCACTGTGACGCGCACACGAACCCCGAGGCTCATGGGATGGCTGCGTTCTACTTCGGCGCCCAGAACGGGCGGACCAGCTCGGTGGCAGGTCACGCCCTGGCTGAGCTCCTGCTCGAGGAGATCGCCGTGCGCAACTCGGCGAGCAGTTGCGGCGCCCACCCGAAGACGTGGGAGCTGCTGCGCCTGACGCGGATGCCGGCCGTACACCTGGACCTCGGATACCTCACCAACTCCGATGACGGTGCCCGACTGGGCGATCCGACCGGGCGCGACCAGATCGCGAAGGCCATCACAGCGGCGCTGATCCGCTTCTTCGCCCCGCCGCCTCCTGACTGAGCGTCGGCCGGCGGCGGTCGGAGCGCACTCGGTCAGCGTTCGTCGTCTGACGGCCCCGCGGTTCGGTCTATCCCTGACCGGCCATCTGCTCGTCGGTCATGCCGCGCACGTCGAGCTGCTGGGATCCCGAGAGCTGGAGCATGTAGGTCTGGGCAGACTTCTTCTTGGTCTTCTTCGCGCTGTTGCGGGTCACGACCTTCTTCAGGTACTCGCCGTTCTTCTTGTACTGGTCGTAGAGGGCTCCGGCGTTCTGGATCTCGGTGATGACCTCGTCCGAGGCCCGCAGGCCAGGTGAGGACCAGTTCGACGATCCCGTCATCACGTACTTCTGCCGGGCACCGCGCACTACCCCGTTGACCAGCAGCACCTTCTGGTGGGTGAAGATGTCGTTGCGGATGCACAGGACCGCCCACGTCTTCTTGACCGTGTCGTACTTCGGCTGGACCGGGCACGCCATGCGCACCGTGAGCCGGCCGCCACCGTAGGGACTCGTGCGGTTGAGCCAGACGCCGGTCGAGGTGACCGGGACCGAGCCTCGCAACGAGCCGCCGCTGCAGGCGCCGTCCGGCCCGTTGAGGTCGTTCTTCACGGTCCGCCGCTTGGCAGGCTTGCCCTTGCTGGCCTTGGTGACGATGACCTTGCTCGGCGGCGTGGACAGGCAGTCAGCGGAGCCGTAGCCCATCTCCTCACCGTCCTCGTTCTCCAGCCACTGCCCGTTCGGGCCCTTGATCCGCTGGCTCATCTGGGTGTAGACGATCTCGACGTTGCATCCCCTCTGCATGGCCAGGCGCCAGAGGTCGGAGGCCACGCCGCGGCGGGTGAGGACGAACATCGACACCCGGACGTCCGTGCGCTTCCACTTCTTGCCCACCTTGTACTTGCACTTGATGGACTTGAGGATGTCGCGATTGATGTCACCTGAGGTCTGCGGGCCGAGGTGAACGGTGGTCGGCCGCGCACCAGTGGCGGGATTGCCCGGAGTCGAGAAGGTCCGGAAGTAGTTGGGCGTCATCAGTTCGCCGCGTGACCCCTTGACCAGGTCCGCGAAGTAGCTGGTGAAGATGTCATGCAACGGCTTGTCGCCGACCGCGATGTTGAGGTTGTTGAACCCCTTGCGCGACTGCTGGTAGGTCGGGTTTCCCGAGCTGTAGGCGCTCACCCACTGCCGGGCGCTGGCCCCCTGGCCCACGGTGGAGAACAGGTAGATCTTGGAGTGCAGCGATGGGTACATCGGCTCCAGGTTGTCCGGGACCGTCTTCTCGCCGGTGGTCGTGTGCGTGAGTCCAGCGGCATCGGTCACGGTCAGGGAGGTCTTGTAGGTGCCTGGGACCGAGTAGGTCTTGGTGTGCGGGCCGGGGCCTATGGCGCCGGTCCCGTCGCCGAAGTCGTAGTTCCAGGCCGTGATCGGCTGCCCGGAGGTACCCACGCGCGACCGGTCGCTGTAGATGACGGTGTTGCTGGTCAACGTGGTCGCATCCGCGCCGTACCAGGCCGTCGGACCGCCCTCGACAGCCGGATTGCGTGGGGTCAGGCACCCCTGCCAGCACGTGGTGGCGAAGTTGATCGCGTTCGTGTCCGCACCCAGGGTCCTGCTGAGCTCGCGCCAGGACGAGTACTTGTCCGAGTGGCTGTTGGTCAGGGCCTGCACGGACACCCCGCGCACAGCTGCAGCGGTCAGTGCCGCCTGGACCGGAGCGTACGTCAGGGAGTAGAAGCTGAACTTGATCGTGGCCTGGCTGCCGTCGGGATTCCGTGGCGGCGTGCAGTCGATCAACTCGATCAGGTAGCGCAACATCTTGTACTGCTCGGTCTCCGACCCCGACGGGTCGTTGAACATCGTGCGCGTGTCCGGGGCGAAGCTGGCATTGCAGGAGCGCGGCAGGCCCTGGATCTCGATCGGGACCTCGAAGGACACCTGGGCGCCGTCGGGCGAGGACGCAATGACAGTGAACGAGTCCGGTCCCGAGAACTCGGGGAGCTTGTCCTGCAGCCCTTTGTTGAGCGGGTCAGGCGGGTAGAAGCCAGGGGTGTAGGTGAAGTTGCCGTTCGTGCTGTCGAATGCGAGCTTGCCGTTGAACGGGCCGGTGGCATCGAGGACGAAGGGCGCGACCGAGTAGGTGACCGGCGTACCGGGGACGCTGTGGGTACAGGTGACATTTCCTCCTACGGGAGTGTCCATCAACGTCACCACAGGGTTTCCCGGAGCTGTGACCGCGCAGGTGATCGTCCCTGTTGTTCCCACGGCATCAGCCGACGCGGGGGCCACCGATCCGAGGGTGGACACCACCAGGGCGGCACCCATCATCGCAACGGCCGTCAACCGGGCCTGAAACCCCACAACGAACTCCTCCCCGCGCGTGCACCAAATGTACGGCATCACCCGCACCGGGGTCACGGGTCAGGACTTATCGGGGTGCTAACCCCGCACCATCATCGGGCGCTGTCTCGGACTCCAGCGAACTCAGCGTACGTGCGCGGGCGAAGCAGCGAGACTGCAAAACCCGCGGTCGCACCGACCGCCAGGGCTGCCGTTCCAAGCAGGACCCACCGCACCGCTTTCATGAGTCCACCTCCCATCGGGCATCCTAGGCACATGAGCCCTGGCACGCGCCTCGACCCGTGGTTCACCAGCTATGCCCAGCGGGCGCATGGACTGGCGGCCTCCGAGATCCGCGCGCTGTTCGCGGTCGCCAGCCGGCCGGAGGTGGTGTCACTGGCCGGCGGGATGCCGTTCGTCTCCGCTCTGGACCTCGACGCGATGAGCGACACCGTCGGGCGGATGATCCGCGAGCGGGGGGCAATCGCGCTCCAGTACGGATCGGGCCAGGGTGACGAGAAGCTGCGTGAGCAGATCCTCGACGTGATGGCCCCTGTGGGCATCCAGGCACATCCCGATGACATCGTGGTCACCACGGGGTCACAGATGGCCCTCGACCTGGTCGTGCGCACGTTCTGCGACCCGGGCGATGTCGTCCTGGTCGAGTCCCCGTCCTACGTCGGTGCGCTGGGGGTGTTCCGCTCCTACGAGTGCCGAGTCGTCCATGTGGCCATGGACGACCAGGGACTGTCCCCAGTGGCCCTGACCGAGGCGATCGCCCAGGTGCGCGCCGACGGGGGCCGGATCAAGATGATCTACACCATCCCCTCGTACCACAATCCTGCGGGCCTGACCCAGGGACAGCAGCGACGGCATGAGGTTCTCGGCGTGGCCCGGTCCCACGGGATCCTCCTGCTCGAGGACGACCCCTACGGGTTGCTGGGCTTCGACGGAGTGGTCCCCCGCGCAATCCGCGCCGACGAGGCTGAGGGCGTGGTCTACCTGGGGTCGTTCTCCAAGACGATCGCATCGGGGCTGCGCGTCGGATGGGCCGTCGCCCCCCATGGGGTGCGCGAGAAGCTCGTCCTGGCCGCCGAGGCCGCCGTGCTGTGCCCCTCGAACTACGCCCAGCTCACCGTCTCGGAGTACCTGGCCACGAACCCGTGGATGGACCAGATCGCGATCTTCCGCGAGCTCTACCGCGAGCGACGCGATGCGCTCCTCGGGGCGTTGGGCGACCACATGCCCCCGGGAACAACCTGGACCGAGCCCACCGGCGGGTTCTACTCCTGGGTGACCCTGCCCGAGGGACTGGACGCACGGGCGATGCTGCCCCGGGCCGTTGCGGCGCTCGTGGCCTATGTGCCGGGGACCGGCTTCTTCGTGGGCGATGCCGAGCAGGAGGCCAATCGGCGGTCCCTGCGGTTGAGCTACTGCTACCCGACACCCGAACGGATCCAGGAGGGCGTGCGCCGGCTCGGCAACGTCATCGACGACGAGCTGAGCCTGCTCGCCACCTTCGGCCAAGCAGCTCCGGGCGTGGCCAGGCCGCACAACGACGAGGCCCTCATGACCACACCCGCACCCGATTTGGCCTAGGACAAGGGGTAGGACAGTGTCCCGATCGATCGTCATCCTCGCAGGCGGGCTCTCCCATGAGCGCGACGTCTCCATCCGCTCAGGTCGCCGCGTGGCTGAGGCCCTGCGAGCAGTGGGCGAGAGCGTGACCGTCCACGACCTCGATGCCACCCTGCTCGGCGACCTCGCGACCTCCCCCCCGGACTGTGTGATCCCCCTGCTGCATGGAGCAAGCGGTGAGGACGGTTCGCTGCGCGACGTCCTCGACAGCCTGGCCATCCCGTACGTCGGGTCCCGCCCCGATGCCTGCCGGCTGGCCTTCGACAAGATGGTGGCCAAGGCCCACGTGGCCAGCGACGACCTGCACACCGCCCCCGCTGTGGCTCTGCCGCATGCCACGTTCCGGGATCTCGGTGCCGGGGCGGTTCTCGATTCCCTCGTGAGGCGGATCGGTCTGCCCCTGGTCGTCAAGCCGACCAGGGGCGGTTCGGCCCTCGGCGTTGCCATCGTCCGGGAGAGTGCCGACCTTGCCGGGGCCATGGTCGGGTGCTTCGCCTACGCCGACACCGCGATGCTCGAGACGTATGTCCCAGGGACCGAGGTGGCGGTCACCGTGATCGAGGACGCGGACGGAACCATTCGGGCCCTGCCTGCCGTCGAGATCGTCCCCGACTCGGGCGTCTACGACTACGCGTCGCGCTACACCGCCGGGACGACCGAGTTCTTCGCCCCGGCGCGGCTCAGCGAGCGGGCCGCCGACCACTGTGCCCGCATCGCTCTGGCCGCCCATGAGCGCCTTGGCCTGCGCCACCTGTCCCGGGCCGACCTGATCGTCGGCGACGACGGGCAGGTGACCTTCCTCGAGGTCAACGTCGCACCGGGATGCACCGAGACCTCGCTCCTTCCGCAGGCGGTGGAGGCGGCCCACCTTGACCTGGGACAGGTGTTCCAGGTGCTCGTCGAGAGGGCCCTGGCCGAGGGACCGCCCTCGGTGTGACTGGCATCTGCGCACTGGCCCGGGCTCCTTGGGCATCGGCACCCAGGGCGGTCCACCGGCGCACTGAGGGACATGTCACAGGTACACCCCGGTCCTGTCCCAGCGACGTGACCTAGGCCCGATTGGGACCCGTCCCGGACCCGATCAGCGCGACTGCCACCACCGGCGCTTCCGCGCCGGGGTCGCTCCCGACGGGACGTACCCCCCGGTGCGTGCCGCGAGATTCCGGGCCGCCACGACGTCAGCGGGCACGGCGTCCAGTCCGTCCCCGGGCGCAGGGACGGACATCTCTGGAGATGTGGCAACCGGCGAGGTCGGCCCGGGTGAGCTGACCACCCCCTGATCAGGGCGCCTGCCCCGAGCTCGCGACAGCCACAGACGCCGGCCGCGGGAGCAGCCTGCCCCAGAGCCGGGGTTGCTCCGGCAGCACCCGAACCGGCGATCGCCTCGCGTGGGCCTGGCGGTGCAGCCAGCTCCTGGTCGGTCCATGGCCTGAGAGGCGCGTGAGGCCGCGACCGGCCCCGCGGTCAGGGCCCGGAGAGCCAGGCGGGCATCTGCCAGGGCAAGCCCACGCTCGGAGGCCTCGGCCTCCGCGCGGGCAAGGCGGATCCGCACGTCATCCCACCGATCTCGGGAGATGGTGACGGTGTCCTGATCCGCAGGACGACTCGGGGTCGGCACGGGCGCAACCGGCCTGGCAGCAGAGGGCGCGACTGCGGAGAGCGAGCGACCGGGGTGCAGGCCGACGGCAAGCAGCGCCTCGACCGGGATCCGCCAGACGCCGTCGTCATCCTTGGCGGCACCATGGACCGCGAGTTCGGGGAGCTTGCGGGTGATCGTCTTCCTGCTCACCGAGCAGGAAGTGGCCGCATCCGTGATCGTGAACATCGGGCGGGTCGAGCCTCGCGCCTCGGCCATATCAGGACCCGGTTCCCCGGGCCGGTCGGCGCTGAGGTCAGTGACATCAGTGCCCACCCTCTCGGGGGAGTCATGCAGGACTTCGAGCCGATCGCCCGTGGTTGTGATGGTCATGGAGGGATCCTAGGTCTGTCCCCGGCCATCTCCTGGGAGGTTGTCCACAGCGGGTCTGGCGTGTCCCACCATGGACGTCCACGCCGCCCGCTGTCCTAGGTCGGTGTCCCGGGGCCGGCGAGGACCTCGAGGATCCTCTCCAGGTCCTCGCGGCCCGCGAAATCGATCGTGACCCTCCCCTTGGCCTTGCCCATGGTCACCTGGACCCGAGTATCGAGGCGATCGGCCAACTCCTCAGCCAGGTCCTGCAGGTCGGCATCGGAGGAGGTCCGACGCGGACGCCGTGAACGCACCCTCGTGGGGTGGTCCCCGAGCGCCACGATCTCCTCAACAGAGCGAACCGACAACCCTTCTGCCACGATCCTCGTCGCCAGCGCCTCCATGCTCGCGTCGTCCGGCAAGGACAGAAGGGCGCGAGCATGTCCCTGGGACAGAACCCCTGCGGCGACACGGCGCTGCACGCTCGGTGGTAGGCGAAGCAATCGGATGGTGTTGGCGATCTGCGGGCGCGAGCGTCCCACTCGCGCTGACAGCTCCTCCTGGGTGCACCCGAAGTCGGCCAGCAGCTGCTGATAGGCGGCCGCCTCCTCCAGCGGGTTGAGGGCTGCCCGGTGGATGTTCTCCAGCAGGGCGTCGCGGAGCAGGTCGGCGTCCTCCGTGGGACGCACCATCGCCGGGATCGTGTCCCACCCCAGACGTTGGGCGCACCGGAGTCGGCGCTCACCGGCCACCAGTTCGTACTGCGCGCCCTCGTGGGGATCCTGCGGGCTGTCCACAGGGACATGACCCATGGGACGCACCACGACAGGCTGGAGGAGACCGATCTCGGTGAGTGAGGCGGCGAGCTCGTCCAGGGCATCCTCATCGAACACCGTGCGTGGTTGGCGAGGGTTCGGACGGATCGCGGTCAGCGGGAGTTCGGCGTAGTGGATCGGCGATGCTGTCGTGGTTCCTGATGTGGTGACGGCGGACAGGTCCCCGTCACTACCCTCGTGCACCCGCAGCACGTCAGCCCAGGTCCCTCTGGCCCGATCCTCATATGTGACGTCGATCACACTGCCTCCTGATGCTCCGCCCAGAGCCTAGGTCAGTGAGGACCCAAACAGCGTTATCCACAGAATCCCTGTGGATAACGTGGGGATGATATGTCCGTTTAGTGGGCATTCTCACGCTCGGTACTTGAGTGATCACGCAACGCACCCCAAGCGAGGGCGGCGCACCGAGCAGTTGCTTCCGACCGACGTCACCGGGCCCGCGGGATCATGACCACCGTCGTGGCCGGATCGATGCACCCGACTCCGTAGGCGTGAATCGTGATCGGCCCCGCACCCAAGGCGTCCCGTGCGGCTTCGGCCTCCTCCACCTCCTGTGCTGCGCTGGACCCCTTGAGCGCCAGCACCACACCGCCCACACTGGCCAGTGGAAGCGTCCAGGTGAGCAACTGGGGGAGCCGCGCCACCGCACGTGCAGTGACCACGTCGAACACCTGGGGGGTGACATCCTCGGCCCGGGCACGGAGGACCTCCACGCGGTCCTCCAGCGACAACTCCGTGACGGCCTCCGTGAGGAACGTCGCCCGCCTCAGCAGCGGTTCGATGAGCGTCACCTTCAGATCCGGACGGACCAGGGCCCACACCACCCCTGGGAGGCCCGCGCCTGAACCCACGTCGGCGACCGAGCTGCCCAGCGGGATCTCGTCAATCGCCTCCTCAGCCACGACGGCGCAGTTGACCAGGTGTCGCGACCACAGGCGAGGAACCTCACGTGGTCCGATCAGTCCACGCTCGACCCCACGGGTCGCCAGAATGTCGGCGAACTGCTGCATCTCGGGGATGTGCGAGTAGCGCGCGCTCAGTTCCGTTTCACGTGGAACATCACTCACGCGGGCATGACCACCACGCGTCGGGACGCGCCCTCGCCCTCGCTCTCGCTGCGCAACCCCGCATCCGCCACGACGTCATGGACGACCTTGCGCTCGAAGGCAGTCATCGGGGCGAGCTTGACCGGCTCGCCTGTCCGCTTCACGTCGGCAACGGCATGCTCGCCCAGTTCAGCGAGCTCACGGCGACGCGCGGCCCGGAAGCCGGCAATGTCCAGCATGAGTCGGCTGCGCTCGCCGGTCTCCCGCGTGACAGCCAGCCTGGTGAGTTCCTGAAGGGCATCCAGGACCTTGCCCTCGGGACCGACGAGGTTGTCGAGGTCGCCCCCGACGATGGACACCATGGCGCGATCGCGCTCGACATCCATGTCGATGTCCCCGTCGAGATCGGCAATGTCGAGCAGTGCCTCCAAGTAGTCGGCGGCGACATCGCCCTCGCGCTCAAGCTCTGACTTGTTGCTCATAGTTCCTCCAGTCATGCCTCGGTGGTGCTCAGCTGGACTTGGGTGGTGGTCCTGTCCGCTTGCTCCGAGGCTGCTTCTTCGGCTGGGTGCGGCCGCTGGGCTTGTCCTCTTCGACCACCTCCCCCACGATCACTGCGGTCGAACCCGACGTTTCCGGCGTAACGGGCAGACCCTTCTTGGCAGCCTTCAGTGCCTTGCGCGCCGCTGCAGCCTCAGCGGCAGGCGTCCCGGGCTGGGGATTGTTCCGGATGACCCAGAACTGCTGGCCCATCGTCCACAGGTTGGTCGTGAACCAGTAGATGAGCACACCGATCGGGAAGTTCAAGCCGCCGAGGGCGAACATCACCGGGAAGATGTACATCATGATCTTCATCTGCTGAGCGATCGGGTTGTCGCTCGCGGTGTTCTTCAGCAGGAGTTGTCGCTGGGTGATGAAGCTCGTCACCGACATCAGGATGATCAGGATGACGGCCAGGATCTTGGTGTTGGTCGGGTTGGGTGTCTCAGCGGCGTGGGCGAACGTCCCGTAGAGCGGGACCCCGAAGATCTCCGCGTCGTGGAAGGACGCGAGAAGGTACTGGTACTGCGGCCATTCGAAGACACCGACCGGCTTCTCCATCGAGGCGCACCCGCAGGACCCGGAACAGCGCGAAGAAGATGGGCGACTGGGCCAGGATGGGCAGGCACGAGGCCAGCGGGTTGGTACCCGTGTCCTTGTAGAGCGCCATCATCTCCTGGGACTGACGTTCCTTGTCCCCGGCGTACTTGGCCTGGATCTCCTTGAGCTGCGGCTGGATCGCCTGCATGTTGCGCTGCGCGCGGATCTGACGCACGAACAGCGGGATCAGCAGGATCCGGATCAGGACGACCAGGCCGACGATCGCGAATGTCCAGGACCAGCCGCTGTCCTCACCCCAGAACAGGGAGAAGAACTGGTGGAACTTCACGAGGACCCACGAGACTGCGTCGAGCAGCCATTGCCAGAGGAACACGAACTAGCTCCCTACTCGTTGCGTGGTGGGACGGACGTCCTTACCACCCCGCCAGCTGCCCTTGGCCGGCACATGATCGATCCCACCCGGGGACCAGGGGTTGCAGCGCACCAGCCGTGCGACGGAGAGCAAGAACCCCTTGACCGGTCCGTGGCTGCGTACCGCCCCCAGAGCATAAGCGGAACATGAGGGGTAGTAACGACACGTGGGTCCTGAGAGCGGCGAGATGAACCGCTGATATCCACGAATTCCGCCGATGAGTATGACGGACAGCAGCCGTCCGAGGGTCATGTCCCACCCGCGACGTGCTGCGGATCGGAATCCCTGGTCCTGTGTCACGGGGACACCTCCCTGGGCGTCCCCGCATTGTGTCCCAGCCTGGACATGACCCGACGGACACTGGAGGAAAGGTCGTGGTCCAACTCGCCAGCGGACGCGCCGGCCGACGGGGGCAGCGCGCGGACGACGAGATCGGTTCCAGCGGGGAGGTTCTCGAGGTGTGCTGCCATCAGGTGTCGCAGCCTGCGGGTCACCCGGTTTCGGACCACGGAGCCACCGACGGAACGCCCCACGACGAACCCGGCGCGCGCGGGTGCCGAGGTCGGCGAGCTGTGCGCGTGCACCACCACCGTGCGCGAGGCAGCCCGCGAACCCGCGCGCATCACTCCGCGGAATTCCTCAGCGCGCCGGATCCTTCGGCGCACGGGCAGCACGAACGGCTCGGCTACTAGGCCGAGATACGAGTGCGACCCTTGCCGCGACGTGCGGCGAGCACGGCACGACCGGCCCGGGTGCTCATGCGGGTCCGGAACCCATGCGTACGGGCGCGCCGACGGTTGTTCGGCTGGAAAGTGCGCTTCATGGCGTCTCATCCTTGCGGCTGGGTGATCACGGACGAAGAGGCTTCGGCGTGTTGACCACTCGCCGGACGTACCTCTTCCTGGGTACTAAGGTACGCAACTGCCTGAGGACGGGTCAAACGCGCGCCCGCCAGCCCCTTGTATGGGGTCATTGCTACGACGGACACACGGCGCACGAGTCGGTGCCCCGACCCAGGACGGACGCGTGGTCGGGACGTGCTCGAACCTGTGGAAAACTCTTGCACGCCAGCGCCGAAGGGGCATAGGTTCGCCGGGTTGTCCGCGGTGCGGATCGTGGTGTCGGTACGGCACAGAGGAAAGAGGTTCACCCGTGGATGACACTGCAGACCCGGCCGATATCTGGTCCAGCGCCATCAGCTCGCTGGACAGCACGGCCCTGAGCCGCTCCCACCGCGCGTTCCTGCAGTTGTCCCGACTGGTCAACGTCTACGGCAGTGTCGCGGTCCTGGCCGCACCGAACCCGTTCGCAAAGGACGTCCTCGAGTCCCACCTGCGACCGCCCATCGAGGACTCCCTGGCGGCACTTCTGGGCCGCGAGATCAGCCTCGCGGTCACCGTCGATCCATCCCTGGATGTCGATGACGACCTCGCCGACATCTGGGCTGACTCCACCTACGCCGACCGGCCCACGGATCCGACCGGGCCGCAGCCTGTTGTGCGGCCCGGAGCACGGGCGACCGCGGTGAAGCCGGAGCAGTCGGCGCGGCTGAACCCGCGCTACACCTTCGACACCTTCGTTGCCGGGGCCAGCAACCGGTTCGCGCACGCGGCCGCGGTGGCCGTGGCCGAGCAGCCGGCCCGCAGCTACAACCCGCTGGTCATCTACGGGGAGTCGGGGCTGGGCAAGACCCACCTGCTGCACGCCATCGGCCACTACACGCAGATGCTCTACTCGGGCACTCGGGTGCGCTACGTGTCCAGCGAGGAGTTCACCAACGAGTTCATCAACTCGATCCGCGACGACGCCTCCCTGCAGTTCCAGCGCCGCTACCGCGACGTCGACGTGCTGCTCGTCGACGACATCCAGTTCCTGTCGGGCAAGGTGCAGACGCAGGAGGAGTTCTTCCATACCTTCAACACCCTGCACAACGCCAACAAGCAGATCGTGATCACCTCCGACATCGCCCCGAACAGGCTCAAGGACTTCGAGGACCGCATGCGCACGCGGTTCGGCTGGGGACTGACCACCGACATCCAGCCGCCCGACCTCGAGACCCGGATCGCCATCCTGCGCCGCAAGACCGACCAGGAGGGGATCACCGTCCCCGCCGACGTCCTGGAGTACATCGCCAGCAAGATCTCCCGGAACATCCGCGAGCTCGAGGGTGCGCTGATCCGCGTGACGGCCTTCGCCAGCCTGAGCAAGCGCACGGTGGACCTCAGCCTCGCCGAGGAGGTCCTTCGCAACGTGATCCCCAACGAGGCCGGCCCGGAGATCACCGCCCCGGCGATCATGCTGGAGACGGCGAAGTTCTACTCCGTGTCGATTGATGACCTGACCGGGCAGTCCCGCTCCCGGACCCTGGTCACCGCCCGTCAGGTGGCGATGTACCTGTGCCGTGAGCTGACCGACCTGTCCCTGCCCAAGATCGGGGAGCTGTTCGGCGGGCGCGACCACACGACGGTCATGCACGCCGACCGCAAGATCCGCACCCTGATGGCCGAGCGGCGCTCGCTCTACAACTCCGTGATGGACCTCACCGCCCGAATCCGGGCCTCGGCAGCCACCCGCTGACCCGTTCGCCTGTGGAGGACACGCGGGGTGGACGCGGCGTGTCCTGCCTCCCTCGGCCGGCACGGCTGTGGACGAAGTCGTCGCGCCCTGTGTCCGGGTCCCGATGTCCACGAATCACATCGGTCCGACTCAGGCGCCTCCACAGGCGCTGTGGCCAAGGACACGCACCGTGACCTGCGCCGATGGCAGTTGTCCCCAGAATCCACAGCCCCTACTACGAAGACTCCACCTACTTAGGGATGAATCGATGAACCGCCCTCAGTGCGGACCTGCCTGTGGATGACCCTCGATCAAGACCGCTCGCAGGCGACAGGGGTGGGGGCAGTCGGCCGCCATTGGGCCGGTGTTGTCGCGGCGGTGCATCCCGGTGTCACTGGCTCGTCGTAGGGTGACCCAGCAGAGCGCACACCCAGGAGGAGTTCGTGAAGTTCCGCGTTGACCGTGACCAGTTCGCCGATGCTGTGGCATGGGCCGGGCGGACCGTGCCCACCCGTCCGGCGCTGCCCATGCTGTCGGGGCTGCGCCTCGAGTGCGTGGACGGGGCTGAGCCGAGGGTGTCCATCGCCAGCTACGACTACGAGGTCTCCGGCCGGGTCGAGGTCGCTGCCGATGTCACGGACCCAGGTGTCGCACTGGTCAACGGACGGCTCCTGGTCGATATCGCGCGCTCGTTGCCGGCTCAGCCCGTGGACATCGAGATCGAGGGCACCCGGCTGCGTGTCCGCTGCGGGCGTGCCTCCTTCGAGCTGCCCACCCTCCCCGTCGAGGAGTACCCGCCGCTGCCCGCCATGCCCGACCCCAGTGGCAGCGTCCCAGGAACCGTCCTGGCCGGAGCTGTTGCCCAGGTGGCCGTCGCGGCAGGGCGCGATGACGCCCTGCCGTTCCTCACCGGCGTGCGGGTCGAAGTGGACGGCGACCAGGTCACGTTGGCCGCCACGGACCGCTACCGACTCGCAGTGCGCACCTTCTCCTGGACGCCACAGGCACCGGACTTCAGCGCCGCCGCGCTGGTGCCCGCGCGCACCCTGGCCGACACGGCCAAGGCGCTGGCCCACGCAGATGAGGTTCGCCTGGCCTTCGGCTCGGCTGCCGTCGGAGAGGGCCTGCTCGGCATCGAGGGCCTGGATCGGCGCACCACCACCCGCCTGTTGGAGGGGGATTTCCCGAAGTACCGGGCGCTTCTGCCCTCGGAGTCCCCCACAACCGCACGGGTTGAGACGGCCGCGCTGACCGAGGCTGTGAAGCGCGTCGCGCTGGTTGCCGAGCGTTCGAGTGCCGTGAAGATGATCTTCAACGGTCAGGAGCTCGTGCTCGAGGCGGGGACCGGCGACGATGCCATCGGTCTCGACGCCATCGAGTGCGTCATGACCGGCGAGCCCATGGAGCGGATCGCGTTCAACCCCGGGTACCTCCTGGAGGGCCTGGCAGCGATCTCGAAGCCCGTGACCAACATGGCCTTCACGAACTCCAACAAGCCTGCGGTGCTCACCGGGGCGACGAGCTTCGATGCGGACGCCTCGGATGACTACCTGTACCTGCTGATGCCAGTCCGCCTTCCGTCCTAGCGTGCACGTCACCCATCTCGGCCTGGTCGACTTCCGGTCCTACGGGGCCGTGGAGCTCGACCTCCCCGCCGGGGTGACCACGTTCGTGGGGGCCAACGGGCAGGGCAAGACCAACCTCGTCGAGGCGATCGGGTATGCGTGCTCATTGCGTTCGCACCGGGTGGCCACCGATGCCCCACTGGTCCGGCAGGGGGCCGAGCGGGCGGTGGTCCGGGTCCACGCCGACCGTGGTGGGCGCGAGGTCGTCGTCGAGTTGGAGATCACCCCGGGCAAGGCCAACCGGGCGCGGCTCAACCGGTCGCCAGTACCGCGCCAGCGCGATGTCCTGGGTCAGGTGTCCCGGGTGCTCTTCGCCCCGGAGGACCTGTTCCTGGTCAAGGGAGACCCGGGGGAGCGCCGCACCTATCTCGACGAGCTCACCGTGGCCCTGGCCCCTCGTTTCGATGCCGTCCTGTCCGACCTGGAGCGGGTCCTGCGACAGCGCAACTCCCTGCTCAAGTCCGCCTCGGCCCTGCGCGGTGGGGGTGCTCGGAGCCGGTCGGCAGCGGAGGCGACCCTGTCCATCTGGGATGACCAACTGGCAGCGCTGTCCGCCGACGTGATCGCCGCGCGCGCGGCACTGGTGCAGCGATTGTCCGACCCCCTGTCCGCGTCCTACCGGGCCGTAGCCCCGGGCGACCGCGATCCGCGGGCCGTCATCGAGTACGTCCCGGGTGTGCCGCAGGCCCAGGGACTCGGACGCGACGCGCTGGTCGAGCGGGTGCGCGAGTCCCTGCTGGCCCGACGCGATGAGGAGTTCGCGCGGGGGATCACCCTTGTGGGTCCGCACCGCGACGAGATGGCGGTGTCGCTGCACGGGATGCCCGTGCGCGGGTATGCCTCGCATGGGGAGTCCTGGTCCATGGCCCTGGCCCTCCGGCTGGCGTCCTATGACATTGTCCGTGCCGAGGCCGGCCCGGGTGGGGAGCCGGTGCTGATCCTCGATGACGTCTTCGCCGAACTTGACGCCGACCGTCGCGAGCGCCTGGCGGTCGCGGTCGCCGAGGTGGAGCAGGTCCTGATCACCGCCGCCGTTCCCGAGGATGTGCCCGGGGTCCTGCGCGGTCGGACCGTAGCCGTCACCGACCTGGGTGCGAGCGCGGCATGACGACACCGGGGCCGGATCCCGACCAGGAGGCTCGTGAGTCGCCGGGCACGTCCGGGATGGCTCCTGGCGGGAGTGCCGGAGGCCCAGCCCGACGACGCCACCGGTCCACAACGGGCCATCCCGGATGCTGCCCGCGCAGTCCTGTCCCGGGTCAGGTCCGCGGCCCGCGCTGGCGGGGAGACCGCAGCGACTCCCGTCCCACGCGACCGTCGGCGGCCCGAAGGAGGCGTCGGCCGGTCGCGGGATTCTCCGGACCAGGTCCCGATGAGCGAGACCCCATGGCCATCGGGGGGGCCTGGTCCCGGCTCGTCGACGAGCACGGGTGGCGACGAGGCCTGGACGTGGCGCGACTGCTGGGCATGTGGCCGGAGATCGTCGGCGCCGCCAACGCGGAGCACGCAACCCCGGAGTCCTTCGATCCGGAGTCCGGGGTCCTGCTCATCCGCACGTCCTCCACGGCCTGGGCCGAGCAGTTGCGGCTGATGATGCCCGCCCTGCGCACCGCGATCGAGGCTCAGGTGGGCCCTGGGGTCGTGCGCGAGATCCGGGTCGTCGGCCCCACGCCGCCGCGTACGCGCGGCAGGTTGCGGGTGCGCGGGCGCGGCCCCCGCGACACCTATGGCTGACCGGGTCCGCGAGCCGCACGAATCGTAGAATCGCCGCCAAACGCGTGGGTCGGCAGGTATGTGGGGGGGATCGTCCCCGATAGGTGCGGCGTCCTGCGCGCGTCCTATGTGGATTACCGGCCGCCAATGGGCCCCAGCAGGGTAGAATTCTGGCATCACGCAGTCGTCGAGGAGTCGCGGGTCCTCAGCACCCGCCCGGGCTCCCCGACTGTCGTTCGCAGTCCCACCAGAGTCAGGAGTTGCCAGGTGTCCTATGACGCGAGTGCGATCACAGTCCTCGAGGGGCTGGACGCCGTGCGCAAACGTCCGGGAATGTACATCGGGTCGACCGGTGAGCGTGGCCTGCACCACCTGGTCTACGAGGTCGTGGACAACTCGGTCGACGAGTCGCTGGCCGGCTACTGCGACCTGATCGAGGTGACGCTGCTGGCCGACGGTGGGGTCCGGGTGGTGGACAACGGTCGTGGAATCCCGGTGGACATCGTTGCCAGCGAGGGCAAGCCGGGCGTCGAGGTCGTGCTCACCGTGCTGCACGCCGGCGGCAAGTTCGGCGGCAGTGGGTACGCGGTCTCCGGTGGGCTGCACGGCGTCGGCGTCTCGGTTGTCAACGCCCTGTCCACCCGCCTGGATGTCGAGGTGCGCCGGGAGGCCCACGTCTGGCGCCAGGAGTACACCCACGGCGTGCCCCAGGCACCGCTGTCCAAGGACGAGGAGACCCAGGA
Source organism: uncultured Actinomycetes bacterium (assembly GCA_963736425.1). GTDB lineage: Bacteria > Actinomycetota > Actinomycetes > S36-B12 > CAIYMF01 > Prado023. The sequence goes on from CAVTOX010000017.1 coordinate 142,242, forward strand.
CACCGGGACCGTGATCACGTTCTGGGCAGATGAGGGCATCTTCGAGACCACGCACTACGACTTCGAGACCCTCTCGCGCCGCTTCCAGGAGATGGCGTTCCTGAACCGGGGCCTGACCATCGCCCTGGCCGACGAGCGCGTCCACCCGACTGACGACGACTCGGTGGAGGAGCAGCCCGGGCCCCGGCAGGTGACCTACCACTACGACGGTGGCATCGCCGACTTCGTCCGGTACCTCAACGCCAAGCGCGGTGCGGCCCACCCCACGGTCATCGAGTTCTTCGCCGAGGACCACGACAAGGGAATCTCGGCGGAGATCGCGATGCAGTGGAGCGACCTGTTCAACGAGAGCGTCTACACCTTCGCGAACACGATCAACACGACCGAGGGTGGGTGCCCATGAGGAGGGCTTCCGGGCTGCGCTGACCACCCTGGTCAACAAGTTCGCGCGGACGTGGAACATCCTCAAGGAGAAGGACGTCAACCTCTCCGGCGAGGACATCCGCGAGGGCCTGACCGCGATCGTCAGCGTGAAGCTGCGCGAGCCGCAGTTCGAGGGCCAGACGAAGACCAAGCTGGGCAACACCGAGGCCAAGACCGTGGTCCAGTCGGTGGTGTTCGAGCAGCTCGGCGCCTGGTTCGAGTCGAACCCGGCGGAGGGCCGTGAGATCGCGCGCAAGGCCGTCTCGGCCAGCCACGCCCGGATGGCCGCCCGCAAGGCGCGCGACCTGGCCCGCAACCGCAAGGGCCTGCTCGGGGGTGGTGGCCTGCCGGGCAAGCTGATCGACTGCTCGAGCCGGGAGCCGGAGAACTGCGAGCTGTTCATCGTGGAGGGTGACTCGGCCGGTGGGTCGGCCCGGCAGGCCCGGGATCCCAAGACCCAGGCGATCCTGCCGATCCGGGGCAAGATCCTCAACGTCGAGAAGGCCCGCATCGACAAGGTCCTGCAGAACAACGAGGTCCAGGCGCTGATCTCGGCGATGGGCGCCGGGGTCCAGGACGACTTCGACAAGGACAAGCTGCGCTACCACAAGCTCGTCCTCATGGCCGACGCGGACGTCGACGGCCAGCACATCCGCACGCTGCTGCTGACCCTGCTGTTCCGCTACATGCGCCCCCTGATCGAGCACGGTCACGTGTACCTGGGACAACCACCGTTGTTCAAGGTCAAGTGGATCAAGGCGCCCCCGGAGTATGCCTACTCCGAGCGGGAGCGTGAGGCGGTGATCGCCGCCGGGGTGGCTGCGGGGCGCAGGCTTCCCAAGGAGGAGGCGATCCAGCGCTACAAGGGCCTCGGTGAGATGAACTGGCAGGAGTTGCGTGACACCACGATGAATCGCGACGTGCGCATCCTGCTGCAGGTCACCCTCGATGACGCGGCCCAGGCCGACGAACTGTTCATGACGCTGATGGGCGAGGACGTCGAGAGCCGACGTTCGTTCATCCAGCGCAACGCCCGCGACGTGAGGTTCCTGGACATCTGATGACTGAGATCACCGAAGGCCCCGGCATCCACGGCCGGATCGAGCCCATCGACCTGCAGGTCGAGATGCAGCGCTCCTACCTGGACTACGCGATGAGCGTCATCGTGTCCCGGGCCCTGCCTGACGTCCGGGATGGGCTGAAGCCCGTGCACCGGCGCGTGCTGTACGCGATGTACGACGGGGGCTACCGCCCGGATCGCAACTTCTCGAAGTCGGCGCGCGTGGTCGGCGACGTCATGGGCAACTACCACCCCCACGGCGACCTGGCCATCTACGACACCCTGGTACGCCTGACCCAGGCCTGGGTGCTGCGCTACCCGCTCGTCCAGGGTCAGGGCAACTTCGGCTCGCCGGGCAACGACGGTGCGGCCGCCTCCCGGTACACCGAGTGCCGCCTGGCCCAGCTGGCCATGGAGATGACCCGGGACATCGACGAGGAGACCGTCGACTTCATCCCCAACTACGACGGGCGCACCCAGGAGCCGACGGTCCTTCCGGCCCGATTCCCGAACCTCCTGGTGAACGGGTCTGCCGGTATCGCCGTGGGCATGGCCACCAACATCCCGCCGCACAACCTGCGTGAGGTCGCCTCGGGGGTGATGTGGTCCCTGGAGCACCCGGAGGCCTCCCGTGAGGAGCTGCTCACCGCACTCATGGAGCGGATCCCGGGCCCGGACTTCCCGACCGGCGCCCAGATCGTGGGTCGTCGCGGGATCGAGGACGGCTACCGGACCGGCCGTGGCCTGATCACCATGCGCGCGGTCGTCGAGGTGACCGAGGACACCCGTGGCCGCACGATGCTGGTCGTCACCGAGCTGCCCTACCAGGTCAACCCGGACAACCTGTTGGCCAAGATCGTGGACCTGCACAAGCAGGGCAAGATGTCGGGGATCTCGGACATCATCGACCAGTCCGCCGGCGACACGATGCGCCTGGAGATCATCCTGTCCAAGGACGCCGTGGCCAAGGTCGTGCTCAACCAGCTGTACAAGCACACCCAGCTGCGCGAGACCTTCGGGGCCAACATGGTCGCGCTGGTCGACGGTGTCCCACGGACACTGCCCCTGGACGCGTTCGTGCGGCACTGGATCACGCATCAGATCACCGTGATCCGTCGACGCACCACGCACCGTCTGCGGGTCGCCGAGGAGCGCGCCCACATCCTGCGCGGGCTGCTCAAGGCCATCGACCGGATCGACGAGGTCATCGCGCTGATCCGCGCGTCGAGCTCGGCCGCCGAGGCGCAGGCCGGGCTGATGGAGCTCCTCGAGATCGACGAGATCCAGGCCCAGGCGATCCTTGACATGCAGCTGCGCAAGCTGGCCGCCCTGGAGCGCAACGAGCTGCAGTCGCGCTACGACGTGCTCATGCGCGACATCGCCGAGTACCAGTCGATCCTGGCCAGCGAGCAGCGGCAGCGGACGATCGTCGGCGACGAGCTGTCCGAGATCGTGGCCAAGTACGGCGACGAGCGGCGCACCCAGATCGTGGCCGACGAGGGCGACGTCACTGACGAGGACCTCATCGCCGAGCGCGACATCGTCGTGACCCTGACCCGTGGCGGGTACGCCAAGGCCACGGACGTCGGCCTGTACCGGGCCCAGCGCCGCGGCGGTCGCGGGGTCAAGGGTGCCCAACTGCGCGGCGATGACGTCGTGGGCCACTTCTTCGTCACCACGACCCACCACTGGATCCTGTTCTTCACGACGAAGGGACGGGTGTACCGGGCCAAGGGCTACGAGCTTCCCGACGCGGGCCGCGACGCCCGCGGCCAGCATGTGGCCAACCTGCTGGCGTTCCAGCCCGATGAGTCCGTCGCTCAGGTGCTGGACCTGCGCGACTTCGGCACCGCGGACTACCTCGTGCTGGCCACCCGGGACGGCATGGTCAAGAAGAGCCGGCTGCGCGAGTTCGACTCGATCCGTTCCAACGGACTTGCGGCGATCAACCTTCGTGAGGGCGACGAGTTGATCTCCGCGCAGCTGGTCAGTGCCGACGACGAGCTGATGCTGGTCTCAGCCAAGGGGGCCTCGGTGCGGTTCCGGGCCGACGACGCGACATTGCGACCGATGGGCCGGGCGACCTCCGGTGTCCAGGGCATCCGGCTGCGTCCCGGGGACAAGGCCCTGTCCATGGAGGTCGTGCGAGCCGGGTCCCACCTGGTCACGGTCACTGACGGTGGCTACGCCAAACGGACCTCGGTGACGGAGTGGCGGACCCAGGGGCGCAACACCTATGGCGTCACCGCAATGAAGCTCGTCGAGCAGCGTGGATCGCTCGTGGGTGCACTGATCTGTGAGGAGTCCGACGAGCTGTACGCCATCGCCAGCAACGGTGTGGTGATCCGGACCCGTGTGGACCAGGTCCGGGCCACGGGGCGGGCCACGATGGGCGTGTCCCTGATGGACCTGGCTGACGGGGACAGCGTGGTCGGAGTCGCCCGTTCAGCTGACCTGACCGAGGACGATGATGAGGGTCCGGACGCAGAGGTCTCCCTCGTGGACCCGGAGAGCGAGGGGGTCTCAGCCGAGGGCGTCACGGAGCCGTTGGCGGGTGCGGCGCCCGAGGACGACGGTGATCGCCTGACCGAGGACACTGGGGCAGTGAGCGACGGGGGCGAGTGACGGGGGCGTCTTGGGTCACTCTGGGGACCTGAGACGTCGAGCCGGGCCGTCCCCGGGTGGGCGGTATACCATCGGGGCTGGTCGCATCGGTGACGGGAGCATGGAGATGGCGGAGCATGTGCAGGGTCAGCCCGGTGCTGATCGTGCGGTCGGCCGCCCCGGGCCAGCAGCGCGCATGACTGGTCCGGATCCTGTTCGACCTCGTCCGAGCGTGTTGATCCCACCCGTGACCTCCGCCTCGGCAGGCTCCGCAACTGCTGCCACGGCCGCGTCCGCGCCTGCTCCCGCGGCGCCGATCCCCCCGGATGTTGCCCCGTCCGCACCCCCCTCCGGTCCCACGTCCCCAGCTGCGGCCCCGGTCTCCGCGGCAGCGGCCACCCTGGGGGTCTCGGCCGCCACAGCGTCGCCCGCACCCCCTGTCCGGGCACCGGCTCCCACCGGGATGCCGGTCTCGCCGGCACAACCACAAGCCCGGCCGCCCCAGCAGACGAGTGTGGCCCGCGTGGCCCGTAGCGCCGTGCGGCCCTCGTCCGGACCCCGAGCGGCACGCGTCTACCTGACCCACATCGACCCGTGGTCGGTGATGAAGCAGGCGTTCCTGTTGTCCCTGGCCCTCGCGGTGATCATCCTCGCCGCCTCGGCTGCCCTGTGGTTCGCCCTGGACTCCGCGGGGATCATCGATGCGATCACCAGGACCGCCACCGACGTGGGCGGCGAGAGCGGCGCAAGCGTGACCGGCTTCCTCGACTTCGGCAAGATCATGGGTGCGGCGCTGGTCATCGCAGGCATCGAGACCGTGCTCGTGACGGCCCTGTGCACCCTGCTGGCGTTCATGTACAACCTGTCGGTCGGCATCGGCGGTGGCCTCGAGGTCACGCTGTCCGAGGAGGACTAGCAGACGTTTGGGTCCCACTGCGGTGCTGGGGTACCCTTTCCGACGGTGCAGAAACGCATCGGCGGGCCTATAGCTCAGACGGTTAGAGCGCTTCCCTGATAAGGAAGAGGTCAGAGGTTCAAGTCCTCTTAGGCCCACGCGGCGCGAGCTGGCTCGCTCCAGAATCTCCGGGAGGTCACCATGTTGAAGAAGGTCCTGCTGCTCGCCGCCATCGCTGCTGCCGGCTACGTCGCCTACAGCCGCGTCACCCAGGCGCAGGAGGAGCGTGACCTCTGGAACGAGGCCACCTCCGCCCCCGACCTTCGCTGACCCACCGAGGGGGCGTAGCTCAACTGGCAGAGCACCGCCTTTGCAAGGCGGGGGTTAGGGGTTCAAGTCCCCTCGTCTCCACAATGCGAGAGGCCCCGGGCTGTTCCCCGGGGCCTCTCGCATTGTGCGGGGAAGCAGAGCGGGGACTTGGGGAGGAGGACTCGCCAAGAGGCGAGCCGACGGCTCCCCTCGTCTCCAGGTGACGATTCCGCTCACTCGCCCTGATGACCGCCTCATGGCCAGTGAACCCGGTGGCCACCACACTCCACCCCACCCACGCCCCACCCAGCCCACTCCCGCGACCTGTGGCAGGATTCTGCGCATGACAACAGCCGTCCTGCACACGTCCCTCGGTGACATCCGTGTCACCCTCTTCGAGAACCACGCCCCCAAGACAGTGAAGAACTTCATCGGGCTCTCCGACGGGACACTGGAGTGGACCGATCCCCGGACCGGCCGTCCTGGGGAGGGCGCCCTGTACACCGACGTGATCTTCCACCGGGTGATCCGTGGGTTCATGATCCAGGGGGGAGACCCGACCGGGACCGGCCGCGGTGGCCCCGGCTACCAGTTCGGCGATGAGTTCCACCCGGAGCTTGTCTTCGATCGGTCCTACCTCCTGGCGATGGCCAACGCCGGACCAGGGACCAACGGCAGCCAGTTCTTCATCACCGTCGGCAAGACGCCGCACCTGAACCGCAAGCACACGATCTTCGGCGAGGTGGCCGACCAGCCGAGCCGCGACGTCGTCGATGCGATCGCCACCACTGCAGTGGGTCCCGGCGACCGCCCGGTGACCGATGTGGTCATCACCTCGGTGACCATCGAGCAGTGAGCTACGGCGTGCCGGCGGGGGCGGCACCGCCCGCACCTGTCTGCTACCTGCATCCGGGTCGGGAGACCTGGATCCAGTGCACCCGGTGCGGTCGCCCGATCTGCCCGGAATGCATGACCGGTGCTGCCGTGGGCTACCAGTGCCCGGAGTGCGTGCGCGCCGGGGCGGCCTCGATCCCCACGTCACGGACGGTGTTCGGCGGGACGCTCAACCGCGATGGTGCGGTGACCATGTCCCTGATGGGCGTCTGCGCGTTCCTGTTCGTCACGATCACGCTGCTCGACATGGCCGGTGGGCTCGCCCGGTGGGGGATGCAGCCGTTGTCGATCGCCCTGGACGACCAGTGGTTCCGGTTGATCTCGGCCATCTTCCTGCATGCGGGCTGGCTGCACATCGGCTTCAACATGTACGTGCTGTACATCCTCGGCCCGCCGCTGGAGCGTGTCCTGGGACACGGCCGGTTCCTGACCCTGTACCTGCTCTCGGGTATCGGCGGCTCCGTCGCCTCGTACTGGTTCTCACCGGTGAACACCCTGTCAGTGGGGGCCAGCGGGGCGATCTTCGGCCTGATGACCGCCTGGATCGTCGTGGGACGGCGACTCGAGCGGGACGTGACCCAGATCATCGTCCTGCTGGGGATCAACGTCGCGTTGGGGTTCTTCCTCGGCGGGGTGGACTGGCGGGCGCACCTCGGAGGCGCGGTGACCGGTGCGCTCGTTGCACTTGCGCTCACCACGGGTCGCGGCCAGCAGGGTCGGGCGCAGCTCGGCCGGCAGGTCGCGGCTGCTGTTGCGGTGCTCATCGGCCTCATCCTCCTGACCGTCGTTCGTACCGGTCAGATCCAGGACATGGTCCCCGCGCTGCTGGGCTGAGGCCCCGGGGTACGATTCGGCGCGTCGTGTCCTGTTGGATGATGCTTCGCGCGTGCCGTGGTGTTCAGAGAGGAAGTCATGCCGGAGTCCAAGGGAAGGGGAACCCCGAAGCCGCGTCCTGCGCCGGTGGTCCCCAAGAAGGACGTCCCCACTGCTTCCCCCCGCTGGTTGGCGCCCCTGATGGTGGCGTGCTTCGTCCTCGGGCTGCTGTGGATAGTCGCGTACTACATCGCGCCGGGGATGCCGGTCCTGTCCGCCCTGGGGCGGTGGAACATGGTTGTCGGGTTCGGCTTGATCATGGTCGGCTTCGGCTTGTCGACGAAGTGGCGCTGAGCCGGACAAATCCCCGCAATTCACGCTGATGGGACTGGATCTGGTGATGTGGGTCACGTTCTGTCACGCCCCGCTCTGAGGCGTTCGAGGGACTGTCGCGGGCCACACAGGAACTCACAGTGACTGCCCCGCCACCACGAGGCAACGAATCACACGTATGTAGTTCTGTCCCCAGCTGTGGATAACCCTGTGGACGACATCCCGTCCACGGTCACGTCAGTGAAGGGCAACCGAGGCTCGAGCCAGGGGAACACCCAGGTGAAGAGCACGAGGACGAGCCCTGCGAAGGCAAGCGCACAGATGAGCGCGCGAACGGCTGTCGGCCCGGGCAGGTGGTTCCAGATCCAGCCGTACATCTACCGGCCCGCCTCGATCTCCGGCGGGATCTCCCCGTCGGCCTTGTCGTAACTCGTGGTGAGGTCGCCCCACCAGACCCACCGTGTCGTATGACCCCAGCGGGGGTTGCAGGTGGTCAGGGTGATCAGCCGGTCGGTGGGGGTGGCACCGGGGTCGCCGGGGACGGGGTCGATGACCCAGGTGTCCGACGGGCCGACGATCTGGTCGCGCCGCAGGGTGTACTCGAACCACGAGTCCTGGGTCTCGACGAAGACCCTGTCGCCGTCCTGGAGTTGGTCGATGTCCCGGAACGGCTCCCCGTTGGTCGCCCGGTGGGCTGCGACGGCGAAGTTGCCCTTCTCCCCCGGCAGCTGGGTCGTCGGGTAGTGACCGATCCCACGCGCGAGGTCCGACAGGGCGACGCTCTCCAGGACCGGTATCCCCCATACCTTGTCACTCAGACGAGGGATGTACATCAGGGCGAAGGCGTCACCGATCTCCGGGCGGGCCTCGGGGGTCCCGACGCCGTCGTCACCGGACCCGTTGGTGGACCCCGGCCGGGCCCAGGAGTCCTGCAGCTCGGCGGCGACCTGGTCGGCGGCCCTCTGAGCTGTGACGTTGGTCCACATCAGCTGGTAGGCGACGAACAGCAGGAGCAGGACGCCAACGGTGATCAGCAGCTCACCGAACACCCCGACCGCCGACCAGACGCGCGACGGTGGCCGGTGGGTGGCCTCCTCGGTCTGCGGGGCGGTCATCGGACCACCTGGGCATCGTTGGTCGACAACGGGCCGGTGTAGGCCGGCAGGACCAGCTCACGTGAGTTCTTCTGCTCGTAGCGCATGCCCACCACCCCCGCCCACTGGCGGAAGAACTGCACCGACTCGTCCTCCTCGAGCGCCGTGGTCATCCGGTCGAGGTCACCGACCCCGGCGATGACGAAGGGCGGCGAGTAGACCTGCCCCTGGAGGATCACAGTGTTGCCCACGCAACGCACGGCGCTCGTGCTGATCAACCGCTCGCCCATGACCGTGACCCCGGACGCCCCGGAGCGCCAGAGCGCATTCACGACACCCTGCACGTCCTGCTGGTGGACGATGTAGTCGTCCCCGGTCAATCCGTCGGGCAGGGGGTTGGGTGCATCCGCATCGTCGAGAGTCACAGTGACACCCGGTCCCACGACCTCAGTCAGCCCCACCACGGGGGCCAACTCGGCGATCTGTTCATTGGTGCGCTCGAGGACGATCCCCGGATCGTCCTGGGACTGCAGGGCGGCCAGCTGGGCGGTGAGCCGATCGACATCGCCCTGAAGGGCGCTGTTCTGCTCAGCCCTGGCCGTGATGGCGTCGCGCAGGCCCCCGGTACGGTCCAGCCGCAGGATCCCGTCCTCGGATGCGGTCGCACTCGCGATGAACATCGCCCCAGCGACGGCGAAGACCCCACCGGCGACGAGATCCGGCCAGCGCACCCGGCGCCGGCGACGCCGGGCTGGGCGCTCCTCGGCGAAGGTCCCTTCCATGGGGTCCAGCACCTCGGTCCCGGCCACGACCGGACGCACCGTATCCGCTGATCCGGGGTCGGGCGCGCCGAGGGGGGGGTGCACGTGACTACGGTACCCGCGACAATGACCCTGTGACTGCACGCATCCTGATCGTGGACAACTACGACTCGTTCGTCTTCAACCTCGCCCAGTACCTCGCGCAGCTCGGTGCGGAGGTCGATGTCCAGCGCAATGACGAGGTGTCGACCGGGGATGCGGGCGGCTATGACGGCGTGCTGCTGTCCCCAGGACCGGGTGACCCGCACGATGCCGGAGTGTGCATGGACATGGTCAGCGCCTGCGCCGGTCAGGTCCCGCTCTTCGGGGTGTGCCTGGGACATCAGGCCATCGGTGCGGTCTTCGGCGGGGTGGTCTCACGTGCCCCGGAGCTGCTGCACGGCAAGACCTCGATGGTGCACCACACGGGCGTCGGGGTCCTGGCCGGGCTGCCGGACCCGTTCCGTGCGACGCGCTACCACTCCCTCGCCGTCGAGCGCGGGTCAGTGCCCGAGGAGCTGGAGATCACGGGCTGGACCGACTCCGGTGTCGTGATGGCCCTGCGGCACCGCGAGTTCGACATCGAGGGCGTCCAGTTCCACCCCGAGTCCGTGCTCACCGAGGGCGGCCACCTGCTTCTGGCCAACTGGTTGGCGCGGTGCGGTGATCCGGGTGCGGTGCAGCGCGCTGATGGCTTGGCCCCGGTCGTGGGCGCGGTCACGACGACCTGAGTCGTCCCCGCGAACCTGGGGCGCCGCGCCCGTAGCCGCTGGCAGGACCGGCCTCAGCCGAGCGCCGTCCTGAGCCTGCCCAGAGCCTCGAGCAGGACCTCCGGGCGCTTGCAGAACGCCCACCTGACCCAGGACTGTCCCACCGACCGGTCGTCGCAGAAGGGGGCCACGGGGATGGCGACCACCCCGGCCCGCCGCGGCAGCTCGGCGCAGAAGAGCTCGCCGCTGTCGTAGCCCGACCGAGGTGACGTCGGTGAGCAGGAAGTAGGTCCCCTCGCTGGGCAGGACGTCCAGGCCGAGCCCGGCCAGCCCGTCGGTGAGCAGGTCGCGCTGATGGGCCAGCGTGCCGCGGAAGGTGTCCCAGTGCTCTGGGGGCAGGCTGTTCAGCCCCTCGGCCACGGCCCACTGGAACGGTCCACCCGAGACGTAGCTCAGGTGCTGGCGGATCACCCGGACAGCACTGATCAGGTCCGCGGGGCCGGTGGCCCAGCCCACCTTCCACCCCGTGAACGACAGGCTCTTGCCCGCGGAGCCCACCGTGATGGTCCGCTCGGCCATGCCCGGAAGGGTCGCGAGGGGGACGTGCGGGTGTCCGTCGAACCAGAGGTGCTCGTAGGCCTCGTCGGAGAGCACCACGAGGTCGGCGGCGATTGCCTCCCGCGCGAGGGCGGCCAACTCCGCCCCGGTGAGGACGGCGCCGGTCGGGTTGTGCGGCGAGTTGACGATCAGCATCCGGCTGCGCGCGGTGATGCGCGCCCGCAGGGCCATCGGGTCCGGTCGGAATGTCCCAGGGACAGGGGGGACACTGACGCGCACGCCGCCGGCGAGGTCGATGGCCGCGGCGTACAGGTCGAACCAGGGCTCGAGGACCAGCACCTCGTCCCCGGGCTCCACGAACGCCAGGACGCAGGCGACGATGGCCTCCGAGGCCCCGGTGGTCACCACCACGTCCGTGGCCGGGTCCCAGGTCACGCCGTACCACGCCTCCTGGTGCGCACAGATCGCCCGCCGAAGCTCGGGCAGCCCGTGCGCGGGTGGGTACTGCGCACCTCGACCCTCGGCGATCGCAGCCAGGGCGGCGTCGCGCACGAGTTCCGGGCCATCGGTGTCCGGGAATCCCTGGCCGAGATTGATCGCCCCGACCGAGGTGGCCAGGGCCGACATCTCGCCGAAGATGCTGCGGCGATGGGGCTGCATCCGCCGCACGAGCGGGTGGGTCATTGGCCCACCCCACGGTGCAGGCGTCGCAGGGACACGTGGGTCACTTCCCGGTCAGGCCGGACCGGGAGGCCATGGTGCCCGCCCGCCGGAGCAGTGGGCGGGGCGTGTACTGCACGGCCAGTGCCAGGGCGCTGTACCGCTTGGACGGGACACTGACCGTGCGCCCGGCGCGGGCCGCCGCGAGTCCGTCACGGGCCACTCGTCGCGAGTCCAGCCAGACCCAGTCCGGGTAGGCCGATACGTCCATGTCGGCGCGATCGTGGAACTCCGTGTGGGTGAACCCTGGGCAGACGGCCGTGGCTGTCACCCCGGTCCCTGAGAGTTCGGCACCCAGGCCCTCGGTGAAGACAGTGACCCAGGACTTCGCCGCGGAGTAGGTGCCGATCGGCATCCATCCGGCCACGCTGGACACATTGACCACGATCCCGTGTCCCCGCTGCACCATGCCCGGCAGGGCTGCATGGGTCAGCCGCAACGTGGCCCGGACCAGGACATCGAGCAGGCGTTCCTCGTCGGACAGGTCCCCTGCGACGAAGTCCTGGTTGACGCCGAACCCGGCATTGTTCACCAGGACGTCGATCGGCGCTGAGGGATCGGCGAGGCGATCCATCACGGCCCTGCAGCCGGCATCGGTGGCCAGGTCAGCGGTCAGGACATCGACAGTGACACCGTGCTCGGCGGCAAGTCGTTCGGCCAGGGCCTCAAGACGGTCGGTGCTTCGTGCCACCAGGACGAGGTCGGATCCCTCGGCGGCCAGTTCCTCGGCGAAGGCAAGGCCAATCCCTGCGGTCGCGCCGGTGATGCATGCAGTCATGGACCCAGTGTGCCCCAGCCGGTCAGGGCATCGAGTCGGGCCAGCCCTTCGCGATGGCGGTCACTGCTGCGATCGGGTCGCCCTCGACGGTCGACCAGCCGCGCAGTCGGGCAGCGGCGGCGGGTGCGCCGTCGGCGTCCGGGCTGGTCACGTGGACCACCGGGGCGTCCGGCCAGTCCGTGCCCGCCCGACTCGGGTCCGGCAGAGGTCCATCGACCACGACGTAGGCCACGACGTTGCGGCGCGAGGCCCGCTGGGAGAACCCCAGGGCCGCAACCGCCCGGTTGGCCTCCCCGGAGCTCACCAGGATCAGCGGGCCCTCGACCTGTGCGGCGGTGATCGCGATCGCCTGGTCGGCCACCCATGCCGCGATCCCCAGACGCTCGTCGGTTGCCTCCGCGCCCTCGCGGGGCTGCATGTGCGGGATCACCACAGGGATCCCCCAGCCGGCCAGTACGCCCGCGAGCTCGCGGCGCTGCCCATCAGGGGCCCGCGGGTCGAGCGCCGGACAGAGGATGACCGTGACGCCGGTCATGTCAGTCGAGGCCCAGATCGGCCAACTGGTAGGCGGCCCGGTACTCCAGGCCCGCCTCGGCGATCATGCCGGCCGCCCCGCGCTCGACGATCACCGCCACGCCCACCACCTCGGCGCCGGCCTCCCGGAGCGCCTCGACGGCGGCCATCACCGAGCCGCCGGTGGTCGAGGTGTCCTCCACGGCGAGCACCCGCCGGCCGACGACATCCGGGCCCTCGATGCGCCGCTGCAGGCCGTGGGCCTTCTCCTCCTTGCGCACCACGAAGGCATCGAGCCGCCTCCCGCGCGCCGCGGCGGCGTGCAGCATGGCCGTGGCCACGGGGTCAGCACCCAGGGTCAGCCCACCCACGGCGTCATAGGACAGGTCCGCGGTCAGGTCGAGCATGACCTCGCCCACCAGCGGCGCCGCATGGCCGTCCAGGGTCACCCGGCGCAGGTCCACGTAGTAGTCAGCCTCACGTCCCGAGGACAGCACGACCCGTCCGTGCACGACGGCCTTGGTCCGGATCTGGTCGAGGAGTTGCTCACGCGCGTCAGTCACGGCAACAACCCTAGGTCCTGCATGGGTGCGGCGGACGCAGCGCCGCACGGCACAGCGCCGGCTTCAGGAGGCGGGCTCCACGGCCGCTGCCTGCGCTGCCTTCGACTCGCGGCGGTGGCGGAAGGTCTCGAAGCCGATCGGGATGATCGACAGTGCCACGATGCCGATGAGGATCAGCTCGATGTGGTCCTTCACGAACGGGATGCCGCCCAGGTAGTAGCCGAGCAGGGTCACTCCTGTGGCCCACACGACACCACCGATGGTCGAGTACAGGGCGTAGGTGCGCAGGTCCATCCGCCCGACCCCGGCCATGGCCGTGATGAACGTCCGCACGATCGGCACGAACCGGGCCAGGACGATCGCCCGGGACCCGTACTTGTCGAAGAAGCCGTGGGTCTTGTCGACGTACTCCTGGCGGAAGAACCGAGAGTCCGGCCGGTTGAACAGGGGGGGTCCGGCGCGGTAGCCGATCCAGTAGCCCGTCAGGTTGCCCGCGACGGCCGCGAGGGACAGCAGCAGGCAGGCCACCTGGATGGGGATGTCGATCACGCCGCTGGCGATGAACAGGCCCACCATGAACAGCAGCGAGTCACCGGGCAGGAAGAACCCGATGAGCAGCCCGCACTCGGCGAAGATGATCCCCAGGGCGATCCAGAAGGCGGCTGTGCCGAACCGGTCGAGGTTCTGCGGGTCGAGCCAGTCGGGGCCGAGGGTGCTCACGATCGAGGGGACCACCGACGCGACGGACAGGCTCAGGCTCACCTGCAGAAGGTTACCCCGCCCCGTGGCTGGCGGGTCCCAGATGCGTCCGGGCCCAGCTGTGCATGGCGATGGCTGCGGCGGCCGCGACGTTGATGGATCGGGTGGACCCGTACTGGCTGATGGACAGCACCGCCTCGGACCCTGCGATGGCCGTGCGGACTGAGGCCGGGCCCCTCCTGGCCGAACAGCAGCACGCACCTGCGCGGCATCGCGTACTCGTCGATCGGGATGGCCCCGGGCACGACGTCGATGGCCAGGATCGGCAGTCCCTGTGCCCGCGCCCAGCCCTGCAGGTCCTCGGGGTCGGGATGGTGGGTGATGCTCAGGTAGGCATCGGTGACCATGGCCCCGCGCCGGTTCCAGCGGCGGCGGCCCACGACATGCACCCCGGCGACGTTGAACGCGTTGGCGGTGCGCACGATCGAGCCGATGTTCAGGTCGTGCTCGATGTTCTCGATCGCCACGTGCAGCGGGGAGCGCCGGGTGTCGAGGTCGGCCACGATCGCCTGCGACCGTCCAGTAGCGGTAGGCGTCCACGACGTTGCGGGAGTCGCCGTGGGCCAGCAGCTCCGGGTCCAGTCGGGGGTCGTCGGGCCAGGGCAGGGGGTGGGGTCCGACGGGCACGTGGCCAAGGGTACGAGTGCGATTTCCGCCGCGGGACCCACCGCCCGTAGAATTCTCGGCGGTGGCGTGTCCGAGCGGCCAAAGGAGCACGACTCGAAATCGTGTGTGGGTGATGAGCCCACCGTGGGTTCGAATCCCACCGCCACCGCCGCATCGACGCACTGACCCGTCTGGGTCACATTGGCCCGGGCCCCGATCAGGGTCCGGGCCCTCGTGTGTCGCGCGCCCTGCACCTCGCCAACCCGCCGCGTAGGCTTGCCCGCGTTGGCGTGCGACCCACAGCCAGCGCCGGCGTCGAGTCCTCCAGGAGTCCTTCCATGAGCCCCGTCCATGACCTGCTCACCGACCAGATCGGCCATGAGTTCTACGCGTCCCAGCAGTACGTCGCCATCGCCGTCTGGTACGACCAGCAGGCCCTGCCCCAGCTCGCCGCGCACTTCTACGCTCAAGCGGTCGAGGAGCGCAACCACGCGATGATGATCGTGCAGTACCTGATGGACCGTGAGGCCGAGGTCGTGATCCCCGGGGTGCCGGCGGTGCGCAACGAGTTCGCGTCGGTGGTCGAGCCGCTGGAGCTGGCACTGGCCCAGGAGCG
Organism: uncultured Actinomycetes bacterium; assembly: GCA_963736425.1. Lineage (GTDB taxonomy): Bacteria > Actinomycetota > Actinomycetes > S36-B12 > CAIYMF01 > Prado023. Next base: position 157,290 of record CAVTOX010000017.1, read on the forward strand.
CCTGGTCACCTCTCAGTTCGAGGCCCTGATCGCACTGGCCCGCGCGGAGTCGGACTACCTCGGTGAGCAGTTCATGCACTGGTTCCTCAAGGAGCAGGTGGAGGAGGTCGCGTCCATCTCCACGCTCCTGCAGGTGGCGCGCCGCGTGGGCGAGAACGTGATGCTCGTCGAGGACTACCTGGCGCGCGAGACCGGTGCCGGCGGTGGCGCGGACCCGACGGCTCCCACGGCCGCTGGCGGGGCGCTGTAGGCCTGCTTGAGGTCGTGCGGGAGTTACGCGGTCGTAGTTACACGGGTGTGAGTTATCCCCAGATGTGGATAGCTTGGGGATTGTGGATTCCCGTCCTCGATGTCGGCGCGCACCGTTAGGGTGAGCGACGTGGCACTGGCGCTCTATCGGACCTATCGGCCGGGCTCGCTGGCCGAGGTGATCGGCCAGGAGCACGTGACCGAACCGTTGGCGCGCGCCCTCGACTCGGGTCGGACCCACCACGCGTACCTGTTCTCGGGTCCGCGTGGGTGTGGCAAGACCTCCACCGCGCGCATCATGGCGCGGTCACTGAACTGCGAGCAGGGGCCTCGGGCGCAACCGTGCGGGCAGTGCCGCAGCTGCGTCGAGCTGGCACCCAACGGACCCGGCTCGATGGACGTGGTGGAACTCGACGCCGCCACGCACCGCGGCATCGACGATGCCCGCGACCTGCGCGAGAAGGCCATCTACGCCCCCGCTGCCAGTCGGTTCAAGATCTACATCATCGACGAGGCCCACCAGCTGACCAACGAGGCGGCCAACGCCCTGCTCAAGCTGGTCGAGGAGCCACCCCCGCACCTGCGGTTCATCTTCGCCACGACCGAGCCGGACAAGATCATCCCGACGATCCGCTCGCGGACGTTCCACTACGGCTTCCGGCTGGTCCCGGCGCGGACCCTGGCCGATCACCTCGGCTCGGTCTGCCGATCGGAGGGGGTCCCGGCGGAGGCTCCCGCGCTGGCGATCGTGGCTCGGGCCGGCGCCGGAAGCGTCCGGGACAGCCTGTCGGTCCTGGGTCAGCTGCTCGCGGGTGCCGGTCCCGAGGGCCTGACCTACGCCGACGCGATCTCCGCCCTGGGCCTGACGGACACCAGCCTCATCGACGAGTTCGTCGCTGCCCTGTCCGCCGGGTCGGCCGCCGACATGTTCGGCATCGTGGACGTCGTGATCTCCGCCGGTCACGATCCGCGCAGGTTCGTCACCGACGTCCTGGACCGGTTGCGCGACCTGATCATCCTGCGGGCCGATCACGAGGCACTGGCCAAGGGCCTCATCGACGTCCCGGACGACGAGGGCCAGCGGATGGTGACCCAGGCCCAGTCCCTGGGACTGGCCGAGCTGCTCCCGCGCCGCCGATCTGGTCAGCGTCGGACTCGGCCAGATCAAGGGCGCCACGGCCCCGCGGCTGCAGCTCGAGCTGCTCTGCGCCCGGCTGGCACTGCCGGGTCCAGGAGACGATCTCAGCGCCGTCCTGGCCCGCCTGGATCGACTGGAGCGGGGGCGGATCAGCCGCCCTGGCGACCGGACAGGGCGCGGCGGGTGAGCCGACCGGGGAGTCGCGGCGGGTCCCGCACCGTCGGCGGCGCGGACGTCCCGGCCCAGGCCGGCACCGCCGATGCCGATCCCACCGGCCCGAGGTTCCGCGGCCCTCGTCCACCTCGTCCGGTCCACCGCCCGACCTCGACTGCGTCCAGGTGGCCCGGCCGCACCGCCGCGCCGCCCGGAGCTCCGCCGGGATGCCCCGTCGGTGGCACCGACACCGGTGACCTCGGACGCCGCCAGGTACCGGCGGTGGAAATCGACACGTCGAACGATCCGGGAGAGACGGGGACCACGGGGACGGGGGGGACCCAGGGGCTCCCATCCGCTGAGGCTGCTGCGACCGCGACCGCGACCGCGACCGCGACCGTTCCGGATGCCCTGCCCCCGTCCCCGGCGTCAGCGCGCTCGGCGACCGCCGCTCCGGGTGACGACACCGTGATCACCCGGATCCGTGACGCGTGGCCGTCGATCCTCGATCGACTGGCCTCGTCGAGCCGGGTGGCCTGGACGGCGTTCCACGCTGCCACCCCGGTCTCCTGCACCAACGGCGCCCTGGCGGTCGCGGTCGCCGAACCGGGCAACGTGCGGGCCATCGCCCAACGTGGCCACGACGAGCGGCTGCGGCAGGCAATCATCGATGTCCTGGCCCTCGACCTCACGATCGATGTCCTGCATGACCCCGAGCCCGCGCGGCCCCCGCTGTCCGGTACCGGGGTGGGCGCCAACGCGGCCACCGTGGCGGAGGGGGCCCCCGCGGTCAGCGCCGGGAGTCCAGCGGCCGATGCCACCCGATCGACCACGGTGTCCGGTGCCCCACGCCCGACCTCCGGGCCGACCTCGCGCCCCGCCGACGTCGTCCGGAAGGCCGGTTCCGCCCCAGCACCGACGACCTGCCTGATGAGCCCAGCCCTGACGATCCGGACGTTGATCCCGGTGGCGCGCATGGCCTTGCCCTGATCACCAGGGAGCTCGGCGCCAAACCCATCGGCGAGATCGACCACTCCTAGGGGCTGGGCATGTACGAGGGGATCATCCAGGACGTCATCGACGGTCTCAGCCGCCTGCCCGGGATCGGGCCCAAGGGTGCCCAGCGGATCGCCTTCCACCTGCTCAAGGCCGACCCGCAGGAGGTCGCGGACCTCGCCGAGGCCCTGCTCACGCTGCGCGAGAAGGTCCAGTTCTGCGAGATCTGCGGCAACGTCTCGCAGGAGCAGACGTGTGGGATCTGCCGGGACCCCCGACGCGACCCGTCGCTGCTCTGCGTCGTCGAGGAGAGCAAGGACGTTGTCGCCATCGAGCGGACCCGCGAGTTCCGGGGCCGGTACCACGTGCTCGGTGGGGCGATCAGCCCGATGGAGGGCATCGGTCCCGACGACCTGCGCATCCGCGAGCTGATGGCGCGCCTGGCCGACGGATCCGTGGTCGAGGTCATCCTGGCAACGGATCCGAACCTCGAGGGTGAGGCCACGGCCACCTATCTGGCGCGCCTGATGAGCGCGCTCGGCCTGGTCGTGTCACGGTTGGCCAGTGGACTCCCCGTAGGGGGTGACCTCGAGTTCGCCGACGAGGTGACTCTCGGCCGGGCGTTCGAGGGACGACGACGGATCGGAGGGCAGGCATGAGTGTCGACGAAGCACCCATGGAGGGTGCGATGGCGGTGCTCACCACGCCCGCCACCCCGGTCGAGGACGACCTGGTCACCCTGGCCGACAGCCTGGCCGAGACCTCAGCCCGATTCGTTCAGGCCACCGAGGCGGTGGCAGCCGGGATCGGGGAGGACCACGCGATCGCGATCCTCCTGCTGGAGGTCTCCGACGTGATGGCGATGGGCGCACGACTCGGCGCGATCGACGATGTCGTCCCCGAGGGCCGCTTCGAGCCGGATGCGGGCGTCGAACCCGACGTCGATCGCCTGCGGGCGGCGCTGGCCGATCGGCTGGCGCCAGTCGATTCCTACATCGAGGTGTTCGATCCGTACGCGAGCCCCGAGTTGGTTCCCGGCAGGCTCTCCGATGACCTCACTGCCATCGTCTCGGACCTCCTGCACGGCCTGGCACACCACACTGCGGGGCGCACCCTCGAGGCCCTGTGGTGGTGGCAGACGACGTACCTGAGCTCCTGGGGTGATTCCGGGGCGATGGCCCTGCGGGCATTGCGCTCCCTGGTGTCCCATGTCCGCGCCGGCGCGCCGCTCGAGGTCTCCGGAGAGCCTGACCGGTAGCCCTCGGGCGCCCTCCAGCCCGCTCGTCAGAGGGGCAGGGTCACCACGATCAGGGCGAGGCTCCGTGACGACCCCCTAGAATTGGGCCCCAGAACGCCCAAGACCACCACCGGGAGCACGCGATCATGGCCCTGATCGTCCAGAAGTACGGGGGATCCTCCGTCGCCGATGCCCCCAGCGTGCGCCGCGTGGCCAGGCGCATCGTGGAGACCAAGCGCGCCGGCAACGACGTGGTCGTGGTCGTGTCGGCGATGGGCGACTCCACCGACGAGCTGCTCGAGCTGGCCAACGAGGTCAGCCCGAACCCGCCGGGACGTGAGCTGGACATGCTGCTGACCGCCGGGGAGCGGATCTCGATGGCGGTGCTGGCCATGGCGATCCACGACCTGGGCGAGGAGGGCCGCTCCTACACCGGCTCACAGGCCGGGCTGATCACAGACTCCGCGCACGGCGCGGCCCGGATCATCGACGTGACGCCGGGACGCATCCGGCACGCGATCAGCGATGGGGCCATCCCGATCGTCGCCGGCTTCCAGGGGGTGTCCTACGACAGCAAGGACATCACCACCCTGGGCAGGGGCGGGTCGGACACGACAGCTGTTGCGCTGGCGGTGGCCCTGGGCGCCGATGCCTGCGAGATCTACACGGATGTCGACGGCGTGTTCTCCGCCGACCCCCGGGTGGTCCCGGCGGCCCGACAGGTGCCCCGGATCAGCTACGAGGAGATGCTCGAGCTGGCTGCGGCCGGTGCCAAGGTGCTGCACCTGCGCTGCGTGGAGTACGCACGTCGGGCACGCATGCCGATCCATGTCCGATCCTCCTTCTCCGAGAAGGAGGGCACCTGGGTCCTCGACTCGTCCGATCCGCTGCCTGCAGCGGCCCATCCCGCCGAAGGGACAACTGTGGAGCAACCGATCATCGCGGGGGTCGCCCATGACCTCAACGACTGCAAGATCACCGTCGTCGGCGTCCCCGACCGTCCCGGAGAGGCCGCGCAGATCTTCCAGGCGGTCGCCGATGCGGGCGTGAACGTCGACATGATCGTCCAGAACGTGTCCCTGGGGGAGTCCGGGCGCACCGACGTGACCTTCACCTGCCCGGTCGCCTCGCGCGAGGATGCCATCGCGGCCGTTCGCCGTGAGCAGGACACGATCGGGTTCGAGGACCTCGTCTACGATGACGGGATCGCCAAGGTCTCGCTCGTCGGGGCCGGCATGCGCTCGCACCCGGGGGTCTCGGCCACCTTCTTCAAGGCCCTGGCCGATGCCGGCATCAACATCACCATGATCACCACCTCCGAGATCCGGATCTCGGTCGTGACCGACCAGGACACCGCCACCGAGGCTGTCCGGGCGCTGCACACGGCCTTCGGGCTGGACGCCGACGGGGAGGCCGTCGTCTACGGAGGGACGGGCCGATGAGCGTCACTGTTGCGGTGGTCGGGGCCACCGGCCAGGTCGGTGGCGTGATGCGCCGCCTGCTCGACGAGTCCGGGATCGACGTGGGGACGGTCAGGTTCTTCGCCAGTGCGCGCTCGGCTGGGACGACCCTGCCCTGGCGTGGAATCGAGATCGTCGTGGAGGACGCCGCGACCGCCGACCCGTCGGGCATCGACATCGCGCTGTTCTCCGCGGGTGGGTCGACGTCCAAGGCCCTGGCGCCGGTGTTCGCGGCGGCGGGTGCGATCGTCATCGACAACTCCTCGGCCTGGCGGATGGACCCCGAGGTCCCCCTGGTCGTGTCCGAGGTGAACGCCGATGCCCTGGCCAGCATCCCCAAGGGGATCGTGGCCAACCCCAACTGCACCACGATGGCGGCCATGCCCGTCCTGGCCCCGCTGCATGCCGAGGCAGGCCTGCGGCGATTGGTCGTCAGCACCTATCAGGCGGTCTCCGGCAGCGGGCTGGCCGGCGTCGAGGAGCTCGCCGGACAGGTCCGGGCCGCAGTGGCCCAGGACATGACCGCACTGACCCATGACGGGTCCTCGGTGACCATGCCGGCGCCGACGAAGTACGTGGCTCCCATCGCCTTCGACGTGATCCCGCTCGCGGGGAGCATCGTGGACGACGGCTCCGGGGAGACCGACGAGGAGCAGAAGCTGCGCCACGAGTCCCGCAAGATCCTCGGGATCCCGGATCTCGCGGTCTCGGGTACGTGCGTGCGAGTGCCGGTGTTCACCGGCCACAGCCTGAGCATCAACGCCGAGTTCGAGCGGCCGCTGTCGGTGGAGCGGGCGCGCGAGCTGCTCGAGGGCGCACCGGGCGTTGTCTGGTCGGACGTGCCCACTCCGCTGCAGGCCGCCGGGGCCGATCCGACCTACGTGGGACGTCTGCGCCAGGACCCCGGCGTCCCGGATGGGCGGGGGTTGGCCCTGTTCCTGTCCAATGACAACCTGCGCAAGGGTGCCGCCCTCAACGCCGTGCAGATCGCCGCACTCCTGGCTGAGCGCGCCTGACACCCAGCCCGCCGGCCCACAACCGCGGTTTGGGCTGGGGGTCAGCGTGCGGCTAGAATCGGTCGCGCAATCGGGATGTGGCGCAGCTTGGTAGCGCGCTTCGTTCGGGACGAAGAGGTCGTGGGTTCGAATCCCGCCATCCCGACACATGACAGGGCCCCGGGGATGTTCCCCCGGGGCCCTGTCATGTGTCCCGGACTCGCAGCCGGGATTCGGGAGGAGGCTCGCCAAGGGCGAGCCGACGGCTCCCGCCATCCCCTCCGGGCGCTCACGAAGCCAGGTCCACAGACCCTCCCGCGCCGCACAGATCCTCCCGGCCGGCGCGGAGGATCCATGCCTTGACGGAGGGTCTGGCACACGGGTCCCCCACCCACCCCTACCCCGCCACCACCGTCAGCACCGTCGCCTCCGGCCGGCACGCCAGCCGGATCGGGGTGTACGGGCTGGTCCCGAGCCCGGCCGAGACGTGCAGGGCGGACTCCTCCCAGCCTGACAGTCCCTTGGCCTGGCTGCGGGGGAGGTCGCAGTTGGTGACCAGCGCCCCCACCCATGGCAGGCACACCTGGCCGCCGTGGGTGTGGCCGGCCAGGATCAGGTCGGCACCGTCGGCGGCCATGGCATCGAGCACCCGACGGTAGGGCGCGTGGGTGACCCCGAGCCGCAGGTCGGCCCCGGGATCGAACGGGCCGGCGACGTCGGCGTACCGGTCGCGGCCGATGTGTGGGTCGTCAACTCCCCGCGCATCGATGCGCCAGCCGCGCACGGCGACCTCGGCGACCTCGTTGTCCAGGTCCTGCCACCCAGCCACGACCAGGCCCTCGTTGAGCGGGGTGACGTCGATCTTGGGCCGCTTCGTGCGCAGCTCACTGGGACCCGACAGGTACTTGGCGGGATTCGCCCGGGCAGGGGCGTAGTAGTCGTTCGACCCCCGAACGAACAGCCCAGGCCGATCGAGCAGTGGCTCCAGGGCGGCCAGCGCCAGGCGGGGACCCTGGGCGTCGCCGTGGAAGTCGCCGGTCACGACGGTCAGGTCCACGTCGAGCTCACCCAGGGAGCGGACCCACTCGATGCGGTCGGTGTCTCGCGGGGACAGGTGCAGGTCCGACAGGTGCAGGATGCGCAGTGGCGGGCGCCCATCCGCGGCACGCTCAGAGGGCCGGCTCAATCTGACCTCAGCCGATCGAAGCGTGTACTGGCGGGCCTCCCAGAGGCTGTAGGCAGCGGTGGCGGCGCCGACCGCCAGCAGGGACGCCACGGCGCCCATGGAGGCGCGGGCGGCTGTCGGCATGCCCCAAGTCTGGCAGTGGTGGCACATGGATCCCGCATCCGCGAGCAGCGCCGTGGGCGTGGGGCTCGGGTCCACCCACCACAATGGGGCCATGAGTACCCTCAAGGAGACCCTGCAGGCCGACCTGACCGAGGCCATCCGGAGCCGGGATGGGCTCACAGCAGCCACCGTGCGGATGGCCCTGACCGCGGTGACCACCGAGGAGGTCTCGGGCACGTCGGCGCGGACGCTCAGCGACGCGGAGGTCATGGCCGTCCTGACCAAGGAGGCCAAGAAGCGCCGGGAGGCTGCGACTGCCTTCACGGATGCCTCGCGGCCGGAGCTCGCCGAGCGGGAGTTGGCCGAGCTCGATGTGCTCGCGCGCTACCTGCCCGAGCCGCTGACGGCCGAGGAGGTCGGCGCGCTGGTGGACGCAGCCGTGGCGCGACTTGCTGACGAGGGCGTCACGGGCATGCCTGCGATGGGCCGGGTCATGAAGGACGTGACCCCGCAGGTTGCAGGGCGCTTCGACGGCGGCCAGCTGGCCACGATGGTCCGGGCCGCACTGTCCTGAGCGTCCCGGCGAGGTCTACCGGGCCTGACCCTGGCCCTGACCCTGCTGGTCCTGGCCCTGCTGGTCCTGGCCCCGACTTGAGTCACCGAATCCTGGGAACGTGCGCTGCCACCAGGGAACCTCGGGCGCGGCGTACCGGCTGCCCTGGTAGGGGGTTCCGGCCTGGCGGGCAGGTAGGAGCCCCCACTCGTTCTTCAGCTCCATGGGGACTGGAGCGCTGTTGGCCAGGGCCCCCTCCATCGCCTTCTTCCACGTGGGTCCGGGAAGCGAGGAGCCGAAGACCTCCGGGTAGTACCGGTCGTTGATGGTCAGGTTCACCAGGGGGTGCTTGTAGCCGCCGCGAGGGTCGCCGACCCAGACAGCAGCCCCCAGGTCCGGCGTTGACCCAGCGAACCAGACCGCAGCGTGGTTGTTGATGGTGCCGGTCTTGCCGATCGTGTCCCGGCCCAGGGTCATCGGGCCACCAGTGCGCCCGGAGATGTTGCCGTCCACGACGTTGGTCAGCACCGCTGCCGCACCGTCGGCGACATTGCGGGTGATCGCCTGCTCGCACTTCGGCGCCGACACCGGCAGGTCCTTGCCGTCGCGGTCGACGATCTTGGTGATGACGCGCGGCTTGCAGTAGACGCCATGGGCGGCCACCGTGGCATAGGCGTTGGCAAGCGTGAGCGGGGAGATCTCCGTGGTCCCGAGGGTGAACGACGCCACCTCGGCGGTCGTACCGTCAGCCCGGACATCACTGAGGTCGCTGCCGTCGGCGTACTTCACCCCCATCTTCCGGGCCGCTTCCACCGTCTCGCACACCCCCGCCTGCTTCTCCAGCTCGGCGAAGAAGGTGTTGACCGAGTAGGCGGCACCCCGGAACATGTCGAAGTTGCCCGACGAGGTGGAGTTGGAGACCGGCCAGGGCTCGGTTCCGCCGCTGGAATCCCCCGACAATGGGGCGCCATTGCAGCCCACGAAGCCCGTGAACTCCCTGCGCGGCGGGGCGTTGATGACGGTGTAGGGGCTGATTCCCTTCTCCAGTGCGGCGACGATCGTGAAGATCTTGAACGTGGAGCCGGCCTGCATGCCGATCGTTCCGCCGTCGGCGAGGTCGACCGCGTAGTTGTACGTCGTCTCCCACCACTTCTTGTCCGACTTGCTGGTCCCCCAGACGCGGTTCTGGGCCATGGCCCGGATGTCACCGGTTCCGGGCGTGACCATCGCGATCGCTGTGGCCTTCCGGCTCGCATCCTTGGGTGGGATGGCCTCCATGACGGCCTTCGTTGCCGCCTTCTGGGCTGTCATGTCCAGGGTCGTGTAGATCTTGTAGCCACCGGCATTCCAGGCGGCCTCACGCTCCTCCGGCGTTGACCCGAAGGCCTTCATCTCGGTGACCTGACGGATCGCGTAGTCGCAGAAGTAGGGGGCGAACGACGTGGTGCAGCCGTTGTACTGGATCTTGGGGTTCAGGTAGTCCTCGATGTCCGCGGACTTGGCGGCGCGAGCCTCCTCGACCGTGATGTAGCCGAGTTCGGCCATCCGGTTGAGCACGACGTCGCGGCGCTTCTGGGACTGGCGCGGGTTGCGGGTCGGGTCGAAGCGCGACGGCTGCTGCACGATCCCGGCCAGCGTCGCCGCCTCCACGAGCTCGAGGTCCTTGGCGCTCTTGGAGAAGTAGCGCTGCGAGGCGGCCTCGACGCCGTAGGCCTTTGCGCCGTAGTAGCTGATGTTCAGGTAGCGCTCGAGGATCTGGTCCTTGGTCAGGCGCTTCTCCAGCGCCATCGCGTAGCGGATCTCGCGCAGCTTGCGGGTGATGGTGTCCTCTTTGGCGGCGGCCTGCTCCTCCTCGTCCTTGGCCGCCGTGAGCAGGACGTTCTTGACGTACTGCATCGTCAAGGTGGACCCGCCCTGGGCGACGCCTCCGGACGTGACGTTGGTGACCGCGGCGCGCAGGAACCCGCGGGGGTCGAACCCGTTGTGCTCATAGAACCGGGAGTCCTCGATCGCGACCACGGCCTCGGCCATCACCGGTGCCACCTTGTCGATGGTGACTTCCTTGCGGTTCTCCTCGAAGACCGTTGCGATCTTTGTGCCGTCCGCGGCGTAGACGCGGGTGCGCACCGGAAGGGCCGGCTCGCGGAAGTCGCGAGGGAGATCCTCGAACGAGGAGATCGAGTCACGGGCCAGGACGCCGACGGGGCCGATCACAGGCAGGGCCATGCCCGCCACCACGACGCCGGCGAGCGCGGCGACGGCCACGAGGGCCACCAGGCGCGTCACGGACCACGCTGCTGGCCGGCGCCGGGCGCGATTCGTAGAGGGCATGGGCCGATTTTACGGCAACTCAGGCCGTGCTATCGTCTGGCGGCTCTGCGCGTCGCTGCGCCATCAGCTGCCCGACCCGGCGTAGCCCCTCTAGGTCGTGGACGTCCTGGGCCAGGGCCGTGACCGATGTCACAGGCACCTGCGGGTTCGCGGCGACGAATCTGTCGGCCAGTCGGTGCTGGCGCTCGGCCTGACGCATGCGCTCGGCGTGCAGCTCGAGCAGGGATGCGGTCAGGGCCTCGGCCGAGTCCTCGACGGGGTCGTGAGCCCGCAGTCGCTCGGCGCCGGCGGCTGCCTGGTCAGGGCTGAGCTCGGGCAGTCGGACCGGAGCGACGCGGTTCAGCACCAGCCCAGCCAGCGGCATGCCCTCGGACTCCAGGCGCTCCACGAAGTAGGACGCCTCACGCAGCGCGTCTGGCTCGGGCGCGGCGATCACCAGGAAGGCCGTGCCGCGGGCCGCAAGCAGGGCGTAGGTCTGTTCGGCCCGTTCCCGGAATCCGCCGAACAGTGCGTCGGCCGAGGCGACGAACGTCTGCAGGTCGGTCAGGACCTGGGCGCCGATGATCTTGTTCAGGACGTTGCTGAACACCCCGAGGCTGGCCGACACGAGCCGCATGTAGGCCCGGCCTCCCACGCGCGCGGGCGCCACGAGGATCCGGATCAGTCGCCCGTCGAGGAACGCGCCGAGCCGCATCGGGGCGTCGAGGAAGTCCAGGGCGGAGCGTGAAGGTGGGGTGTCCACGATGATCAGGTTCCAGCGGCCCTCGGACTGGGACTCGCGGTGCAGCTGCCCCAGCTTCTCCATGGCCATGTACTCCTGCGTGCCGGCGAACGAGCTCGACAGGGCCTGGTAGAACGGGTTCTCCAGGATGGCCTGGGCGCGGACCGGGTCGCTGTGGGCGATGACGACCTCGTCGAAGGTCCGCTTCATGTCCAGCATCATCGCGTCCAGGGATCCCCCGCTGGACAGGTCGATCCCCGGGATCGGGGCCGGGGTGTTGTCCAGTTCCGACAGTCCCAGGGACTGGGCCAGCCGTCGGGCGGGGTCGATGGTGAGCACCACAGTCCGTCGGCCCGCCTCCGCGGCGCGCACACCGAGGGCGGCCGCGGTGGTGGTCTTGCCCACACCGCCGGAACCGCAGCAGACGATGATGTGCGTGGTGGGGTCGGCGAGCAGGGCGTCGATGTCCAGGGTCGCGGCCGACTCCCACAGGGCCGGGCTCATGGGCGCGGCTCCGGTCCCATGCCGGCGGCGCGCAGCTGGGCCGCCAACTCGTAGAGGGCCCCGAGGTCGATCCCGGTGGCGATGTGGCCCAGGGACAGCTGGGGCAGGTCCAGCTGTCCCAGGCTGGCGCGCTCCTGCTCGGCCACAGCCACCCGCTCGGCATGGTCGCGGGCCTCGTCGACCAGCGCGTCGACCACCTCCTCGACCGTGTGCGGGTCCCGGGAGGTGATCACGTCAGCCGACCGTACGGCCCCGGCCAGAGCCGTACGGTCCAGGGCGCCGCGCAGTGCATCGGCGCGCTGGACCGAGGTCAACATGGGCGGCCGTTCGGAGTTGATGACCACCGCACCGACCGGCAGGCCCTCCTCCTGCAGGTGACCCACCCCATCGATGGTCTCCTGGACCGGCATCTCCTCGAGAAGGGTCACCAGGTGCACGGCGGTCCGCGGGGACGCCATGACGGCCATCACGGACTTCGCCTGGCTGTGGATGGGCCCCATCCGGGCGATCCCGGCGACCTCGGAGTTGACGTTGAGGAACCGCGTGATCCGACCGGTCGGTGGGGCGTCCAGCACGACAGCATCGAAGACGGGCTTGCCGTCCTTGGTCCGCTTGACCGCCTCGACAGCCTTCCCGGTGAGCAGGACGTCGCGCACGCCCGGCGCGATGGTCGTGGCGAAGTCGATCGCTCCGATGCGCGCCAGCGCCGAGCCGGCCCGGCGCAGGTTGTAGAACATCTCGAGGTACTCCAGAAGGGCCGCCTCAGGGTCGACCGCGAGTGCGCGCACCTCGCCGCCATCCGGGGCCCGCGCGACGCGGCGCTCCTCGTAGGGCAGCGGTGCGGAGTCGAACAGCTGGGCGATCCCCTGCCGGCCCTCGACCTCCATCAGCAGGGTCCGCCGGCCCTCGGCGGCCAGGGCCAGCGCCAGCGCAGCGGCCACAGTGGTCTTGCCCGCGCCACCCTTGCCCGAGACGATGTGCAGCCGCACGTCGGGGAACAGCCGGGGCGCGCTCATCGTCGAAGACTATTGGGCGGTGAGCCCCGGCGCCCGGCCGGTGAGGTACTACACCGGGGTGGGCTGGGTGGGGTGGGGCGGCGGGCGGCCCCCACTCACCCCGCAGACGGCGGCTGGGGGATCCGGGGATCCCAGACCTGCGAGTTGGATCCGATGAACAGGGTCCACTGGGGGTTCACGGTGTCGGGGTAGTCCAGGCGAACGCCGAGGTCGGCGTACCACCCGCTGGGCAGCGATCCGGTGGACCAGCCGCTCGGGGACAGCCGCACCTCCACCCACCCGCGCACGGTCTCGTCGTAGTCGCCCGTGCTCCCATCGAAGCTGGTGCCCGCGAGCTGGACCGCGATGTCCGTGGCCGCCAGCGCGTACCAGTTGTCCTTCTCGAGGTCGTACCAGTGGTGCTCGGGGAACGGGTAGTCAGCCGGAGGACCGTCAGGCGGCACCGCGAACGGGACCTGTTCGAAGCTTCCCGCGGCATGCCCGGTCGAGGACTGGCCCATGCAGGATTCGGCGTCGCAGGCGTAGTCGACGTCGAAGGATCCGCTGGCCGTCCCCTGCTCGAAGTCGAGGATCAGTTGGATGTCCGGCAGGCCGACCGCCTCACCGCCCAGCGTGAACAGCGGGGGCTTGAGGTCGCGAACGGACAGGTCGCCGCCGTCGATGCGGACCATCGCCGCCCGGGCGCCCGGAGCACGGCCCTCGCTGCTGATCGTGTAGATGCCGCCCCCCGTCGGGCGCGTCGCGTTCTCCGAGCCGGCAGCGACGGGGTCCAGCGCCTCCTCGCCGACTGCCAGCAACTGCTCCGCGGTCGGGTCGTCACAGAGGGGCAACCGCTTGTCAACGCCACCCAGAGATCGAGTCACCTTGTCGACCTGGGTGCCCAGATCAGGGTTGTCCGGCAGGGTGCGCAACTCGTACCCGGTGGGCTTGCCGCAGTCGTAGAGCCGTCGGCGCATCAGCTCCACGATCGCCGCATCGAGCACCCGGTCGATGTCGGCCTCACGGTAGCCGGGCACGTTGCGGACCCGGGGCCGGATCGCGTTGCGCAGCGCATCGATCAGGCGGGTGTCGATGCCCAGGAGGTTCGTGATGAACCCGAAGAAGCCATGGCCGCGGGGCCGCACCGCCACGGTCTTGACGCCCTCCAACGCACTGGACAGGGCGGCCAGCGTCGTGGCGGTCTCAGCCAGCGCACGATCGGCGCCCGCGACGCCGGCCGTCGCCCGCTGCAGGGAGGCGGTGGCCTTCTCAGCCAGGTCGGTCAGCCCTCGCCCCTTGGGACCGCTGACCATCGCCCACACGCCGGTCCACCGCTGCAACTGGGCCGTGTAGGCCTGCACGGCGAGGAGGTTCATGCCGAAGCCGCCGCTGACCTGGTTGCGCAGGGCGCTCACCTTGGAAGCCAGGCCGCCCAACTCTCCGCTGGCCGAGGTCAGCAGCCGGCTCACCGGTCCGACGTTGGCGATCGTCGACAGCATCAGGGCGAACTCAGGCTTGCGGAACTGGGTGTACGCGTTCTGACGCATCTGCTTGAGCAGCGCGGCCTTCGTGGTCTGCTCCTGCTGGAGGACGGCCAGCACCCGGTCGGCACGCTGGACCGCGACGGTGTCACCCTTCTCCTGGGCGGCGGCCCGCTGCTTCTGCGCGGTGTCCACATAGCCGGCATAGGCGCTCGTGACCTGCTGCTCCTCCTTCGTGACGTTGGCGAACACCCGGTTGCTGATCGCCCGGGCCTGACCCACCTCGAGGAGGCCGATGAACACATTCACCGCCGGGTTGCCGACCCCAGCGGGCACCTGCCCCGGGATGGCCGCGGCAGGCCCGGTCAGGGTCAGGGTCAGGGCAACGGCGGTGAGGACCGCGGGAAGGCGACGGCGCAGCGTCCTCATGGCTGGTCCCCTTCCAGGTAGGCCGTGAAGGCACCGCCCTCATCGGGCACCAGGGGATAGGTCTGGATGTACACGACCCGGTCATCGACGAGCCCGATCAGGACCTGGCTCCCGGCAAGCACCTTCGCCCCCGCCGGCATGTCCAGGGCGGTCGCGTCGATGGCGGTCAACTCGTACCCCGCGAGAGCCTCGCGCACCTCGGTCTCGGTCACCCCGGTGCGCATGTCGTAGTAGCCCAGGTGCAGCGGGAGCAACGTCCCGTCCGGGAATGCCTCGATCTCCTCCTCGCCCACCACGACCCCGTCGACCATCTCGTAGGCGCGGGACAACTCGGCGTAGACGAAGGACTCGACGGGGACCTCGGCGCCGTCGAGGACCACCACCTTGGAGGTGAAGGCATCGGGTGCGCCGAGCACCCCGAGCAGCGCCTCCTTGGTGTCGGTCACGACGGCCGCCCCGGCGCCGAGCGAACCGGAAGGGGCCTGATCAGTGGACCCGCCGGTCCCCGTGCAGGCGCAGACCGCCATGACGGTCGCCACGATCGACCACCAGACGCCGAATCCGCGCGCTCATCACAACGCCTCCTGCGACACCCCCACTCTCGCGCTGCGGAGTTCGGTCCCGACAGAGTCCTTGGTCACGTTGCGGGGTCGTGATCCGTCGCGGGGCTGTTCGGGGTGCGGGCGAGGTGGCTGCCGCCAGCGCCTCGGTCGCTACGCTCCGATCCCGGGCGCCCGGTCGGTGAGGTACTCGACCTGTGCGGCCAGGGACAGCCGGGCTGCCCAGCGCAGCGCCTCGGGCACCTCCGGGTACACCATCGCCAGCAGGTCGTCGGGGTCGGTGGTGCCGGCGGCCATGGCAGCGGACACGAGGTCGAGGCGTTCCCGGCGGTGCTCGGCGTAGTCGGCCAGCAGACCCGCCGGGTCGGGGCAGGCCGGACCGTGCCCCGGCAGCACCCACCCGGCCCCGGTGCTCCCCGCGAGCTCGGCCAAGCGAGCCCAGTGACGCCAGGTAGGCGCCCAGATGTCCATCGGGGTGGGCTATGACAGCGCTGCCGCGTCCCAGGACCGTGTCCCCGGTGAGCAGTGCTCCGTCGGCGGGGAGCAGGAACGTCAGGCTGTCGGTGGTGTGGCCCGGGGTCGCGACCACGGACAGCTCGAGGCCCCCGACCGACACCACGTCGCCGTCGCCCAGCCCCTCGTCGCCGAGTCGATGCGCGGGGTCCAGGGCCCGGACCGGCGCCCCAGTCAGGTCGTGCAGGCTGCGGGCACCCGCGCTGTGGTCGGCATGTCCGTGGGTCAGCAGGATCAGCGCGATGCGGCTGTCGAGCTCGTCGGCGGCGCTGATCAGGGCAGCGAGGTGACCCGGGTCGTCGGGACCCGGGTCCACGAGGACGGCGAGGTCGGAGCCCGGTTCGACGAGCAGCCAGGAGTTGGTCCCGTCCAGGGTCATCCAGCTGGCGTTGGGTGCCAGGAGCGCGGTGGCGCGCGGCCGTGATCCGCCCGGCATCCCAGGGCCCGGACGATCCCAGGGGGCGCATCAGCGCGTCCCCCGCTCCTCGGATCCGGACGGCTGCGGCGGCAGCGGAGAGGACCTCGCCGGTGTAGGCATGCACCAGGACCCAGGTGAGGTCCTCGCCGGACAGCTGGGGGCGGGGCATCAGCGGCACGACCTCGCGGGTGCGCGCCCAGTTCAGCGCATCCCCGACTGAGCGCTGCCCGGCGAGGTCGGCCAGCACGGCGACTGTCGGCGGCAGCATGGCCAGGGCGCCCCTGCGGTGCTCGGCGAGGGCATCGGCGGGGGCCATCCAGTGGGCGGAGTCGGTCTCGGTGACGTGCGCGTCGACGTCCTGGCCGGCAGGCAGGGCGGCAGCCAGGAAGCGGGTGTCGAACCGGCGGGTCTCGACCTCGGGGGTGATCCAGTGCGCGATCGGGACCAGCAGGTCGGCCTGGATGTGCAGCTTGCGACGTCGCAGCACCGACGGGAACCCGCCGGCGGTCTCACTGGCTGCCCGGTCGTGCGCCCAGCTCTCGTCGGGGGCTGCCGGGCGTCCAGACCGGTCGACGGCGAGCATGACGCCGGCCTCCTCGAACGTCTCGCGGACGCCCGCGACGATCAGAGCGCGTGCCAGGTCCGGATCGGTCCACGCACCGGCGCGCACCGTCCCGTGGATCGCGGGCTGGCTGTCCTGGTCCAGGTCGACCCGGCCCCCGGGGAACACGTGCATGCCCGGTGCGAAGGCCATCGAGTCCGGCCGTCGCATGAGCAGGGCCTCGAGCCCGGCCACCCCGTCGCGCAGCAGCACGATGGTGGCGGCGTCCTTCGACTCAGGCGGGTCCCACGGGCCGCCCTGCGCCAGCAACCGGGCCCGCTGCACCAGCTCGGGCGGCATCTCGAGGACCATTCAGGCGATCTCCACGATGACCTCGACCTCGACGGGGGCATCGAGTGGCAGGACCGCAACCCCCACCGCCGATCGGGCGTGCACACCTGCGTCGCCGAAGGCGGCCCCGAGGAGCTCGCTGGCACCGTTGACCACGCCCGGCTGCCCGCTGAAGCCGGGATCGCTGGCCACGAAACCGACCACCTTGACCACGCGGACCACGCGATCGAGGTCGCCGACGAGCGCCCGGATGGCGGCGATCGCGTTCAGGGCGCACTGCGTGGCCATCCGCGCAGCCTGCTCCGGGGCGACCTCGGCCCCGACCTTCCCCGTGCCCATCAGGACGCCGGAGACCAGGGGCAGCTGTCCGGAGGTGTAGACGAGGGTGCCCGTCTGGACTGCCGGGACGTAGACCGCGACCGGCGGCGCCACATCGGGCACCGTGTGACCCAGGGCGGAGAGGCGATCCTCGACGGCTCCCATGTCAGGTCAGCGGGCGCTTGAAGTAGGCCACGAGCTGCTCGGGGTTCGGGCCGGGGACGACCTGGACCAGCTCCCAGCCGTCGGTGCCCCAGTTGTTGAGGATCTGCTGGGTGGCGTGGATGAGCAGGGGTGCGGTGGCGTACTCCCACCGGGTGCGTTCAGACATGGGGTCAATGTAGCGGCCCGGGGCGGATGCGTCCCCCGGGAGTTCTCAGCGGGCGCGCTGCTCCAGCCGGGGGACGTCCAGGAGGGTCACCTGGCGCTGCTCGATGAGGATCCAGCCGCGCTGGGAGAAGTCCGCCAGCGCCTTGTTCACCGTCTCGCGGGAGGCCCCGACGAGCTGGGCGAGCTCCTCCTGGGTCAGGTCGTGGCTGACGAGCAGGCCCTCGGGGGTCTCCTCGCCGAACTTGGTGCCCAGCTCCAGGAGGGCCTTGGCCACCCGGCCCGGGACGTCGGAGAACACGAGGTCGGCCATCGCCTCGTTGGTCCGGCGCAGCCGCCGGGCCAGGGAGGCAAGGAGCGCGACGGCCATGTCGGGGCGCCCCACCAACCAGGGCAGGAGCGCCTCGTGTCCCATGGACAGGACCTTGGTCTTGGTCACGGCGACAGCCGTCGCGGTGCGCGGGCCGGGATCGAACAGGGACAGCTCGCCGAGCATCTCGCCGGCGCCGAGCACGGCGATGAGCGACTCACGGCCGTCGGAGGCCGTGTGACCGAGCTTGATCTTGCCGGACTCGATCAGGTACAGCTTGTCCCCGGTCTCGCCCTCGGTGAACAGGACGTCGCCCTTGGTCAGGCGCACCTCGACCATCGACGCCCGCATCGCGGCGGCGGCATCGTCGTCGAGGGCGGTGAACAGTGGCGCGGAGCGCAGCCGGTCCTGCACGGGTGACTCCTCCCATGGGCGTGCGGTACTTGCCCCCGCAGGATTCACACAGTAGTGCGCTAGCGCAGCCCGATGTCGGGCAGCGCGGTGAGCGCGAGGGTCGGATCCTGCCGGTAGCGGGCGATCAGCTGCCCCGTGGCCTCGTCGAGGCGCTGGTGGATCTCGCGGCGCAGCGCGGAGATGTCGGTCTCCACGGCGCGCAGCTCCTCGACGAACCCGGCCACGGCCTCGGTGTCCCGCGAGTCGACGACGCGGGTCCACAGGCCGTGCAGGTCCGGGCAGGGCCTCGATGTCGCCGGCGGGCTTGACCGACAGGTTGGCCAGCCGCCGATGCACGGCGCCACTCTCGGCCAGGACGGTGGTGAGCCGCTCGACGATGTCCCCGTCGGAGCTCCCCCGGGTCAGCAGGTCGATGCGCGCCTGGATGATCCGGCGCCAGTAGGACACCCGTGCCTCCTCGTCGCCGAGCTCGCGACGCAGGTCGCGCAGGTCGTCGAGGGTCAGCCCGGAGTAGGCCGGATCCACCTCGGGTGGGGTCGGCGGGGGCTTGGTCGCCATGGCTCTCCCAGCAGGCTCGGGTGGCACGGATCGGCCCTAGGCTATCCACATGCCCACCCCCGCACCCCCGGCGACGCGCACGGCGCTGGTCCGCCGTGCCCGTCGGATGGGTCGGATCCTGGGTGAGACCTACCCCGATGCGCACTGCGAGCTGGACTTCGAGACGCCCTACCAGCTGCTGGTCGCCACGATCCTGTCCGCCCAGTGCACCGACGTGCGGGTCAACATGGTGACGCCGCAGGTGTTCGCGGCCTACCCGACCCCCGCCGACCTGGCGGCCGCGGACCGCGCCGAGCTGGAGTCGATGATCGAGTCCACCGGCTTCTTCCGGGCGAAGTCCGCCTCGCTGCAGGGCATGGCCGCACGGCTGGTCGAGGCCTACGACGGTGAGGTGCCCGGGCGGCTGAAGGACCTCGTCACGCTGCCCGGGGTGGGCCGCAAGACGGCCAACGTGGTGCTCGGCAACGCCTTCGGCGTTCCCGGGATCACCGTCGACACGCACTTCGGCCGGCTCTCCCGGCGCTTCGGGTGGACCACGGCCGAGGACCCCGAGAAGGTCGAGGCCGAGGTCGGCTCGCTGTTCCCGCGATCGGACTGGACGGTGCTGTCGCACCGGATGATCTGGCATGGCCGCCGCGTCTGCCACGCCCGGACACCCGCGTGCGGCGCCTGCCCCCTGGCCCAGCTGTGCCCGAGCTTCGGGGAGGGTCAGACCGATCCGGTGAAGGCCGCCAAGCTGGTCAAGGTGGGACCGTGAGCAGCCCGGACGGGTCGGGGACGGCTCCGGGCCAGCACGCGGACCGGCTGGCGACCGCGCCCGAGTGGTTCGCCGCGTTCCTGGGCGCCATCGACGGCGTGGCCGGCCATGAGCTGTCGCGCTTCACCCCGCCGCCGGACTCCGAGACGAGGTCCTCGGCGGTGCTGATCCTGTTCGGGGACGGCCCGCACGGCCCGGACGTGCTGCTCATCGAGCGGGCCGCCGACATGCGCTCGCACGCCGGGCAGCCGGCGTTCCCCGGCGGGGGTGTCGATCCCGAGGACGACGGTCCGGTCGCTGCCGCCCTGCGCGAGGCGCAGGAGGAGACCGGCCTGGAGCCCGCCGGAGTCACGGTGGCGCGGGTCCTGCCCGACCTCTGGCTGCCGCCCAGCGGCTACACCGTCACGCCGGTGATCGGCTACTGGAGCGTCCCGGCCCCGGTCTGGGCCGCTGATCCGCGCGAGGTCGCCCGCGCCGAGCGGATCCCGCTGGCCCACCTGGTCGACCCGGCCAACCGGGTCACGGTCGTGCACCCGTCGGGCTATCGGGGGCCCGGCTTCCAGGTGGCCGACATGCTCGTGTGGGGCTTCACGGCCGGCCTGCTCGACCGGCTGCTCGACCTCGCGGGCTGGGCCGAGCCCTGGCCGACGGAGCGTGAGGTCGGGATCTCCTGGTGAGCGCGAACTGGGTCGACATCGCGCTGCTCGTGGGGCTGCTGGTGGTCGCGATCGCGGGATGGCGATCGGGGGTCATCACCACGGCCGCTTCCTTCGCCGGCTTCATCGGCGGGGCCCTGTGCGGGGCGTGGCTGGTGCCGCACCTGCTCGCCGGGCGCGAGTGGCCCACGTTCCTGCAGGCCATGGCCACACTGGCCGGGATGTTCGTCCTCGGGGTCATCGGCCAGGCGATCCTCGGGTTCGCGGGGCGGACCGTGCGCGATGCCGTCGACTTCCGCCCGATCCGCGTGGTGGACAGCGCCTCGGGGATGGTCGTGAGCGTCCTGGCGTTCCTGCTGTGCGCGTGGATGGTGCTGTCGGTGGCGGCCTCGAGCTCGCTCGGTCCCACCTCCGAGCAGGTCCGGGCCTCGCGCGGGTTCCCCCTGCTCGACCAGGTCCTGGCCGGCCCCGGCGGGGCGCTCCTGGATGACGCGCGCGAGCTGCTGGCCACCATCGACGTGCCCAGCCTGCCGTTCAACCCGGCCACCCTGCCGCCGGTCGAGGATCCGGCGAACGTCGACATCTCGGAGGCGGCCGCGCGGGTCGCCCGGGACTCGGTGGTCCAGGTGTCGACCACCTCGACCCGCTGCGGGTCCTCGTCGCTGGGCTCGGGGGTCGTGGTCAGCCCCGGACGGGTGGCCACGAACGCCCACGTGGTGGCCGGTGCCGGTCGGATCACCGTCGGCTCCGCGAGCGACCGCGCCACCCGCGGGGCACGCCTGGTCTACCTCGATCCGGAGAACGACGTCGCGATCCTGCACGTCCCCGGGCTCGAGTCCCCGGTGCCGAAGTGGGTTGACGAGGCTCCTCGCGGGACCGACGCCGTGGTGGCCGGATACCCGGGTGGTGGACCGTTGACCCTGGGCGAGGCCCGTGTCCGCGGGCAGATCCTGGTCGCCGACGACCAGGGCTCGGGCAGTCGTGAGGTGCACGTGTTCCGGGGGCTGGTGCGCCCGGGGAACTCCGGCGGCGCACTCCTGGGCCTGGACGGGTCGGTCCTCGGGCTGGTCTTCGCCAACGCCCAGGACGACGACCAGACCGGGTTCGCCCTGACCGAGGCAGAGGTCCGGGCGCCATCGAGGCGACGCGCAACGCGACCGACGAGGTCTCCTCCGGCCCCTGCCGGGCCCTCTAGGGTCTCGTCCGAACTCTCGAGCGCCGGAGGCGACTTCGTCCAACTCTCGGGCCTCCCGACGGCTCCGATCCTGGATCGGATCATGGTCTCGGGGCGGTGGTCAGAGCGTTGCGAGCCAGTCCAGCAGCGTGGCGTGGAACTCCTCGGGGCGCTCCTCGTGCGGGAAGTGCCCGGCTGAGGGGATCTCGGTGTACTGGTATGCGCCCGGTGACGAAGTCCCCGGATCCGCGCGCGCTGCTGGGCAGCACCGTCGGGTCGGCCGCTCCCTGCAGGTGCAGGACAGGAGCCGTGATGGGGGTCTTCATCCGCTTGGCGTACCGGATGCCGTCGGGTCGCGGCACCGAGCGCAGCGCCCACCGGTGGTACTCCAGCGCGCAGTGGGCGGTGTTGAGCAGCAGCATGGCCGCGCGGTAGGTCGCCGCGGTGTGGTCGTCGGGCCAGGACGGGGTGGCCGACCACGCGCGCAGCAGGTCCCCGACCTCGGAGGCCCCGTTCTCGAGCAGGTCACGCTCGGGGGAGGCCGGCACCTGGAAGCCGAAGGCGTAGGCCGAGGCGCTGCGCTGTCCGGCGTCGCCCAGCAGGGCGGCCCGCAGCCGGCGGGGGTGCGGCATCGACATCGGGACGATCGCGCGGATCGCCTCGGGGTGCGTGACGGCGGCCGTCCACGCCAGGAAGCCGCCCCATCCATGTCCCACGACGACGGCGTCGCGCGACCCCAGGGAGCGGATCACCCCGCTGACGTCCGCCGAGAGGGTGAACGGGTCGTAGCCACGCGGGGGGTGGTCGGAGCCGGCGTAGCCGCGCAGGTCCATGGCCGCTGCGTGGTAGCCGGCGTCGGCCAGGACCGGAAGGGCGTGGCGCCAGGTCCACCAGAACGTGGGGAAGCCGTGCAGCAGCAGGACCAGGGGACCCTCGCCCATCTCGGCGACGTGGAACCGGGAGCCGTTCGCGGGCACGTCCCGGTGCGTCCAGGGTCCCTCGACCCGGACGACCTCCTCGGGGTCGAGAAGGGTCACGACGTGGGGACGGTGACTGCGCTGTCGGTGACGGGGGCCAGGGCCGAGCCGGGCTTGGCCGAGGAGGTGATCCCCGACAGGGACGCCTTGGTCTTCTCGACCCCGCCGATGGCACGCTGTGGGGGCGTGATGTGCTTCGTGCGCGACTTGCCGACCAGCCCGAGGATGATCGCGACCAGCAGCAGGACGCCGGCAACGATCAGGAAGCCGGCCCACACCGGCAGCCCGGCGGCGACGATCCCGTAGGCGCCGGCAACGAGCGCGAAGACGAACGCCAGGAACGCGAGGACGGCGGCGCCGATGAGCAGCCCTGAGGCGCCGGCGGCCTGCTTGGCGCTCTGCGTGACCTCGGCCTTGGCCAGCTCGATCTGCTGGCGGACGAGGCTCTGGGCGTCGGTGATGGCGGAGTTCACCAGGGTGCTGACGCTGGTGTCGGAGTTGCTGTCCATCCGCGGTCCTTTCGAGGAAGTCGGCGCAAGGCTATCGCGGGACGGCCCGTGCCTGCGTGGCCGGCGGGATTGCGGGATGCTCCGACCTACTTCTCGTGCTGGTAGACGTCGGGGATCCCGTCGGCGTCGGAGTCGGCGTCCTCCTCGGCCACGATCTGCTCCAGGGCGCGCTTGCGACGGGCCAGGACCAGGGCCGAGAGCACCGCCGCCCCGAAGGTGGCGGTCAGGATGCCGACCTTGGCGTCGGTGAGCAGCTGGGGGTCCTCGTCGAAGGCGAGCTCGGCGATCAGCAGGCTGACCGTGAAGCCGATGCCGGCCAGGACACCGACGGCGGTCACATCGGCCCAGCGCAGGGCGGGGTTCAGGGAGGCGCGGGTGAATCGGGCCATCAGCCAGGCCCCGCCGATCACGCCGATCGGCTTGCCGACGAGCAGTCCCACGAGGACCCCGAGGGCCACGGGTGAGGTGAGGGTCTCCCCGAACGACTCGACCGGGGCGGTGGAGTCCCCGACGTTGCGCACGGTCACGCCGGCGCTGGTGAACGCGAACAGGGGGACGGCGAACCCGGCGACGAAGGGGCGCAGGGCGTGCTCGGCCCGGTCTCCCGGGGACTTGTCCTCGCCCGGGTCATGGGACACCCGGGTCGCCAGTCCCATGGCCACGCCGGCGACGGTCGCGTGGATCCCCGACTCGTGGGTGGTGTACCAGATCAGCAGGGCCAGGGGCAGGTAGACAGCCAGCGCAGCGCGCCTGCCGTTGAAACGTCGGTGCTGCAGGAACCACCAGAGCGCCGACCAGCGCCACGGAGGCCACGAAGTAGCCGAGCTGGAACTTGTCGGAGTAGAAGATCGCGATCACGGTGATGGCGCCGAGGTCGTCGACGACGGCCAGGGTCAGCAGGAACGCCCGCAGGGCCAGGGGCAGGCCGCGGCCCATGATCGCCAGGACCGCCAGGGCGAAGGCGATGTCCGTGGCCATCGGGATGCCCCATCCCGTGCGCTCCACGGGCAGCCCACGGTGAAGGCCACGTAGATCAGCGCGGGGACGACCATCCCGCCGATCGCGGCGACCACCGGGACAGCGGCCTGGGAGGGCTTGCTCAAGGTGCCGACCTGCACCTCGTGCTTGAGCTCGAGGCCGGCCAGGAAGAAGAAGAAGGCGAGCAGGAAGTCCGCGGCCCACACGCTCAGCGGGAGGTGCAGGTGCAGGGCCTCGGGGCCGATCTCGGTGCTGATCAGGGTCTGGTAGGACTCGACCCACTGCGAGTTGGCCCACACCAGGGCGATGGCCGCGGCCGCCAGCATCAGGATGCCGCCGACCGTCTCCAGGCGCAGGACGCGCAGCAGCCAGCTGCGCTCGCTCAGCGAGGGACGGTCGAACAGTTGCTCACCCATAGGACGACCAGCATGTCAGACGGTCGGGTCGTGAGCAGGTCGCTCGTCCACAGCGATGGCCACCTCCGCGTCCCCAGCGGCGATGGGCTCCAGGCGTGCGCCACTGCTGCGCCGGGGACGTCTGCCGCCCGATAGCCTTGCGCTCCCGACCGCCCGAGGAGGCCGAGCGTGAGCAATGAGGCGCTGGAGAACCTGCTGCACGAGGACCGCACCTTCCCCCCGGACCCGGCCTTCGTCGAGTCGGCCAACGCCACCCCGGCCCTGGTCGAGCAGGCCGCGGCCGACCGGATCGCGTTCTGGGAGGAGCAGGCCGGTCGACTGGACTGGGCGGAGCCCTGGCACACCGCCCTGGACTGGTCGAATGCCCCCTTCGCGCAGTGGTTCGTCGGCGGCCGGCTGAACGTCGCGGAGAACTGCGTGGACCGCCATGTGGCCGCCGGCCTCGGTGACCGGGTGGCGATCCACTTCGAGGGCGAGCCCGGGGACACCCGCACGCTGACCTATGCCGAGCTGGCCGACGAGGTGGCCCGGGCGGCCAACGCGCTGACCGAGCTCGGGGTGTCCGACGGCGACCGGGTGGCGATCTACCTGCCGATGATCCCCGAGGCCGTCATCTCCATGCTCGCGTGCGCCCGGATCGGGGCCGTGCACTCGGTGGTCTTCGGCGGGTTCTCCGCCGAGGCGCTGCGCTCGCGCATCGACGACGCGCAGGCCGTCCTGGTGATCACCTCCGACGGCGGCTACCGGCGTGGGGCCGCCTCCCCGCTCAAGCCGGCCGTGGACGAGGCTGTCGAGCAGACGCCCAGCGTCCGCAACGTGCTGGTCGTCCGGCGCACCGGCGGCGACGTCGAGTGGGTCGAGGGCCGCGACCACTGGTGGCACGACCTCGTCGAGCGCCAGCCAGCCACCCACGAGGCGCAGGCGTTCGACGCCGAGCACCCGCTGTTCATCCTGTACACGTCGGGGACCACCGGGAAGCCCAAGGGGATCCTGCACACGACCGGGGGCTACCTGACCCAGGCCGCGTACACCCACCACAGCGTCTTCGACCTCAAGGCCGACACCGACGTGTACTGGTGCACCGCGGACGTGGGGTGGGTCACCGGCCACTCGTACATCGTCTACGGGCCCCTGGCCAACGGGGCGACCCAGGTCATCTACGAGGGCACCCCGGACACCCCGCACCGCGGCCGCTGGTGGGAGATCGTCGCCAAGTACGGCGTCACGATCCTCTACACCGCGCCCACCGCGATCCGCACGTTCATGAAGTGGGGCGAGGAGATCCCGGCCGGCCACGACCTGTCGAGCCTGCGTCTGCTGGGCTCGGTCGGTGAGCCGATCAACCCGGAGGCGTGGATGTGGTACCGCCGGGTCATCGGCGGGGACGACTGCCCGATCGTGGACACCTGGTGGCAGACCGAGACCGGGGGCATCATGATCAGCCCGCTGCCCGGGGTCACCACCTGCAAGCCGGGGTCGGCCATGGGTCCGCTGCCCGGGATCGGGGCGGCGGTCGTCGACGACGAGGGGCACCCCGTCGGTCCCGGGGGCGGCGGGTACCTGGTGCTCACCGAGCCCTGGCCGGGCATGCTGCGCGGGATCTGGGGCGACAACCAGAGATACGTCGACACCTACTGGGCGCGCTGGCCGCAGTACTACTTCGCCGGCGACGGGGCCAAGCTCGACGAGGACGGCGCGATCTGGCTGCTGGGCCGCGTCGATGACGTCATGAATGTCTCAGGACACCGCATCTCCACGACCGAGGTCGAGTCCGCCCTGGTGTCCCACCCCAAGGTCGCCGAGGCTGCTGTGGTCGGTGCCACCGATGAGACCACCGGCCAGGGCATCGTGGCCTTCGTGATCCTGCGCGCCGGGATCGAGGGCGGTGACGACGTCGTCGCCGACCTGCGGGCGCACGTGGCCCACGAGATCGGCCCGATCGCCAAGCCGCGGCAGGTCCTGATCGTCGCCGAGCTGCCGAAGACCCGCTCGGGCAAGATCATGCGGCGACTGCTGCGCGACGTGGCCGAGCACCGCACCCTCGGCGATGTCACCACCCTGGCCGACCCGACCGTCATGGGCCTGATCGGCCAGGGCCTGGCCGACGCGGGCTCGGAGTAGGCGTGGACGATCCGCTGCTCGGGCTGCTGGACCTCCCTGGGGTGGCCGATGCGGTGGAGTCAGCCCGGGGGTCGGTCGACGCCCTGCTGTGGGACCGTGCGGTGGGTCGCGCCCAGCAGGAGGTGACCGCGGAGTCGGCCCTGCGCGGCGCGTGGGCCAACGCCTGGTTCGACGGCGCCGAGGCGGGCCTGCCCGAGATGCGCAGCGGGGCCGCCCTGGACGGCTCGCCGATCGGTCGGGTGCTGACGGGCGTGGTGACGATGCATGCCGAACTGCCCAACCTCGTGGCGATCGTGGGAACTGCCCCCGCGCAGGCCCTGGCGCGGATGCACGCGATCGTCGCCCGCGGCTTCGTGCCCGACGCCGAGCTCGGGCGGCCGCGGTCGGGGGAGGTCGTCGACGATCCGCTGCGCCTGGGCGGGGTCGCGAGCTCGGCGGAGGTCGCCGAGCGGCTGTCGGACCTCAGCCAGGTGCTGGTCGCCTCGACCGCGCCCGGCATCCTCGTCGCGGCGGTGGCGCACGCCGAGATCGCGTCGATGCGGCCCTTCAGCTGGGGGTCCGGGCTCGTGGCCCGGGCACTTCCCCGGCTGCTGCTGGCCCAGCGTGGGGTCGACCCGGGCATGCTCGGCGCCCCCGAGGTGGGCCTGAAGGCGGCCGGCCGGCCCGCATACGTCCGGGCCGTGCGCGCCTACGCCCAGGGGTCACCCGACGGCGTGGCCGAGATGGTCCGACTGGTGGCGGCGGCTGTGGAGCTCGGCGCGCAGCAGCCGGCGACGTGGATCGAGGGAACCTGAGGCTCGCGCTGGATCCAGGTCGGGCACGCGCGTCATCGGCCTCCTGGCGGCCGCTGCGCCGGGCCGCCTCCAGGGTGATTTGTGTGCTCTGCGAGGAATGGGCGCCGGCGCGCAGTCAACGAGTGTGCGAACGGCGCTCATGGGTCCCTCGGCCTGTTGCATTCCGGCGGGGCAGCCCCCATGCTTTCCATGTCCGGTCCTGATCGACCGAACCGTCGGCTCCTCCCCCCCGAGCTGACGTGCTGACGGCCCCCGCACCCCCCGGCGGGGGCCGTCTCTTTGGGTGGGCGCATTCCTGTCGGGCCCCGTGGTTGCCGAACGTGAGTTGTCCACAGGATGCGTCCCGAGGTCTTGGCCAACGCCGGGCTGCGGGGGAAGGTGATCCCCGGGGGTGCGCGATGGGGGTGCAGATCGGGATGGTCGGGCAACGGGCCGACCTCGCGCTGGAGGTGGCGGCACTGGCGGTGCAGGCAGGCGCGTCAGTCGTGTCCCTGGACCCGGCCGACGTACGACCAGCAGTCGGCGGGGAGCGCAGGGGGGTGCAGGCAGCGCAGGTCGACCTGGTGCTCGTGGATGTGGCTGTTGTCGGTCCGGGAGGGCCTGCGGTCCCGGGCGAGATGGCTCGTGCTGGGGGGCACCCGCACGACACGCCTGTCGTCCTCCTCTGCCGCGCAGGCGAGGGCCAGTGGGCTCGTGAGGCCGCCGTCGCCCTGGGCTGCGCCCACGTGGTCGAGCTTCCGCTGGGGGCGCCGTGGCTGGTGTCGCAGCTGGCCCCGCAGTGGCGCGGATCGCAGGTCCTGGGCGTCGTGGGTGCTGTCGGCGGCGTGGGGGCCACGACCGTCGCGATCGCGTGTGCCGTCGGAGCCTCCGCGGACTGCCTCCTGGTGGATGCCGACCCAGACTCCTCAGGACTCGACCTGCCGTTGGGGATCCCGGAGGGATCGGGCGTGCGGTGGTCGGAGATCCCAGCGACCAGCGACCCGCTGGACCCCGGGTCGCTGCGATCCGCCCTGCCGCAGGTGGGTCGGATCTCCGTTGTCACCGGCTCCGGGACCGGCTCGGGGCTGGCGGCCGGTGGTGGCCCCGGAGATCCCGAGGGAAGCGGGCGGGTGGCCGGAGTGCTGGGCGTCGGGCGCGCGGAGTTCGGCAGCACGGTCGTGGATGCCGGGCGTGGTCGGCTGCCCGTGGGCCTGCTTGGTCCCGGGGACCCTGTCGCCTTGGTGCTGCCCGCAACACTGGCCGGTGTCGTTGCGGGCCGGCGGATGCTCGGGGGCCTTGGCGCCCAGCAGGTCGTGGTCCTGATCCGGCCCACCGGCTGGTTGCCCGCCGACGAGGTGGCCGAGCAGCTGGGGGTCCCGGTGGCCCTGGAGGTCCCACGGCTCCGGCGCGCGTCAGAGCTTGCCGACTGCGGTGACCTGCTCTCCGGCCGGACGGGCCGGGCGCTGCGCCACCTCGGCGAGCAGGTCTGGGAGCAGCTCGCGTGAGCCCGCTGGATCCGGTCCTGGTGGATTCCGTGCGCTCCCGACTTGCCCAGGACCGCCAGCCGGCCGACCACGTGGCCATCGCCGCGGCTGTACGAACGTCGGGCCTCGTGCTCGACCGCCCGGGCCTGGACCGGCTCACCCGGGCCCTCGGGGACGAACTGGGCGGGTTGGGCGTCCTTGATCCCCTCCTGCACGACCCCGGGGTCACCGACGTCCTGGTGAACGCCCCCGACGAGGTATGGCTCGATCGCGGCGGCGGACTGGTCCGGGCCCCGGTGGCCTTCACCGATGAGGCCGCCGTACGCCAACTGGCCGTACGCCTGGCCTCGCGGGCCGGTCGCCGCCTCGATGACGCCTCCCCCTACGTCGACGCCCGGCTGCCCGGTGGGCAGCGACTGCATGCTGTGATCCCGCCGCTGTCGGTTCGGGGCACCACGATCTCGCTTCGGATCCCGAGCCGCCGCCGGTTCGCGCTGGCCGACCTCGTAACCGCCGGTTCGGTCGATGAGGAGGGCATGGCGTGGCTCCGGGCGCTGGTTCGGTCCCGGGCGGCCTTCCTGGTCAGCGGGGGCACTGGCAGCGGCAAGACGTCGGTCCTCGGGGCGCTGCTGGGGGCAGTTCCCGATCGGGAGCGGATCGTGATCGTGGAGGACACCTGCGAACTCGATCCGGAGCACCCGCACGTGGTCAGCCTCGAGGCCCGCCCAGCCAACCTCGAGGGGCAGGGTGAGATCCCGTTGCGGACGCTCGTACGTCAGGCCCTGCGAATGCGTCCCGACCGCCTCGTGGTCGGCGAGGTCCGAGGCCCGGAGGTGGTGGATCTCCTGGCCGCGATGAACACCGGTCATGAGGGGGGCTGCGGGACGGTGCACGCCAACAGCGCGGCAGCGGTGCCCGACCGCCTGGTCGCCCTGGCCCTCGCGGCGGGGATGACCCTCGCGGGAGTGCACGCGCAGGCCAGTGCCGGGCTCGAGGTCGTGGTGCACCTCGCGCGCCAACCGGACGGGACGCGCGTGGTTGCTGAGATCGGGGTGGTGACCAGGGGTGCCGAGGGGACCGAGGTCCAACCGGCGCTGGTGCGCCACAAGGGCGCGCTGCGCCCGGCCGGCGGGTTCCCTGCGCTGTCCGATCGACTGGGGGCACATCGATGAGCCGGGACGTCCTCGTGCTCTGCGCGGCCCTCGCTGCCGCGGGTGCGGTGCTCCTGCTCGGAGCCGCCCGCTCCGCTGATGGCCCCGCCGGTCGACGCGGGGAGTCGAGCTGGATCGACGACCTTGTCAGCCGACTGCGTCCGGCGGCCCCACCCCCGATGGCCGAGCTGTTCTCCGCCCTGGCGGCCGAGCTCTCCGCGGGCCAGCCGACTGGTCTGGCCCTGGAGGCGGCAGCGGCGGGGCTGGAACCCCATCCCTGCCCGCGGGCGATCGCCGCGTGTTGCACGGGCGCGGACGTGCCCCATGCCCTGCGCGCTGACGCGCGAACCCCCGGGGCTCAGGCGTTGCGCGGGCTGGCGGCCTGCTGGGAGGTCTCCGAGCGGTCAGGTGCGGGGCTGGCGGTGGCGGTGTCCCGTCTCGCCGAGAGCCTGCGTGCCGGGGCCGATGCGGACGCCGAGCTCGCTGGCGAGGTCGCGGCGGTGCGCACGTCGGCGCGCCTGCTGGCCGGACTTCCGCTCCTGGGACTGCTCATCGGTCAGTGGATCGGGGCCGAGCCGTTGGTGTGGTTGACGAGCACGTGGGTCGGTCGAGGCACGCTCCTGACGGGGTTGGCCCTGCAGCTCCTGGGGATGGCGTGGCTGCGGCACATGGTGGCGGCCACCCGGGACAGGCTGTGAGCCCGCCGCTGGTTGCGGCTGCCGTGCTCGCAGCCCTGACGGTGGGCCTCGCGCTTCCCACAGGTCGACGGTCCGGCGCCCGAGCCGACCCACTCTCCGGGACTCGCAGGGGAGCGCCCGGTTCGCCGACGACAGGGCATGGTGGACCCGGCCCCGAACTGGGTGCCCGCGTTTCGCCGACAGGGTATGGCGCCGACCTGGGGCCGCAACGTGGGCCGGGACCAGGTCCCGCCTCAGGGACGTCTCCCCGCGCGGTCGGGGCGGTCAGTGTCCTTGCTGGCGGCGCGGTCTGGCTGATCCTCGGGGGAGCCGTGGGCGCAGCGCTGGGCGTGGCGGTCGCGGTGGTCCTGCCGGTGACGATCTCCCGCCTCGAGCCGTCGCGCGTTCGTCGTGAGCGTCTCGAGCTCATCCGCTCCGCCCCCCTGGTCGCTGACCTGCTCTCAGCCGCGCTGATGGCCGGGGTCCCCCTGGAGCACGCGATCCCCGTGGTGGCGCGCGCGATCGGGGGTCCGGGCGGCGAGTGCCTCGCGGGGGTCCAACGGCAGGTCGAGCTCGGTGAGCCGATGACTCGGGCGTGGGCCGGGTTGTCACAGGCTCCGGGACTGGGCGGCGTTGCCCGGGCGGTGGCCAGGTCCAGCCGCACGGGTGCACCTTTGGCCGCCCTGCTCGCCCAGGCGGCCGAGGACCTGCGCGCGCAGGCTTCCGCGGCTGCGCTGGCGGAGGTGCGCTCCACAGCTGTGCGCGCTGTCCTGCCCCTGGGGCTGTGCCTTCTGCCGGCGTTCGCCCTGCTCGGGATCGCCCCCATCGTGGGCGGGCTGCTCCCCTCGCTGTGAACGTGGATCGGTTGTCCACAGATCGCCCGGGAAGGGGTTCTCGGATCATCCATCCCGCGACAGGGTTGTGCCAGCCACCCAGGGAGGGTGGTTCCGGGGGACCGGGGAACGGGGGTACTGAGATGAACGAGCTGGTTGTGCGGATGTTGGATGAGGACAAGGGGATGACCACGGCGGAGTACGCGGTGGGCACGGTCGCGGTGTGCGGCCTCGGGGGTGTGCTGATCAAGCTGCTGTCCAGCGAGAAGTTCGCCGACCTCCTGTGGCAGGTGATCTCGACCGCGTTCTCGTTCCTCTTCTGATGGACGTTCGGAAGGTCGGGTGGCGGCTTCGGGCCGCCACCCGGTCCGAGTCCGGGATGGTGACCGCAGAGATGGCCCTGGCGATCCCGGCGCTCGTGGCGGTGGTGGTGGCCCTGGCGTGGCTGCTCAGTCTGGGAGTCACGCAGGGCGTGGTCGCCCAGGCCGCCCGTGAGGGTGCCAGGGCAGCGGCGCGCGGGGAGTCAACCGGCTACGTTCGGGCAGCTGCCCGGCAGGTCGCTCCCGGGGCGGCCGTCACGGTTCGGCGATCCGGGGGGCTGGTGTCGGTGACCGCCTCCGTGACTCGGACTCCGCCGATTCGGTTCCTTCGCCCGTTGCGCCGAGAGGTGCGCGCATCGGCGACCAGCTGGCGGGAGGACTCGTGATCGAGCGGCGACGGGGCGCTCGATCGCTGGGAAGCACCCGGCTGGAGGGGGTCGTCGGACCCGGGCGGGCGCGTCGGTTGCTCGACGAGCGCGGGTCCGCCAGCGTGCTCGTCGCGTTGTGGGGCGTGGTGCTGACGATGCTGGCGGCCGGCGCCATCGTCCTGAGCAGCGCGCTCGCGTCTCGGGAGGCGGTCTCCGCCGCCGCGGACCTCGCAGCACTGGCCGGGGCGTCAGCAACGCTCACCGAGCCGGCGGTGGCATGCGCGCGAGCTGGGGCGATCGCCCGGGAGAACGGCGCAACGCTCACCGAGTGCCGGACCACGGGCACGGAGGTGTGGGTGGTGGCCCAGGCCCCAGCCCCGGCCCCGGTTCAGTGGCTGGTGCCGGGTCGCGGTGCGTACCTGCGTGCGCGTGCCCATGCCCAGCTGACGGCTGAGGACCCATGAGGCGCCACGTGGAGCCGGGGCCGTCGCACCCGTGGTCCTCGGGAGCGCAGATCCTGGAGTGGGCCGGATCTGGAGGCGGGTTCCAGGAGCAGGATGCGTGGTGGGGACGGGGCGACCGGCGGCACGTCTGCGCATGTCCGGTCGGCTAAGCGTCGGCCGGGTGCTCCTCGAGCAGGGCGTGTGCCAGGCGCAATGCCGCCGCCTTGTCGAGAGGCTCATTGCCATTTCCGCACTTGGGCGACTGCACACACGCCGGGCAGCCCGATGGCACACGGGCAGCGGCCGATCGCCTCGCTGGTCGCCGTCAGCCAGTCGACGGCGCGAAGGTATCCGCGCTCGGCGAATCCGGCCCCTCCCGGGTGGCCGTCGTGGACCACGATCACCGCCTGGCCGGTCTGCGGATGCCGTGCCGTCGAGACGCCGCCGAGGTCCCACCGGTCGCAGGTGGCCAGCAGCGGCAGGATCCCGATCGACGCGTGCTCGAGCGCGTGAACGGCACCAGGGACGTCAGCCTCGTCGATCGCGGCCTCCCGGAGGACCTCGTCGGGGATCGACCACCACATCGCAACGGTCTGCAGGGTCATGGCAGGCAGGTCGAGGAGGTGCTCGGCCAGGACCTGGCCCGACGGCCAGCGGCGCACGAGGTAGGACCTCACCTGGCGGGTCACCATGACCTCACCGCACGACACGTCCACCCGGCCCCAGTGGGTCGTGGCACGTGTGGACTCGAAGGTCACGTCCGCCGTGCTCCGGGCGTGGGTGCTCAGGTCCGTGACGGTCAGGGCCGCACTGGCCACGCGCGCGTCGAGATCGAGGGTCAGGACCTCGAAGGCCGAGCCCTGATGGACGTACAGCGCCCCCTCGTGGACCGCCGAGGGCGCCGAGGCCGGATCCACGGTGCCCAAGAGTCGCCCCGTGCCCTCCTCGACGACCCGGACCGGACCACCCGACGCCCCGCGCAGGTCCACCAGGTCCACGGCGCGCGAGGAGTCGGTCCAGTACCAGCCGCCCCTACGTCGACGCAGCAACCCACGGTCGGCCAGGACGGTGCACAGGTGCGGGGCTCCGGCGCCGAACCACTGCTCCAGGTCGGCATCGATCAATGGCGACTCGGCTGCGGCCGCACACAGGTGCCCAGCCAGGACGTAGGGGTTGTCCGGGTCCATCACGCAGGCCTCCACGGGCCGGCCGGTCAGGGTCTCCGGGTGGCTGACGATGTACTGGTCGAGGGGATCCTCGCGGGCGATCAGCACGGCAAGGGCCGAGCCACCGCGTCGGCCCGCCCGACCCACCTGCTGCCAGAACGACGAGCGGGTCCCGGGCCAGCCCACGAGCAGCACCGCGTCCAGCCCGCTGATGTCGATCCCGAGCTCCAGGGCGTTGGTGGCGGCCAGGCCCAGCAGCCGCCCCGAGCGCAGGTCGGCCTCCAGCGCCCGGCGCTCCTCGGGCAGGTACCCACCGCGGTAGGCACGCACCCGGTCGCCGTTCGCGGCTTGCTCCCGGACCGATGCGGCCAGGATCTCCACGGCCCGCCGAGACCGAGCGAACGTCAGAGTCGAGGTGCCCTGGTCCACGAGCTGGCCCATGAGGTCAGCGGCCTCGGTCAGGGTTCCGCGGAACCCCGGGATCGGCTGGTCCGGGTCGTTGGGCAGGTCCATCCCGATCGCCGGGGCGTGTCCGAGGGGCTCGATGTCTGCGCCTGGCCGCATCGAGCCGGGGTCGACGCCTGCGTCGCCGTCCACCCGGGTCACCTGAGCTGCGGGGTTCTCGCGGGCGGTGGCTCCAGGGCGGTCAGGGGGGTCCACCGCTGGAGTCTGGCCCTGGGGGTTCCACAGGACGATGTCCACCGCTCCGCGGGCACTGTCATCGACATCGACGACCTCCGCCTGGATCCCGAGCAGGCGGGCGGCTGTGGGCCGTGGGTCGGCCACCGTGGCCGAGGCGGCGATGAAGATGGGGGCCGCCCCGTGCAGGGCAGCCACCCGGCGCAGCCGTCGCAGGACCAGTGCCACGTGCGAGCCGAAGACGCCCCGGTAGGTGTGCGCCTCGTCGACGATGACGAACTGCAGGCTGCGCAGGAACGCCCGCCAGGCCTCGTGTCGGGGCAGGATCCCGCGATGGAGCATGTCCGGGTTGGTCACGACCCAGCGGGCGTGCGCCCGGGCCCACGCCCGCTGCTCGTCGGGGGTGTCCCCGTCAACTGCGGCTGCACGCAGACCGGGCAGCCCCAGGGCGCTGAGCCCCGCGAGCTGGTCGTGGGCGAGGGCCTTGGTCGGGCTCAGGTACAGGACCGTGGGTCCGCGGCGTCCGGCGCCCTCGGGCTCGGCGAGGGCCACGGTCAGCGCCGGCATCCCGAACGCGGCCGACTTGCCCGATGCCGTCCCAGTCGCGACGAGCACGTGCTGGCCGGACCAGGCCAGGTCGGCCGTGCGGACCTGGTGGCGCCACGGCTGGGCGATCCCCAGATCCTCGTAGGCGCGCCGGACGTCCGGGTGCAGCCAGTGGGGCCAGTCCGCGGTGCGCCCGGCCCGCGCCGGCATGCTGATGCGCCCGACGCAGCGCGGATCCCCAGCCAGTCGCTCGGTGATCGCCACGATGCCGGCCGATCCGTCGCCCGTCACCGCAGGGCGGACGGCTGGCGCATCGGCCCGGGGTGCACCCGCGAACGACGGGCGCCCAGCACGCAGCTCGTTCGGCACCTCGGGCCGCAGGTCACCGGAACTGTCCGTGCTCGTCGCCACCGGACCATCCTGCCCCGACGCCTGCTCAGGTGCGTCCCCGCCGCCCGTGGGGCGTGCCGGCCATCGCCTCACGATCGAGGCCCCGGTGGGGACTGGTCGGCCGCCCCGGGCCACCGGATGACCGGCGGCCGCGGCGCGTGTGCCAGAGTTGGCGCAGTCCACGACAGGAGGCGGTATGGAGCTGCAGTTGGCCACGCGCCACGAGGGCGAGGTCTCAGTCGTGAGTGCACGGGGTGAGGTCGACGTGTTCTCCGCCCCGGGCCTGGACACCGAGCTCGACGCCCTGATCGCCGCCGGCAACGCCCGGCTCGTGGTCGACCTGTCCGAGGTCGCCTTCCTGGACTCCACCGGGCTGGGAGTGCTCGTCAAGGCCCTCAAACATGCGCGCGAAGCCGGCGGATGGCTACATCTGGTGATCACCAGCGACCGCATCCGCAAGATCTTCGAGATCACCGGACTCGACGCGTCGATCCCCATCTTCGACACGGCACAGGACGCGATCACCGGCTGACCGGCGCGGCACCCCGGCGGGTGTACAACGGACATCTACAGGTTGGGGTGCACCGCTCCCACCAGTCAGGAGGGCCCTCGATGGCAACGGCGACGCTGACGATCCCCCCGCAGGCCGAGCAGGTGCGCACGGCCCGACTGGTGACGACCGCCGCAGCCCGCCGGTGCGGGGTCTCCGAGGACCGCATCGACGAGATCCGCCTGGCCGTGGGCGAGGTGATCGCCCGTTCGGTGCTGCGCCAGCAGCGTGCCGGCCTGCCCGATCCCGTGGTGGTCGACATCACCGACGACGACGAGCTGTTCACGGTGCGGGTCCACGAGGCGACCACGCCCGACTTCGGCGACGAGGACGGCGGGCTTGCGCTGTCGGTGGCCAGCGCGCTGTCCTTCGAGTGCGATGTGCGCGCTGCGGGCTCCGGGTGCGAGATCCGGATGGCCTGGCCGGTCGCCGACGACCTGCTGGGCATCGAGTAGCGGGCGGCCGCCTGCTCGACCGCCCTGCTTGGCGCCCGGAACCGGCCCTGATCGCAGAGGCACCCGCCCCCGCACGTGATGGGCTCCGCGCCCCGCGCCCTGCCACGTGGCGGATCCGTCCGGATCGCACCAGTTTCGTTGGCCGCCATTCCTTCGGTGCCACCGGGAAAGCGCGATCTCAGGGGGTGTGTGATCTCGGTCTCACGTCGGCCCTACACTTCCGCACACCCGATGCTGCCCGGATCGGTGCCTGCCTTCCCGGGCGTGCGCCACACGTGAGGTCCTGACCTCGGCCAGCGACCCACCCACGCGAGGAGACGCCCACATGCGCACCGAGATCGCGACAGTCACCCTGGACTCCACGGAGATGCTGACCGTGGGGGTGGTCGCGGCCATTGGTCTGGCCGCCCTCGGTGTGGCCTGGATGCTGTCCCGCGAGGTGCTCGCCGCGCCCGCGGGTACCGCGAAGATGCAGGAGATCGCTGGTGCCATCCAGGAGGGCGCCTCGGCGTACCTGAGCCGGCAGTTCCGCACGCTCAGCGTCTTCGCCGTCCTGGTCTTCTTCGTGCTCTTCCTGCTCCCCGCCGAGACGACCTCCGAGCGGATCGGACGCTCGCTGTTCTTCATCGTGGGAGCGGTGTTCTCCGCCACGACCGGCTACTTCGGCATGTGGCTGGCTGTGCGCGGCAATGTCCGGGTCGCAGCGGCGGCGCGTGACTCCGGTGAGCAGCAGGCGATGCGCATCGCCTTCCGGACCGGTGGTGTGGCGGGCATGTTCACCGTCGGACTCGGGTTGTTCGGCGCGGCGGTGGTGGTGCTGGTCTACAAGGGCGAGGCGCCCAAGGTGCTTGAGGGCTTCGGCTTCGGGGCCGCCCTTCTGGCGATGTTCATGCGTGTCGGTGGCGGCATCTTCACCAAGGCCGCTGACGTGGGTGCTGACCTCGTGGGCAAGGTCGAGGCGAACATCCCTGAGGACGATCCGCGCAACGCCGCAACGATCGCCGACAACGTCGGCGACAACGTGGGCGACTGCGCGGGCATGGCCGCGGACCTCTTCGAGTCCTATGCCGTGACCCTGGTCGCGGCGCTCATCCTGGGCACCACCGCGTTCGGCTCGCTGGGCCTGGTCTTCCCGCTGATCGTGCCCGCGTTGGGCGTGATCACGGCCGTCGTCGGCATCTTCGCCGTGGCTCCGCGAGCCGGTGACCGCTCGGGCATGTCGGCCATCAACCGCGGCTTCTTCATCTCCGCCGCGCTGTCCGCGGTCCTGGTGGTCATCGCCGCCTACGTGTTCCTGCCCGACCGGCTGACCCGGATCACCGGGATCCGACTGGACGCCCTCGGCCTGGACGTCGTGCGAGGCTGAGTCGTTCAACCCGCGCTTCCTGGCGATCGGCGCCGTCCTGATCGGCATCGTGCTCGCCGCGGCCATCCAGCAGCTCACCGGATACTTCACCGAGACCGGAAGGCGCCCGGTGGACGACGTCGCCAAGTCGGCCCTGACCGGTCCGGCCACCGTCATCCTCACCGGCCTGTCCGTCGGCTTCGAGTCCGCGGTCTACTCGGCCCTGCTGATCGGCGCCGCGGTCTTCGCCGCGTTCTCCCTCGGCGGCGGGTCGGTCGTGCTCAGCCTGTTCGCGATCGCCCTGGCCGGCACCGGGCTGCTGACCACGGTCGGGGTCATCGTGTCCATGGACACCTTCGGCCCTGTCTCGGACAACGCCCAGGGCATCGCCGAGATGTCCGGGGACGTGACCGGCGAGGGCGCGGTCATCCTGACCAAGCTCGACGCCGTGGGCAACACCACCAAGGCCATCACCAAGGGCATCGCGATCGCGACCGCCGTCCTGGCCGCGACCGCCCTGTTCGGCGCCTTCCGGGAGTCGGTTGCGGGTGCAGCCATCGCTGCCGGGCAGTCCACGGCGGATGCGATGGGCAATCTGGCCCAGCTCGGCCAGTACATGGGAGTCCTCGACGTGGCGAACCCGCGCAACCTGGTCGGACTGCTGATCGGCGCTGCGGTCGTGTTCCTGTTCTCCGGGCTGGCGATCAACGCCGTCTCGCGGGCGGCCGGTGCGGTGATCTACGAGGTGCGCCGGCAGTTCCGCGACCACCCGGGGATCATGGAGGGCACCGAGAAGCCCGAGTACGGCAAGGTCGTCGACATCGTCACGCGCGACTCCCTGCGCGAGCTGAGCACGCCGGGCCTGCTGGCCATGCTCACGCCGATCGCCGTCGGGTTCGGCCTCGGAGTTGGCGCCCTCGGCACGTTCCTGGCCGGCACGATCGCCACCGGCACGCTCATGGCGGTCTTCCTGCTCGAACTCCGGCGGCGCCTGGGACAACGCGAAGAAGTTCGTGGAGGACGGCCACATGGGCGGCAAGAACTCGCCCGCGCATGCGGCCACCGTCATCGGCGACACCGTCGGCGACCCGTTCAAGGACACGGCCGGCCCGGCCATCAACCCCCTGCTCAAGGTGATGAACCTCGTTGCGCTGCTCATCGCCCCGGCGGTCGTGGCCGTGACCCTGGATGGGCGGACGACGTTGCGCATCGGGATCGCCCTGGGAGCCCTGGCGCATCATCGTCGGCTCGCTGATCGCCTCCGGACGCTACCGTGGCGGCGGCGAGGACCTGATCGACAAGATGGCCGACCGGGCCGATGCGGAGTACGGACGCGGGGCGGCGAGGCGGTGCGCCGGCGTCGTCCCGAGGCCCACCGCCCACCGCGCATTCCACCGCGCGTGCTGCCCCCGTCGACCCCCGAGTCTCCCTCGCGTCACCGCCACGTCCCCGTGAGCTTTGGCACGATTCGGACACAGGTGTCCGGATAGCGCCAGTGGCTGTCCGATCTGCGCAACGGTCCACCCGAGCGGTCGCCGGCGCGGGCGATGGGAGAGCGGCATCCGGCGGGTGTCGGACCGTCGTGGGCTCCGACCGATCCGGCCGCTCCTGACGGACACTGGGGGGATGGCTCCGGACGTCACCCCCTCGCTCGCCTCGTCCGCGCGTCATCGGGTCCGGACCCGGCTGCGGCTCATCCGCATGCGACCCCGGCGTTCACGGTTCGTCCGGGCAGCTGGTCACCACGGCACCCGCAGCGCCGATTCCCGTCGCGGCCGACTCCGCCGCCACAGGGCGGATCCTGGTGATCGTCCATGTCTACTACCCCGAGCTGTGGGACGAGCTTGCAGCCGGCATCGAACTGGTCCCCGGCGACGTGGACGTCGTCGTCACGCTCGTGGGGGGGCGTGCGGACCATCTCGCAGATCCCATCCACGCGAGGTTCCCCGGATCCGACGTGCGGGTTGTGCCGAACCAGGGGCGCGATGTGTGGCCGTTGCTCCAGGTGCTCGACCGGGTCCCGGGCCACGACGCCGTCCTCAAAGTGCACACGAAGCGGTCCCCGCACATGCGCAACGGGGATTCCTGGCGACGAGACCTGCTCGACGGTCTCGTGGGGTCGACGGCGCGGATCGAGGCGATCCTTCGCCTCATGGCAACCAACCGACGCATCGGCATGGTGGCCCCCGCCCGCAACGTGCTGGGGCGTGAGTTCCTCGGAGCGAACCGGCGACGGGTCGAGTCGCTGGCCCGGAGCGGGGGGCGGGCCTTCGAACCTGAGGGGCTCTGGTTCCCCGCAGGTTCGATGTTCTGGAGCCGCCCCGAGGTGCTGCTGCCCCTGGCCGACCTGGGCCTGACCGCCGCCGACTTCGGTCCGGAGACAGGCGCGGTCGACGGGACGCTGGCCCACGCGGTGGAGCGCTACCTGGGTGTGCTCGCGGCGTCCCAGAGCCTGGCGGTGATCGAGGACCCGGACGTCGATCGCCTTCTGAGCGCCGCACAGCCCGCTCGCAGGTGACCCGAGCTGCGCCGGCCCATCGGGCCGGATCGTCGGCCCGGCCGTGCAACACCACTTCGGAGGCAGGCGCTGGCCAGGCCCTCCGTGAACGGAAACCGCATCGCCCTTCGCGTGACCATGGGCGTTCGGTCCGCGCCAGACGCACGCGAAACAGCTCTTCTGGCGGCCGTCTCGAGGCTGATCGCTGGTCAGGCACACGGAAGCGCCCTCTCGCCCACCCACGAGGCCGCGAATGGGGCGGTTTCTCGTGCGTCGCTGTGAGGAAGCCCGCCCTAGGCTCTGAGAAGGCCGATTTCACGTGCGCCGGGACACAATGGGGCCGTGACTCACGATGCCGCGGCCCGCGTTCGGGCGTTCCTGCTCGACTCGGAGTTCACGACCGACGGCGTGCTCGCGCGCGTCGGCTCCGAGGCGTTCGCCGCGCTGGGGCGGGACCTGACCGTCCCCGTCAGGAGGGTACTGGCGGCGGCCGCTGAACCCAGCTCCCTCGACCGGCTGATCGAGGCGTTCCTCCTCGCCGAACCCGATCCCCGACGGCGCCCTCCCCGGGCAGGTCGGTGACGACCTGGAGGCCCTGGGCATGGTCCGCCGCGAGGGTGGGCATCTGATCCCGCTGGTCGACGTGCATCCGTACGGGGAGCCGGACACCGACTGGTTCATCGTCAGCGACATCGGTGCCCCTGCCACCCCCGATCACGTCCTCGGACTGGGCGGGGCATCGCTCACTCTGGCTCGGATCACCCCCCGGAAGGACGTCGGCCGGGTGATGGACCTCGGCTGCGGGGCTGGCGGGCAGGTGCTGCACGCCTCCCGCCACGCCGGCCTGATCGTCGCCACGGACACCAACCCCCGCGCTCTGGCGCTGACTGCGCTCACCGTCGCGCTGTCCGGGTCCCCGAGGAGCGGGTGGATCTGCGCGCGGGTTCGCTGTTCGCCCCCGTGACTGACGAGCTGTTCGATCTCGTCGTCTCCAACCCCCCGTTCGTGATCTCACCGTCGCACCGTTTCACCTATCGGGACGCCGGCCTGCCCGGCGATGAGCTGTCGCACCTGGTCGTCCGGGGGGCCGCCGCCCACCTTGCGCCCGGTGGAACGGCGGCGGTGCTGGGCAACTGGCTGCACGTGGCGGGCGAGGACTGGCGCGAGCGGGTCGCCGAGTGGGTGTCGGGCGCCGGCGTCGACGCGTGGATCGTGGAACGCGACACGCAGTCCGTCGCCGACTACGCCGCGACCTGGCTGCGCGACGCCCAGGTGCCCGAGGGGCCGGAGTTCGACGCGGCGATGAACGAGTGGCTCGACGCGTTCGCTGACGAGGGGTGCGTTGAGGTCGGGTTCGGCTGGTTCATACTCGTGGCGCCCGGGGCACCAGACCCCGACTCGAACGCCGCCGCCGTGGCCGCCCACTCCGGCGACTGTGGACACGCCGATCCGTCCGCACCTGCCGCCACGCCCACGTCGGCGCCCACAACCCCGCCCTGGGTGCTGGTCGAGGACCTGGCCCACATCGAGCGGCTGCCCCGCGGCGACGAGGTCCTCGCGTTCCTCGAGGGCTGCCGCGCAACCGAGCAACTGAGCGCCCCTAGCCTCCTGGCAGCGCCCGTCCGCCTGGCCGAGGGAGCCACGATCACCGCCACGACCCACCCCACCCGGGCGTCCCGGGTCGATGTCCCGCCACGTCTCGGACTGGCCGGCGTCGTCGGCCCGGGAGGCTGGCGGCCGGCCATCACGGTGGGCCCCGAACTGCTGGCCGCACTGCTCGCCGACCCCCGGAACACGCCCATCGGTGAACGCCTTGATTCGGTCGCGCAGGCCGAAGGCCTGGACCCCCTGGACGTGCTCGGGCCAGCCCTGATGGGTTTGCGTGAACTGGTCCGGGTGGGCATAGTGCGCACGGAATGACAGCGCCGCCGACCGGCGTTTGCGATGATGGTGGTGCGTCACGTGCCGGTCGACCAGCGGTCCCGGGGCATGGGGGCCGACGGCGCCCAGTGACACCACGTCGGGTGGATCCCTCCTCCGGCGC
The DNA here is from genome assembly GCA_963736425.1 of uncultured Actinomycetes bacterium. Lineage (GTDB taxonomy): Bacteria > Actinomycetota > Actinomycetes > S36-B12 > CAIYMF01 > Prado023. The sequence goes on from CAVTOX010000017.1 coordinate 199,399, forward strand.
CCGCCGGGGGAACCCGGAATCGCAGAACCAGATGAGGACCCGTGGCTGCCGCAACGACCGACTCCCTCCGCCGCCTCGTGATCGTCGAGTCGCCGGCCAAGGCCAAGACCATCCAGGGCTATTTGGGCTCTGGGTATGACGTCCAGGCCTCCGTGGCACGTCCGTGACCTGCCCAACAGCGCCGGCGAGGTTCCCGCGTCGATCAAGGGCAAGCCGTGGGCGCGCCTGGCGATCGACGTCGAGGACGGCTTCAAGCCCTACTACGTCGTCACCGCGAGCAAGCGCGCCAAGGTCGCCGAGCTGAAGAAGGCGCTGGCCTCGGCCGACGAGCTCTGGCTCGCCACTGACGAGGACCGCGAGGGTGAGGCGATTGCCTGGCACTTGCGCGAGGTGCTCAAGCCGAAGGTGCCGGTCCGCCGGATGGTGTTCCACGAGATCACCCGCGAGGCGATCAATGAGGCCGCCGCAAACACCCGCGACCTCGATCAGGACCTCGTCGACGCCCAGGAGGCCCGCCGGCTGGTGGACCGGTTGTTCGGCTTCGAGGTCTCGCCGGTGCTCTGGCGAAGGTGCTGTCGGGGCTGTCGGCGGGGCGCGTGCAGTCCGTGGCCACCCGCTTGGTCGTCGACCGGGAGCGGGCGCGGATCGCGTTCCGCTCGGCTGGGTACTGGGACGCCTTGGGGACGTTCGCTGCCGAGGGTGGGGAGTTCCCGGCGAAGCTGGTGGCCATCGACGGCTCCCGGGTGGCTGGAGGTGGGGACTTCGGCGATGACGGACAGTTGAAGCCGGCTGCGGCCAGGGCGGGCGCCCTGCGCCTGGACGAGCCGACGGCGACGACGCTTGTGGCGGCGCTCGACGGTGCGTCCTGGTCGGTCCGGTCGGTGACGGAGAAGCCGACGACCCGGCGCCCATCCGCCCCGTTCATGACCTCGACGCTGCAGCAGGAGGCCTCCCGGAAGATGCGGTGGGGCGCCCAGCGCACGATGCGCGCCGCCCAGGGCCTCTACGAGAACGGCCACATCACCTATATGCGCACCGACTCAACCACGCTGTCGGCCGGTGCACTCAAGGCCGCGCGCCAGGCGGCGAGCGAGATCTACGGTCCGGCGTTCGTCTCCGAGACGCCCCGGAAGTACGACCGCAAGGTGAAGAACGCCCAGGAGGCCCACGAGGCGATCCGCCCTGCCGGCGACTCGTTCGCCCGCCCTGCGGAGCTGGCGGGACGTGTGAGTGCCGATGAGTCGCGCTGTACGAGTTGATCTGGAAGCGCACGATCGCCTCGCAGATGGCCGACGCACGGCTGGCGACCACGACCGTGCGGCTGGGCGCGGGCGCGTCCGACGGTCGGGACGTCGAGTTCAGCGCGTCCGGAACCGTGACCCTGTTCGCGGGGTTCCTGGCGGCCTACGAGGAGGGCACCGACGAGGTCCGCGACAGCGACGGCGGATCCGAGGGTGGCGGGCGGGCGGCCGACCGGCGCCTGCCGGCGATGCGCGAGGGCGACGCCCTGGGCTGCTCCGAGCTGCACGCCGAGGGCCACACCACGACCCCGCCGGCGCGCTACACCGAGGCGTCGCTGGTCAAGGACCTCGAGGAGCGCGGCATCGGCCGGCCGTCGACCTATGCCGCGATCATCGCGACGATCGTCGACCGCGGGTACGTGCGCAAGAAGGGCACCTCGCTGATCCCGACGTTCCTGGCGTTCAGCGTGACCCGCCTGATGGAGCAGCACTTCGCCGCACTCGTGGACTACAACTTCACCGCACGCCTGGAGGAGATCCTCGACCTGGTCGCGAACTCCTCGACTGACCGCCTGCGGGTGCTCGAGGGCTTCTTCTACGGCGACCCCGACCCGCGACTTCCCCGGCCTGGACCCCGCTGGTCAAGGGCCTGGGCGACATCGACGCCCGCGCGATGGCCTCGTTCCCGATCGGCCCGGACGGGCTGTCCGAATGCCGTCACCGGCGCGCCCGACGAGGTCCGCCTGCGGGTGGGCGAGTCCCGGCCCTACGTCGAGCGCGGCGAGGAGAAGGGAAACGTCGCTGAGGACGTGGCCCCTGACGAGCTCGACCTGGCGATGGCCGAGGCCCTGCTGGCGGCCCCGTCCGGTGACGGTGTCCTGGGACGGCACCGGGGACGGGGCTGGACATCGTGGCCGGTCCGGTCGGTACGGGCCGTACGTGACCGAGGTCCTGCCCGAGGACGCCCCGAAGTCGGCCAAGCCGCGGCCGGGCTCGCTGCTGAGCGGGATGTCCTTGGACACCCTGACGCTCGATGACGCGCTGCGGATCATGACCCTGCCGCGTGTGGTCGGGGTTGATCCGGAGGGCCATGAGATCACGGCCGCGAACGGACGCTACGGGCCCTACATCGCCAGGACCGTCGACGGCAAGGCGGACTATCGCTCGCTGGCGACCGAGGACCAGCTGTTCACCGTCACGCTGGAGGAGGCGCTGCTGCTCTACGCAGCGCCGAAGCAGCGGCGGGGTCAGGGACGGGCGGCCGAGCCGTTGCGGGAGATCGGCGTCGACCCGGCCAGCGGTGGGGCGATCACCCTGCGCGAGGGCCGTTTCGGGCCGTACGTCACCGACGGCGAGACGAACGCGTCGCTGCGCAAGGGCGACGACCCGGCCACAATCACGTTGGAGCGGGCGGCGGAGTTGCTTGCCGATCGTCGAGCGGCGGGTCCGCCGGTGAAGCGGACGGCCAAGAGGACAGCAGCCAAGCGCGCCCCGGCGAAGGCGACGGCCAAGAAGGCGACCGCCAAGAAGGCGACCCCGAAGAAGCCCGCCCCGGTCACGTAGCCAAGCCCCTGCGCAAAGACCTCCGCGAGAGGCAAGATGCTCCCCGGCGAATTGGAGGGCCTTGCCCGTTGGGGAGGTTCTGGCGACGCGGCGGGCGGTCGGCGGTCTACATCGTCGTCGTGGGTATCCCGCCCTCGGCGACCTTGACCGGGCTCAGCCGCGCCCATGCGACTCCGATGATGGCGGTCGCCCACGCGACGGCGGTGGCGCACGTGACCAGGGCGGTGATGGATGTGCCCAACGTCAGGCCCAGGCCGACCAAGGCCGCGACCGCCGTCCACAGCAGGACGGTGGCTCGGCGATCGTTGTGGGCCATTCGGGCGTAGAGCAGGACCTGAACGACGCCGAAGCCGGCACCAGCGAGCGCGAAGATCCACGCATCACCTGCTACCGCGAGGACTGCTCGCCGGCGATGATTCCGATGACCAATTCGGGGAAGAGCGCCACGAACGCGGTGGCGAGCAGCCCGAGCCCCGCCACGGCAGCGACGGCCTGACGTTGCGCGTTGCGCACGCCCCGGCGACGATCCGTGGGAACGCCGCGACCAGGATCGCCTGCGGGAGGAGAAACACCGCGCGTGCGACGAGCGCCCCGGAGGCGTAGAGACCGGCGTCGAACGCGGACAGCTGAATTCGGGCAAGCAGCACGTCGAGGTTGGTCAGCGCATAGAGAGCGATGAGCGCGTGCGCCGCGTGGCCCGTCTCGACGAGGTAGTCCCGTGTGCCCTCCTCGGACTTCCACGCAAGCCGTTCGATCAGCAGGAAGTGCCCCACCACGGCGCCGAGTGCCGCGCCGATAGCCAGCCCGAGCATCGCGGAGTCGGCGGTCGGCCGATTGCCGCACCGGCGACTGCTCCGATGACTCGCGTGAGGGTCGAGAGGACGTAGAGCATGCCGAGGCGTGAATGGTTCTCATGGCCCTGGAGCAGGCCCAGCTGGGCACCTGTGATGGCGAACGGGATGAATGTGACCGCCACCAGAATGAGCCCAGCGACGTCGTTGAGATGCAGGATGTTGCTCAGCTGGGGCGACACAGCGGCCGCCAGCGCGAACGTGGCCAGTCCGGCGGCAAGTACTGCGCGGGCACCGATCTGTTGCAGTGAGCGTCCCGACGCCAGCATGCCGAGCGATGGTGACCTGTGTGGCGGCCAGGACCGTGCTGCCGATCAACAGCACGACCGCCATCGCTCCGAAAGCACCGAACTGCTCCGGTCCGAGGATCCGGGAGACGATGAGCATCTGCAGCAGCGCGATCACCTGCGAGACCGCGAGGCCGACGCCCACGATGGCTGTCCCCTGAACGGAGATCCCCTGGGCGGGGATCGGCTCGCTCTCAGGTGCAGGACTCACCTGGATTCCGGTCCCTGTGCCATGGGTACATCCTCCCGGATGGGCACGATGCCTCGACGGAGTGGCCTTGTGGCGGACTGCCCTCGGCAGATCTTGACGGATGAGGTGGGTTTCGATGTGGACGCCCCAAGGGCATGTCGGTCCGCATCGGTATCGTTCCTTCCATGCCCGGGGTGTTCGTGGTCTTCGAGGGCGGTGATGGGGCAGGCAAGTCCACCAGAGCCGCCTGCTCGCCGACGCCCTGCGTGCCCGGGGGGTCGAGGTCGTCGTCACCCGAGAGCCCGGCGGGACCCGATCGGGGAGGCGATCCGCGAGGTCCTGCTCGGCGCCGGGAGCGACGGGATGGCGGCCCGGACCGAGGCCCTGCTGTTCGCAGCCGCCCGCGCTGAGCACGCCGCGGCGCTGATCCGCCCCGCTGTCGCCCGGGGAGCCGTGGTCATCAGCGACCGCTACCTCGACTCCTCGGTGGCCTACCAGGGGGCCGCCCGCGGCCTGGGTGAGGACCGGATTGCCGAACTGAACGTGTGGGCGACGGAGGCTTGGTGCCAGATCTGACGGTCCTGCTCGACGTCGTCCCGGGGGTCGGTCTGGGTCGTGCCGGGGACGCCAATCGGATGGAGTCCGAGCCGGAGGCGTTCCACGATGACGTGCGGGCAGCCTTCCTGCGCCGGGCCGCGGTGGCGCCGGGTCGCTACCTGGTGCTGGGGGCTGACCGTCCCAGGGACGACGTGGCGTCGGCTGTGTTGGAGGCGGTCCTCGAGTGTTGGCGGGCCCTCAGCTCCCGCGTCGGCACGAGAATCTCCGCAGCCGCTCAGGATCTCCCGGTCGCGGGGAGACCCCGTCGTGATCGGCGGATGCTGCGACGGTTTGGGCCGGTTCACGGCCGCGATGACCCGGACACCCACTCCCGCGCCGGTCTCCGAGCTCTGGGATCAGGTCATCGGGCAGCCCGAGCTCGTCGCCACGCTCGCGCACGCCTCCGCCGACGCCGCGCGCATCCGACGGGGTGAGCCGGGACCGTCGATGACCCACGCCTGGCTGCTCACCGGACCACCCGGCTCGGGGCGCTCTACTGCCGCGCGGGCGTTCGCCGCCGCGCTGCAGTGCCCCGATGGGGGGTGCGGCACGTGCGATGTCTGCCACCAGGTCCTCGATCGCGGGCACGCCGACGTCGACCAGTTCACCCGGAGAAACTGCAGATCACCGCTGAGGAGTCCCTCGAGCTGATCCGGCGGGCGTCGATGACCCCGATCATGGGTCGCTGGAACGTGCTCATCGTCGAGGACGCCGATCGGCTCAACGACGTCTCGGGCAACGCGCTGCTCAAGTCCCTGGAGGAGCCAAGCCCGCGCACGGTGTGGATCCTGTGCGCGCCGACCCCTGAGGACGTGCTGCCAACCATCGTGTCGCGGACCCGGCAGGTCCGGCTCCGGACGCCACGACCCGAGAGGTCGCCGAGGCGCTGGTCCGGCGAGAGGGAGTCGACCCGGCGTTGGCCTCGTTCGCAGCCCGCGCGGCCCAGGGCCACATCGGCCGGGCCCGCGCGCTCGCGGGCGATGAGCAGGTCCGGCTTCGTCGCAGCGAGGTCCTGGCCATCCCGGGCATGCTGCGCGACCTGACGTCCTGCTTCATCGCCGCCCAGAACCTCCTGGACGCGGCCACAGCCGACGCGGCCTCGATCACCGACGCCCTCGACGCCACCGAGCTCACCCAGCTCAACCGCGCCTACGGTGAGGGAGCCACCGGAGCGATGGCCGCCCGGGTGAAGCGCACGGCATCGGCGGCCACGAAGGACCTCGAGACCCGCCAGAAGTCCCGGCGCACCCGGACGGTCCGCGACCAGATCGACCGGGCGCTGGCTGGACCTGACCGGTCTCTACCGCGACGTGCTGGTGCTGCAGACGGCGGCCGAGGTGGAGCTGATCAACGACGAGATGCTCCCGACGCTCGAGCGGATGGCGGTCCACAGCGACGTACCGGCGACGATGACCCGGCTCGAGGCGCTGGACCACGCCCGCCTCGCCGTGGGCGCCTCGGTGGGCCCCGCTGCTGGCGCTGGAGGCGCTGATGGTCACCCTGGCTCGCGCGGCCTAGCCGCGGGGCCGGCGGCAGCCGTGGCTGCCGACCCCCAGGTCACCGCCGTACCCTTGGATCATGCCCTCGTCCCCGTCCCACCCCGAACCCGAACGCGGGTAGGGGGCTGGAGCCCGCGATGCAGCTCGGCATGGACCTCGTCCGTCAGGCGCGTGAGGCGGCGAAGTCGAACTCAGTGCCCGCCAGCCGAGATAGGCAGATGGCCGAGGCGCACAGTGCTGCCCTC
>CAVTOX010000018.1:0-57822 GCA_963736425.1 uncultured Actinomycetes bacterium
TCACCCTCACCGGCGGATCAGCCGACCTGCACCTCGTGGAGCGTCTCGTCGACGAGATCGTCTCGATCGTGCGCACCGGCCAGGGGATGAGCCCGGATGCCGCGCGCCGCGCGCTGTCGATGCTGCGCGCCGAGCCCGAGAGCCGGCCGGTGGACGTCCTCACGGCCAACATCCTGAGCAACCGGGGTCGCACGATCCGGCCCAAGACGCTGAACCAGAAGCGCTACGTGGACGCGATCGACCAGCACACGATCGTTTTCGGCATCGGTCCGGCCGGTACGGGCAAGACATACCTCGCGGTGGCCAAGGCCGTCCAGGCCCTGCAGGCCAAGAAGGTCAACCGGATCGTGCTGACACGACCGGCCGTCGAGGCCGGCGAGCGCCTGGGCTACCTGCCCGGCACGCTCTCGGAGAAGATCGATCCCTACGTGCGCCCGTTGTACGACGCCCTGCGCGACATGCTCGACCCGGACTCGATCCCGCGCCTGCTGACCTCCGGGGTGATCGAGGTCGCCCCCCTTGCCTACATGCGCGGGCGCACCCTCAACGACGCGTTCGTGATCCTCGACGAGGCGCAGAACACCTCGCCGGACCAGATGAAGATGTTCCTGACCCGACTCGGTTTCGGCTCCACGATGGTGGTCACCGGAGACATCACGCAGGTGGACCTTCCCGGGGGGACCGACTCGGGGCTGAAGGTCGTCCAGGGGATCCTCGACGGAGTCCGCGACGTGTCCTTCTGCTACCTCAACGCCCATGACGTCGTCCGGCACAGCCTGGTGACCGACATCGTGCAGGCCTACGGCCGCTACGACGAGGAGCAGGCGCGCAGCGACCGCGCGGATCGGCCGGTCCGGCCGGTCAGGCGGCGCTGATGGCCGAGGTCGAGGTCGACAACCGGAGCAGCGTGGCGGTCGACCCCGAGCCGCTGGTCGCCCAGGCGTGCTTCATCCTCGATCGGCTCGGCCTTCACCCCGACGTCGAGCTGGCCATCTCCCTTGTGGAGATCGAGGAGATCACCGAGCTGCACGTGCGCTGGATGGACCTGCCCGGTCCGACGGACGTCCTGAGCTTCCCGATGGACGAGTTGCGCGTGCCGCAACCGGGTGAGACCCCAGAGCCGGGCATGCTGGGCGACGTGGTGATCTGCCCGCAGGTGGCTGCCGAGCAGGGCGAGGTCGCCGGGCACGGGTTGGCCGGTGAGCTCGAGCTGCTCCTGACCCATGGGATCCTTCACCTGCTCGGCCACGACCATGCCGAGCCCGAGGAGCACGCCCTGATGTTCGGCCTCCAGGACCAGCTGCTGGCTGCGTGGCGGGGACGGGGCTGAGTCATGCAGGAGTCCGACTGGGTGATGCTGGTCCTGGCGATCCTGTTCGTCGTCACCGCAGCCTTCCTCGTGGCAGCCGAGACCGCGATCGGGCGCGTGTCGCGCTCACGCGTCGAGGAGATGGCCCGGGAGAAGCCGGGCAAGGCCACCGAACGGTTGCGCACCATCGTCGAGGACCGCGCACGCTATGTGAACGCCATGCTGTTCCTGCATACGGCGTTCGCGGTGGCGGCCACAGCGCTGGTCACCTACCTCTGCGTCGAGGTGGCCGACTGGGGTCCGCTCGCGGGGCTGTTCGTCGCGCTGCTGATCATGACCGGCGTGATGTTCGTCGCGCTGGGGGTCGCCCCGCGCACGTTGGGCCGCCAGCATGCCGACCGGATCGCGCTGCGGTGGGGCAAGTTCGCGCGCGGGGCGGCTGCGGTGCTGGGTCCGTTCGTCTCCCTGCTCATCCTGATCGGCAACGCCCTGACCCCGGGCAAGGGCTACCGGGAGGGGCCGTTCGCCAGCCAGGCCGAGCTCCGCGAGCTCGTCGACCAGGCTGAGGCCGACAGGGTGATCGAGGACGATGAGGCGGCGATGCTGCACTCGGTCTTCGAGCTCGGCGACACCATCGTGCGCGAGGTCATGGTCCCGCGCACCGAGATGGTGTGGATCGAGCGGCACAAGACCCTGCGCCAGGCGATGTCGCTGGCGCTGCGCTCCGGGTACTCACGCATCCCGGTGATCGGTGACGGCCCCGACGACGTTGTCGGCGTCTTCTACCTCAAGGACGTCGTGAACCGGGTATTCGAGCACCGAGAGTCGGAGGCCACCGAGCGCATCGACTCGCGGATGCGCGCGGCCGTGTTCGTCCCGGACTCCAAGCTGGTCGATGACCTGCTGCGCGACCTGCAGTCCCAGCGGGTCCACATGGCGATCGCCGTCGACGAGTACGGCGGCACGGCCGGACTGGTCACGATCGAGGACGTCCTCGAGGAGATCGTCGGCGAGATCACCGACGAGTACGACCACGAGCCGCCGGAGATCGAGAAGCTCGCCGGGGGTGGCTACCGGCTCAGCGCCCGGCTGCACGTGGAGGACGCCGGCGAGCTCCTGGGGTTCGACATCGACTCCGACTCCGAGGGCGTGGACACCGTCGCTGGGCTGATCGCGAAACGGTTGGGCAAGGTGGCCCTGCCCGGGTCGTCGATCACGATCGAGGGCTGGGTGCTGACCGCCGAGCAGGCGGCCGGCCGGCGCAACCGGATCACGACCGTGCTCGCCGAGCCCCTCCGGGTGCCCTCCGACGGTGGTCCGGAGCAGCCGTCGGTGAGGTCGGGCGCCTCGGCCAGTGCCTCGGCCAGTGCTGGCGGAACGACGAACGGCCGTGAGGACAACTCCGCATGACTGAGCACCGCAGCGGCTTCGTCGCCATCGTCGGGCGGCCCAACGCCGGCAAGTCCACGCTCACCAATGCCCTGGTCGGACAGAAGGTGGCCATCACCTCCAGCAAGCCGCAGACCACCCGTCGGGTCATCCGCGGGATGATCCACCTGCCCGATGCCCAGGTCGTCCTGGTCGACACCCCTGGGATCCACCGGCCCCGCAACGCCCTCGGCGAGCGGCTCAACGCCCTCGTCGAGCAGCAGTGGGCCGAGGTGGATGCGATCGCCCTGTGCCTGCCCGCCGACGAGGAGATCGGCCCGGGCGACCGCCGGATCGCCCATCGGCTGGCCGGAGCCACCCGGGGCGGAACGCGCACCCCGGTGATCGCGCTGGTCACCAAGACCGACAAGATCTCGCGACCCAACCTGGCCGCCAAGCTCACCGCCGTCATGGAGCTCGGCACCGCCACGAGCCTCGAGTGGGCCGCGGTCGTGCCGGTCTCGGCCCAGGCCGGCGACCAGCTCGACGACGTCGTCGCGGAGTTCATCGCGGCACTGCCCGTCGGCCCGGCGCTCTACCCCGACGGGGAGCTCACTGACGAGCCCGAGATCATCATGATCGCCGAGCTGATCCGCGAGGCCGCCCTCGAGGGCGTCAGCGACGAGCTGCCGCACTCGATCGCCGTGGTCGTCGAGGAGATGGCCATGCGCGAGGACCGGCACCCGGACCGTCCGCTGCTGGACATCCACGCCAACCTGTTCGTCGAGCGCTCCTCGCAGAAGGCGATCGTGATCGGGGCCAAGGGTGCGCGACTGCGCGATGTGGGCACGCGGTCCCGGGCGGCCATCGAGGCGATGATGGGCACCCCGGTGTACCTCGACCTGCACGTCAAGGTCGCCAAGGAGTGGCAGCGCGACCCCAAGCAGCTGCGTCGCCTCGGCTTCTGAGGCGCGGACTCCCGAGCGCTGGTGCGGAGGTGCCGGCGGGTGGCCGGCGTGGGGCGCACAATGGGTCGGTGCCGACCTACCGCGACTCCGGGGTGGTCCTGCGCACGCACAAGCTCGGTGAGGCCGACCGGATCATCACGCTGCTCACGCGCAGCCACGGCCGGGTGCGTGCCGTGGCCCGGGGGGTCCGCCGGACCAGCTCGAAGTTCGGGGCGAGGTTGGAGCCGATGGGGCTGGTCGACGCGCAGTTCCACATCGGCCGCTCGCTGGACTCCGTGACGCAGGTGGAGTCTCTGTTCTCGTTCGGAGCCGACCTGTCGTCGGACTATCCCCGGTGGACCGCCGCCCAGGCCATCTGCGAGACCGCGGAACGGCTGACCCCCGAGGAGCGCGAGCCCGCGCCCGCGCAGTTCCAGCTGCTGGTGGGCGGGCTGCGGGCACTCTCCCAGCGCGCGCACGCCCCCGGGCTGGTCCTCGACGCGTACCTGGTCCGCTCGCTGGCCATCGCCGGCTGGGCGGCGTCGTTCGATGCCTGCGCGCGCTGCGGCGAGGCGGGGCCCCATCGGGCGTTCAGCCTGCCCGGCGGCGGGGCGCTGTGCGCGGACTGCAGGGTTCCGGGGTCGGCAACGCCCCGCCCGGCCACCCTTGAGCTGCTGGGTGCCCTGCTGTCCGGTGACTGGGAGGTGGCCGACGCCTCCGACGAACGTGCACGGCGGGAGGCATCAGGCCTGGTCGCGGCCTACCTGCAGTGGCACCTGGAGCGGCAGCTCAAGTCCCTGCCGTTGGTCGAGCGAACCTGAGTCCGTGACCGACCGCGTGGCTCAGTGCCGCCGGTGCTGCCACCCGCCGGCCTTGCCTCGGGCGGCGCGCAACGACTCGAAGGCGACCTTCCGCTCAGCCTCGGTGGCGCCGGTGCGGTTGAGGTGCCAGTCCAGGGCGTGCTCGGCGTAGGAGGCCTTGGCCTCGGGGCGCGCCTGCGTGATCATCAGCAGCGCCTCGCCGGGCTCGTAGCCCTGGTCGAGCAGCACGGCGTAGGCCATCGACGGGCCCCGGGCCTGGCCGAGCGCGCAGTGCGCCAGGAGGACGGTGCCGGGGATCTTCAGCGCTTCGCGCGCGAATCCCACTCCGCTGTCGAACCAGCCCTCCTCTGTCCCGGCTGCCTCGTCCTCGGTGCCCGCCTGGTGGTACTCGATGTCCGGGGCCAGGTGGGCCACGAGCTTCTCGTCGGAGGTCTCTGTGCGGCAGTCCAGGATGTGGGTCAGCCCGTGACCCTGCAGCTCGTTGAGCACCGTGCCGGGATCCGCGTCGCCGCTGCGCAGCGAACCCCCCACGTACAGGAACGGGGTCACCCGGTGCGCGTTCGCCCAGACCGGATGGCCGGGGTCGTCCGGCGTGGGCGCGCTGGCGTCGGCAGGTCCGTCATCCATCCCCCCAGCATTCCGCGCGCGGCCGTCATGCGCGCGCCGGCGCCGGCGTCGCCGCACCCCACCTCGGAATCCGGGGAGGGGAAACCCACATGGGGAGGGCGAATGGAGCCGAGCCGGGGAAGCCGCGGGCCCAGGGCGCGTCGCAGGCGGCAACGGGACCCCCGTCCGCGGGAGGATTCCCCCATGGCGGACAACTCCGGATCCTGGTGGCGGCGCGGGCGGCCCGGCCCCGACCTGCCGGACACCACGGGACGGGCACCGCTGGCCCCGACGCCACACATCTCCGGCGCCCGCCCGCCGGCGATCCCCGCCGAGCTCGTCCCGAAGCACGTCGCGATCGTCATGGACGGCAACGGCCGCTGGGCCAAGGAGCGCGGCCTGCCCCGCACGGCCGGTCATGAGGCCGGCGAGGGCTCGCTGCTGGACTGCGTCAACGGCGCCCTCGAGCTGGGCATCGAGTACCTGTCGGCCTACGCGTTCTCAACCGAGAACTGGAAGCGCTCGCCCGACGAGGTGCGCTTCCTGATGGGGTTCAACCGGGACGTGATCCGCCGCCGCCGCGACCAGCTCAACGAGATGGGCGTCCGGGTCCGCTGGGTCGGTCGCCGGCCGAAGCTGTGGGGGAGTGTCATCGCCGAGCTGGAACGTGCCGAGGAGCTGACCGCGTCGAACTCCGTCATGACCCTGGCGATGTGCGTGAACTACGGCGGGCGGGCCGAGATCGCCGACGCAGCGGCCGCCCTGGCCGTCGATGTCCAGGCCGGGCTGGTGCGCCCGGAGGACGTGGACGAGCAGATGCTGGTCCGCTACCTCGACGAGCCGGACATGCCCGACGTCGACCTGTTCGTCCGCTCGTCGGGCGAGCAGCGCACCTCGAACTTCCTGCTGTGGCAGTCGGCCTACGCCGAGATGGTCTTCCTCGACACGCTGTGGCCGGATTTCGACCGGCTGGACCTCTGGCGGGCCTGTGAGATCTACGCCGACCGGGATCGCCGCTACGGTGGCGCCGTTCCCAACGAGGCGGTCCCCCCCGTGGGCGAGTAGGCCGCCACGCGCGGGCTGGGCCCTCGTCGAAACGGCTCCGGTGAGGGGAGGAGCGCTCAGAGCCGACCCGCGAGCTTCAGGACGCCGAGGACCAGTACGCCCACGTCGACAACGAGGCGCAGGATCCGGCTGCCCGTGGTGATTCCCGGCCAGGACACCGCCGTGAGCCAGAACAGGAACACCGCGATCACGATCAGCAGGATGCCCGACCACGCCGCGTTCAGGGTCAATCCGAAGAACAGCAGGATCCCGAGGGTGACAGGGATGAGGAACCCCGGCATCGCCTGCATGCGCCGCAGGATCGGGCGGCTGAAGTCCTCGAACCGCTCACGCAGGCTCGCCCCCGATCCCGACGAGGCGGAGGGCCGCGATGTCGACGGCTGGGCCGCCGGGGGTGGGATCGGTCGTGATCCGTCAGGGCGATGAACCCGCTTCTTGGCCATGGGGACGATTGTCGCCGATCGACCTCCGATCGTGCAGGTAGGGTTGGACGCCAGACTCACCGGCGTGCGCCCAGGGCGCAGAGCCGGCACCAGCCGACAAGTTCGAGGACTCTGGAGATCCGATGGCCAAGCCGACCAAGCCCGACGCCCGCGTGGAATCCGTGGTGAACCTGAGCAAGCGCCGCGGGTTCGTCTACCCCTGCTCCGAGATCTACGGCGGGACCCGTTCCGCGTGGGACTACGGTCCCCTGGGCGTGGAGCTCAAGGAGAACATCCGTCGGGCGTGGTGGCAGTCGGTCGTGCGCGGCCGTGACGACGTCGTCGGCCTGGACTCGTCGGTGATCCTCGCCCCCCAGGTCTGGGAGGCATCCGGGCACGTCAACGCCTTCGTCGACCCGCTCACGGAGTGCAAGCAGTGCCACAAGCGTTGGCGCGCCGACACGCTGCTCGAGGCGTTCGAGGAGAGGCACGGCCGCCCGGCGACCGGTCTCGAGGAGATCGTGTGCACGGCGTGCGGGACGCGTGGGCAGTTCACCGAGCCGCGTGACTTCAACGGGATGCTGCGCACGATGGTCGGCCCGGTGGAGGACGCCGGCGCGGTGCACTACCTGCGCCCCGAGACCGCCCAGGGCATCTTCGTGAACTACCTCAACGTGGCCAACACCTCGCGGAAGAAGCCGCCGTTCGGCATCGGCCAGACCGGCAAGAGCTTCCGCAACGAGATCACCCCGGGCAACTTCATCTTCCGCACCCGGGAGTTCGAGCAGATGGAGATGGAGTTCTTCGTCAAGCCCGGCACCGACGAGGAGTGGCACGAGTACTGGCTGAAGGCGCGCTGGGACTGGTACATCGACCTCGGCCTCAAGCCGGAGAACCTGCGCTTCTTCGAGCACCCCCAGGAGAAGCTGTCGCACTACTCGAAGCGGACCGTCGACATCGAGTACCGGTTCACGTTCGCCGGCTCGGAGTTCGCCGAGCTCGAGGGCATCGCGAACCGCACGGACTTCGACCTGCGCACCCACTCGGAGAAGTCCGGGGTGGACCTGTCCTTCTTCGACCAGGAGTCCGGCGAGCGCTGGGTGCCGTACGTGATCGAGCCCGCAGCGGGGCTCACCCGGTGCGTGCTGGCGTTCCTGCTCGACGCCTACGACGAGGACGAGGCCCCCAACGCCAAGGGCGGGGTCGACAAGCGCACCGTGCTTCGCCTTGACCCGCGTCTGGCGCCGGTCAAGGTCGGCGTCCTGCCGCTGTCGCGCAACGCCGACCTCTCGCCGGTCGCCCGTGACCTCGCTGCCGAGCTGCGCCGCACCTGGAACGTCGACTTCGATGACGCCGGCGCGATCGGCCGTCGCTACCGCCGCCAGGACGAGATCGGCACGCCGTTCTGCGTCACGGTCGACTTCGACACCCTCACCGACCAGGCCGTGACCGTGCGCGAGCGCGACTCCATGGCCCAGGAGCGCATCCCGCTCGCGGGCCTCCGGACGTGGCTGGGCGAGCGCCTGCCGGCGTACTGAGCCGGGTTCGCGGAGCCGAGGACCTGCCGTTGCCCCGCGCACCTTGGTCACGTGACCATTCAGGTTGGCTGGAGCGTCGTCAACCAGGACGGACACGTGCGGTGTGCGCTGGAATGCCCATGGGGTCGGCGGTTTCCCTGGAATGTGAGGGGTGTCACGTCACCACTGCACGGCGCATGGCCGCGGGGTGAACGCTGGATGAACAGGGCACCCCGGAGGTTCACAGCGGGATGAGCGCAGGCATACCGTGAAATCACGTGGGCCCATCGGGGACCCGCGCCTTCACACTAGGAACGTCCATGGCGATCCTCGAACGACCCACGGAACTATCGCCCGCCGCCACCGACGAGATCGTGACCCGGAGTCTGGCGGAACGACTGCCCATCATCGGACTGGCGGTACTGGCATGCCTTTCCGTTGGCTACGGGTTCGGGACCCTGGAGCAGTTCGACCACGACTGGCGCGACGCGCCCCCCGTCCTCGTCGCCAGCGTCGAGGGTCCCGTGGCCCAGGGCGTGACGCTGGACCAGGCGATCGAGGAGCTCCTCGCGGACTCGACCACACCGGTCTCCTCCGTGCAGTGTCCCGAGCCCGTGGATGCCGTCGGTGACGAGCAGCTGTGCCGGGCCGCAACAGGTGCCGGGATGGTCTCAATCCTCGCGTCCACGTCCCCGGGCCTCCTGCGCCTGCAGGTCTACGGCCCAGCCTGAGGCCCGGTGGGGCCGGTTGGCTGGTCCGTGACGGATCGTGCACTGCGCGCGCTGGGGGACAATTGGCCCATGCCCATGCCCCTCCCGCCGATCGGCGGCCGACCGGTTGACCCACCGGTCGTGCTCGCGCCGATGGCAGGGATCACGAACCGGGCGTTCCGGCGGTTGTGCCGGGAGTCGGGTGCGGGCATCTACGTCTCGGAGATGATCACCTCGCGCGCCCTGCATCGAGCGCAACGACGAGACGATGGCCCTGATCCGCTTCGACCCCGACGAGGCACCCCGGTCGTTGCAGCTCTACGGCGTCGACCCGGCGATCATCGCCGCGGCTGTGCGGATGGTGGTCACCGAGGACCTGGCCGACCATGTGGACCTCAACTTCGGGTGCCCGGTGCCCAAGGTCACCCGCAAGGGCGGCGGATCGGCGCTGCCCTGGAAGCGCGACCTGTTCCGCGAGGTCGTCTCGGGGGCTGTGGCGGCGGCCGACGGCCGGGTGCCGGTCACGGTCAAGATGCGCAAGGGGATCGACGACGACCACCTGACCTACCTCGAAGCCGGGCGTGCTGCAGCCGAGGAGGGCGCGGCCTGGGTCGCCCTGCACGGGCGCACCGCCGAGCAGATGTACGGCGGCCAGGCCGACTGGGCTGCGATCGCCCGCCTTGTCGAGGAGCTCGACCCGCTCGGCGTGCCGGTCCTGGGCAACGGCGACATCTGGACCGCCGACGACGCCCTGCGCATGGTGGAGCAGACCGGATGCGCCGGAGTCGTGGTCGGCCGCGGGTGCCTGGGCCGGCCCTGGCTGTTCGGCCAGCTCGCGGCTGCGTTCGCCGGTGACGAGCCGCCGTCGGAGCCGACCTCGGGCGAGGTCCTGGCCGTGCTGCGCCGGCATGCGGTGCTGCTGGGCGAGATGTACGACGACGAGCGCAAGGGGTGCCGCGACATCCGCAAGCACATCGCCTGGTACCTCAAGGGGTTCCGGGTGGCCCAGCCGATCCGGGCAGCGCTGGGCACGGTCGCCACGCTCCAGGAGCTCGACGACCTGCTCGCGGGGATCGATCCCGACCAGCCGTACCCGAGCCTCGTCTCCGCCGGTCCGCGTGGGCGCACCTCAGGGCAGCGGCGCGTGGCCCTGCCCGACGGGTGGCTGGACTCGTGCGAGCTGGCTGGGGGCGAGGACCTCTCGGCCGCCGAGATCGGCGTCAGCGGCGGGTAGCGGCCACAATCGCCTGTGTGGCCCTCGACACCCCCCTGGATGTGCGCTCCCTGGTGATCTACCAGGTGTTCCCGCGAAACCACGGGCCGAACGGGCGCCTGGCAGAGGTCACCGCGGACCTCGAGCGGATCGCCGCGCTCGGGGTCGACGTCCTCTACCTGATGCCGATCCACCCGATCGGGGAGGTCGGCCGCAAGGGCGCGCTGGGCAGCCCGTACGCGATCCGCGACCACCGCGCGATCAACCCGGAGCTCGGGACGGAGGCGGACTTCGACGCCCTCATCGCCGGGGCGCATGCTGCGGGGCTCAAGGTGATGATCGATGTGGTGTTCAACCACACCTCGCCCGACAGCGTCCTCGTGGAGGAGCACCCGGAGTTCTTCCACCAGGACGAGGACGGCCGACCGATCACGACGGTGCCCGCGTGGACCGACATCATCGACCTCAAGCACCCCAACCTCGACCTGACCCGGTACCTGATCGACACCCTGGCGCTCTGGGCCGGACGGGGAGTGGACGGCTTCCGGTGCGACGTCGCGTCGCTGGTGCCCGTCGACTTCTGGATGCAGGCCCGCGCGGAGCTCGCCGCGGTGCGCCCGGGCCTGATCTGGCTGGCTGAGTCGCCGCACCCCACGTGGGTCGCGCACCGCCGGTCCCACGGGCTGCCCACATGGTCGGACGCGGAGATGTTCGCCGCCTTCGACATCGAGTACTCCCACGACCTCTGGTCGATCTGGCAGGCGGTGGTCACCGGCCGGGAGCCCGTCGGCCGCTACCTGGAGATGCTGCGCTGGCAGGACGCCACACTGCCGGCCAACTACGCCAAGCTCCGGTTCGTCGAGAACCACGACCAGTTCCGGATCATGCGCTTCGCGCCCACCCAGGCCCGGGCACGGGCCTGGACCGCGCTGATGGCCTTCAGCCGGGGACCGTTCATGATCTACGCCGGCCAGGAGTCCGCGGCCCGGGCGTGGCCCTCCCTGTTCGACAGGGCTCCCGTGGAGTGGGGGGAGTACTCGCTGAGCGAGTTCCTGCGCACCCTCACGGCCTGCACGAAGCACGAGGCCATGCGCCTGGGCGACTTCTGGGTCCTCGACGACGAGCCGCTGGTGCAGGCGGCCTGGGCGAACCCGGCGGGTGACGACCTCGCGCCGGTGGGAGCCCTGGGGCTCTACGGGGTGTTCAACGTCGGCGGACACCGGGGGCGCGCCCACGTGCAGCTCTCCGACGGCCGCTACGACGACCTGGTCTCGGGGGAGCGCCTGGACGTCGTCAACGGGCGGCTGGCGATGCCGGGTCCTGCGGTGATCCTCGAGTTCACCGAACCGTTCCGGGCCACCCTGTGGCGCAGCTCGCTGCTCGACGTGTTCCTCCAAGTGGAGGCCGAGGAGAGCTGAGCGAGCCGAGGCGCGGGGGCTGTCAGCGGCGCGGGTCGATCACGTCGGCGACGAGTTGGACCAGGGCTCCGAGCCGGGCCTGGAGGCCTTCGGACGCCGGGCGCGCCACCCACGCGGCCGAGATCGCCGGCAGCTGGCCGGAGACCACCGGCTCCGAGGCCAGCAGCAGCTCCCCGTCGGGTAGGTCGATGGCGGCCCCGGACAGGTTGAGGATGACCCGGACCGTCCCCTCGGCGCCCACCATGTCGAAGGTGATCAGGTCGGCTGCGTCGTCGGGTGCGGACACCCAGCGCAGTTCGCCGCGGCCCAGTGCGGGGCTCGTCCGGCGCAGGGCCAGGGCCGATCGGTACAGGGTGAGCATGGAGTCGCCGCTGGTCCGCTGCGAGGCCACGGACAGTGCCGCCCACTCCTTGGGGATCGGCAGCCACGGCTTGGCGCGCGACCTGGTGAACCCCAGGTTCGCCCCGGTCGTCCACGGGATCGGCACCCGGCACCCGTCGCGACCGCGGACGGTATGGCCGCTGCGCTCCCAGATCGGGTCCTGTAGGACGTCGTCGGGCAGGTCGTCGACGTTGGGCAGGCCCAGCTCCTGGCCGTTGTAGATGTAGGCCGCGCCGGGCAGCGCCAGGAGGATCAACGCCAGGGCCCGCGCCCGACGGGTGCCGAGTTCGAGGTCGACCTCCTGGAACACCCCGGAGGCCATCGTCCCCGGCACGTACGCGCCAGTGAGTACGGCGTTCTGGCCCAGCCGGGACACCGAGCGCGGGGTGTCGTGGTTGTCGGTGACCCATGTGGTCGGCGCCCCGACGCCGGCGTTGGCCGCGATGGAGGAGTCGATGGCTGCGCGCAGACCGGGTCCGTCGAAGCCGGCGTGCACGAACCGGAAGTTGAAGGCCAGGTGCATCTCGTCGGGTCGGATGAACAGGGCCACGATGTCGTCCTCGGCACCCGTCTCGATCACCGCCATCCGGTCGCCCGGGTACTCGTCCATGACGCGGCGGAACTCCCGGTAGACCTCGTGCACCGGGCTGTCGTCGCCCTTGGGGATGATCGGCTCGCCGGCTGCCGTGTCCGGGAAGGTGTCCTCCTTCATCAGGGCGTCGGAGACGTCGATCCGGAATCCGTCGGCTCCCCGGTCCATCCAGAAGCGAAGGATGCTGACGAACTCCTCGACCACCTCGGGGTTGCGCCAGTTGAGGTCCGGCTGCTCGGAGGCGAACAGGTGGTAGTACCACTGCCCCGGTGAGCCGTCGGGCTCCGTCACGCGTGTCCATGACGGGCCACCGAAGACCGACTTCCAGTTGTTCGGGGGCTCGTCGCCGCCCGCTCCGCGGCCGTCGCGGAACAGGTAGCGGTCGCGCGCCGGGGATCCACGTCCGGCGGCCACCGCGGCCTGGAACCACGCGTGCTGGTCGGAGGTGTGGTTGGGCACGAAGTCCAGCGTCACCTTGATGCCGTAGTCATGGGCCGTCGCGATGAGCTCGTCCATGTCGGCCAGCGTCCCGAACAGGTCATCGATGTCGCGGTAGTCGCTGATGTCGTAGCCGTGGTCCACCTGGGGGCTGGCGAAGCAGGGGCTCAGCCAGAGGGCGTCGATGCCGAGCTCCGCGAGGTATCCCATGCGGGCCGTGATGCCAGCGAGGTCGCCCATCCCATCGCCATCGCCGTCGGCGAACGAGCGTGGGTAGATCTGGTAGATCACGGCGTCGCGCCACCACTGCGTCATCCTCGTAACCATAGGCGGCTGCATCGCCGGATTCATCCCGTCGAGTCCGGATGGTGCAGCGATCTGAGCCGAGCGGCGCACGGGGGCCACCGGCAGGCAGGACCGCCGGATACGCGCAGGGGTAGGCTTGCCGACGTTGTCCATTCCGGTCCCAGGAGGGTTTGAAACACACATGGTGCGTTACGTCTACGACTTCGCCGAGGGCGACAAGGATAAGAAGGACCTGCTCGGTGGCAAGGGTGCCAATCTCTCCGAGATGATCAAGATCGGCCTGAACGTCCCCCCGGGCTTCACTGTCACCACCGATGCCTGCCGGGCCTACCTGAACGGTGGTGCAGTTCCGGCGGAAATGGCCGAGCAGGTCACCGAGCAGCTGGCCAGCCTCGAGGCGAAGATCGGTCGCACCCTCGGTGACCCGGCGAACCCGCTGCTGGTCTCGGTGCGCTCCGGTGCCAAGTTCTCGATGCCCGGCATGATGGAGACGGTGCTCAACATCGGCATGAGCGACGCCTCCGTCGCCGGCCTGACCGAGTTCTCCAAGGACGAGCGCTTCGCCTGGGACTCCTACCGCCGGCTGATCCAGATGTTCGGCAAGACGGTGCTCGACATCGAGGGCCACTACTTCGAGCAGGCGATCGACCAGGCCAAGACCGATGCGGGCGTGGCCACTGACGTCGAGCTGGGCGTTCCGCAGCTCCAGGCCCTGGTCGCCACCTACAAGGGCATCGTCAAGGAGCATGCCGGCATCGACTTCCCGCAAGACCCCCGCGAGCAGCTCGACCGTGCGATCAAGGCGGTGTTCGACTCGTGGAACACCGACCGCGCCAAGCTGTACCGCCGCCAGGAGCGCATCCCCGCTGACCTCGGCACCGCGGTCAACGTGCAGGCGATGGTCTTCGGCAACGTGGGCAACGACTCCGGCACGGGCGTGGCGTTCACCCGTGACCCCGCCACGGGGGCGACCGGCCACTACGGCGACTACCTGCCCGATGCGCAGGGTGAGGACGTCGTCTCCGGCGTGCGCAACACCCTGACCCTCGATGACATGGGCCGTCTGGACCCGGCGGCCCACGCCCAGCTGTTGTCCAACATGGACGCCCTCGAGGCGCACTACAAGGACCTGTGCGACATCGAGTTCACCGTCGAGCGTGGGCAGCTGTACATGCTGCAGACCCGTGTCGGCAAGCGCACCGCCGGTGCTGCCTTCCGGATCGCCACCCAGCTCGCCGATGAGGGCGTCATCGACATGGACGAGGCCGTCCGCCGCGTGTCCGGCGCCCAGCTGGTGCAGCTGATGTTCCCGCACTTCGACCACTCGGGCGATCGCACGTTCGTGGCCAAGGGCATCGCGGCCTCACCCGGTGCGGCCGTCGGCACCGCGGTGTTCGACTCCGAGACCGCCGTGGCCAAGGCCGCCGAGGGCATCGACACCATCCTGATCCGCCGGGAGACCACCCCGGACGATCTGGCGGGCATGGTCGCGGCCGCCGGCATCCTGACCTCGCGCGGTGGCAAGACCTCACACGCGGCCGTCGTGGCCCGCGGCATGGGCAAGACCGCGGTCTGTGGCACCGACGAGCTGACCGTGGACACTCACGCGAAGCTCGCCACAGCCCCGGGCGGCGTCGTGATCCGTGAGGGTGACGCGGTGTCGATCGACGGCGCGACGGGCGAGGTGTTCCTCGGCCGGGTGCCGGTCATCCCCTCGCCGGTCGTGCAGTACTTCGAGGGTGATCTCTCCCCGGAGATGGGCGACGACCTGGTTCAGGCCGTGGACCGGATCGTGACCCACGCAGACAACGTGCGCCGCCTGGCGGTGCGCACCAACGCCGACACCCCCGAGGACGCCGCGCGAGCCCGCCGGATGGGTGCCCAGGGCATCGGGCTGTGCCGTACCGAGCACATGTTCCTCGGCGACCGCAAGCAGTACGTCGAGCGGCTGATCCTGGCCGAGTCCGACGAGGAGAAGGAGGGGTCGCTCGCCGCCCTCCTGCCCCTGCAGCGAGGGGACTTCGAGGAGATCCTCGAGGCCATGGACGGGCTGCCGGTGACCATCCGCCTGCTCGACCCGCCGCTGCACGAGTTCCTCCCCGACCTCACCACCCTCGCGGTGGCCGTGGCTCGGGCCGAGGACGCCGGTTCCGTGACCGAGAGCGACCTGCGGATGCTGGCAGCCGTCGAGCGCCTGCACGAGTCCAACCCGATGCTGGGCCTGCGCGGCGTGCGCCTCGGCCTGGTCATCCCGGGCCTGTTCGCGCTGCAGGTGCGGGCCATCGCTGAGGCGGCGGCGGCACGGAAGAAGGCCGGCGGCGACCCGCGTGCCGAGATCATGATCCCGCTCGTCGGGGCGGTGCAGGAGCTCGAGCTCATCAAGGATGAGGCCGAGCAGGTCATCGCGGCCGTGGCCGCCGAGACCGGCAGCGATCTGGACTTCCAGATCGGCACCATGATCGAGCTGCCGCGCGCGGCGATGACCGCCGACCAGATCGCTGAGGCCGCGGAGTTCTTCTCCTTCGGCACCAACGACCTGACCCAGACGACGTGGGGCTTCAGCCGCGACGACGTCGAGGGCGCGTTCTTCACCACGTACCTGGAGAAGGGCGTGTTCGGAGTCTCGCCGTTCGAGTCGATCGACCGCGACGGCGTGGGCGCCCTGGTCCGCGTCGCAGTCGAGAAGGGTCGGGCAACCCGCCCGGGCATCAAGCTGGGCGTCTGCGGCGAGCACGGCGGCGACCCGGAGTCGGTGCACTTCTTCGACGAGGTCGGCCTGGACTACGTGTCCTGCTCGCCGTTCCGCGTGCCGGTCGCCCGGCTCGAGGCCGGTCGCGCGTCGCTGATGCGCGGCGGCGGGGGCAGCGACAGCCGCTGACCGCAACGCACGTGCCGGTGGCGCCGATCCCCTCGGGGGCCGGCGCCACCGGCATGGTGGGGGTTCGTCAGCGGCGGGTGGTGGAGTCCGGGCGGCAGTGGCGCCTGTGCCAGGTGAGCAGGGAGATGTCGGTGAGGCTCGCCACCTGGTCGACGACCACGCGCAGCCTGCCAGCGTCGTCGCTCGCGTGCTCCCAGGTGGGGCGGAAGTGCGGCTCCAGACTCCCCGGGGCCGAGTCCGACAGGGCGGTCACCAGTTCGGCGATCATCGTGCGCTGCCGGTCGTAGGAGCGCTTCGAGCCGCTGCGCTGCATCACGAACAGGTTGGCGATCCCCTTGAGCACGCCCACCTCGTGGCGGATCTCGGCCGGGACCTCCAGCGAGCCGGCATACCGGGTCAGCTGGGCCTGCGGATGTGCCTCCCGGGTGGCGGATTCGGCCGCCGCGGTGAAGCGTCCGATGAGCTGGCTGGTCAGGTCCTTGAGTGCGGCCAGGTCGCGCAGGCTCCCGGTGTAGTGCGAGTACCCGGCGGGCCAGGCCGGGGAGCCGACGAGACGGTCCAGAGCGGTCGCGAGGTCGGCCGGGTCGGTGCCCGGCAGGTAGGTCTGGGCAACGAGCTGGCAGATCGCCGACGAGGTGGAGGGGTCCTGCAGGGCCGTCAGGTCGATGAGTCCGGCGTGGATCCCGTCCTCCACGTCGTGGACGCTGTAGGCGACGTCGTCAGCCCAGTCCATGACCTGGGCCTCGAACGACCGCCGAGTCGCGGGGGCTCCCGCACGCATCCAGTCGAACACCGGCAGGTCGTCGGCATACACGCCGAACTTACGGCTGTCCGGGGTGCGGGGCCACGGGTACTTGGTCGCCGCGTCCAGGGCGGCCCGGGTCAGGTTCAGGCCCACCGAGCGCTCGTGACCGAGACCCTCGGGATCACCGAACGCCTTGGCCTCGAGCCGGGTCAGGATCCGCAGCGTCTGCGCGTTGCCCTCGAAGCCGCCGATGTTCGTGCAGAGGGAGTCGAGGGCGTCCTCGCCGTTGTGGCCGAACGGAGGGTGACCGAGGTCATGGGCGAGGCAGGCTGCCTCCACGAGGTCGGCGTCGCAGCCCAGGGCGGCTCCCAGCTCCCTGCCGACCTGGGCGACCTCCAAGGAGTGGGTCATCCTGGTCCGGGGGAAGTCCCCCTCGCCGGCGATCATGACCTGGGTCTTGGCAGCCAGTCGTCGCCAGGCGGCGCAGTGCAGGACACGGGCCCGGTCGCGCGCGAATGCCGATCTGGTGGGGCGTTTGGGTGGCTCATCGGCCCAGCGGTCCGCATCAGCGACGGAGTATCCGGGCACAGGCACGCCCCAACCGTAGGAGTCCGGAGGGCGCATCGCCAATGCGGGGATGCCCATGTGGTCGGGGGTTCGCGCCGCAGGTCGGATGAACGCCGCCCACCCGGAATGGCTAGCGGTCGAACCACACCGTGATGAGCCCGGCGGACTCGCGCAGCAGGTACTCGCTGGTGACGGTCGTCCCGGGGCCCTCGGCGGTGGCCGAGACATGGGCGTCGAGCCCGAACTGGCTGGCCAGGGCATGGGCGCGGGCGGAGTGTGCCGGGTCGGTCACGAGCGTCACCGAATTCAGGCCCTCGGACTTCACGATCGCTGCGACCGCCTTCATCGACTCCTCGGTGTTCTCACCGAACGGCAGGGCGATGACCTGGGCGCGGCGCATGCCGTCGGCGACGAGCTCCTCCTTGCCGGTCTGGGCCTCGGAGGTGACGTCACCGGGCTGGAACCCACCGACGGTGATGACGCGATCGCTGACCCCGGCATCGACCAGATCGTGGGCGTGGGCCAGGCGGTTGGCCAGGACCGGCGACGGGGCGCCCTGGTACTGCGCGGCTCCCAGCACCACGATGGCGTCGGTGGGCGTGCGGTCATCGACGCCCGACCAGCGCAGCACATCGGCGACGGCTCCGGCGGGGACTGCGACGGTGACCGCAGCAACCACCATCACGAGGGCGACGAATCGGCGGCGGGCACGCGTGCGCCGGGAGCGGTCGGGCCTGCCGGGACTCCACTCGAGGAGGAGCACGGCAGGGGCTGTCATGAGGCGAATCCTCCCATGCCTCGGGTGCTGTGGAGCCGTGCGACGCGTTCGCGCTGGGGTGAATCGCCCGGTTGCGGGTGCTATGGCCGCGGACGTGCGTTGGGCGGTGTCGGCGGGCGTCCCTAGGATGCGCATCATGGCCGGTCGCGTGCGCACGGAGGACGTGGCGCTTGTCCGCGAGCGGGTGCGGGTCGATGCTGTGATCGGTGAGGTGGTGACACTGCGCTCAGCCGGCGCGGGGTCGCTCAAGGGGCTGTGCCCGTTCCACGACGAGCGCTCGCCGAGCTTCCACGTGACCCCAGCGCGCGGCCTGTACTACTGCTTCGGGTGCGGCGAGGGCGGCGATGTCGTCGACTTCCTGATGAAGCACGACCACCTGACGTTCGCCGAGGCCATCGAGAAGCTCGCCGATCGCGCCGGCGTCACGCTGCGCTACGAGGACGGTGTCGGTCCCAACCGCACGGGGCCCAACCGCCAGCGCCTGGCGCAGGCCAACAAGATCGCGGCCGCCCACTATGTGCGGGCCCTGGCCTCGCCCGAGGCGTCGATCGGCCGGACGTTCCTGACCGAGCGCGGCTTCGACGCGGCAGCGTGCGAGCACTTCGGGGTCGGATTCGCGCCGAAGTCCTGGGACGGGCTCCTGGGGCACCTGCGCTCGGCCGGCTTCACCGACGCGGAGATCCTCGCGGCTGGTCTGGCCTCGCAGGGCCAGCGTGGCACCTACGACCGCTTCCGCGGCCGGCTGGTCTGGCCCATCCGCGACGCCTCCGGGGACGTCCTCGGTTTCGGCGCCCGCAAGCTCTTCGACGACGATGACGGCCCGAAGTACCTCAACACCCCCGAGACCCCGTTGTACAAGAAGTCCCACGTCCTCTACGGGATCGACCTCGCGCGCCGCGACATCGGCAAGCTCAAGCAGGTCGTTGTCGTCGAGGGCTACACCGACGTGATGGCCGCGCACCTGGCCGGGGTGACGACTGCCGTGGCCACCTGCGGGACGGCCTTCGGTGCCGACCACGCGGCGCTGCTCCGCCGCTACCTGATGGATGACGACACGTTCGGTGGCGAGGTCGTGTTCACCTTCGACGGCGATGCAGCGGGTCAGAAGGCCGCACTCCGGGCGTTCGAGGGCGACCAGCGGTTCGTCGCCCAGACGTTCGTGGCCATCTCCCCGGACAACATGGACCCCTGCGAGCTGCGCCTGGCCAGCGGTGATGCGGCGGTGCGCGAGCTGGTGGCCTCGCGAACCCCTCTGTTCGCCTTCGCGATCCGTTCGGCGGTCGCCGGGTTCGACCTCACCACCGCGGAGGGGCGGGTTGCGGCCGTGCGCAAGGCGGCTCCGTTGGTGGCCCGGATCCGCGATGCGGCCCTTCGCCCGGAGTATTCGCGGCTGCTGTCCGGCTGGGTCGGTGTGCCCGAGGGCGACGTCCGTGCGGCAGTGAAGGCGGCGGGGCGCGCAGGGGCGAGCGCCTCGCGCGGTGGTGGCTCTTCCGAGCGTGGGGGAGAGCGGCCGGGCGACCGTCCCGGCGAGCGCGCCCGCGAGGGCCTTGGGGCGGGCCGAAGCGATCCGGGGGCGGGCGGCGGCTCTGGGTCCGGCGTCGGGGAGGGGCCCGGCGCGATCGCGTCAGGGGACGGTGCTGCGGGGGTGGCCCCGGACGCTGCCGCGGAGCGCGCCCCGCGGCCGAATCCTCGTGACCCGGGCCTGTTCGTGGAGCGCGAGTCGCTCAAGTGCGTCCTGCAGGTGCCGGACCTCGTCGGCGACTGGTTCGACTCCGTCCAGCCGGGATCCTTCCGGCACCCGCGCTACGCCGAGGTCCAGCAGGCGCTCGTGGCAGCGGGTGGACCGGGCGGGCGCACCGGTGGACAGGAGTGGATGGCCGCCGTCATGTCGGCCTGCCCGGATGACACTGTCCGCGGCCTGGTCCGCGAGCTCGCGGTCGAGCCGCTGGTGACCTCCGGGGAGCCCACGGGGCGCTACGCGACGTCCATCGTCGCGCGGCTGCTCTCCGACGAGGCGGGTCGTCGGATGGCCGACCTCAAGCGGGAACTGGGGCAGCTCGACCAGATCGGCCAGGCCGACCAGGCGGCCGCGGTCTTCGCCGATGTCATGGCCCTGGAGGCATATCGCCGGGAGCTCGCCCAGGTGGGTCGGGCTGAGGACTGATGCGCTGGCGTCGGGAGGTCGATCCGCGCGTTGCCGAGGTGATCGCCGGCGTGGCGGGGGAGCGACTCCTGGCGTGGGGCGAGCTCGTCGACGGGCAGGTCGTGGTCTGCACGGACCTGGCGATCCACATGCCCGAGGACGGCCGTGTCCCCTGGGATCTGGTGGTCAGGGGAGCGTGGTCCGAGGAGTTCCTCGACCTCGTCGTCCAGGCCGCCCCGGGCGCGGCGAGCCAGCAGCTTCGACTGCGGTTCGACGAACCGGGCCAGGTCCCCTCGGTCGTGAAGGAACGCGTGCAGTGGACCGTGGTCGCCTCGCAGCCGGCCGAGCTCGTCCACCCCGACGGCAGCACGGGGTGGGCAATGCTCAATGCTCGCCGGTCACCGGCCACCGGAGAGGTCCGGTGGGCTGTCGTCTTCGACCCAGCCATCGACCCCCGCGATCCTGACTGGCGGGCGGCCGCCGATGCTGCGCTGGTCGACCTGCGAGCCCAGCTGGGGGTGTGAGGGCCGAGGCAGAGCAGCAACGAGCAGGCTCAGGTCCCGCACGGCCGATTGCGGTTTGGGCGGCAGCGGCCGGGGTTGCTATCCTTCTGGCGTTCGATCCCCCATAGCTCAATTGGCAGAGCGTTCGGCTGTTAACCGATAGGTTTCTGGTTCGAGTCCAGATGGGGGAGCAACGCAGCAGGTCAGAGGCCGGTCTTCTCGGCGGGAGCGCGACCGGGGCTGGCGCAGTGAGAAGGCCTTAGGGTCTGGGAATGGATCCCGCCGATGTCGTGACCAGGAGCCTGGTCCGGTTCGACAGCCTGCTCGATGGTCCTGATGTCTGAGGGCCGTCCGGTGTACCGGATCCGGACCTTCCACCCGCGCCGTAGTCGGACTACTCCCTCGGCCGCCTCGGCGCTGATCCGCCTGCTCCCCGGATGGGGCGTCGAGGTCGAGACCGCGCCGTCGCACCTCGGCGACGCGTTCGCCCCGCCGCGTCCAGTTGTGCTCGAGATCGGCTCGGGAATGGGGGAGACGACTCTGGCGATGGCCCAGGCCGACCCGGGCACCGGGATCGTCGCCGTCGACGTGCACACCCCGGGCATCGGGGCGCTCCTGGCCGGCGCCGAGCGGGCGTCGGTGGGGAACGTCCGGGTCTGCATCGGGGATGCCGTCGAGTTGATGGATCACCTCGCCCCCGGCTCGCTCGCGGGCATCCGTGCGTACTTCCCGGATCCTTGGCCGAAGGTCCGCCACCACAAGCGACGGCTCGTCCAGCCGGTGTTCGTTCATCGGGCCGCGGTGCTGCTGGTCCCCGGGGGGACGCTGCACCTGGCCACGGACATCGCCCACTACGCCGACCAGATGCTCGACGTGTGTGCGGCCGAGCCGTTGTTGGACGTGGGGCCGGGGCTGGTCGACCGGCCCGAGTGGCGCCCGATCACCGGCTACGAGCGCCGGGGGATGGCCGCCGGACGCCCGAGCTTCGACCTGATCGCACGCCGCCGCTGAGAGCGCTGCGGGCCGGGGTACGGCCGCTACCGAACGATCCGCAGGTTGAACACCGGACCACCCACGGCTCCCATGACTCGAAGCCACAGGGGCAGCCACATCTCCGGGCCGCGGGAGGTTGTGATGTCGCCCAGGTCCAGGATGTCACTCCAGCCGAACTCGGCGAGCAGCCCGGCGACGACGGCCTTAGCCTGCGGGTCGTCCCCCGACAGGAAGACGGTTGTGGACTCCGGGAGAACGGCGGGGTTGGCCATGACTGACGCGTTCATGGTGTTCAGGGACTTCACGACGCGCGCGTCGGGGAAGGCGCGCTGCACCTGCTCGCCGAGGGAGTCAGTGTCCTTGACCGTCAGGGTCGGGGGGAATCCCTTCGAGAAGTCCAGGGGAACGGCGATGTCCAGGAGGACCTTGCCGGCGAGGTTCGCCGCCCCGGCCGACGTCAGCGCGGCGAGGGTCCCGGAGCCATTGGTGGCGTTGACGACGACGTCAGCGGCTCCGGCCACTGACGCGAAGTCGGCTAGTGCCACCGACGGGTTCTCCGCGAGCCACTCGGCGAAGGACCCCGGTGGGCCGTCCAACGTGCGGACCATGGTCTCGTGGACGTCGCGCGTGCCCATGGAGACGTCGTGGCCGGTCCGGACGAACCCCTCTGCCAATGCGCGGCCCACCATCCCGGTGCCCAGGATCCCGATCTGCATGTGGTCCTCCTCGTGCTCAGCCGTGGTGGGGCATGATCGCGCCCTCGGGGATGACTCCGAGGCGGCCCGCCTGGTAGTCCTCGATGGCCTTGATGACCTCGGCCTTGGTGTTCATCACGAAGGGACCGTAGGCGAACACCGGCTCACGCAGCGGGACCCCGCCGAGCAGCAGGACGTCCAGGGCGGGGGTGGCCAGCGACTGGCTGGGTGCGGCCTCCAACGTGATGTGGTCGCCCGATCCGAGGACCGCAAGCTGGCCACCGTTGATCGGCTGCCCGTACGCGCCAACGCTGCCACGCCCGGAGAGGGCGTAGACCAGCGCGTTGAAGTCGGATCGCCAGGGCAGCTCGAGGCGAGCGCCGGGCGCGAGGGTGGCATGCACGATGGAGATGGGGGACTGGCTGCGCCCAGGGCCTGTGTGCCCGGCGACCGTTCCGGCCAGAACGCGCACCAGCGCGCCACCGTCGGAGCTCGACGCGAGGGCGATGTCGGTGCTCTCAAGGCCCTGGTAGGCGGGTGCGAGCCACTTCTTGGCCGCAGGCAGGTTGATCCAGAGCTGGACCCCGTGGAAGAGGCCACCTGACATCACCAGCGACTCCGGCGGGGTCTCGATGTGCAGGATCCCGGCTCCGGCCGTCATGTACTGGGTGCCACCGTTCTCGATGACACCGCCACCGCCGTGGGAGTCCTGGTGGATGAACGTGCCGTCCATCAGGTAGGTGAAGGTCTCGAAGCCGCGGTGCGGGTGCCAGTCGGTGCCCCGCGGCTCGCCGACGCCGTACTCGACCTCGCCCATCTGGTCCATGTGCACGAACGGATCCAGGTCAGCCTTGTCCACGCCCGCGAAGGCTCGGCGCACCGGGAAGCCCTCACCCTCGAAGCCGCGGGGAGCGGTGGTGACGGACCGGACGGGGCGGGATCGCCCGTTCGGCTCGGGGGTGTCGACCCGGGGCAGGGTCATCGTGTCGGCAGTGACGGCGGGCATGGGATCCTCCTGGAGAGTCTGTACAAGATTCAACTATATGAAGGGTATGCGCATTCCGCCAGCCCTGGCATGGCCCGGTTGTCAGCCCACGTACGAGTAGGGGCTCGGCGTGGTGGGCAGCGTAAGAGCGCGCGCGGACTTCTTGAGCAGCCTGCTGTTCATGGCCATGATTCCGGCTGCGACGGCGATCGTGGCAGGCGACTGCTTGTCCTTGCGTCGAGCGAGTGGCCCGAGGATGGCATCGGAGCCGCTCACGATGGCGCCTGCGGCGGCCCCTATGGCGACCTGACTGGTGATCACCCGACCAACCTCCATGAGCGGTCCCGAGCGAGGGCTGTGGACGATCGCGCGCTGGGCGACGACCGCCGTGGCGATGGTGGCAGCGTTGCCCGCCAGTAGCAGCCTTCGGCGGGCGGTCACCTGCTCAGGTGTTACCGGCTTGCCACCGAGCGACTCGTCGGCGGCCCGCTCGATCGCGAGCTGCGGGACAGCGGTCATCGCGATGTAGAACGACGAAAGAACCCCGGATGTGGCGATCTTCAGCACGGGGAACTTGTCCAGCTTCCGCTTGAGGTCCGGGTGGTAGGGGCCGCTGGTCGCGACCAGGAGGGACGACCGTCGCGCGATGCCGAGGCCCGGCTCCTTCTTCAGGAGCTCGTTGATCCGATCCATCATGGCGTTCCTCCTGGTGCGGGCGTTGGCATGAGTATCGCGCGCGTGGGTCCCTGGGTGCAGCGCCGCGGGTCCGGATCGACAATGGGGCCATGACATCGTCCGGCGCGGAGGGCACGGCTGGCACGCCACGCGCCCGGACTGGCGAAGCGCTCGGAGTGCCGGCGTTGGTCGGCGAGTGGTTCGACGAGAACGGCCGCGACCTGCCATGGCGGGCACCCGATCGGACGCCCTGGGGGGTCCTTGTCAGCGAGGTGATGCTGCAGCAGACACCGGTTGTGCGGGTCGTGCCCGCATGGTCCGCGTGGATGACCAGGTGGCCGCAGCCCTCCGGCCTTGCGGCCGAGGCGCCGGGTGAGGCCGTCCGTCAGTGGGATCGGCTGGGATACCCGCGGCGCGCCCTGAACCTGCATGCCGCGTCGCTGGTCATCGTCGAGCGCCATGATGGGCGCGTGCCGGACGAGGAGGCCGACCTCAGGGCACTGGCGGGGGTCGGGGAGTACACGGCCGCCGCAGTGCGGGCCTTCGCCTTCGGCAGGCGCTCGGTCGTGCTGGACACGAACGTCCGGAGGGTGCTGGCGCGGCTCGTCGACGGCCAGGAGCATCCGGGGCCGAGTCTGACGGCGGGGGAGCGGGCGCGCGCCGATGCCCTGGTGCCGCGCGACGCCGCGTCAGCCGCACGCTGGTCCGCAGCCGTGATGGAGCTGGGGGCGCTGGTGTGCACCGCGGCGTCCCCGCGCTGCGAGGCCTGCCCGGTCGTGGGCGCGTGCGTGTGGGTGCGCGCCGGGCGGCCGGCCTACGACGGTCCGCCGCGCCGGGTCCAGCGGTTCGCGGGGACCGACAGGCAGGTCCGGGGGCGGATCATGGCGGTGCTTCGGGAGTCCCTGGGCCCAGTCGGTCGCTCCTCGATCGAGGCGGTGTGGGAGGACTCGATCCAGCGCGATCGGGCCCTCGACGGACTGGTCGCCGACGGCCTCGTCGAGCTCGTGGCCGAGGATCGCTACGGGCTGCCGAGCGGGGCGTGAATACCCGCACTGTTCGCTGAACCGGGGTGTGTGACGAACCAGACAAGCAGGCTCAGGTCGCCTCACGTTGCCTTGCTTGCAACGGATGTTACTGACGAGTAACTTGGGGAGTGGTCGGCCCGAACGCTCGACGCACTCGCCATTCCATGGGTTGCGCGGATCGGATCGAGCAGGGCGTAGGCGTACCAGGCTGCCGTCGAGTCGAGGAGCGCCAAGGGAGCCCAAGATGAGAATCGAAGCAACATCGCAGCATGTAGTCCACCCGCGGATCGCGGGGCTCGTCGTGGCGGCCGGCGCCCTGACCTTGGGCCTGATCGCCCCACCCGTCTCAGCCGACTCGTACCCGGGCGCCAACGGGCTGATCGCCTTCTCCAACGGCGGCAAGGGAATCTACTCCCAGGAGATCTACGTGATGGGGCCGGATGGCTCTGGGCTCAAGCAGCTCACGAATGACACTGTCTATGAAGATGAGCCGAGCTGGTCGCCAGATGGCACCCGAATCGCCTATAGAGGGGGTGCCGACAACGGGTTCGACGACATCTGGGTGATGAACGCCGACGGCTCGAACAAGGTGGCGATCACCAGCGACCTCGCCGGCCCCACCAACGACTACTACCCGACTTGGTCCCCTGACGGGACGAGGATCGCCTTCGTGAGTATGCGAACCGGGAACGCTGACATCTGGGTGATGAACGCTGATGGAACCTCCCAGACGCAGCTGACTGACAATGTCGCCGACGACTACAGGCCGAGCTGGTCACCGAAAGGTGACACCATCCTGTTCAGCAGCTTCCCCAGTGATGTGAACCTCGGAGAGGACCTCTACCTCATGAATGTGGATGGCTCGAACCAGCGAGACATCACGAACTGGCCCATGGCGGACCAGTTCGGGAGCTGGTCCCCGGATGGCTCCACGATCACCTTCACGAGTGGGCGGAGCGTGGCGGACACGCACATCTACGTCATGCCGGCCGAAGGTGGAGCGGCCACCCAGCTCACGACGGCGGCCACCATCGACAACCGGCAGTCGCGGTTCTCCCCCGACGGCAAGAGGATCGTGTTCATCGGCAAACTCCCGAACGACCCAGGCGCCACCAACGACGTATTCGTCATGAACGCTGATGGCTCGAACCTTCAGCGGATCGCCTCCGATCCTGGCCTAGCCTTCTTCCCGAGTTGGCAACCCATCGTCCAGGCCCCGCCGCCCCCGCCGACGCCGACGCCTACGCCGACCCCGACCCCGACGCCCGTCGTGACAGCGACCCCCGCGCCGGCCCTCGCGCCGGCTCCTGCCCCGGCCCAGACGCCCGTGGTGACCGCCTCGTCCGCGGCCGTCTCACGGGGTGGCAAGCTGAAGGTGTCGGTGGTCAGCCCGTGTGCGAGCCAATACGCATTCCGGGTCCAGAGGCGTTACGTCAGGTCCGTGGCTCAGGGAAGTGACGAGCCCATCGTGACCGTCTCCTGGAAGTACGCCTCGAAGAAGACGTACACCACGACAGGGTCGGGCAGCGTGAAGACCAGGACCCTGAACATGCGGAAGGGCACCTACCGGGCGGTGGTCCTGAACGGCTGCGGCTTCCTCGGCGCCACAACCAACGACATCACGCTGAAGAAGTAGGTGCTGCGGGCCGGGAGTCCCTCCCGGCCCGCCCTCACTTGGGCACCGCGGCGCGCAAGGTGTCCCTCGCAGCAACAACAATGCCCCGTCAGCTCGCGCGCGGCTCTGGCGCTCCATCCGTGAAGGCGTTGAGCAGCAGGGTGAGCAGGAAGCTGGCGGCCGCGGGGTCCACGCCGTCGGTGTCCCCGCTGGCGCCGTACACCGCGGCGCTGCGCGGCGTCGGGCTGTCCGGGTGCTTGGCGTACTCGATCGCGGCGGCCAGGTCGGTTGCGAAGGCATCGACCACGCCGGGCTGCAGCTGCGGACCGGTCACCGCCATGTGCAGCGCGTCCGGGAGCTGCTGGCCGTTGAACCTCCAGCCGCGGGCGACCATCGCGTCGTTGACGTGGTAGATGTTGAAGTCGTCGGAGGTGAACGAGAAGCAGAAGGTGGGGGCGCCCATGATCCGCAGCTCGGGGTGGCTGCGGACGACGTCCTGCATCTCGAACGACGTGTCGAAGATCCGCCGGGCGCGGTCGCGGTAGCCCTGCTTGCCGTACTCGACCATCGCCGCCCAGGTCGCTGCGATGAGGCCGCCGGAGCGGCTGCCGGCCAGGCCGGGGGAGCCGTAGGCGCCGCCCTTCCAGCCGGGCTGGAGGAAGTAGTGGTGCTGGCGCATCCACGAGTCCCGCCATGCCAGGACCGAGGTGCCCTTGAGTCCGTACCCGTACTTGTGGGTGTCGGCCGAGATCGAGCTCACCCCGGGGAGCCGGAAGTCGAACAGTGGGATGTTCGGGTACCCCAGTTCCTGGCCCCACGGCAGGATGAAGCCGCCCAGGCACGCGTCGACATGCAGGTAGGTGCCGAATTCGACCGCGAGGTCGGACAGCTCGGGGATCGGGTCGATCGTGCCGTACGCGTAGTTGCCGGCCGTCCCGATCAGCATCGCGGTCTCGGGGACGATGTGGTCGCGGACGAAGTCGATGTCGACCATCGTCGTGACCGGGTCGACCGGTGCGACGACGACGTCGAGGCCGAACAGGTGGGCGCCCTTGGTGAACGCCGGGTGGGCGGTCTCCGGCCAGATCATCTGCGGGCGTGCGACGCCGCGCTCCTGGGCGATGTTCCGGTAGGCCAGCACCGCGTTCATGATGCTCTCGGTGCCGCCGAACCCGAGCGTCCCGCAGGGCGTCAGGCTCGGATCCCGCTGGGTCACGGCGTCCGCGTTGAGCATGTCCAGGGTCATGGCGATGATCTCGGACTCGAACCGGCTCATGGACGGGCACATGTCGCGCTGCAGCGCATTGGTGTGGTTGAAGTACCCGAAGCACTCGTTGAGGAAGTCGTAGTGCTCGTGCTCGCCGTGGTAGATGCTGCCCGAGACCTTGCCGCCCTCCCACTTGGAGTCCTCCTCGGCCGACATCTCCCGGAGCTGGGCCAGGATCGTCTCGCGGTCCATCCCCTGCTCGGGGAACTCGCGGATCACCCCGTAGCGCTCGGCGTAGGGGTACATGGCGCGGTGGATCGCGTCGAGGTCCATCGTCATTCCTCTCCTGGACGTCCGGTGGGGTGGTGTGTCAGCCGCGCAGGGCCGCGAGGGCCTGGGCGTGCAGGTCGGGGTTGGCGGCGGCGATCACCGTTCCGCCGTTCATCGGCACCCGGCCCTCGATGTCGGTGACGACGCCGCCGGCCAGCTCGATGATCGGGATGAGCGGGACGATGTCGTAGGGCATCAGGCAGCCGTCGATGACGAGGTCGATCGTGCCCATCGCCACGAGGGCGAAGGAGTAGCAGTCCCCGCCCCAGCGCTGCAGTCGGACCTGGGCGCTGAGCGCATTGAACCGGTCGAGGACCCCGGCCCACTCCAGCATGGTGGGGTGGGTGCTGTACATGACGGCGTCCTCGAGGGTGGCCGTCGCGCGGGTGCCCAGCCGGCGCTCGGTGCCCGCACGCAGGAACCGTGAGCCGCGGGCGGGGTCGGCGGCGAACGTCTCGTCGGTGAAGGGCTGGTGCATCACGCCGGCCACCGGCTGGCCGTCGACGACCAGCCCGAGCAGGGTGCCCCACGTGGGCATCCCGCTGATGAACGCCCGCGTTCCGTCGATCGGGTCGATGATCCAGCTGATCGGTCCGGACCCCGTGGTGCCGCCCTCCTCGCCGATCACCTGGTGGTCGGGGAAGCGCTCGTTGATGGCCGCCCGGACGTGGGCCTCGACCCCCGTGTCGGCCTCGGTCACCGGGTCGTAGGTGATGCCGGCCAGCTTGTTGTCGACGGTCATGTCCGTGCGGAAGTAGTCCAGGGCGATCGAGCCGGCATCGCGGACGGCCGCGATCCCCACGTCGAGCACTGCAGCGATCTCGGTGGAGTGCATCAGGTGCTCGCCCCCTGGTGGGCGTTGAGCGCCCGGTAGATCGGCTTGGTCGCCTTGAACGCCTTCACGAACTGCTCGTGGAGCGCGTCATAGGTGGCGGTGTTCCGGGGATCCGGGTCGAACACCCTGCGTGTCCGCACGAGGCCGCTGATGGCATCGAAGTCCAGGTCACCCAGACGCTCGAAGGCCAACAGGCCGGAGCCGACGCTGACGGTGTAGTCGCAGTTGTCCAGCTGGTGTACCGGGGCGTCCAGAACGTCGGCCATGATCTGGCACCAGAGGTCTGAGCGCGCCCCACCGCCGTAGATCGAGTAGTGGCTGAACGTCCGTTTGGCGAACTTCTCCACCGGGCCGCGCACCCAGCGCAGGTTCTGTGACACACCCTCGAGCACCGCGCGCGCCATGTCCCCGCGGGTGGTGCTGGTGCTGATGTTCAGGAAGCCGCCGCGCATCTGGCCGTTGGCCGAGGGCGACATCGACCCGGACAGCCAGGGCATGAAGATCAGGCCGTCGCTGCCCGCAGGCACCGCCCCGGCCACACGTTGCAGGGCCTCGTAGCGGTCGTGGACCGCGGCGTCGCTGAAGTGGTCGCTGCCGTAGACGATGTTGGTGAGGAAGCGCTCGAGAGCGGCGCCTGCCATGCCGTTCTCGGCCATCACGAAATAGGTGTCGGGAACGGGGCTGGGCATGCTCAGGATCCCGTTGAACACGTCCGTGTGCTTGAAGTCCACATGCGTGATCATCACGCTCGTCGACCCGACGGAGACCGCCGCATGCGTGCCGGCGAACGCCCCTGCACCCACCCCTCCGGCCTGGGTGTCGTTGAGCCCGGTGACGACTCGGGTGCTCGATGCGAGCCCGAGCTCGTCGGCGACGTCGGGCAACAGGGTCCCGACGATCGCGTCCATCGGGACCAGCTCGGGCAGCTTCTCCCGGTCGATCAGGGAGGCCGCCACGAGGTGCGGCTCGTAGTCGGTGATGTCCAGGCGCCGGTTGTCGGTCATCAGGTACATGAACGCCGACGCCTGGTTGGCGGTCGCTCGGCCAGTCAGCTTCATCGTCAGGAAGTCCATCGGCTCGAGCAGCCACGTGGTGCGTGCGTAGACGTCCGGGCGGGAGTACTTCAGGTGCCGCATGTGCAGCATCGACAGGCCCTCAGCGATCGGTGGCAGGCCGTGCAGGCGCAGCCAGCGCAGCATGTCCACGGGATTGTCGGCGCGCCGCGGGAACCCAGCCACGTGCTGCAGGCCCTTCTTCGACCCCCGCTGGTCCTGCCAGAGGACCAGGTTGCTCGTCGGTTGGCCGTCGCGATCCACCGGCACGATCGAGGAGTACTGGCTGGAGCAGATGACGGCCACGATGTCGTCACGGTCCACGCCGGAGGCAGCCAATGCCTGGACGGCCGCGGACTTCACCGCCTCCCAGATCTGGGCGGGGTCCTGCTCGGCGATGCCCCCGGGCTGGGCCAGGGTGTCGACCGAGGCCCGGGCCGTTCCCGGAGTACGTCCCGAGGCGTCGACAACGGCTGCCTTCGGCCCGCTCGTGCCCAGGTCGATGGCCAGGACGTGGCGCTGCCGCTGCACGGGTACTCCCTCCATGGGTCGCGGCCAGCATACGAGCCTGCGCCATGCGCAGACACGCCCAGCAGCGTCGCCCTACACTTCGGCGCACCGAGGACCGTCGCCCCCGGGGCTCGCCCAACCGCAGCGGAGGTTCCTGTGAGCAGCACGAGTCGCTGGTCGGTGATCGCGGCCTACGCCCTGGTGGGTGCTGCCACGCAGATGGTGTGGCTCACGTTCGCGGCCGTCACGACGGTCTCCGCCGACCGGTACGGCGTGTCGGTCAGTGCGATCGGCTGGCTGGCCAATGTCTTCGTGCTCATGTTCGTCCTCCTGGCGATACCGGCCGGCATACTCCTGGACCGGCACCTGCGTGGCGCGCTGCTCCTCGGCGCGGGCCTGACCGCGGCCGGGGCCTGCCTGCGCCTGGTCGGCGATGACTACACCTGGCTCCTGATCGGCGGAACCGTGGCCGCCCTCGGCCAGCCGTTGATGCTCACCGGGATCGCCAGCCTGGCACGCAACTACCTGGCCCCCGAGCACCGCAGCACCGGCATCGCGCTGGCGACCGCCTCGACCTGGGCGGGGTTCATCGCCGCCTTCGCGCTGGCGGCAGTCCTGTCCACCGCCGACCAGCTCCCGACCTTGGTGATGGTCCATGCCGGCTTCGCCGTCCTGGCCGCGGTGGTGTTCGGGTTCACGCTCCGCCGGCCGCCCCCCTTCGCCGACACCGTGCTCCCCTCAGGGGTCCGTCAGAGCCTGGGCGCCATCGGCACCGCCTGGTCGGACCCGCTCGTCCGGTGGCTGTGCTTCTTCGGCTTCATCCCCTTCGGCACCTTCATCGCACTGACCACCTGGACCGAGGCCCTGTTGGAGCCCGCGGGCGTCTCGGTGGAGATGGTGGGGATCATCCTGATCTGCACCGTGCTCGGCGGGGTGATCGGCACGGCAATCCTGCCGATCTGGGCGTCCAAGCGCCGGCGTGAGGTGCAGCTCGGGCATTGTCGCCGTGGTGGTCACCGCTGTTGTCTGCGCCATCCTGGCCTTCGCCCCCGGTGCGCTCACGGGCATCACGGGGCTCACCCTGACGGCGTTCCTCCTCCTGCCGATGCTTGCCATCGTGCTCGAGATCGTGGAACGGGGATCCGACACAGAGGGTGTGGCCTCGGGGATGGTCTGGGCGGTGGGGAACCTCGGCGGTCTGGTCGTCTCGACGCTCATCGGGTTCACTGTCGACAACGCCACCCTGTCCTTCCTGCTGTTGGGTGCGGTCACCCTCCTGGCGCTGCCCATCCTGGCCCGCCTGCGCGCCCCGGTCGCGGCCCTGCCCGACGTGCACGCGGAGGTTGCCGCCACGCCCGAGCCCTAGGTCACCATCGCCCTCGTCACGCGAGACGTGCCAACTCGTCCTCGCAGGATCGCCTTCCGGAGCGAAGGTTCGGCAGAGTAGGACCCGTGCAGCGGATACCTGCCCGCAGTTGGTGGGCGCTGGTGATCGTGGGGCTGGCCGGGCAGGTGGCCTGGACCATCGAGAACCTCTACCTGAACCTGTTCATCTACGACACGATCACCGATTCGCCGGGGGCGATCGCCGCGACGGTGGCGGCCAGTGCCGTTGCTGCGACGCTGGCGGCCTTCCTGGTCGGGGCGTGGAGCGACCGCGTCGGCCGGCGCCGGGTGTTCATCGCCGTCGGATACGTCCTGTGGGGCCTCTCGACGATGGCGTTCGGCCTGGTCAACCCGGAGAACGTCGGCCGCATCGTGCCGTTCGCCGGCGCGGTCGCGGCCGCTGTCGTGGCGATCGTGGTCGTGGACGCCGTGATGAGCTTCTTCGGCGCAGGGGCCAACGATGCCGCCTTCAACGCCTGGGTCACCGACATCACCGACGTGGACAACCGCGGCCGGGTCGAGGGCGTTCTCCAGGTCATGCCGCTGGTGT
The DNA here is from genome assembly GCA_963736425.1 of uncultured Actinomycetes bacterium. GTDB lineage: Bacteria > Actinomycetota > Actinomycetes > S36-B12 > CAIYMF01 > Prado023. The sequence continues at coordinate 32,586 of CAVTOX010000018.1, forward strand.
CGATGCTCCTGGTCTTCGGCGCGCTGGACCCGATGACCCAGGCGGGGCAGTGGTCGGCGTTCTTCGTGCTGGTCGGCTCCGTCATGGTCGGCACGGGGGTGCTGGCGTGGTTCCTGGTGGTCGACGCCCCGAACCATGTGCGGTCCGAGGGCTCCTCGCTGCGCGCGGTCGCGGCGTCCCTGCGCCCTGCCGAGGTGCGCCGGAACCCGGGCCTGATGCTGACGCTGTGCACGCTGGGCGTGATCGGGATCTCCTCGCAGGTGTTCCTGCCGTTCCTGCTCATCTACATCCAGTACACGCTGAAGATCGAGGCCTACGCGCTGGTGCTCGCCGTCGTCCTCACCGGCTCGGCGGTCGCCGGCGTGCTCGGCGGCCGGGTGATCGACCGCGTGGGCAAGGTGCGCGCGATGATCCCGGCCCTGGGCGTCTACGTGGTGGGGCTGCTGCTGATGGCGTTCGTGCGCGATCTCCTGCCGCTGATCGGCGCGGGGCTGGTGCTCATGAGCGGCTTCATCCTCGTGTCGGCCACGGTGAACGCCTCGGTGCGCGACCACACGCCGGCCGACCGCGTGGGAGCGGTGCAGGGACTGCGGATGGTGTTCTTCGTGCTGATCCCGATGGTGATCGGGCCCTCCATCGGGGCCGCCGTCATCCGTGGCGCCGACCAGTACTACGAGGACCTCGGCCAGCTCAAGCAGGTCCCGACCGCGGGGATCTTCGTGGCTGCCGCGGTGGTCGGGGTGCTTGCGGCGATCCCCGCGCTCGCCCTGCGTCGGGCGGATGCCGCGGCAATGGCCCTCGCTGTGCCCGCGTCCGACGGGGAGATCGGGGCATGACGCGGGGGCAGCTGGTGGCCGGCCTGCTGACCCCCTGGGGTGAGGAACTGGACCCCGACCATCCGCTGCCCGAGTACCCGCGCCCCCAGCTGGTGCGCGACAGCCACGTGAGCCTGAACGGCCGCTGGCAGTACGCGATCACGGCCACCGAGGACGCGCCGGATGCCTTCGACGGCACCATCGTCGTGCCGTTCTCGCCCGAGACGCTGCTCTCGGGGGTAGCGCGGCTGGTGACCCCGGACGACGTCCTGCACTACCGGCGGGTGGTGGTCCTGCCGCCCGGCTTCCTCCCCGCTCCCGATGCCCGAGTGCTGCTGCACTTCGGGGCTGTCGACCAGTGGTGCCGCGTCTCTGTCAACGCCGAGGTCGTCGGCGAGCACCTCGGCGGGTACCTGCCGTTCACCTTCGACGTGACTGACGCCCTTCGCTACGGCGAGAACGAGCTGCGTGTCGTCGTGCGCGACCCGTCGGACACAGGGCACCTGTCTCGCGGGAAGCAGCGCCTGGCTCGCGGTGGGATCTGGTACACGCCGCAGTCGGGGATCTGGCAGACGGTGTGGATGGAGGCGGTGCCGGCGCGCTGGATCGAGCGCCTGGAGATCATCCCCGACCTCGGGCCCGAGCCCCGGACGCCGGGGGCCGAGACCCTGCGGGTCGTCGTGCATGTGGCTCCGGACGAGGCAGCCCGAGGCGAGGGCGCGCGACCCGCTGTCGAGGTCGTGGTTCGCGACGACGGTGGCGAGGTCGCGCGCACGACAGGTCGCACCGGCGAGCCCCTCGTGCTGGCCCTGCCGGGCGCGCGCCGCTGGTCACCGGAGGTCCCGTACCTGTACGACCTCGTGGTCCGTGCCGGCGCCGACGAGGTGCGCAGCTACGCGGGGATCCGCTCGTTCGGGCTCGGGCCGGATGCCGACGGGATCCCCCGACTGCTGCTGAACGGGGAGCCGTACTTCCACGCCGGTGTGCTCGACCAGGGGTACTGGTCGGACGGCGGGTGCACCGCACCCTCGGACGACGCCCTGGTCCATGACATCGCCACGATGAAGCGGCTGGGCTTCACGATGCTGCGCAAGCACATCAAGATCGAGCCCCTGCGGTGGTACCACCACTGCGACCGGCTGGGCATGCTCGTGTGGCAGGACATGGTCAACGGTGGCGGGAGGTACAACCCGGCGGTGATCAGCGTCCCGGCGGTGACGTCCAGGGTGCGGATGGACGACAGGCGGTACCGGACCTTCGCCCGCGGCGATGAGGCTGGTCGCGAGCACTGGTTGGCCGAGATGGAGGCCACGATCGCGCTCCTGGGTAACGTCGTGTCGCTGGCGATGTGGGTGCCCTTCAACGAGGGCTGGGGCCAGTTCGATGCCGCCGCCGTGTGCGAGCGGGTTCGCGCGCTGGACCCGACCCGGACGGTCGACCACGCCAGCGGGTGGCATGACCAGGGTGCCGGCGACCTGACCAGCCTGCACGTCTACTTCCGGGCCTTCCGCGTGCCCCGTCGGCGCAGGGGGACCAGGGACCGCGCCCTGGCGCTCACCGAGTACGGGGGGTACTCATTGCGTCTGCCCGAGCACTCGACGACGCCGCGGGAGTTCGGCTACCGGCGCTACCCGGACGCAGCCTCGCTGGCCGACGCGTTCACCAAGCTGCACACCCGGCAGATCGCTCCGGCAATCGCCGGCGGTCTGTCCGCGAGCGTGTACACGCAACTGTCCGACGTCGAGGACGAGACCAATGGATTGCTCACGTACGACCGCCGCGTCGTGAAGATCGACGAGGACGTCGTGCGTGCGGTGACCTCGCAGCTGCGCCTCGGCGCGGGCTGAGGAGTCAGCCGGGCGCCCCGGCCGGATCCGGGGTGGCGAGCCCGACATGCTCGCGGCCACGGGTCCAGTGCGCGGCGTTTCGGCCATTCGCGTACAGCCGGATCCCGTCGGGGGTGTCGCGCACGTCGACGGCGTACACGTGGGTCGCTGCCCATCCGGACCCAGTGGGTGCCAGGATCGGCTCACCGGTGACCTCCCAGTCCAGGCCGTCGGCGCTGGTGAGCACCCGTACGGCCGAGCTCGAGGTGCGCATCGTGGCGTCCCACCCGATCGCGTTCTGGAACGCGACCCACCCGTCGCGGACCGCGACCACCTCGACGGCGCCGGCCCCGAGGTTGGCCCACCGATCCGCGGGGTCCGGGCTGAGGACGGGCACGGTGAGGACCTCGAACGGTCCGTCCGGCCCTGGGCCATCGGCCACGCCGACGTACTCGGGCTCGTTGAACCCGCAATCCGGGATGTGCACCAGGCCCGCGCTGAAGTAGAGCCGCCAGCGGGAGTCGGGCAGTCGTACCAGGCATGGGTTGGAGACGGCCTCGCCCTGCTTCGCGTCCCGGTGCCAGGGCAGCGTCGGGCGCAGCAGCACGACCGGATCGGACCACCGCCGCAGGTCATCCGAGGTTCGCGATTCGAGCCACGAACGCCAGGGGACGCCGAACGGAATGAACGCGCGGGTCCGCTCGTACAGCAGCCGGTAGCGGGGGGTGGCGCCCGCGCCGAGGTCCACGATCTGGGCCCGCAGTGCGTTGCGCGCCACGGTCTCCTGGCGCTTCCACGCCATGCCGTCCTCGGAAATGTGGTGGTGGATCCCGAGCAGCGAATGGGCCCAAAGGTGCCATCGACCGTCTGGCGTGGAATCGGGCGGGAGGAACGTGGGATCGGCCAGTACCGGTGACGGGAACGGCGGGCCGATCAACGGCGACCTCGGATCCCAGGACCATGTCAGCGCGGCGACCTCGCCACGGGAGAGCCCAGCAAGTTCCACCCCTCGATTATCCTCACGGGAGTCCGGCGGTCATCTGGTGGGGGGTGAGCCCTGTGCCCGCTGCGCGGCGGACGTGGCCATCTGCGCCAGCAGGTTGCCGCCCAACACGGTTGTGGCGGTCAGGACACCGCCGAACATGGCCCCGGCAACGCCGCAGCTGACGATGTCCTGACCTGTGAGGTACAGCCCCGGGATCGGGGTCGCGGGCTGCAGGAAGTCCTGGCCGAACCGTTGTGGGGTGTGGTCGATCCCGTAGAGCTCGCCGCGGCCGTATCCCGCGAAATGCGCCGTCGTCAGCGGCGTCGAGATCTCGAAGAACGCGACCTTGCCGCGCAGCTGGGGCATGTGCTCGAACAGTGCCGCCATCATCCTTTCGGCCAGCCGGCCCTTGAATGCGTCGTACTCGCCGCCGCGGCGCTTCCACCGGCTGCCCTCCCACTGCTCGAACCAGGCATAGGGCGCAGCGGTGATCACGTCCACCGTGGAGTGGCCCGGGTGGCGGCGCTCGAAGTCGGGGTCCTTGGCAGCCGGGAACGACACGTAGACCATCGGCAGCGGGGCCTCGGGATCCTCGCGGCTGTTCTCGATGGTCCGCTCGTAGTCCTCGCTCGGATAGATCCAGAGGTTGTGCCTGGGCATCCCGAGCGCGTCGGCGGTCTCCTCGAACCCGAGGTACAGGCACAGGTGCGCCATCGACGGGGCCACCCGGGTCAGGTCCTGCAGCAGACCGGCGCCCTCGGCGACGTCAGGGGCGAGCAGCTCGCCGAAGGTGTTGAGCACCCCGGCGTCGCTGATGACGATCGGAGCCCGCAGGACGCGCCCGTCAGCGGCCATCCGCACACCCACGGCGCGCCCCTCCTCCAGTACCACCTCGGCGACCTCGGCGTTGATCAGGACCAGCCCCCCTGCCCGCTCGATGACCGGGATGATCGACGCTGCGATGACGCCGGAGCCGCCGACCGGGTAGTAGCCGCCGCGGAAGTAGTGGTGGACGAGCAGGGCGTGCATCGCGAAGCTGGACTCGGCCGGGGGTAGGCCGTAGTCGCCGAACTGGGCGGTCAGGACCGCGATCAGCCGCTGGTCGGAGGTGAGCTCCTCGAGCACCTCGCGGGTGGTGCGCTCCGCCCATCGAGTGAAGTTGCGGCGCATCATCGGCCCGGACTCCGCCTGGGTCGGGCCGGGCAGTGTCTTGGCGACCTGGAACGGCAGGGACGAGGACGCAGCCTCCTGCACGGCCTCGAAGTACGCATCGATCGCGGCCTCCTCCGAGGGGAACCGCGACACGAGCATGTCCCGCAGGTTCCGCCGCCCCTTGGGCAGGTCGTAGGTGTCGGTTCCGATGATGATCCGGTCGTACACCTCGCCCATGTCCGCCCACTGGATGGCGCCGTCGCTGATGTCGTCGAAGACCCTGCGCACGGTTGATCCGGGTGCCACGTCGCCGATGTAGTGCACGCCGACGTCCCAGTCGTAGCCCGGTCGGTGGAACACATGGGTGTAGCCACCTGGCGCGTAGTGCCGCTCGAGGACGAGCACCCGCTTCCCGCCGTGCTTGGCCAGCATCGCCGCGCTGGCAAGCCCACCGATGCCCGATCCGATGACGATGGCGTCGTACTCCTCGGTGACGGGATGGCGCGTGTAGGACTGGGCCAACTGCCTGCTCATCGAATGCCTCCCAGCAGCTGCGACGTGGGGTGTCGGAGCAGCTCCCCGGTGGTGCCCGACCCACCACAACGTAGCGCAGCACCTGCACGGGCAGGCTCGCGGCAGACAGCCGTGGGCGATCGCGGGGCCGGGCCGGCAGCGGGTTGATGTCTCGAAGCGGGGCCGACCCATTCGCGCTCCTCTGGCGTGGCTACACTCCGCGTGAAGGCTGGTGCGATCACGCGTCCGCCACATCAACGTCGGGGATGGATCATGAAGATCACCACCAGGTCGTGGGCGCTCATCGGCGCGGTCGCACTCACTGTCGGGCTTTCTGGTTGCTCGTCCAGTTCCGATTCGAGCGGCGCCGGGGCAGCCTCGGCCGTGCCGACGGTCACCAAGGACGACGCCCTGGCGGCCATGGTGCCGGCGGAGATCGCCTCGGACGGCAAGCTGGTGATCGGCACCGATGCCTCCTACGCCCCGGGTGAGTTCATCGACACTGACGGCAAGACCGTCGTCGGCTTCGATGCCGATCTCGCGAAGGCCGTGGGCCAGGTTCTCGGCCTCGAGGCCGAGATGCAGAACGCCCCCTTCGACTCCCTGGTCGAGGGCGTGAAGACCGGCAAGTACGAGCTCGGGGTCTCCTCGTTCACGATCAACTCCGACCGGGAGAAGCAGGTCGACATGCCCAGCTACTTCAGCGCGGGCACCTCGTGGGCAGCGCCCAAGGGCAACCCCAATGGGATCACCCCGGACAATGCGTGCGGCCGGAAGATCGCCGTGCAGAAGGCCACCGTGCAGGTGGATGACATCACCGCCCGGTCGACGGCCTGCACCGATGCGGGCAAGGACGCCATCACCATCGAGCAGTACCAGCTGCAGAGCGACGCGACCGCGGCTGTCGTGAGCGGCAAGGACGATGCCATGCTCGCCGACTCGCCGGTGGTGGGCTACGCCGTCACCCAGACCGGGGACAAGCTCGAGATCGTGGGGGAGACCTACGACGCTGCCCCGTACGGCTACGCCGTGCCCAAGGACCAGGGTGACTTCACGAAGGCCATCCAGGGCGCGCTGCAGAAGCTGATGGACGACGGGACCTACCTGAAGGTCCTGACGAACTGGGGCGTCCAGAGTGGTGCGATCACCAAGTCCGAGGTCAACCCTGTGCAGTAGGGTCCGGGGCAACCCATTGCACAAGGGCAGGGAGGCCACCAGTGAGCACCTCGGCGCCGAGCGCCCCAAGTGATCTGAAGCCGCCCGACCCGATCAAGGCAATCCCGGTCCGCCATCCGGGGCGCTGGGTCGCGATGGCGATCATCGGTGTGTTCGGGTTGATGTTCGCGCACAGTGTCGCGACCAACCCCAACTGGCAGTGGGACTTCCAGTGGCAGAACGCGTTCACGCCGCCGGTGCTGCGAGGGGTCGTCACGACCCTCTGGTTGACAGTCGCCGCGATGCTCATCGGCGTGCTCCTGGGTGTCGCTCTGGCCGTGATGCGGCTGTCGCCGAACCCTGTCCTCTCGGGGGCCGCGTGGTTCTACGTGTGGGTCTTCCGGGGCACGCCGGTCCTGGTCCAGCTGGTGATCTGGGGCAACCTCAACTCCCTCTACCGTGAGATCTCCCTGGGTGTGCCGTTCGGGCCGGAGTGGTTCACCTTCCAGACGCGCGACCTGATCCCGCCGATCGCCGCAGCGCTCCTTGGCCTGGGGCTCAACGAGGCCGCGTACATGTCGGAGATCATCCGAGCGGGCCTCCTGTCCGTCGATGAGGGGCAATCCGAGGCGGCCTCGGCGCTGGGCCTGTCGCGGATGCAGACCCTGCGTCGGATCATCCTTCCCCAGGCGATGCGGGTCGTCGTGCCACCGACCGGCAACGAGACGATCTCGATGCTCAAGACGACCTCGCTGGTGGCCTACGTGCCCTACGTCGAGCTGTTCTTCCAGACCAGTGCGATCGGCAGCCGCACCTTCCAGCCGTTCCCCATGCTGATCACCGCCAGCATGTGGTACCTGGCGATGACCTCGGTGCTGATGATCGGCCAGTACTACATCGAGCGGTACTACTCGCGGGGGTCGGTGCGAAACCTGCCACCGACACCCATCCAGAAGATGCGCATGCGCCTGACCAACTATGAGGTGCGATGAACGCCCTCGCGATGAGCACTCCCATGGTCAGGGCCGAGCAGGTCCACAAGTACTTCGGTCGCCTCGAGGTGCTCAAGGGAATCGACCTCGAGGTCGCCCCCCGCGAGGTCATGTGCATCGTCGGCCCCTCGGGTTCGGGCAAGTCGACCTTCCTGCGGTGCATCAACCACCTCGAACGGATCCACTCCGGGCGGCTGTCGGTGGACGGCGAGCTCGTGGGCTACCGGGAGAAGAGCGGCAAGCTCTACGAGATGCACGACAAGGAGGTCGCCCGCCAGCGCCTGGACATCGGGATGGTGTTCCAGCGGTTCAACCTCTTCCCGCACATGACGGCCCTGCAGAACATCATGGAGGCCCCCCTGCGGGCCAAGGGCGAGCCGAAGGACGTCGTGCGCGACCGCGCCCAGGGCCTGCTGGAGCGGGTTGGCCTGGGTGATCGCGGAGGGTCCTATCCGAGCCAGATGTCCGGCGGCCAGCAGCAGCGGGTCGCCATCGCCCGGGCGCTGTGCATGCAACCCAAGCTGATGCTCTTCGACGAGCCGACCTCGGCGCTGGACCCGGAGCTCGTCGGTGAGGTGCTCGACGTCATGCGCACGCTCGCCGACGAGGGCATGACCATGATCGTCGTGACCCACGAGATGGGGTTCGCCCGCGAGGTCGGTGACAGCCTCGTGTTCATGGACGACGGCGTCGTCGTCGAAGCCGGCAGCCCGCGCGAGGTGCTCGCCAACCCGCAGCACAACCGCACCAAGGCCTTCCTGTCCAAGGTCCTGTAGGGCGTCGGGGACGGGCAGGCAGCCGTTCGCGGTGTCCGAGGTGGACGGCGCGACAGCCGATCCCGCCGCGTGTGACACGGCGCTTGATCAGCCGGGCTCCACGTCGCGTCGGATGAAGCGGCCGAGCCCAGCCCAGACCAGCGCTGCGGCAACGAGGGTCATGACCACGAGTGGTGTCCAGGTCAGCTTCTCGAGGGGGACATAGGGAGTGGCCGAGAAGGGCAGGAGGTCCAGGAGCCAGCTCGGCAGGTGCAGCGCATCGCCGATGAGCAGGACGAACCACATCGCGGCCAGGACGCCCCACGAGAGCGGGATCGACAGTCTGGGTAGCCACCCGAACAGCGCGACGGCGATGCCGACGAACACCATGACAGCCGGCCAGTATGCCAGGGCGGCCAGTGCGAGCCTGCCGGTCTGCGCAGGGTCGCCGAGGCTTGCGCCGTAGGCCGCGCCCATGCAGGCGCCACCGAGGAGCAGCAGGAGCGCTGAGCCGACGCCGGGGATGAGCAGGCGCTCGCCCGCCCAGCGGGCGCGTGACACGGCCCCTGCCAGTTGCGGCTCGATGATGCCGCTGGCCTCGTCACCACGCAGCGAGACTGCGGACTGGATGGCGAAGGCCGTGACCACCATGGCGATCAGGGCCGTGAGCATGGACAGCAGCGCGTCGATGCCAGTTCCCGGAGCAGGGCCGTCACCGACCCGCTGGCGTCGGCCATCAGCGTGGTCATCGCCTCGACGACGGAGCCGAACATCAGGGCGCTGAGCAGGATGGTCAGGGTCCAGCCGATGAGGGGGCCGCGTTGGAGCCGCAGCCCCAGGCCCAGGGGCGTGGCGTACCGGGCTGGGGCGGACGGCTGGCCCGCGCGTTCGGGCAGCAGCCCGGCGCCGAGGTCGCGCCCGGCCTCCAGCAGGATCGCGATCGCGAGCAGCGCCACGGTGAGCAGCAGGATCAGCGCCAGCGGCCACCATCGGTTGGCGCCCCAGGGCTGCATCTGTTGGCCCCACCCGATCGGACTGGCCCAGGTCAGGCGCCCGTCGCCGAGGTCGCCGACCATCCGTAGCAGGTAGAACACACCGAGGACCGCTGAGCCCAGCCCGTTCGCGCCGCGCGAGGTGGAGGCCACCTGGCCGGCAACCGCGCCCACGCCGATCGCCACGAGCCCGACCCCGGTCATCGAGGCCCCGACGATCAGTGACCCGGTGATCCCGGCGCCGGCCGGGTCCAGCCCGCCGACGGCCGACACAAGCGCGATGCCCACCCCGACCGCAACGCACAGCATCGCGTTCACCGACCAGGACGCGACAGACCCCGCGTGCAGCCCGAGCATGCGCGAGCGCAGCAGCTCGGTGCGCCCGAGCTCCTCGTCCGCGCGGCCGTTGCGCGTCACCAGGAAGACCACGCCCAGGGCCAACGACAGGGCGCACGTCATCCAGATCTTGGTCCAGACCGCCCCGCCGAGGGTGTTGGGGGCGGCGGCCAGGCCGGTGAGCGCCTTGATCGCGGGGACGTTGCTCACGGCGGCGAAGTCGTCGAGCGCCTTCTGGGTGTCGAAGATGTCCTTGTAGTAGACCTCGACGTAGGCGAACAGGCCCACGAGCGTGACCCACCAGACCGCCAGGCGGACCCGGTTGCGCCGCACGACCAGCCGGACCATCGTGCCGGTCCCGGCAAGTGTGTCCGACGCCGGGCGCCGAGCTGCGGGGGTGGCGACCAACCCCGGCGGCTGGGTCGCGGTGGTCATGGCTCTGTGCCGTTCAGGGCGGCGAGCTCGGTGCCGTAGTGACGCAGGAACAGCTCCTCGAGGGACGGCGGGTTGGCCACCAGGGACCGGGGCGTGAGGGCGGCGACGGCGGCGAGCACGCTGGCGAGCTCGGCGTCGTCGACGGCGAACGTGACCTGGCCGTCGAGCTGCTGCAGGTCATGCACCCCCGGCAGCGCGGCCAGCCCGTCGGCCCCATGGTCGAGGCCGACCGTGAGCTGGGAGCGGGTCAGGTGGCGCAACTCGGCGATCGTGCCGGACTCGACAGTCACCCCCTCCCGGATGATCGTCACCTGGTCGGCGAGCCTCTCCACCTCGGCGAAGATGTGGCTGGACAGCAGCACCGACCGGCCCTCGTCCTTCACCTCGCGGATCGACTCGGTGAACGCCGCCTCCATCAGGGGGTCCAGGCCCGAGGTGGGCTCGTCGAGCAGCAGCAGGTCGGCCCGGGACGCCAGCGCGGCGACGAGGGCGACCTTCTGCCGGTTGCCCTTGGAGTAGGCGCGTGCCTTCTTCGTGGGGTCGAGGTCGAACCGGTCGAGCATCAGCTGCTTGCGACTGGGGTCCAGCGGCCCGGACAGCCGGCACAGGATGTCGATCGCCTCGCCTCCGGTCAGGTTCGGCCAGAGGGTGACGTCCCCGGGCACGTAGGCGATTGACCGGTGCAGGCGCACGGCGTCGGCCCACGGGTCGCCTCCGAGCACCCGCGCCTGCCCGCCGTCAGCACGCAGCAGGCCCAGCAGGATCCGGATCGTCGTCGACTTGCCGGAGCCGTTCGGGCCGAGGAATCCGGTGACCTGGCCGACCGGGACATCCAGGTCCAGCCCGCGCAGCGCCTGGACGCGGCCGAAGCTCTTCGTCAGGCCCTGAACCTCGACGGCCATCGCATGGGTGTGTGGAGTCATCGCGTCCGTCAGTCCCCGACGGTCCTGTCGAGGAACGTGACGACGTCGGCAGTGACCTGGTCGCGGATCGTCTCGTTGAGCAGCTCGTGCCGCGCCCCCGGGTAGAGGGTCACGTGGACGTCGCGAACGCCGGCGTCCCGATAGCGCCCCGCGACGAGCTCGACGGCAGCACCCCCGCCGGCCAGTGGGTCGTCGGTGCCGGAGATCAGCAGGATCGGAAGGTCCGAGCGGATCCCCGCCAGGCGTTCGGGGTTCGCCGCCTGTGCCAACGTGGCGATCCCGGTCAGCTTCGGGGCGGCGAACCCGCATGCCTCGTCGGCGACGTAGGCGTCGACCTCGGACTCGTCCCGCGACAGCCACTCGTAGCCCGTCCGGTTCTCGAAGGGCGCGTTGAAGGCGCTGAGGTCAGCCGGCTCGTCGGAGTCCAGCATCGCCGCCAGGCCGCTGACCTCGGTCGTCCCGGACAGGACCAGGGCGTCGATGTCGCGGGAATGGTCCAGCACGTACTGCTGGCCGGCGAAGGAGCCCATGCTGTGCCCGAAGAGGGCCACCTTCAATGCTGGGTTGTCCTGCTTGATGCGGGCGTTGAGGCGTGCCAGGTCGTCGACCCAGCCCGGCCAGCCGTCCGGCCCCCACTGGCCGTACCTCCCGGCAGCCGTCCGTCCCGACCCCCTGCCGTCGGGGGCGTAGACGAGGTAGCCCGCAGCGGTCAGGGCCTCCCCGAACCGCCGATAACGGGCTGCATGCTCCGCGAGCCCGTGCTGCACCTGGACCACTGCGCGCGGCGTACCCTCGGGCGCCCACCGGAAGGTCTGGAGTTCGATGCCGTCAGCTGTGGAAACGGTGATTGTGTTCTCTCGCATGCTCCAGACTCTGTCAGCAGCGGGAGCCGAAAGCCAGAGGACAGGACCGGGCTCAGCTGGCGAGGGCCACCGACTGGGGCTCGCTCGCCGCGGCGAGGCGCCGGTGGGCGGCTCGGACAGCCAATGCGCAGAAGATGAGCCCGCCGTTGCTAGTCCAGCAGCCCACCATGGAGTGGATCGTTGAGGGCGTCGGTGAGCAGCGCGACCAGCGCCTCGAGCTGGATGTCGGCGGCGGTCGTGGCCTCCTCGGCCGACCCGTCGAGGGCGCGGGCGGCGAGCCCGGCCTTGCTGTCGATGAGCTCGGCGATCCGGGAGTCGATGGTCTGGGCGGCGATGATCCGCCAGGCGGTCACGGGCTCCTCCTGGCCGATGCGGTGGATGCGGTCGATGGCCTGGGTCTGCTCTGCTGCGGTCCAGGACAGCTCTGCGAGGACGAGGTTCGAGGCGACCTGCAGGTTGATGCCAACCCCTGCCGCGGTCAAGGAGCACACCGCCACCGCGACGTCCGGATCGGTCGTGAAGGCGTCGATGTTGCGCTGGCGGACCCTGGTGGTCTGGTCCCCGCGGATCGAGGCGTAGCCGATCCCGCGCTGGGCGAACAGCTCCTCGGCCCGGTCCATCACATCGACGTGCTTGGCGAAGAACACCACCTTGCCGACGTTGCGGGCGAGTTGGGCGGTGTAGTCGGCAGCAGGGCCGGCCTTGGCCTGCCCGATCCGCCGCATCATGGCGAAGACGTTCTCGCCGGTCTCGGCCTTGGCCGTGTCCCGTCGCTCCCAGGTCGCCACCCGCCGCACCAGATCATGGTCGATGCCCTCGACGACCGCGCCGGAGGTCCGACGCTGCAGGGCCTCGGAGTAGCGCGCCACCATTCGGCGGGCGAGGACCCGTTCGGCAGCCCGGATCGAGCGAGCAGCCTCGGCATCGAGCTCGACGGGAAGGTCGGCGACCCTGCGGGCGGGGATGTCGGCGGCCACGTCGACCTTTCGCCGGCGGACGATGCCCATGTCGATCACGGCGCGACGGGCCGCCGGGTAGAAGCCGCGGTCGCCGGGGACAAGTCCGGTGTCCTCGAGGGAGGCCATCAGCTCCCCGAGCGGCCTGGTCTCATCGATCCAGCCGAGGAAGGCCCAGATCGCCAGGAAGTCCTCGAGGTCATTGATCAGGGGCGTGCCGGTCAGCGCCATGAGCAGGGGCCGACCGGTGCGGTTGCGGATCCTCTGGGAGATCTCCAGCACGTGCTGCGAGCGCTGCGAGGACTTGTTCTTGATGAAATGTGCCTCGTCGACGACCATGCCGCGGAACCCGAGGTCACCCAGCCAGCCGACGTGGCGGTCCAGCACCTCGTAGTTGACGACGACGATGTCGGCGAAACCGTCGATCGTGTCACCGTCGCCGTGGATGACGGTGGCCGAGCGCATCGGTGTCCAGAGGCGCGCCTCCCGGGCCCAGTTCGTCTTGACGACGTTCGGCACCACGACGAGCAGCGGATAGGCGTCGACGGCCTGGGCCGCGAGCAGCGCCTGGGCGGTCTTGCCCAGGCCGGGCTCGTCGGCGAGCAGGAAGGTGCGGTGGCCCGCCGCGGCCGCGGCTACCACCTGCGCCTGGTGTGCCATCAGCTCGAGGCCCTCCGGCACGCGTGTCGGAGACGGCTGGGGCAGGGGCATGCAGGAGGCAGCTCCGGTGCCCGCATCCTCGAAGGAGCGCAACAGCGGGCCGAACAGCTCCCAGCCGGCCAGCCGTTGGGGACGGACCTCAGCCGGGCGGGCGGCACTCAGGTCGGGTGCGAGGAACGGATTGGCCAACTGGCGGGAGATGACCGACCGCGGTACGACCTGGCGCTTGACAGCCGCGGTGGGCTCGGGCGGCGTGGGCTCGTCGTCCTCCGGGGCCACGTCGACACCGGCTGACTCAAGCAGCTCTCGCCGTAGACGCTTGCCCGACTCGGAGAGCTCGGTGTCGTCGGCGATGAGGGCCAGCAGGGAGGTGTCGCGGGCGGCAGTCCGGGCAAGGATCGTCGCCACTCCGTCCAGGCGCTTGAGCTGTGTGGCCCGGTAGGCCTCGGGGCTCGTGTCGTCGGCCTTCACGCGGGCCCGCTCCTCGCGGACGAGCAGCGCGACGACCTGGAACTTCGTCCGCACCGAGGGGCGCGTGGAGCCGCGCGCGACATCGGCCTGGACCTCAGTCACGACCTGGGCGAGCACGGGGATGATGCCCTCGTTGTCGCCCTGTCGGCCACGTCGCTGGGGACGTGGGGCACCACGGCGGGCAGCCGTCTGACGCTGGCCTGCTCGAGCCAAAGCACCTCCCTGCGTGCCGGGCGCGCGTGAACGCGGCGCCCTCAAGTCCCTCGTGCCTGCGATCGCGCGACGGCCTCCGCCAGTCGAACGACGGAACCTCAGCATCAGCCGTTGAACTTCTCAGCGACCGCAGAACTCCCTCGGCGGATCGGGCTCCTGCCGTGGGTCCCCCTACTGTACTGCCCGGCGGCGCATGGGACCGGCGCACCGCCGAGCGACCCGCGGGAGCGCCCCACCGAGGTGGGACGCAGCGCGTGCATCGGTGGCGCCGGCGCGTGCAGCTGCCCCCGGTGAACCGTGGGAGAATTGTCGTCCCTTGCCTAGGAGAGCCCTGTGAGTGGAAACACCGTCTACCGGTTCAACAATGCAGCGATCCTGTCGGTTGTTGCCGTGGATGCCCCCGAGGTCGTCACCTCGGACTTCTTCGACGAGCGGCTGGCGCCCACCCTGCAGCGCCTCGGTGTGCGCACGGGCATGCTGCAGCAGCTGGCAGGCATCGAGGAGCGTCGGTGGTGGCCGGAGGATGTCTCCTTCACCGACGCGGCCGCCCTGGCCGGCGCGCAGGCACTTGCTGAGGCGGGCATCGCCCCGGAGCAGATCGGGCTGCTGATCGACACCTCGGTGTGCCGTGCGCGCCTCGAGCCGTCCGCGGCCGTCTCGGTCCACCATGAGTTGGGCCTGCCGACGTCCTGCCTGAACTTCGACCTGTCCAACGCGTGCCTCGGCTTCGTCAACGGCATGCAGCTGGCCGGCATGATGATCGACTCCGGGCAGATCGAGTACGCGCTGATCGTCGACGGTGAGGGCAGCCGGACCGTGCAGGAGCGCACGTTGGCTCGGCTCCAGTCCGAGGACACCACCGTCGCTGAATTGTTCTCCGACTTCGCCACGCTGACCCTTGGCTCCGGTTCCGCGGGGATGGTCATGGGCCCCGCCGATCGGCACCCGGAGGGCCACGCCTTCGTCGGTGGCGTGGGTCGGGCGGCCACCGAGCACAACCTGCTCTGCCAGGGCGACATGGAGCGCATGGTCACCGACAGCAAGGGGTTGCTGCTGGCGGGCCTCGATGTGGCCGAGGCGACCTGGAAGGACGCGGAGGCGGACTTCGACTGGACCGACGTGCAGCACTACGTGATGCACCAGGTGTCCACGGTGCACTGTGGGGCGATGATCCAGAGGCTCGGACTTGATGCCGACCTCGTCCCGCTGACCTTCCCGACGCGGGGCAACATCGGGCCGGCAGCGATCCCGATCACCCTGGCGATGCACCAGGAGAAGATCGAGCGTGGCGACCGCGTGATCCTGCTGGGCATGGGCTCGGGGATCAACGCCGCCGCCGCCGAGATCGTCTGGTGAGCCTGCCGCCTGCCGGATTGAGCGGGCTCGACGCCCGGTGGTCGCGTGAGGTGACAGCGCCGGACTCGACCGGAGTCGTCCGCACGTGGCACGTGCTCGACTCGCACGCCGGATTGCCCGAGGACGTGCCCGAGCCCGTCGGGACGCTGCTGTGCGTGCACGGGAACCCGAGCTGGTCCTACCTGTGGCGACGCCTGGTTGCCCAGCCGCCCGAGGGCTGGCGGGTGATCGCGATCGACCACCTGGACATGGGGTTCTCGGAGCGGACCGGGACCGTGCGTCCACTCGCGCAGCGGGTGGACGACCTCGACTCGCTCACCGATGCGCTCGGGCTCACCGGGCCCGGGAACACGGGCCCGATCATCTCGGTCGCCCATGACTGGGGAGGGCCCATCTCGTTGGGCTGGGCGCTTCGGCACGTCGACCAGTTGGCTGGTGTGGTGCTGTCCAACACAGCCGTCCACCAGCCGGCCAACGCAAGCGCGCCGACCGTCATCCGGGCCGCCCGCCTGCCCGGCATGCTGCCAGCGGTCACCTCGCGGACGAGGACCTTCATCCGGGCCGGGTTGTTCATGTCGCGCCCGGTCCCGCCGTCGGAGATCCGGGCCGGCTACTACGCCCCCTATTCGCAGGCGAGTCGTCGCGAGGCGATCGAGTACTTCGTCGCCGACATCCCCCTGGATCCCGAGGACGTGAGTGCCGCACCTCTGGACGCCATCGCCGATGGGTTGGGGGCGCTGGCCGACATCCCGGTGCTGCTGCTGTGGGGCCCGCGGGACCCGGTCTTCTCCGATCTCTACCTGCGTGACCTCATCGGGCGGCTGCCGCACGCGGACGTCCACCGTTACGAGGGTTCCAGCCACTTCGTCCCCGAGGACGCCCCGACGTTCGCCGCCGACGTCGCCACCTGGGTCGGTCGCCGCAGCCTCCTGGCTGGCCCGGGCGCTCGCGCGGGGGCGGCGCACGACGTGCGCGTGGTGCCCGACTCCGGGCGGCCACTGTGGGCGGGGATCTCCGAACGGGCGGCCGATCCGGCGACCAGCGGGACCCCGGCCGTCACCGAGCTCGGGCCCGACGGGGTCACGGCCGCCATCAGTTTCGCCGAGCTGGACGCCCGGGTCACCCACGTGGCCGCGGGTCTCGCGGCGATCGGCGTCCGGCGCGGGGAGCGGATCGCCCTCCTGGTCCCTCCCGGCACCGACCTGACCGCCGCCCTCTACGGGATCTGGCGTGCCGGGGTCATCGCCGTGGTCGTGGACGCCGGGCTCGGGATCCGGGGAATGCGGGTGGCCCTGCGCAGCGCGGGTCCGTCGTACGTGATCGGTACCGCCAAGGGATTGGCCGCCGCCCGGCTGATGGGCACCGGCGCGAAGTTGATCTCCGTCGGACCGGTGGCTGCGTCCGCCCGGCGTGGGCTCGGCGTGCGCTGGAGCCTCGAGGAGATCGAGGTGCGGGGCGCTGGTGTCCAGCCTCCGCAGGCGCCCGTGGCGGGCGATCCTGCCGTGATCGCGTTCACGTCCGGGGCCACCGGACCCGCGAAGGGCGTGCTCTACCTGCACGGTCAGCTCCAGGCCCAGCGGGAACAGCTGGCCTCCCTCTACGCCATCACTACCTCCGACCGTCTCGTCGCGGCATTCGGGCCGTTCGCCCTCTTCGGGGCTGCGCTGGGGATCCCGTCGGCCGTCCCGGACATGAACCTCACCGCCCCGCGCACCCTGACTGCCAAGGCGATGGGCGATGCGGCCGCGGCCATCGACGCCACGATGGTGTTCGCCTCCCCGGCGGCGCTGGCGAACGTCGTGGCGACCGCCGACGGCGTCGATCCCGCTGGGCGCACGGCCCTGTCGCGAGTGCGGCTGCTGCTGTCCACGGGCGCCCCTGTGCCGGCCGAGACGCTGCACGCGATGCGCCGACTGCTGCCGGTTGCCGAGGCGCACGCGCCCTATGGGATGACCGAGGTCCTGCCCGTCGCGGACATCGACCTCCCAGGCCTGGACGCGGCGGGCCTCGGCAACGGCGTGTGCGTGGGACGCCCAGTGCCCGGCGTGCAGGTCGAGCTGGCCCCGCTGGACAAGGACGGCGTCCCGAGCGACGAACGGACCACTGAACCCGAGGTGACCGGCGAGGTCTGCGTCCGAGCGGCGCACATCAAGGCGCGCTACGACCGCCTCTGGGTGACCGACCGGGCCGCCACTCCCGCGCCGGGATGGCACCGCACCGGCGACGTCGGGCACTTCGACTCCGAGGGGCGTCTCTGGATCGAGGGCCGGCTCGTCCACGTGATCGTCACCGCCGAGGGGCCGGTCACCCCGGTGGGGATCGAGCGTCGGGTGGAGTCCGTTCCGGGGGTCAGCCGGGCGGCCGTCGTCGGCGTCGGACCGCGGGGAGCCGCCCAGGTGGTGGTCGTCGTGGAGCGCGCGGATGTCCGCCGGTCGGGCCTGGCCCCAGCACCGCTGCGGGATGCGGTCCGGGAGGCGGCCGCGGACACCTCCGGAGCAGTCCCAGGTATCGCGGCCGTGCTGGTGGTGCGCACCCTGCCGGTCGACATCCGGCACAACTCGAAGATCGACCGCGTCGCTGTCGGGCACTGGGCCCAGCGGGTGCTGGATGGCCGGCGGCCGGGCACGCCATGAGGGTCCTGCTCACCGGCGGCAGCAGCCTGCTCGGGGCCGGGGTGGCGCGTGCTCTGCACTCGAGGGGTGATGACGTCGTCGTGCTGCAGCGCCGCCCGGCCGCGGTGGCGGCCGAGCTCGGCCTGAGCGAGCACCTCGCGGACCTCAACGACGCAGCAGCCGTCGGGCAGGCCATGGAGGGCGTCGAGGCGGTGATCCACCTGGCGGCGCGCGTGGGCGTGGTCGGCAGCTGCGGCGCAGTTCCACGAGGCCAACGTGTCCGGGACGCGCACCGTGCTCGCTGCCGCGCAGGCGAATGGCGTCTCGCGGTTCGTGGTCATCTCATCGCCGTCGGTCGCGCACTCCGGCTCGGCCCTCGCGGGCACGGGTGCGGACCCGGCAGATCCGAAGCGTGCCAAGGGTCACTACTCCAGGACGCAAGGCTCAGGCCGAGCTCGATGTCCTGGCCGCTGACGCCCCCGGGTTCGCGACCATCGCGATCCGTCCGCACTTGATCTGGGGGCCGGGTGACACGCAGCTCATCGGGCGGATCGTGGATCGGGCACGGTCCGGCCGGCTGGCGCTCGTGGGCGGCGGGCGGGCCCTGATCGACACCACGTACATCGACAACGCCGTCGATGCTGTGGTGGCGGCCGTCGACCATGCGCGGGACGGCCACGGGCAGGCGTTCGTGGTCTCCAACGGCGAGCCGCGCACGGTTGCCGAGCTCGTCGAACGGATCTGCGCCGCGGGCGGGGTCGAGGCCCCCACTCGCTCCGTGCCCCGCGCGCTCGCGTGGTCCGGCGGTGCTGTGGCTGAGGGTCTCTGGTGGGTCGGGCGCCGGACCGATGATCCGCCGATGACCCGATTCCTGGCCAGCCAGCTGGCGACAGCGCACTGGTTCGATCAGCGTCGGGTCCGCGAGGTGCTCAGGTGGACGCCGCGCGTCAGCCTCGACGAGGGGTTCGCGCGCCTCGCGGAGCACGGCGTCGACGCCGCTGGGGCCCACCAGCGGGGCTCGGCCGCAGCCGGGCAGGGTGCTGCTCAGGCGTAGCCCTCGCGGTGGGACGGGTACGTCGGCACCCAGCCGGTCGCCCGCAGCCGCGCATTCGACAGCCGCTTGCCGGTGGCCCGGGCGAGGTCGGTTTCCGGGGGTGAGGGCGCACCGAGACGGTGCGCCAGGTGGGCCGCCACGTCGCCGAGCAGGGCCGGTTCGTCGTCGGTGCCGAGGTACAACTGGCCTGGGGTCTGCGCCCCAGTCAGCAGGTGCACCACGGCGGCGGCGGCGTCGTCGCGGTGGATGCGGTTCGTCCACCGGTTCGGCTCCGTGATGTCGCCGGCCAGGACCTGGGCGTGCAGCCGTCCCGGGCGGACCCCCGTAGAGACCCGACAGCCGCAGCACGGTGCCGTGCGGGAGACGGGCGGAGAACAGCTGCTCGGCCTCGAGCAGCATCCGGCCAGGGCCGTCCGACGGGTGGGCAGGGGTGTCCTCGTCGACGATCGCGCCGTCCGGCTGCGCGCCGTAGACCGAGGTGGAGGAGACCAGGACCGCCCGCCGGGGCACCTGACCAGCCTCGTCCAGGGCATCGAGCGCGCGGCGCATCCCGTCGACATACGTGGCCCGGTAGGCCTCCTCGCTGCGCGGCCGGGCGGTCAGGGCGACGACCAGGTACTGGAGGTCGAGCTCCGGCAGCTCTGGCACCTCGACGGTGAGGTCCACCGACAGCCCGAGCAGGGGAGGGGGCACGAGCTCCGCCCGCCGACGTATCGCCAGCACCGTGTGCCCGCGGGCGGCCAGGCGCAGTCCGACGTCCGCGCCGAGCTGGCCGCACCCCACGAGCAGAACGTCCGGCGTCATGGCCCGAGGGTATGACCATCTGGCGCAGGTGCACCCGCAGCCGGGGCTGTGTCAGCGCTGTCGCGGCCCGGGCGCAAGGTGCCGTGCTGTGGGCTCATCGATGATCAGGTCCGTCACGGCCCCGGCCCGCATGGCCGCCAGGAGCGGTCGCAGCTTCGCCTCGCCAGCCACGACGCACAACCGGCGGGGGATGCGGGCGAGCTCTGCGGGTGTCGGACCTGTCGCCCGTCGGTTGATCGCGATGTCCTGGTAGCTGCCGTCCTGGCGCAGGAACACGGTGCAGACGTCCCCGACGACCCCTGCTGCGTAGAGTGCGGCGAGGTCGCTCTCGTCCAGATAGCCGGCGGAGTAGACGTGGGAGGGGACCTGCCCCCCCAGGGCGCCCACGCCGAACAGCGCGATGTCGGCTCGGCGCTGGACCGCGAGCACCCGCTGGACGCTGCGTTCGCGCCACATGGCCTCGCGGGTGTCGGCGAAGTCGAAGAAGGCGGGTACCGGGAAGTGGCGGACCTCGGCGTCGAATGCCGCGCCGTAGGCGGTGACGATCGTGCTCGCGTAGTCCACGCCGCTCGTGACCGTGTTCGCCGCGCCATTGAGCTGGACCACGGTGCCGCCCGCGCGTGGGCTTGCGGCCCAGCGCGCGTGCGACGGCACTCACGGTGGTGCCCCATGCCACGCCCAGCACCATCTCGTCGTCGAACAGGTCCATCAGCAGCCGCGCGGCCACGTTGGCCACCTCGTCGAGGCGCTCGACCTCCTGGGCCCTGGCCCGGACAGGCACGACGTGGGCGCGGACGCCGAAGCTCGTCATGAGCTGCGCGGCCACCCCCGTGGCGACGTCCGGCTCTGTCCGCACGGAGATCTGGACCATCCCGGCATCCCGTGCCGCCTTGAGCAGCCGGGAGACCGTCGATCGCGAGGTCCCGAGACGACGCGCGATGGCGTCCATCGGCTCGTCCTGCAGGTAGTACATGGTGGCGGCCAGCCGCATGGACTCCTCACGTTCGATCACTCCAGCCTCCTTCGTCTGCACATCTGTGCAGCAGTCTTGCACAATCTCACCGCGCTTCCACTATGGTGCCCGTGTGACAGTTGTCTGGTGATCGGGACCGAATGGCCCCAGATCCACAAGTTGTTGCCGTCGAGGCAGCTCGGGCTGCCGGTGCCCTCGGAGCGCGCATGACCGGTGGCGGGTTCGGCGGGTCGGCCATCGCCCTGGTGGAGGCCGACGACGCCGCCTCCGTTGCGGGGGCGGTCGCGCTTGAGGCCTTCGGCGACGGGGCTGGCGCGAGCCGGGCGTCCTCATCGCGGTCGCCGGTCCGGCTGGCGGGCGGGTGCAGTGATGTCAGGCCACGCCAATTCTGAATCAACCTAGAACAGGAGCCCTCCATGGACCCCCAAGCACTTCTCCCTGTACGGCAACACCATCACGCCGGACCCGGCACCGGGCAGGCCCTCGCGTGGCAGAAGATGTTCGTCGACAAGTTCGCCTACGACCCGAATGAGACCTACGAGCTGAGCGTGCACGACAACCCGCAGCGCCTCGGCGATGCGCGTTGGGATCCGTGACCTCCGGCGCGACACCGAGGGTGACCCGATCGACGCCGAGAACGGCATCGTGATCTCGACGATCCGGATGGGGTACGGGCACTACCGGATCGCGATGGCCGGCGCCTCGGCGGCCCCGGCGATGGGCCGCACCCCCTACTCGATGGACCTGTTGGCGATCCCCGGCATCACGCAGGACGCGATCAACTGGTCGAACGCCGACTACAGCGAGTACTTCACGTGTTTCGCAGCGCAATATCGGCCTGTTCGACAAGTACGTGTGGGAGTCGGTCACCTCCGGGGACAAGAGCGCTGCCGGGCCTAAACTGGCTCTCAACAACCAGGCGATGGGGTGGCCGTGGCGGTTCCTCAAGGCCGACGCGCGCGACTACCGAGGGCAAGCTGTTCGCCAACCTGCACCACGCGCTACCCCGGACATGCCGATCCTCACCGCCCACATCTGGAACTGCATGGGGGCGTCACCGGGGGCATGACGAATGTCGTGGACATGATGCGACAACTCGCCGATGGCCTTTGCAGGCTCGCCGAGGGCGACCCACGCCGTCATGGCCCGTCGGGCTACTACGGGTTCCGGATCATGAACCAGTTCGACGAGGACGACAAGATCCTCGAACCCACACCCGCCGACGCGATCAAGTACGTGGGTCATCGCGTGGATCACAGCTGGTCGGACGTCGAGGTGGACTACGCCGCGCGCCTGACCCGCATGCGCAACGGCGAGCCACGCCCGATTCATCCTGACGATGGGTGGTGCCGGACCCGGCGGGAACCTTTCAAGGCGATCATCGACCACTGCCGTCCGATGATCGAGCGCGACGACTCGCCCTTTTCGTGGATCGGGGACCACGCCGACAACTGGGACTGGCTCAAGGGGCAAGCTCGGCCCGGCGGCCGCATCGGTGACCGTGCATCGCACGTGGGACGACACCCAGGGGCTTCGCCGGTGATATCCGGGACGGCAGAGGCGCACGGCCTGCGCGTGTTCATCTTCGACAACACGTTCCACGGCGTGTACGCTGACCAACTGCCTCCATGCGCGTCGGCGACGTCCTGATCACCAAGCCCTCGGGAGCGGCGTTCTTACCCGATCCCGAAGATCTTCAACGCCCGCGTCGGCGCCCATGAGGGCGTGGGGTGCGATGCGCAGCGCCAGCGCTTCGGCGACGGCACGATCGAGACCCGGACGATCCGCGCGGACGCTGCAGGCGATCGACCTCATCACTGCGGAGGACGACCTGCTCGAGTTGTTCTGCGACTGCATCGTGAAGAACACGCGCGTGGGGATCTACGACGGTGCCTGCAGTGCGTTGCCCTGGCAACCGGCACCACGTGGGAGCGCAGGCTGGACGGCACGGTCGACCGCGGCTGAGCGCCGGGCCTCGCGGGCGGAGGACCCGCAGGGGGGTGACGTCGGGCGTGGCAGGCGTCCTGTTCCGTAGCGGAGTCGTCGGGCTCGAGCTCGGCGGCCTCCTCAGCCAGGGCCCGCTCGGTGTAACCGCTCGATCTCCGCGGCGATGCGCTGCTCGTCCCAGCCGAGGACCTCACCGGTAGGGCGGCGATCTCGGGCAGTGCGGCCAGGCCGCGGTCGCGCATCTCGTAGTTCAGGCGGGTTCGGTGCAGCATGACGTCCTCGAGGTGCAGCACGCCCTCATGAGTGGCGGCGTAGACGATCTCCGCGCGCAGGTAGGCCGGCGCGTGCTCGAGCGGATGGGCCAGGTCCGGGCGGGCCGCGATCGCGTCCACCAGGTCGCCGAGCAGCGACCCGTACCGGTGCAACAGGTGGTCGACCATCTGGCCACTCCACCCGTAGGTGCGCGCCACGACGGTCGCCCGGCGCCCGACGCCTCGAGCCCGACAGCGCCCGCGAGCGGGATCCGCTCGGTGATCGAGGGGCAGGTCCTGCGCCCGGTCGCCGAGCGCGAAGTCCACGGCGTCCGTGGCCATCACCCCGATAGGTGGTGAGCCTGCCACCGGCGATCACAGGGTCAGGCCCGGGATGGGCGAGGCGGTCGTGTGCTCCCGGGAGATCTTCGCCGACGACGTGCCGGCCTTCGTCCCCGGCTGCGGCGACAGCCGCAGGCCGGCCCACGTGCCGATGATGTCGTCGCGGGTCAGTGGCCAGGCCACCGACGGTGTTCGCGTGCCCCAGGACGTAGTCGATGTCGGCGGAGGTCGCCACGGGGTGCGTGGAGGCTCCTGGGTCCAGGGCGTGTCGGTGGTCCCGATCAGCCAGTACCTCGACCACGGGATGATGAACAGGACTGACTTCTCGGTGTGCAGGATGAGGCCGACCTCGCCCCGGATGCGATCTCGGGGCACGACGATGTGATATCCTTGAGGCCGAGCGCCCCGCAACCCGCCTCCGGCGCCGGACAACGACTCGGTCTCCTCGGTCCAGACCCCCGTCAGTTGATCACCGCACGGGCACAGGATACGGCGCTCGAGGCCGGTCTCGAGGTCCAGGACAACCGCGCCATCCACCGCGCCGGCGTCGTTCTTGGTCGGCCTCCACCAGTTGGGTGCGCGAGGCGGCCAGGGCGCCGTCGCCGCGGCCGTCCGGACCAGGGTCGGGCCGGCCGGGCATCGTCAGCCCGAGGCGTCCCAGGACTGCAGCGCGCCGACGGCCACGTCGTGGCGCAGGTCGGGGAACCGACGGAGCATGCCCTTGCGCGACAGGTGCCGGTGGTAGGGCAGGGCGCGGCGGCGTCCGGATGCCGTGGCGAGGGTGTCGTAGAGGGGCGACGCCCGCCCACGTCGGCACGCTCCAGACGCGGTGCTCCAGGGGTCGAGGAAGGCCACGGGCTTGACCAGGTGCGGTGCCAGCCGGTTGATCAGCAGGTCTCGCTCCCGTAGAGCTCGTGGACGAGATGGAAGTCGAGCATCTGCAGGTAGCGCAGCCCTCCGTGGACCAGTTTCGACGGCGGCTCGAGGTCCCACTCGCCCAATCCTGGGCCTCCACGATGCCCACGCGCAGTCCGCGGGTGGCGGCCTCAGATGCCACGCCGGCCCCGGTCACCCCGCCCCCGATGACGAGGATGTCGAGCCCCTCGTCGTCGCTCATCTTGGCCAGGGCCTCGGTACGGGACGCGGGGGTCATGATGGACGTCAACATCGGTGGGCTCCTCGCTCGGCCTGTGGGCTCCATCATCGACTGCGCCTTCGCGCACACGTGCCACAACGATGCACGAACGTGCAGGGGTGAACCGGGGCATGGTCGAACGTGTTCGGACCGTCCCTCAGCGCGTCCTGCTCCCTGCGGTAGGCCCCAGGTCGGTGGCCGGTGTCGCGCAGGAACCGCTCATAGAACCGGCTGGTCGACCCGAACCCCGCGCGCAGTGCGACCTCGCTCGTGGTCGCGTCGGTCGAGGATCGAGCAGGCGTTGAGCCTCGGCGACACGGGCACTGCGCGAGGTACTCGCCGATCGTGGCACCCCCATCTCCCGGCGGAACACCGCGGCGGCCGTGCTGGGGTGCAGGTGCACGGCTGCGGCGATGTCGGCCACGGCCAGAGGCTTCACGGAAGTGCGTCGAGACGTAGGACGCCATCTCCGTGGCGGGAGCGTACGAGCGTGTCGGTGCGCTCGCGTTGCTCACGGTCGCAGCGCGTACGGCAGGCCTGGGCCTCGAGGCGGACGGCCTGGGTGAGCGCAGGCGAGGCGCCGATGTCGCGCTGCCAGGAGTCCATGCTGGCCTCGAGCAGCGCAGGGGCGTCGAAGAGTCGCGAGAGGCCCCCGCGCAGCATGTCGCCGGTGAACGGTGCCGGCAGCGACCAGGCGAGCACCTCGACGAGGGGGACTGTC
>CAVTOX010000019.1:0-12333 GCA_963736425.1 uncultured Actinomycetes bacterium
CCGGGCCGCGTCGGACGCCTGCTGCTTGGCACGCACCACGCGCGCCTGGCCCACACGGTCGGCGATCGCTGCCATCTGCCAGGCGGTGAACGCCGGCGCGTAGGCCTTGCCCCGGGCCTTGTCCACCTTCGCTGCGGCCCGCTTCACGGCCGAGCGTGCCTCGTCGGCCTGGCCGGTGACGTCCTCACGACGTGTGCGGGCGGCCTCATCCACCTGCCGTGCCGCGTCGAACTCGGCTGTCGCGGCGGTGTGTGCCGCCACTGTCGTGTCCTGGGCGGTCTTCGCCTGGGTCTCCTCCTTGCCGGCGGAGGACACCTCCTTGGCCGCCGCCTTCAGGGCAGCCGAGGCGGCCGAGCGCCTGGCGATGGCAGCCGTGATCTCTGGACCCACCTGGCTTCGTCGGGCGGTGAGCGAGAGCACCTCGGCCTCAGCGGCATCGAGCCGGGCCTGGATCTCTGCGATCTGCGCCAGGAGCGCGTCGAGCCGCTGGGCGGGCGACAGCCTGCTCCTGGTGGTTGCGAGCTTCGCGGTCGCAACCTGCCTCGTCACGGTGTCGGCAGGCCCGGCGCCCACCTTGGCGACGACCAGGACGCCAGGGTCGGCGGCCTGGCGCGCAGCGCTCGAGGTCCCGGCGACGAGCGGGCCGGCCGTCAGCAGCGCCACCGAGGAAAGGACCGCGAGGGCCCCCCGCGAAGTGGCCCAACATCGCGCATGCGGGCGCACCGGGGGGAGGACGCCTCCCACCCCCCGGCGGGCAAACCGCGCCGCGTCCACACGGGTGAGAGTAGCCCCGCTCAGCCCGAGTGGGAACCCCTACGAAGCCCTCAGATCAGGACGATCCGGTCAGGTCAGCTCGGTGATGGCGAAGTGCGTGAGCGCATCCCGGACGTAGGTCGCCCCTTCCGGACCGCCGTAGTTGCCGGCGAACCTCTCGTCGGCGACGTACATGTCGGCCAGGCCGGCCAGCTGGTCGGCATTCGGTGGCTTGTTCCCCCAGCCGGCGGCGATCCAGGCGTGGTGCCGGCGGGCAAGCGCCTGCGCCTCCTCTCCGTCGACCGGGGCACCCGCTGCCTGCAGCTCCGCCCAGGTCGCGGCGATCGCGACGTGCTCGTCCTTGAAGGCCCGCTGGCCCTCCGGACCCAGCCCGCGCCACCACCGGTCACTGTCGGCATACGCCTGGGCACCCCAGCGCTGCTCGACCTCCTCCTTGTACTGGGTGTGGTCGAACCCGTCGAACATGTCGCTGGCCATGATCGGTGCCTCCTTCTCGATGCTCGTGATCGTGCGCTCGACGCTGGCGATCTGCCGGTCGAGCCGTTCGGACTCCGCGCGCAGCCACACCAGGTGGGCCCGCAGGGCGGAGGTGTCATCTGTGGCGTCGAGCACCTCTCCGATGGCGGTCACGCCCAGCCCCAGCTGGCGCAGCATCAGGATCCGTTGCAGCCGGGTCAGGGCGGCGGTGTCGTAGTAGCGGTAGCCGTTGGCCCCGATCCGGGACGGCTCGAGCAGGCCGACGTCGCCGTAGTGGCGCAGGGTCCGGCTGGTCGTGCCGGCCAGTCGGGCGACCTCGGCGATCCCGTACTCCGCGCCAGCGTCCGGCCGCCCTCCCCTCGCGTGCCCGTTCCCCACCTCGTCCACCGCTCGCGGCAGCTGACCCCCGCGTTGCCCTCCTCGTTCAGCGTGCGCACGCTTCTCACGTCCTCCACCTCCCTCGGGCGGCCCTTCCCTGTCGTGTTCGGTGATCACGATAGAAGTTGACGTTACGTCAATGTCAACCTCGCGCGAGTCCGCTGGTCCGCGGCCCCGAGATCTGCTTCCGTTCGGACGATCTGCTTCCGGGATTTCAGGAGCAGATCGTCGAAACGAAGCAGATCGTGCCATGCGATGCGGGGTCACCCTCCGAGGGCCAACTTCACGGCGTACCCGGCGACGATCGCGTACCCCACCATGGAGACCCCGATCCGCACCCGCTCGGACATCCGGGACCCAGCCGTCCCCCCGCCGACCGCCAGCACCATCTGCCAGGACAACGATCCGAGGAACACCCCGACGGCGAACGCACCCCCTGCCCCGGGGCCAGACAGGCGCTGCGAGATCCCCGCGGTCAGGGCGACGAAGTACACGGCGGTCATGGGGTTGATCGCGGTCAGCCCGACGAACCTGAGGAAGGTTCTTCGGTAGCCGACAGGCAGCTCGAGCAGCGGCGACGGGTCGGAGACCTCGACGACGCGCACACTGCGCAGCAGATCGCGGACACCGATCACCACGACCGCGGTCAGCGCCAGGGCGCCAACAATCTGGACCACGCGCTCAAACCCGGAGAGGGCCTCGGCGATGCGGTCACCGACGACAACGGCGAGCAGCGCGTACCCGAAGTCCACGGTCGCGACAGCCAGTGCGGCCACGCCGGCCGCCCGGATCCCCCGTTCAACTCCCTCGCGCACGATCAGCACGCCGATCGCGCCGAGGGGAAGCGCGATCCCCAGACCGGCAGCGAGGCCGGCTGCGAAGGGTGTCCACGCGATCACCGGCCAAGGGTAGGTCCTGGGCAGCTCCAGCTCGGGTGGACCAGTCGCTCTGGGTGCCCTGGACGTGCTGGGACCGCCGTCACGGTGAGCGGATGAGCACCTCCAGGGGGACGGTCGGCACATGGATCCAGCCCTCGACGGCGGCGGTCGGGTCATCTGCGCCCGCCGCGTCCGTCGCGCGCATGGCCACTGCACGCGCGACGAGTGCGCACAGCACCGCATCAAGCGCGTGGTCGGATCTCCGACAGGTCTGCTCGTACTCGCCGAGGCCGAGCCACGGCGCCTGAGCAAGCAGGCGATCGACGAGCCCCTCGCGGACGGATCGGTTGTCCGTGCCCTTGTATCCGCGATACGGCAGCTGCCAGTGGTGCAGCGCAGCGGCCGGGTAGACCTCAGCCAGCAGCCCAGATCCATCGCGGCTGACGTCGATCCCCTCTCCCTCGAGGGTCGCCGCGATCGCCGCCCAGCGCAGGGCCGCGTGGCCGATCCGGTCGGCGGCGACGCTCAGCGGCGTCAGGCCAGTGACCCGATGGACGTGCTGGTCGGTCAGTCGCATGGTCAGGCCACGGCGCCAGTCCCGACCGGAGGACGGGGGCGCGGCCAGCTGACCGCGCTCGTGGTCGTGCACCAGACGGACGAACTCCATCGGCCAGCCGAATGGGCAGTCCACCCCGACCCTGTCAGCCCCGTGCGCTGCGGCCAGGACATCCGCGTCATGGGCGCCCTCGATGAGGCTCGTGACCCGAGCGCGCGCGGGATTCCACGTGATCACGGCGACCGCTGTTCCCTTGGCCTCGGCGGCAAGGTCCACGCCAGCGGTGATCACATCCGCAGTATCGCGGCCGGGGTCCGACATCCGCTGGGTTGCCGGTGGCGGCTCAGTGAGCGACTTCGTGCCAGGGGTCGGCTCCCTTCGGCTCCAGACGGCGCTGCCCGGCGAGGTCTCCGCACGTTGTGCACGGGCGGGTTCGGCATCCCTGGCGCTGTCGGACCCTTGGGGTAGTCTTCGAACATAAGTTCGGATGGGGGGATGGGTGAGCAGCACTATTCAGGACCAGCGCATCGCGTTGGACCCGCGGGCTGCGGGGGCGTTGGGGTCCGCGTCGGGGGACGTGGGCGAACTGTGGGCGCGGGCCACGTCGTGCGCGGCGGGCGAGCTGCCCCGAGATGGGACTGCACGCCGGGGACCGTCCGACCGCCGACGTCGAGGTGTTGGCCGGGGCGTTCGCGATCGTGGAGTGCGAACTGGCCCGCCGGATGCACGCCGCGACCAACGCCGGGGCGCTGCCGTTGATCGGCCCGGGGGCGGTCCTGGCCGCCCGGGGGTGGGCTACTCCACACACCCGGCGGCTGGCCCGTGCCGGGGCGCTGGCCGCCGACCACCCCACCCTGGCCGGGGCGTGGGCCGCGGGGATCATCACCTCCGAGCATGTGGATGCGATCGCCCGCAACACCGGTCCATTGACCCCTGACCAGATCGCCGCGGTGATCGGCGAGCTCTCCACCCGGTGGGGGCAGTGGTCCCCGGCGATGATCACCCGGTTCGTGATCTCCGCGGCCCGATTGCTCCACCCACCCCCCGACGAAGGACCCAGTCGGGATGAGGCCGACGCGTACACCACCCGCGACCTCTCATTCGCGCTGCTCGGCGACACCGTGATCCTGTCCGGGACCCTGCCCCGCCTGGAAGGTGAAGCCGTCATCGCCGCGATCGACGCCCTGGCTGAACGGTTGCGCTCCACCGTCGAGCACACCCCCGCCGGGGCCAGGAGGGCGGACGCGCTGGTGGAGCTGGTCAACACTGCCGCCACGACCGGGACCTTGCCCACCAGGGGTGGGCTCCCCATCGCCCTGACCGTCACCCTGGAACACACCAGCCTCGGGGACCCTGTCTGGACCACCAGCCGCGGACACACCCTCACCCGCTCCGAGGCGCGGTTCACCGCCTGCGACCCCACCCTCACCCCCATCGCCGTCACCACCCCCAGGACCGCCAACGACATGAGCGACCGCTGCCCCGACACCATCGAGGGGCTGCTCACCGATGCAGGCCCGGACCTCCCCGCCACCCCGAACGCCCGGATCGCGGCGTTGGCGGCCCTGTTGTTCGATGGACCCCGGATCCCCCTGGCTGTCGGGCGGACCGCCCGCACCGCCACCCCCGCGCAACGCAGGGCCCTGGCCGCCCGCGACCACGGATGCATCATCCCCGGCTGCCGGATCCCCGCCGAGAACTGCCAAGCCCACCACGTCACCGACTGGGCCGCAGGCGGGCTGTCCGATATCGAGAACCTGGCCCTGCTCTGCTGGACCCACCACCGCCAAGTCGACCTCGGCATGTGGACCATCCATGCCACCGACCCGGGCGAGCCGCCCCCAGAACCCGGACCAGGGGGACCCAACGGAGCCCCCTGGTCCGGCAACAACGCATCACCCTGGACCATCACCCGCACCCGCCGGACCCGATGGCGACTGTGACTGCCGGGCACCCGGACCAGCGCCGAGGAAGGCGTCGGTCAGCCGTGCGAACTGAGAACGAGGGCGACGTCGCGCGCCATGGCATCGAGGCCCTGGTCGACAGGGCCGTACTTGACCTTCAACGCCTGCCACACCTCGGGGCAATGCGCGCCTTCTGGAAGGCGAAGGACCACGACGAGCGCCTCGTGGACCGCGGCCCGATTCGGCTTGTCATAGGCCATGTCCAGCACGTCGAACAGTCCCGTGAGGTGCCGTTGGTAGCAGGTCATGACGATCGCCTCTCAGCAGCGCCTTCAACTCATCCAGCGGACGGCGGCCCACCCCGTCGCAGTCGGGAAGAAGACGACCTCTCCATCACCGGAGATCTCCGCGGGGATCAGGCTGTTGGGCACGACGAGAGTGCCCTGTATCTGCAGCGGAACACCGGCCGCAGTCAATGCCGGGGTCAGATCCACAGCGATGCCGGTGTCCCGGTCGAAGACGCCGATGAGGCCCACTCGACCGTTCGGATCGGAGATGTGCGACCCGTGATACGAGGCATAGCGCCCGCGTCGGCTCATCGCCTGGGGTTCGCGGTACTCCTGGCCGGGCTGGATCTCGTCCCGACGCATCGGGTCCCCCACCAGCAACGGGGTCACGGCTGCGGTGGCGGTGTCATACCGCCCGCCGTCGTTCGCGCCGCCGACCTGGTAGTAGATCGCGCTGCCGTCGTCGGTGAGCATGAGCCGCTCCGAATTCGGGATGGCAACGGTGCGCACGGTGGTCCGGTTCAACAGCACATCGGCACGATGGCTCAGGGTGCTGCCCGCGTCATTGAACGGGAGCATGATCGTACGGGCGCCCTCCGAGACGTGGGGCGCGTACAACTCCGCCACCTCGGTCGTCCAGTGGCAGATCCCGGGGCGAACCGTGAGCTTCCGGTTCTTCATGTCCTTGATGTACAGGTCACCGCGCGTCGGGTCGATCAGGTTCGCGCAGAACGCGACGTAGCGGCCGTCTGGCGACATCTGCCCCGGGCCCCGGGGGCCGTTGTGGAAGTACGTTCCGAAGGACGACTCCGCGGTGCTGAACTGGGCGCAGTCGGTGGCCTGGCTCCAGCTGGGCAGGAGCTGCTTCCCGCTCTTGGTGGTGGCCGCCAACCGCGCCTTGCCCGTCTTGCGATCCAGCACCCACGGACGCGAGTAGGTGCAGGCCCCCTTCTTGTACGTCTTGTTGAACGAGACGTACCTACCATCGCTGGACAGCGACTTGTAGGTGTAGTTGCCATTGGACTTCAGCGTCCGCAGTGTCTTGTTCTTCACGAGGTCACGAAGCACGACGGGACCGGTCTCGGTCAACCTCCCCAAGGCGATCCTGCCGTCCTTCGACACGTCGATGAGAGTGTGGATTCCCGTGGGGACCGGGGCCGCCGAGGCCGCCGCCACACCGGACCCCTGCGTGCCGATCGCGACTCCCGGAAGCCCCGCGCTGAGCAGAATCCCGGCGAGCGCCACCCCGGTCATGAGCAAACGACTCCTGGTCATCTGAGACACCCCTCTCATCTGAGTCCACCCGATGCGGCCGATCACGCAGCCGCCCCGCGGGGGACGGTCATGCGAAGAGACGCCCTACGGCTTCACCTGATCACCCCCGCACGCTTCACGCTAGGTCCACAAGTCCCGAACAGTCGTAGCCTGACTTCATGGCGGGATCTGTCACGGAGATGGGCGTGCGGGCCAGGGGCGTCCGGGACCGGTGCTGGGCTGCCGACACCGAGTTGCGCTGGATGCACGGCACGGGCGCCGGGCATCGAGCGGTTGCCCAGTTCGGCCCCATCGTGGCCATCGATCTGGGGGTGCCCCAGCGGTGGGGAACCCAGGCCAGCCCCGGTTGGCGCGAGGCGGACCAGGAGCAGGCCCACGCCGCCCTGCAATGGTGCGCCGAGCGCGGCGGGGAGCACGGCTGGCGGGTCTGCCTCCCGGAGGCCCGCGTCGGGGAGGCGCCCTGGGATGCGTTGACGCCCGAGGAGCGAATCCCGATGTTCGCCGCGGATCCAGCGGATATCGCGGGCCTGGACCTCACGCCAGCCACAGGTCTGGTGCTCGACGATGACCCGTCGTATGAGTCGGTGGTCGCCGCCTACGGCGGATGGATGTCCGACGGAGTCCTGGCGCGGCTCCTCGTCGTCCCCGACGACCTCGACCGCCCTGGTCGTCGTTTCATCGTCGGTTCAGCTCAGGGACGACCGATCGGGTGCGCGTTCGTCTGGTGGGCCGGCGGCACCGGCTACCTCTCCGGGATCGGGGTGCTGCCCGAACTGCGGGGGCAGGGCTACGGCCGAGCGTTGACCGCCGCGGCAGCCCGATTGGCGGCGACCGGTCCGAGCGAGGGGATGGGGTCTGATCTCGTATGGATGCATGCCACGGCTGAGGGCGCCGCGCTCTACTCCCGGATGGGCTTCCATCTGGTGGACACCGAGGTCCAGGTCGGCCCGCCCGAGACCTCCACCTGACCGGCCTGGACTGCGGCTGGCCGGTGGGCGACCGGCATCCTGGCCAGTCTCCGCCCTGATCGCCGCCGAAGCCCGCTGCTGCGGGAACCCGATGCGCCTACGACTGCGCCACGCCGCGCCGGCCGTCCCCGACGGCTCGGGCTACGCGGCGCCGCCCTGCGGACGATCAGGGCTGCGGTTGGGCTGCCGGTCCGGCTCGATGGTCGGCACCGGCCGCGTGCGCGGACCGCTCCACGGGGCCGGGACGGCGTCGATCTCGGCGGCCAACGCGAAAGCCATGTCCTCGTAGTTCGCCCGCCAGCCACGGAAGTGCCGGTAGGCCTCCGCGGGGTCCTGCTCCCACGTGTAGCCGGCCCGCCCGAGCATCTCGCACGCCCGCTCGAACTCCTCCAGGGATACCGCGGACGGCTTGTCCGGCATCGGGTCCTCGTCGAACTCGATCCCCTCCACCTTGCACAGCTCCTGCATGCAGACGATCCCCTGGCGGATCGCGACCCGCATGGCGCCCTGGGGCTGGCCGGGGTTCAACGACATGTGCATCGCTGCGGCGTCCATGACGCAGAGCAGCGAGATGAGCCAGTTGCGGTTCGGCCGCGCGGAGCGCATCTGGATCAGGACCGGGAAGTTCGTATGGCTCTCCCCGACCTCGGCGGCCCACCGCTCCCACGCGGGCCACAGCGAGTCCAGCCGATCCACGTTGCCGACCAGGGCATGGCGCCGGATCAGCTCCGGGGCCCAGTTCGGCTCGCCTCCTCGGCCCAGCAGGAGGGTCGACTCCGATTCGCGCTGCTGGTAGGCCGCGTACATCGTGGGCAGGTACCCGATCAGCAGGCCGATCACGATCGGTCCGGTGGCGGCGGCGATGAAGTCCAGTGCGGTAAGCGCGTTGCGATCGGTGCTCGCGTACCCGAGGGTGAACAGGCTCGACCCGGCCTCACGGAACTGGGCGCGAAGCGGGAGGTCGGTCGTGCCGACCATCATCAGCCCGTAGCTCACGAAGTACATGATCAGCCACATGATCAGGGACGTGACGATCGCCACCGGCGCCAGCCAGGTCAGCACGGCGTCGCGCCGTTGGTAGGTCGGGGTGCGCTGGGCGACGACGCGGAATCCCAGGAGCAGGGCATTGTTCTTGAACCGGTTGAGGCCCGAGCTGCCCCGCGGAACGATCAGGGTGCGCATCACCGACGAGCACGCCGCCACCCAGAGGAGCAGACCGGCGAGAACGGAGAGCGCACGCATCCACGCACCCTAACCGGGCCGACGGCGCTCGGAGCGGCAGCGGCCGCTCAGGATTCGAGCGAGCTGAGGTCGCCCGGCACATCCACGGCATGCTCCCGCAGCGCCTCCAACGCGACGATCTGCAGCACCGCGGCATTGGTCGCGGCCAGGACGACCGGGGCCGCGACGCCCTCGTTGTAGGCCCGGGCCCAGTTCACCGCGGTCACGCACCACCGATCACCAGGAACCAGGCCTGGGAAGCGGTACTCCGGGCGCGGGGTGGACAGGTCGTTGCCAATCCTGCGCTGCTGGTCGAGGAACTCAGCAGTGACCACAGCGCAGATGGTGTGGCTGCCGAGATCCGCGGGCCCGGTGCAGCAGCTCCCGTCGCGGAAGAACCCGGTCATGGGGTCGGTGCCGCACGGTTCCAGTTCGCCCCCGAGGACGTTTCGCTCCGTCACCGGCCCAGCATCGCGCCCTGCGGCTCCGTGCGCTCGCCGTGGGCGGCTTGTAGGTTGAGATGACCCGGGAGGCAGGTGAGCTCGATGCTCGACGGACTGCGCGACATGATCGCCAGGAGGCGGAGCCCTGGGCCGGGGACGTCACCGGACGCCATCGACGTCGACCGCGGTGCCACCACCCTGGTCGCCTGCGTCGGCGACAGCATCACCCGGGGCTCCGTGAGCGCTGACTACGTGACGCTGCTCAACCATCGGTTGTCCACTGCCGGCTTCGAGTTCGTCAACGAGGGGACCAACGGCAACCTGGCGTGGAACGTCCGCCAACGCCTCGACGCCGTCATCGCACGCCACCCGGATGTGGTCACGCTGCTCATCGGCACCAACGACGTCAACGCGACCCTCGACGAGAAGGCGCAGCGCAGCTACCGCCGAAGCCAGGGCATCCCGGTCCACGCGAGCCTGCCGTGGTTCCGGGAGAACGTGGCTGCCATCCTCGACCGGCTCGCCTCCCAGACACAGGCACGAGTGATCGTCCTGGAGATCCCGATGCTCGGCGAGGACCTGTCCAGCGAGTGGAACCGGCGGGTTGATGCCCACAACACCGCCCTGAGGGAGATCTGCGCCGAGCGCGCCGTGGAGTACCTGCCGCTGCACGACCGTCTGGCCGCACTGATCCCCGCCGGGCACCAGCCCCCGCCGTACACCGGCGACCGGATGTTGATGGTCCGCTCGATCCTGAGTCACACGGTCCTGCGCCGCAGCTGGGACGACATCTCCCGGCGGAACGGCCTGACGGTGCTCACCGACCACATCCACCTCAACGACAGGGCGGCGGCCGTGACCGCTGGTCTGGTCGAGGAGGCCCTGACCCAGGGCTGAGGCGACCGCGGCCGCACAGGAGACGGCTCCCCGGAGGGCATGAAGCAGCGATGTCCCGTTGGATGGACGTGGGCCCGTGAGCCCAATCCCTGGGGTCCGGGAGGTGCACGGCATGAGGGCGATCGTCCAGCACGAGTACGGCAGCCCCGACCTCCTGCGTCTGGAGGAGGTCGACCGGCCGACGATCGGCGACAAGGACGTCCTCGTCCGGGTGCTGGCCTCGTCGGTGAACCCCGCCGATCTGGCCGTCGTGACAGGTCTGCCCGGCCTGGTCCGCACGGCCCCGGGCCTGCGTCGGCCGCGCCAGCAGGTCCCGGGTCGGGACCTCGCCGGGGTGATCGAGGAGGTCGAACCTGACCTTCACCCGGCCATCGCCGGTGTCGCGCTCAGGTCCCTGACGTCCCGCCAGCAGCGTCTGGTGGTGGTGTCGGCCAGGCCGAACCGCGGGATCCTCGACCTCACCGCACTGATCGAGTCCGGAGCCGTCACCCCGTACATCGAGCGCACCTACCCGCTGGCTGAGGTACCCGACGCCCTGCGCCACCTGGCCACCTATCGCGTACGCGGCAAGTTGGCGATCGACGTGGCCTCGGCTGGCCCGGGAGCATGATGCGCCATGAGACCCTCGACGTCATCATCGACGCCGTGGGCAGACTCGACCGGGCGCGGACAGGAGTCAGTCCCGATCCCACTCAGCGCGCGGGATGACGAACAGGTTCCTCTTCGGCTTGCGCGTGTCGCAGGCCACAAGCACATCGAGGTTGGGCAACACGACGATCCCCTCGGGCTTGTGCGCAATCCCTGACAGGCGCCACATCATGACCGCCTCGAATGACCCGGCGAAGGGGTCGGCGGCGGGGCTCCCTGCCGGCACGACGGCGACGGAGCGGCCCTGATCGCTGAGCAGGACCAGGTTGCCCGCGGGTCCGACCTCGGCATCGCTGAGGTCCGGACAGGCCGCGCGCATCTGCTCCGTGGGATGCCACGCCGCCAGGAGAACCAGGGCCACCTCCTCCGCCGGTGGGGTGTTGCCGCCCTCCCACCATTGCTGGCCGGCATCCAGCCACCTGTCACCGCCGAATCCCCCAGCCACGTCACCCGAGGGACCGAACTCCAGCAGGGCGCCGGGATCCTTCTCCTTGACGATGAGAAGGTGCCCGTCCTTGAGCAGGACAACGCCCTCGGCGTGGGAACCGTCGGGATCACGCCACGACTCCCGCAGCGCGTCGGGCCCGACACCGTCGGGGATGTCGAGCGTGACGTGCGCCAGCACCCGTCGCTGCCGGGCATCGATGTACTCGGCACCGCACGGGGACTCCTGCACCAGCAGGACGCCCAGGGTGCCATCAACCGCGATGGCCTCCAGCTGGGGATCGCTCCTGGGGATCCGCGTTCCCTGCGCCTCGCGCAGACTCAGGGTCTGCCAGTCGAGGTCGTCGACCCCGTGGCCCACGGTCGCCCACGCGATGGTCGCCTCCCGGTCACCGATGGCGGCAACGGCCACCTCCCCCTCGCGGTTCCGGCCGATGGCCAGCCCAGAGACCTCCGCCAACGGGACGGCGCCAACGGGCCGGGCCTCGACGTCGACGATGCGCATGTCCCCATCGTGGCCGATCCACGCGGGTCATGGATCACCGCCAGCTGTGAATGTGGCTGCCTGTGCCTGTCCCATTCCTCATTCAGCGGACAGCGAGATGTCCACCATCAGTTCGTTCGCCAGCTCCTCGAGCACTGCCTGCAGGTCGGCGAGCGGCACGGTCGGCGGTGCCAGGAGGGTTGCGGTCGCCTCGAACAGCATCCCGCCGACCATCGGCGCCTCGCGGGTGGCAGTGTGCAGCTCCTCGATGCTGACCTGACGCGCTGCCAGGGCCTGAGAGATGTCGTGCACGATCCCCGGCCGATCGGCGCCGACCAGCTCGAGGCTCAGACGGATCAGGTCCGTGGTGACAGGGACCTCGTCGCCTGCTCGCTCGACGGCGACGTCGAGCAGTCCTTGCGTCCCCAGCGGACCCAGCGCACCGATCAGGGCCTCGGCGCGGTCGTCGGGCACCGCCACGAGGACGATACCGGCGAACTTCCCCGCTAGGCGCGCCATCTGGCTGCGCTCCCAGCTGCCGCCGTGGTCGGCGATGACACCCGAGAGGGCAGAGACCAGACCGGATCGGTCGTCACCGATCACCGTGAGCACGAGCGACGCCATGCAGGCAGGCTACCGTCGCCGGACCGTCGCCGTCCTGCCCCTGGCGGTGGGCGGAGTCCGCACTGGGTGCTCCGG
>CAVTOX010000020.1:0-24188 GCA_963736425.1 uncultured Actinomycetes bacterium
GGCCACGTGATCGGCCCCTGCCACTCGCTCGAAGACCCCCACGAGGGCCAGCCCGGCCCTGGCAACCGGGTCAGCCGGTGCCGTGTCGATGATCGACTGGTACGCGGCGCGAGCCGCTGGCCAGTCCCCCGCCTCGATTGCGTCGTAGGCGGCCTCCATCCGCGGGTCGGCCGGAGGCTCGTCGGGGGCCTCGGCTGCGGCGCCGTCCACCGGTGCGCCCGCAACACTGCCGTTCACGCCGTTCTCCGCGGCGAGCGTGAGCAACTCCTCGAGGTAGGCCCGGACCTGCTGTTCTGGCAACGCACCCTGGAACAGCGGCAGCGGACGACCACCGACAACGGCGAACACGCTGGGGATCGACTGGACCTGGAACGCCTGGGCAATGGCCGGGTTCGCGTCGACATCGACCTTGGCCAGCACCCAGCGGCCGGCGTACTCGTCGGCGAGCCGCTCGAGGATCGGCGACAGCGTCTTGCACGGACCGCACCAGGTCGCCCAGAGGTCCAGGACGACGGGGACGGCCATCGAGGCGTCCATCACGTCGGTCTGGAAGCTGGCGTCGCTGACGTCGACCACCACAGGCAGGGCGTTGGGGTTCGCCGTGCGCTCGGCCGCGCGCTGCTCGGCCTGCGCCTGCGCCTCGCGTGCGGCGGCCAGCGCCCCGAGATCGACAGCTCCGTATCCAGACATGTTGCTCATGGGCAGCATTATTCCAGTTCCGGGGGGCTGTCGTTCGCGCACGACTCCTCTCCGCAGCCCGACCCCGCTGCCTCGCTGGCACCGCGATGTCCCCGGCAACTAGCCTCAGGGCTATGGCGACCCCCGGATCCATCGTTCAGGCTGGCGACTCCGATCCGCAGTGGTACCGAAGCGCGGTCGTCTACGAGGTGTTCGTCCGTGGCTTCTTCGATGCCACTGCCGACGGCAACGGCGACCTGCGGGGGCTGACCGCCAAGCTGGACTACCTGCAGTGGCTGGGCGTCGACTGCATCTGGCTGCTGCCCTTCTACGCGTCCCCCCTGCGCGACGGCGGCTACGACATCGCCGACTTCCTGACCGTCCATCCCGACTACGGGACCATGGATGACGCCGTGACCCTGATCGAGGAGGCCCACAAGCGCGGGATCCGGGTCATCGCGGACCTGGTCGTGAACCACACCTCCGACCAGCACGCGTGGTTCCAGGAGTCCCGCTCGAGCCGGGACAACCCCAAGGCCGACTGGTACGTGTGGGGCGACGACGAGTCCCGGTGGTCGCAGGCGCGCATCATCTTCGTCGACTCGGAGTCGAGCAACTGGGCCTGGGACAGTGTCCGCGGCCAGTTCTACTGGCACCGCTTCTACAGCCACCAGCCCGACCTCAACTACGCCAACCCCGAGGTCCGGGCGGCCATGCTCGAGGTGGTCGACTACTGGCTTGGCGTGGGCCTGGACGGCTTCCGCCTCGACGCGGTCCCGTACCTGTTCGAGGCCGACGGCACCAACGGGGAGAACCTGCCCGCCACGCATGAGTACCTGCGCGAGCTGCGGGCGCATGTGGATGAGCGATTCCCTGGTCGCGTGCTCCTCGCCGAGGCCAACCAGTGGCCCGAGGACGTCGTGGAGTACTTCGGCGACGGCGACGAGTGCCACATGTGCTTCCACTTCCCGCTCATGCCCCGGATGTTCATGGCGCTGCGCCGACAGGATGCCAGCTCCGTGCACGACATCCTGGCCGGCATCCCGTCGATCCCGGCCGGCTGTCAATGGGGCATCTTCCTGCGCAACCACGACGAGCTGACCCTGGAGATGGTCACCGACGAGGAGCGCGACTACATGTACCAGCAGTACGCGACTGACCCGCGCATGCGTCGCAACGTCGGGATCAGCAGACGGCTGTTCCCGCTGGTCGAGGGCGACCGCCGGCAGGCCGAGCTCCTGCACTCACTGCTGTTCACGCTTCCCGGGACGCCCATCCTGTACTACGGCGACGAGATCGGGATGGGCGACAACATCAATCTCGGCGACCGCGACGGCGTACGCACCCCGATGCAGTGGACTCCGGACCGCAACGGCGGGTTCTCGCAGGCCGACTTCGCCTCCGTGTTCCTGCCGCCCTCGATGGATCCGGTCTATGGCTTCGGGGCGCGCAACGTCGAATCGAGCCAGCGCAACCCGGCGTCGTTCCTGCAGTGGATGCGCCGCATGATCCAGATCCGTCGGGAGCACCCAATCCTCGGCCTAGGCGGACTGGAGCTGCTCCCGACGACGAACAGCGCGGTCCTGGCCTACATACGCACCCCGGAGTCATCGCGTCAGCGACCGGTCCTCTGCGTGGCCAACTTCTCCGCATCGGCCCAGCCCGTGGAGCTCGGCCTCGGTGAGTACGCCTGGAGCCGCCCGACCGAGCTCCTGGGCGGGGTCGAGTTCCCGCGGATCGGCGAGCTCCCGTACCTGCTGACGCTCCCGCCGTTCGGCTTCCTGACCTTCGAGCTGAGCGCGGACGACCCGATCAACTAGCACCCGAGGGACGTGGTTCGCGATGAGGTTCAACGCACGCGCAGGGCGACGGGGTGGGCCCCCGCGCGAGGGCCCCGACCTGGTGATCGTGGCCAACCGGCTGCCCGTCGAGTTCGACGCGGATGAGGGCTGGCGCCGCGCTCCCGGGGGCCTGGTCTCGGCGATGGAATCGGTGCTGCGCGAGACCGAGGCGGTCTGGGTCGGCTGGAGTGGACAGTTCAGCGACGAGGGCACCGACGTCGAACAGCCCGCGCCACCCCGGCCGCCCGACAAGGTGGGCGACATCGAGCTCGTGGGTGTGCCGTTGACGCACGCTGAGGTGGCCGCGCACTATGACGGCTTCTCCAACGGGGCGCTCTGGCCGAACTACCACGGCGGGATCGTCGCGCCGGTGTACCACCGCAGCCAGTTCGAGGCCCACCGCGAGGTCAACGTGCGGTTCGCCGACCTCGTTGCCAACCACGCGCGCCCGGGTGCACGGGTGTGGGTTCACGACTACCAGCTCCAACTGGTGCCCGCGCTGCTCCGGGAGCGGCGACCGGACCTGCGGATCGGGTTCTTCCTGCACATCCCCTTCCCCCCGGTGGAGATCTTCAGCCAGCTGCCATGGCGCGCCCAGATCGTCGACGGGCTGCTCGGCGCCGACGTCATCGGGTTCCAGACCAGTGACGCGGTGATCAACTTCCAGCGCGCGGCCCGGCGCTTCGCCGACGTCGTCGACTACGAGGGCGAGCTGCACGTCGCGCACCCCGGTGGAGCTCGGCCGGTGGTGATCCGGGCGTTTCCCATCGGGATCCGGGCCAGTGACTACGCCGACCTGGCCGCGGCGCCCGAGGTCCAGGAGCGCGCCACGCAGATCCGCGCTGACGTCGGGGATCCCGGACGATCCTGCTCCTCGGCGTCGATCGCCTGGACTACACCAAGGGCATCGACGTGCGGATCCAGGCCGTGACCGAGCTCCTGCTCGACGGCGACCTGAACCCCGAGCGAACCGCCTTCATCCAGGTCGCGCCGCCCACCCGGGCCAAGGTCGAGGAGTACCAGAAGATCCGCGACGATGTGGAACTCCTGGTCAGCCGCGCCAACGGGGCCCTTGGCCCGGTGGGCACGAACCCGATCCACTACATGCACCAGGCGATGGGGCCCGACGAGCTTGCCGCGCTGTACCTCGCGGCGGATGTCATGCTGGTGACTCCGCTGCGCGACGGGATGAACCTGGTGGCCAAGGAGTACGTGGCCTCCAAGGTCGATGACTCTGGGGCACTCGTGCTCAGCGAGTTCACCGGCGCCGCGGAGCAGATGTCGCGGGCCTGGCTGGTCAACCCCTACGACATCCGCGGGATGAAACGGACCATCATGGCAGCGCTGGACGAAGCCGCCCGAGGACGGCGAGAGCCCGGATGGTAGACCTGCGAGCGGGCGTGATCACCGACGATGTGGCACGAGTGGGCCAGCGGACTTCCTGACCAGCCTCTCGCCATGGGCCCACCCGATGTCACCTGACCTCGGCGAGGCGCTGGCACGAGCTGGGCCGCGCCGAGCCGGTTGCTGGTGGCCCTCGACTTCGACGGGACGATCTCGCCCATCGTCGCCGTGCCGTCGGCCGCCCGCCCGGTCACCGGTGCGCTCGAGGTGATGGCACGGCTCGCCAGCGCCCCGGGCACAGAGGTCGTGCTGCTGTCCGGACGCGCACGGCAGGACCTGGCGTCCGTCAGTGGGGCCGAGCGAATGGGCCACGCTGATCGGGTCG
The DNA here is from genome assembly GCA_963736425.1 of uncultured Actinomycetes bacterium. Classification (GTDB taxonomy): domain Bacteria; phylum Actinomycetota; class Actinomycetes; order S36-B12; family CAIYMF01; genus Prado023. The sequence goes on from CAVTOX010000020.1 coordinate 4,249, forward strand.
CACGGCCAGGAGGTCGGAGCCGACCTGACCCTCAGCCCCGAGGAGACCTCCTTGCGTGAGCAGCTGTGCAGACCCGAGTGGCTGAGTCGGTGGGCCACATCGCGGGCGTCCGCGTGGAGGACAAGCCGGCCGGTCTGGCCGTCCATGTGCGTGCGATGCGCCGAGGCCGACGGCCCCGCGCACTGGAACTGATCCGGGCCCTGGCCGTTGAGCTGCCGGGCACGTTCGCTCTGGAGGGCAAGCTCGTGATCGAACTGTCGACGCGGCCGCTGGACAAGGGGGCCGCACTGCGCGGGCTCATCGCCATCGACGCGAGCACGCCGGGTGCTGTTCGCCGGCGATGACGTCACCGACGAATCCGCCATGGCCGTCCTGCGGCCGCAGGACATCTCGATCAGGGTGGGGCCGGGTGCGAGCCTGGCCCGCTTCCGCGTCCCCGACCCACGGTCCATGGTCGAGGTCCTGCAGTCACTCGTGCGCGCCCGCGGCGACAGGGGTCAGATCGGCTCGCGGTAGGTGCCCCACTCGGCGCGCAGCACGTTGCACATCTCGCCGAGCGTGGCCTCGGCCCGGGCGGCGTCGATCAGCAGCGGGACGAGGTTGGTGTCCGTCCGTGCTGCCTCGGCCAGGCTCACCAGGGACTTCTCCACGGCCCCGGGATCCCGCGCCGCGCGGCGCTCGGCCAGTTGGGCCACCTGGGTGCGCTCGACCTCATGGGACACCCTCAGGATCTCCAGGGGAGTCTCGATCGCGTCCGTGTTGACGTTGACGCCGACCACGCGCTTGCGCCCCTGCTCCACGGCACGCTGGTGCTCGAAGGCCGCGTCGGCGATGAGATCGGTGAACCAGCCGTTCTCGATCCCGGCCAGCAGGCCCGAGGTGATCGGGCCGATTGGATGATCCTCGCCGGGATGGCGCCGCTCGCCGAGCTCCCGGATCTGGGCGAAGATCGCCTCAGCCTGGGCCTCGATTCGGTCAGTGAGCGCCTCGACGTACCAGCTGCCGCCCAATGGGTCGGCCACGTTGGCCACGCCGGTCTCCTCAGCGATCACCTGCTGCGTGCGCAGGGCGATCTGCGCGGCCTTCTCGCTGGGCAGGGCGAGCACCTCGTCCAGGGCGTTGGTGTGCAGCGAGTTCGTCCCGCCGAGCACTGCGGCCAGGGCCTCGATCGCGGTGCGGACGATGTTGTTGTCCGGTTGGGGTGCGGTCAGGCTGACCCCGGCGGTCTGGGTGTGGAAGCGCAACCACTGGGCGCGCTCGGTGGTGGCGCCGTACTCGTCGCGGAGCCACCGCGCCCAGATGCGCCGCGCGGCCCGGAACTTGGCGATCTCCTCGAAGAAGTCGATGTGCGCGTCGAAGAAGAACGACAGTCCAGGGGCGAACTCATCGATGTCCAGGCCGCGCGACAGGCCCAGCTCGACGTACCCGAATCCGTCAGCGAGCGTGAACGCAAGCTCCTGCGCCGCCGTGGAACCAGCCTCCCGGATGTGGTAGCCGGACACGCTCAGGGGCTTGTACTTCGGCACGTTGGCGCCGACCCACTCCATGAGGTCGCCGATGAGGCGCAGGTGCGGCTCGGGGCCGAACAGCCACTCCTTCTGGGCGGTGTACTCCTTGAAGATGTCGGTCTGGAGGGTGCCGTCGAGAAGGCTGATGTCCGCGCCCTGGCGCTCGGCGGCCACCACGTACATGGCGAAGATGGGCACGGCCGGGCCGGAGATGGTCATCGAGGTCGTGACGTCGGCCAGCGGAATGCCGGCGAACAGGACCTCCATGTCACGTGCCGAGTCGATCGCGACACCGCAGTGGCCGACTTCTCCGCGCGAGAGTGGGTCGTCGGAATCATGGCCCATCAGGGTGGGCATGTCGAACGCGACCGACAGCCCGCCGCCACCCGCCGCCAGGATGTCGCGGAACCGCCCGTTGGTCTGCTCCGCGTTGCCGAACCCGGCGAACTGCCGGATGGTCCAGAGCCGGCCGCGATAGCCTGAGGGGTACAGGCCGCGGGTGAACGGGAACTGCCCCGGCCATCCGATCTGCGCCACCGGCTCGACCCCGTCGGGCGGGCCGTACACAGGCGCCACCTCGTCGCCGGAGAGCGTGCTGAAGTCCGCGTCGCGGACCTTGCCCGATGCAGCGGCGGAGTCGTAGTCCGACTCCCAGCGCGCACGACCATCTGAGGTGCTCATGCAGGTCACGGTACTCGTCGTGAGCCCACCTGGTGGCAGCCAGGGGAGGCCGCTCAGCCAGCGACCTCGGCGACGATGCGCTCAGCCGCGGTGAACGCATCGGTGCGCCCGGCGGCAACATCGTCGGCAAGCCCCTCGAGGGCGCCGCCGCCCCCCACCCCGGCGAACCGTGCCTGCAGGGTGGCCAGGGCGATCCCCTGGATCTCGGATCGAGCGCGGGTCCGACGCCGGGCCATCCGGTACCGGAGGCCTCCAGCCATGCGCGGTGCTCGTCGATCGCCGCGACCAGATCGGGCAGGCCCTCGCCGCGAGTGGCGATCACCTTGAGCACGGGCGGCTTCCACGCCCCGGCCTGGCCCGAGGGCCCGAGGCTGATCATGTGGCGCAGCTCTCGGGCGGTCGAGTCAGCACCATCACGGTCTGCCTTGTTCACCACGAAGATGTCGCCGATCTCGAGGATGCCCGCCTTGGCGGCCTGGATCCCGTCGCCCATCCCCGGGGCCAGAAGCACGATCGTGGTGTCCGCCTCGCTGGCGACCTCGACTTCGGACTGCCCCACGCCCACCGTCTCCACGAGCACCGGGTCGCAGCCCGCAGCATCCAGGACGCGCACCGCCTGGGGGGTGGTCGAGGCCAGCCTCCCGAGGTGGCCGCGCGAGGCCATCGAGCGGATGAACACCTCTGGGTCGGTGGCGTGCTCCTGCATCCGGATCCGGTCGCCGAGCAGCGCGCCCCCGGAGAACGGTGAGGATGGGTCGACGGCGAGCACCCCGACCCGACGCCCCGCCGCGCGGAACGCCGCGACCAGCGCCGAGGTCGTGGTCGACTTGCCGACTCCCGGCGAGCCCGTGAGCCCCACGATGTGGGCGCCCCCCGCGCGCGGGGCCAGAGCCGCCATCACAGCACGCAGCTGCGGGGCGCCGTCCTCGACGAGCGTGATCAGCCGCCCGACCGAGCGGGGGTCACCGGCCAGGGCGCGCTCGACCAACTGGTCGACGTCCACGCTGCGCGCCACGCGCCCTCCTCCTCGACGACAGACCAAGCCCGCAACCCCGCCACCGGCCACGCCACCCGCCACGCTCAACCCGATTGATCCGCTATCGCGCGGCCCAGCCTGCGGTCGATCCGGATCTCCGACCACGAAATGGTCGCAAATCCGGATCCATCCCGCGTGAGCGGGACGCGCCGTCCGCTCAGGCCTTGGGGACGCGAACGATCAGGGCATCGCCCTGCCCGCCGCCACCGCAGAGCGCCGCCGCGCCCACGCCGCCGCCGCGCCGCTTGAGCTCGTGGGCCAGGTGCAGCACGATCCGGGCGCCCGACATGCCGACCGGGTGACCCATGGCGATCGCACCACCGTTGACGTTGACCTTCTCGGGGTCGACGCCGAGCTTCTTCGTCGAGACGATGCCCACAGCCGCGAACGCCTCGTTGAGCTCGAGCAGGTCGAGGTCCGCGGGGGCGATGCCCTCCTTCGCGCACGCCTTGAGCACGGCGTTGGCCGGCTGCTCCTGCAGCGAGGCATCGGGCCCAGCCACCACGCCGTGGGCGCCGATCTCGGCCAGCCAGGTCAGGCCCAGCTCCTGCGCCTTCGCCTTGCTCATCACGACGACGGCGGCTGCGCCGTCGGAGATCTGCGACGCGGAGCCGGCGGTGATGGTGCCGTCCTTGGTGAATGCCGGGCGCAGTCGCGACAGGGAGTCGACCGTGGTGTCGGCGCGCACGCCCTCGTCGACGGTGAACTCGATCGGGTCGCCCTTGCGCTGCGGGATCGACACCGCGACGATCTCGTCGTCGAACAGCCCGTCCTTGGCGGCACGCGCGGCCAGCTGGTGAGAGCGCGCGGAGAACTCGTCCTGCTCCTCACGGGTGAGGTCGTAGCGCGAGTTGAACTGCTCGGTCGACAGACCCATCGCCAACTGGTCGATGGCGCAGAACAGGGCGTCGTGGGCCATCGAGTCCTTCATGGTCCAGTCGCCGTACTTGACTCCCTCGCGGCTTCCGACCAGGACGTGCGGGGCATTGGTCATCGACTCCATGCCACCGGCGACGACGATGTCGAACTCGCCGGCGCGGATCAGCTGGTCGGCCAGCGCGATCGCGTCGATGCCCGACAGGCACACCTTGTTGATGGTCAGCGCGGGCACGTCCAGCGGGATCCCACCGGCTACGGCGGCCTGGCGGGCCGTCATCTGGCCGGCCCCGGCCTGGATGACGTGGCCCATGATCACGTACTGCACCTGGTCGCCGGACACGCCGGCCTTCTCCAGGGCGCCCTTGATGGCGAACCCGCCGAGCTCGGCGGCCGAGAAGCCCTTCAGGGACCCGAGCAACCGACCCATCGGGGTGCGGGCTCCAGCGACGATGACGGATCCGGACATGGCGTGCCTCTCTCTTCTGTGGACTGGGGGTACAGATTCACGCCCCACGATAGCCACGCGACCAACGCGAAGGAACACCGGCTCAGATCGTCGAAGCGGCGGCTGCTGGTTGCGCGGTCCGGTATTCGCCGAGACCCGCTGAGCACCGCGCCAGTGAGGCAGGGATCGCCCACGGCGTAGGCTGAATGCGCGTGTGATGCGGCTGGTTGCCGACCGCGCCCCAGTTATGGCGTCCGACCCCGTGCCGGACAGGAAGGCGGTTCCCGATGGACACCCCCAGCCCCGCGCCCGAGATGACCGGTTCATCGCCGGTCTCGGCACTCGGCCCACTCGTCGAGCGGATCGACCATGTCGGGCTCGCCGTGGCCGACCTCGACGTCGCCATTGCGTTCTACTGAGCGCGCCTTCGGGCTGCACTCGGTGCACGAGGAGGTCAACGAGGAGCAGGGTGTGCGCGAGGCGATGATCGACATCGCCGGCTCCGGGTCGTTCCTGCAGCTGTTGGCGCCGCTGCGCGACGACTCCCCCATCGGCAAGTTCCTGGCGCGCAGCGGGGAGGGGATGCAGCAGTTGGCCTTCCGGGTGACCGACATCGACGTCGCCGGTGAGCGCCTGCGCGCAGCAGGGGTTCGCCTGCTCTACGACGTCCCCAAGCGCGGCACGGCCGGATCACGGGTCAACTTCGTGCACCCGAAGGACTGCGGCGGCGTACTGGTCGAGCTCGTCGAGCCGGCCAAGGACGCACCCGCGCATTGAGTTGCACCGAATGCCGGATTCGCCCTGCTCATGGGCGATTCTGGCTTCCGGCATGGCCGGGACAGGCAACCCTCCCCCGGGTGACGTCAGCAGGTTACCGACCAGTAGCCTGAATGGGACCGGTAACTCGTCCGACATCCCTGGAGGTCCCCCCGTGAAGCCAATTCTGGATGCGATCCTGGCCGACGCCCACCTCGAGCCGGGGTTCGCCGACATTGCCCTGCCCGAGTCCTACAAGGGCGTCACCGTCCACAAGGACGAGGAGCAGATGTTCGCCGGGATGCCCTCACGGGAGAAGGACCCGCGCAAGTCGTTGCACCTCGACGACGTGCCCTTCCCCGAGCTCGGCCCCGGCGAGGCCCTGGTAGCCGTGATGGCCTCGGCGATCAACTACAACACCGTCTGGTCTGCCCTGTTCGAGCCGGTCAGCACCTTCGGCTTCCTGTCCCGGTACGGCCGCAGCCACGAGCTGGCCAAGCGCCACGACCTGCCCTACCACGTGGTCGGCTCCGACCTCGCCGGCGTCGTGCTCCGCTGCGGTCCCGGAGTGAACGCCTGGAAGCCCGGCGACGAGGTCGTCGCGCATTGCCTGAGCGTCGAGCTGGAGAGCCCCGCCGGCCACAACGACACGATGATGGATCCGGAGCAGCGGATCTGGGGCTTCGAGACCAACTTCGGCGGCCTGGCGCAGGTCGCCCTGGTCAAGTCCAACCAGTTGCTGGCCAAGCCCGCGCACCTGACCTGGGAGGAGGCTGCCGCACCCGGCCTGGTCAACGCCACGGCCTACCGCCAGCTCGTCTCCCGCAACGGTGCCGGGATGAAGCAGGGCGACACGGTGCTGATCTGGGGGGCGTCGGGCGGCCTGGGTTCCTACGCCACGCAGATGGCGATCAACGGTGGTGCGACGCCGGTGTGCGTGGTCTCCAGCGACGAGAAGGCCGACATCTGCCGCAAGATGGGCGCTGAGCTGATCATCGACCGCAGCGCTGAGGGCTACAAGTTCTGGAAGGACCCGCAGACCCAGGACCCCAAGGAGTGGCAGCGGTTCGGCAAGCGGATCCGCGAGCTCACCGGCGGAGAGGACGTCGACATCGTCTTCGAGCACCCGGGCCGTGAGACGTTCGGCGCCTCGGTCTACGTGACCCGCAAGGGCGGCACGATCGCCACCTGCGCCTCCACCTCGGGGTACATGCACGAGTACGACAACCGGTACTTCTGGATGAATCTCAAGCGGATCATCGGCTCGCACTTCGCCAACTACCGCGAGGCCTACGAGGCCAACCGCCTGATCGACCGCGGGCTGGTCCACCCCACGTTGTCCCAGACGTTCCCCCTGGACCGGACAGGCGACGCTGCCTATGAGGTGCACCGCAACCTGCACCAGGGCAAGGTCGGCGTGCTGTGCCTGGCCCCCGAGGAGGGCTTGGGTGTGCGCAACGAGGAGAAGCGCGCCAAGCACCTCGAGGCGATCAACAGGTTCCGCGGGATCTGATCAGCGAGCAGGTCGGGCGCGCCGTGACGATCCCCGGCGCGTCCGACCCCCTCCCGGGGAGCACGCGCGCCCATTCAGAGCGTGGCGAGCCACCCGAGCAGGGCGTGGGTGACGGCGTCCGGGTCCTCAACCGCGCTCAGGTGGCCAGCTGACGGGATCTCGACCACGGTCGTGTCGCTGCCTCCCGAACGTGCGGCCTCGACCATCAACGCTGCATCAGCCGCCGGGGAGATCGTGTCCTCGGAGCCGTACAGGACCAGCATCGGCCGGCCGAAGGCCCCGATGTCGACCAGGGAGTCCGGGCGGACTGCCATCGCACGCTGGGCCCACGCGACGCCGGGGGCTGGCTGGGCGAGGATCCAGCGGCGCACCGTGGCGACGACTTCGGGGCGGGATCCGCGGGTGGTGGCGCCCAGGAGGTTGGGCAGCATGGCATCGGCGATGCCGGCCGTGGTCCCTGCCGACTCAACCTCGGCGGCGACAGTCTCGCGGTTCGCTGCCGCCTCCGGCACGTCCGCGCCCGCCTTGGTGTCGGCCAGGATGATCGCCGAGAGCCGATCCGGGTGCCTGCGCAGCAGCGCCATCGTCACGTAGCCACCCATCGACAGCCCACCCACGACGGCACGCTCGATCCCGAGGTGATCGAGTAGCTCGACAACGGCATCGGCCATCACGTCCAACGAGGGGGCGTCCTGGGCCAGGGCACTCCCGCCGAACCCGGGGAGGTCGGGCGCGATCACTCGATGACCCGCCCGTCCCAACGCCGCCCGTTGGGCAGCCCACAGGGTGCTGTCCATGGGGAAGGCGTGCAGGAGCACGACTGGGGCACCGGATCCGCTCTCGACGTGATGCAGCATGGTGCGAAGGCTAACCACTTCAGATCCGTCGCGGGCACTGGCCCGATACCGTTCTCCCATGGGGCGAAGGAACCGGCGGGCTGACGATTCAGAGCCCATGCGCCCGCTGGGGTCGGTGCAGGCCTCCCAGTCCCACCCAGACGGCGAGTGGCACGTCCGCACGATCACCGGCGCTGGCGCCACGAAGGCCTACCGGTGCCCCGGGTGTGAGCAGGAGATCCGCCCCGGACTTGCCCACATCGTGGCCTGGCGGGCAGACCGCCACGACGGCGACGAGTTCCGCCGCCACTGGCACACCCCCTGCTGGAACAACCGCTCCCGCTGGCGCCCCCGGTGAGGACCGGTTCCCGACGCCGGCGCCAGACCAGGGACGTGCACCTAGGCTCGGCATCGTGAGCATGCTCGCCGCCAACTCCGTGCTGCCCGCCCGGCGGTACCCGGTCTCCCTGCTGACCGAGGATGGCGTTCGACTGGTGGGCGAGTGGTCGCTGCCGCTCGAGGGCGACCCCAGCGCGGTCATCGTGTTCTGCCACCCGCTGCCCACCCATGGCGGCTCAATGGACAGCCACGTCATCCGCAAGGCCGCGTGGCGGCTCCCTGCCCTGGCCGGGATCGGCGTCCTGCGCTTCAACACCCGCGGGACGACCGCCGGTGCGGGCACCAGCGAGGGCGAGTTCGACGAGAACCGCGGCGAGGGCCACGACCTGCTCGCGGCCGTGGCCGAGGTCACCGCGCAGGGCTTCGTCGATCCCTGGGCCGTCGGCTGGTCGTTCGGAACCGACGTGATCCTGCGCTGGGGCAACGTGGACCCAGTGGCCGGCGCGGTGCTGCTCTCCCCACCCGGGCGCTGGTCGGACGACTCCGACGTCACGGGCTGGGCGGCGTCCGGGCGGCCGGTCACCGCGCTGGTTCCCGAGTTCGACGAGTTCGCCGCACCCGAGGACGTGGTTCGCCGCTTCGCCGACGTTCCCCACGCCGAGATCATCGCGGTCCCGGGCGCCAAGCACCTCTGGGTCGGTGAGACCTACGCCCGCATCGCCCTGGACGGGATCGTGAGGGCGATCGCGCCCGCGGCCGCACCCCTGCCCACCACGTGGCAGGGGCCGATGGAGCGCTGGAACGACGTGCGCCCGTTCGCGCGGATGGACCACGAGGCCTGAGAGTAAGCCCGATGCGCCAGTGCCCCGACCGGATGCCGGCCGGGGCGCGCTGCGAATCGCTCGTGCGCCTACTTCGCGTAGGACCGGAACCCTCGCCCCGTCTTGCGGCCCAGGTACCCGGCCGTGACCAGGTGCTCGAGCATCGGCGCCGGGGCGAACCCCGGCTCGCGGAACTCCCGGTACAGGGTCTGCTGGATGGCCAGCGAGACATCGTTGCCGACGACGTCGAGCAGTTCGAACGGGCCCATCGGAAGTCCGCAGCCCTTCTTCATGGCCACGTCGATCTCGTCAGCTGTGGCGTAGTGCGCCTCGAGCATCCGCACCGCGTCGTTGAGGTACGGGAACAGCAGCGCATTGACGATGAAGCCGGCGCGGTCACCGCAGTGCACGGCATGCTTACCAGTCCTCTTGCAGACCTCAGCGGCGGTCGCGATCACATCAGGTGCCGTCGACACGTGCGCGACGACCTCCACCAGGCGCATGATCGCGGCCGGGTTGAAGAAGTGCATCCCCACGACATCGGCGGGACGGCTCGTGACAGCGGCCATCTCGACGACGGGAAGGCTCGAGGTGGTCGTGGCCAGCACGGCACCCGGCTTGCAGATCTCGTCCAGGTTCGCGAACAGGGCGGTCTTGACGCCGATCTCCTCGACGACCGCCTCGACCACGAGGTCCACGTCGGCGAGATCATCGAGCACGCTGGTCCCGGACACGCGGGCCAATGCCTCGGCCATGGCTTCCTCGGTGAGCTTTCCGCGCTGCACGCCCTTGGTCAGCGACCGCTCGAGCGCAGCGCGCACGGCGGCGATCTTCTCGGGCGAGCGTGCCACGTAGACGGTCTCGTAGCCGGACTTGATGAAGACCTCGATGATCCCCGTTGCCATCGTCCCGGAGCCCACGACACCCACCTTGTCGATGGTCCGCCCGGCGCCGAACGCCCCTCCGGCCGCGGGCGTCAACCCATCGGCAACCACTGTCGACGACCCCAGAGCCTCGTAGGTGTAGAAGCCCTGGCCGGACTTGCGGCCCTTCATCCCCGCGGTGACCATCTGCTTGATGATCGGCGCCGGGGCGTGGAGGCGGTCGCGACTCTCCTTGTACATCGTGTCGAGGATCTTGTACGCGGTGTCCAGTCCGATCAGGTCCAACAGCGCGAGCGGGCCCATCGGGTAGCCGCAGCCCAGACGCATCGCCGCGTCGATGTCCTCGCGCGAGGCGTAGCGCGCCTCGTACATGTTCGCCGCATGGTTCAGGTAGCCGAACAGCAGGGCGTTGGCGATGAAGCCAGCACGATCGCCGACGACCACCGGCTCCTTGCCCAAGGACTCGGCGAACTCCACGGCCTGGTCGACGACGTCCGGTGCTGTCACGACGGTGCGCACGATCTCCATGAACGACTGGACGGGCGCGGGATTGAAGAAGTGCATCCCGACCACGCGGTCGGGTCGGCCGGTGACCACGGAGATGTGCGTGACAGACAGGCTCGAGGTGTTCGTGGCGATGATCACGCCCGGCGCAAGCACCTTGTCGAGGTCGGCCACGACCGCGCCCTTGATCTCGAGGTCCTCGGTCACGGCCTCGATCGCAAGCTCACGATCAGCAAGCTCGGAGATGTCGGTGGTGAAGCGGATGCTCCCCAGGGCGGCAGTGCGCTCCTCGTCGGTGAGCTTCCCCCGCTCGACGGCGCGCGCGGTGGACTTCTCAACGCTCGCACGACCCCGCGCGAGGGCGGCATCCGTGACCTCGACGCCGATCACGTCGAGTCCGGCGCGTGCCAGCACCTCCACGACACCGGCGCCCATGGTGCCCAGTCCGACAACGCCCACCTTGCTGATCTGGCCCATGCTCATCCTCCCGAAAACGCCCGAAATGCCCACGGTGTGGCTGGATCCACGCCACCATCCAGTCTGGCACCAACGACGTCACGTCCGGTCAGCGACCCCCACCCCTGGAGCGCGCAGGTACCCTGTGCGGATGCGACTGGTGGTGGCCGACTGCTCGGTGGACTACGTCGGCAGGTTGTCGGCCCACCTGCCGATGGCCACGCGACTGATCCTGACGAAGGCCGACGGCTCAGTGTCTGTCCACGCCGACGACCGCGCGTACAAGCCGCTGAACTGGATGAGCCCGCCCTGCACGGTGCGCGAGCAGGTCGATGAGGCCGGCACAGGCACCTGGACTGTCTCGAACAAGGCAGGCGAGAACCTGATCATCACGATCCACGCCGTGCACCACGACTCCCGACACGAGCTCGGCGTCGACCCCGGCCTGGTCAAGGACGGTGTCGAGGCGCACCTGCAGGCACTGCTCGCCGACCAGCCGGCCGTGTTCGGCGCCGGCTGGGAGTTCGTGCGACGCGAGCACATGACCGCGATCGGGCCGGTCGACATCCTGTTCCGCGACGACTCTGGTGCTTCTGTGGCTGTCGAGGTCAAGCGCCGGGGCGACATTGACGGCGTCGAGCAGCTGACCCGCTACCTCGAGCTCATGAACCGCGACCCGCTGCTGGCGCCGGTCGCCGGGGTGTTCGCGGCCCAGGAGATCAAGCCACAGGCACGCACGCTGGCCGAGGACCGCGGCATCCGCTGCGTCGTTGTCGACTACGACGCCCTGCGCGGGGTCGACGACCCGGACTCCCGGCTGTTCTGAGCCACGCTCCGACCGGGCGGCGGGGTCCATCTGCCGATTCGGCCCTTTCGGACACCGGCGACTCCCTTGAACGTCAGTCCAGGCCGTTGGCCTTGCGAATCTCGGCAACGACCCGGCCCATCACCGCGGTCGCGTCGTAGTCCTTGGGGGTGAACACCGCCGCCACACCCTGCTCGAGCAACGCAGCCGCATCCGAGTCCGGGATGATCCCGCCGACAACCAGGGGCACGTCGGCCATGCCCGCCGCACGCATGCCGGCGAGCACCTCGGGGACCGCCACCATGTGCGAGCCGGACAGGATCGACAGGCCCACGACGTGGACGTCCTCGGCCACGGCCGCGGCCACGATCTGGGCCGATGTGAGCCGAATCCCCTGGTAGACGACCTCGAAGCCGGCATCGCGAGCACGCACGGCGATCTGCTCGGCGCCGTTGGAATGACCGTCCAAGCCCGGCTTGCCGACCAGGAAGCGCAGGTGCCCACCGCCGAGCTGCTCGCCGGTGCGCCGGACCTCCTCACGAACCACCGCGAGGGCCTCGTTGCCGGCCACGAAGCCCGACACTCCCGACACCCCGGTGGGCGCCCGGTACTCGCCGAACACCTCACGCAGCGTCTGGCTCCACTCCCCCACGGTCACGCCCGCGCGGGCGCACTCCAGGGAGGCGGGCATCAGGCTGCCGGTGCCGACTGCAGCCTCGGCCAGGACTGCGCGTGCAGACAGGGCGCGAGACTCGTCGCGCCCGGCACGCCATGCCTGCACGGCGTCCGCCGCCGCCTGCTCGACGTGCGGGTCGATGACCTGGATCGCCGTGTCGAGGTCGGCCAGCAGCGGGTTGGGCTCGGTCGAGGTGAACATGTTGACGCCGATCACGGCGTCCTCACCGGACTCCACCCGGCCGCGCCGGGCGGCGTGGGCGCCGACGAGGGCAGACTTCATATACCCGGTCTCGACGGCCGCAACGGCACCGCCCATGGCCTGGACGCGCTCGAGCTCCTCGCGCGCGCCGGCCACCAGCGCGGCCGTCTTCTCAGCCACGACCACGGACCCCTCGAACAGGTCGGGGTACTCCAACAGGTCGGACTCGTAGGCAAGCACCTGCTGCATCCGCAGCGACCACTGCTGGTCCCACGGCCGCGGAAGGCCCAGGGCCTCGTTCCACGCGGGGAGCTGGATGGCACGGGCACGCGCGTCCTTGGACAGGGTGACGCCCAGCATCTCCAGCACGATCCGCTGGATGTTGTTCTCCGGCTGCGCCTCGGTCAGGCCCAGCGAGTTCACCTGCACGCCATAGCGGAACCGGCGCTGCTTGGCGTCGGTGACCCCGTAGCGCTCGAGCGTGAGGGCGTCCCACAGCTCGACGAAGGCACGCATCTTGCACATCTCCTCGACGAAGCGCACGCCGGCGTTGACGAAGAACGAGATGCGGCCGACGACCTCGCCGAAGCGCTCAGCCGGCACCTGGCCCGAGTCGCGGACCGCGTCGAGCACGGCGATGGCAGTGGCCAACGCGTAGGCGATCTCCTGGACGGGGGTCGCGCCGGCCTCCTGCAGGTGGTAGCTGCAGATGTTGATGGGGTTCCACTTGGGGATGTCGGTGACCGTGTAGGCGATCATGTCGGTGATCAGCCGCAGGCTCGGTGCGGGCGGGAACACGTAGGTCCCCCGGGACAGGTACTCCTTGATGATGTCGTTCTGGGTGGTCCCCGAGAGCGCGGACGGTGCGATCCCGTTCTCCTCGGCCACGGCCACGTACATCGCCAGCAGGTACATCGCGGTGGCGTTGATCGTCATGGAGGTGTTCATGCGGTCCAGCGGGATGCCGTCGAGCAGCTTGTGCATGTCGCCGATGTGGCTGATCGGCACACCGACCTTGCCGACCTCGCCGCGCGCCAGCTCGGCGTCGGGGTCGTAGCCGGTCTGGGTCGGCAGGTCGAAGGCGACCGACAGGCCCGTCTGGCCCTTCTCGAGGTTGCGCCGGAACAGCTCGTTGGACGCCGTCGCCGAGGAGTGCCCGGCGTACGTGCGCATCATCCAGGGCTTGTCCTTGGCCGCCATGTCAGCCTCCGTAGGTGTAGAAGCCGCGCCCGGACTTGCGGCCGAGGTCACCGGCGATCGCCATCCGGGTGATGAGCTCCGGCGGGTAGAACGCCTTCTCCGCGGTCTCGTTGAAGATCGACATCGACGCCCGGCGCATGACATCGATCCCGGTGAGGTCGGCGGTCGCCAGGGGGCCCATCGCATGGCCGAATCCGAGCTTGCAGGCGATGTCGACGTCCTCGGGAGACGCGACACCGGTCTCGACGAGCCGAATCGCCTCGTTGACCAGCGCGGTGATGATCCGGGTGGTGACGAACCCGGCCACGTCGCGGTTCACGACGATGCAGGTCTTGCCGATCCCTTCGGCCCACGTGCGCGCAGCGGCCAGGGTCTCGTCGGAGGTCTTGAGCCCGCGGACCAGCTCGCACAGCTTCATCATCGGGACCGGTGAGAAGAAGTGGGTGCCCACAACGGACTCGGGGCGGCCGGTGGCGGCGGCGATCCGGGTGATGGGGATGGCCGAGGTGTTCGTGGCCAGTATCGCACCCTGCGGGGCGAGCCGGTCGAGATCGGCGAAGAGCGCGGCCTTGAGGTCCACCTCCTCGATGATCGCCTCGACGATGATGTCGGACTGCGCGGCGCCGTCGAGGTCGGTCGTCCCGGTGATGCGGGCCAGTGCTGCTTCGGCATCCTTGGGGTCGATGGCGCCCTTCTCGGCGAACCTGGCCAGCGAGGCCTCGATCGCCCCGCGCCCCTTGACCACAGCCTCGAGGGAGATATCGCGCAGGATCACGTCGTGCCCGGCGAGCGCGCTGACCTGCGCGATACCCGAGCCCATGAGCCCCGCTCCGACGACCATGACAGTGGACATACGACCTCCTCAGGACGGCAATCGCCCCGATCCTATCGCCCGAGGTTACTGCCCGGTAACCTCAGGGGGCCCGTGCCAGAACGCCCACGCAGCGCCCGTTCCGACGGTGGGCGCGGGTCAGTCGTCGAACGGGCTGGGCATGTCCAGGCGCTCGATCTGGGCACCGATGCCGACCAGGTTGGGGACGAACCCGGCGTACCCCCGCTCGACGTGGTGAATCTCGTAGACCGTGGTGTAGCCCTGAGCGGCGAGGCCGGCGAGCACGAGCCCCGCCCCGGCGCGGATGTCGGCCGCCTCGACCGGGGCGCCGGAGAGCCCCAACTTGCCCCGGACCAGCGCGTGATGGCCGTCGGTGCGCACGTCTGCGCCGAGGCGCACGATCTCGTTGACGAAGCGGAACCGCGCCTCGAACAGGTTCTCGGTGATCATCGAGGTGCCGTCCGCGATGGCGTTCAACGCGATGAACTGCGGCTGCAGGTCGGTCGGGAACCCCGGGTAGGGCAGGGTGACGATGTCGACTGCGCGCGGGCGATCGTCCATCCGGACCCGGAACCCGTCGTCCAAGACATGGATCGTGGCTCCCGCAGAGGCGAGCTTGTCCAGAGCCATCTCCAGGTGCTTGCCGATGGCGCCGCGCACGAAGACATCACCCCCGGTGATCGCCGCGGCGACAGCCCAGGTCCCGGCCACGATCCGGTCGGGCACAGTGGCGTGCTCGACCGGGTGCAGCTCGGTGACGCCCTCGACGGTCAGGGTCGATGACCCCACGCCCTCGATCCGGGCGCCCATGTCGATCAGCATCTGGCAGATGTCGATGATCTCGGGCTCGCGGGCGGCGTTGTCGATCACCGTGACGCCCTGGGCCAGCACGGCGGCCATCAGGATGTTCTCCGTCGCACCGACGCTCGGGAAGTCCAGCCAGATCTGGCCGCCGTGCAGGGCGCTGGCCTTGGCCACGAGGAATCCGTGCTCGTTCTCGAATGTGGCACCGAGCTTCTGCAGCCCCGCGATGTGCATGTCCAGGCCCCGCGAGCCGATCGCGTCCCCTCCTGGCAGCGCGACGTCGGCGGCACCACAGCGTGCGATGAGCGGGCCGAGCACACAGATGGAGGCGCGCATCCGACGCACCAGGTCATAGTCGGCCTGGTGGTGGGGCACGTCGGGGACGTCGATCGTGACAGTGCCCCCGAGCGTCGGCCCCGGCCGGTCGTGCACCACCTCGCACCCCAGTCGTCGGAGCAGCTCAGCCATGATCGCGACGTCGAGGATGTCCGGGACGTTGGTGATCGTGGTGCGACCCCGGGCGAGCAGGGCGGCGGCCATGAGCTTCAGGACGCTGTTCTTGGCGCCCACGACACCGATCTCGCCCTCGAGGCGCTGACCGCCCGTGACCCGGAACACCTGCTGCATGCACGACATCGTAGGGCCGACTGCGGGCCCGAAGTCGGGGGCATAGGCTGCACATATGGTCAATCTCACCCGCATCTACACCCGCACCGGCGACGACGGCAGCACCTCCCTGGGCGACATGAGCCGCACCACGAAGAACGACCTGCGGCTGGTCGCCTACGCCGATGTGGACGAGGCCAACTGCGTGATCGGGGTGGCGATCGCAGCCAGCGATCTCTCCGAGGACGTGCGGGACGTGCTCCTGCGCGTCCAGAACGAGCTCTTCGACGTGGGCGCCGACCTCTGCACTCCCGTGGTCCTAGAGCCCGAGTACCCACCGCTGCGAGTGGAGACCGACTACATCGAGCGACTCGAGGCTGAGATCGACAACTACAACGCCGAACTGCCGACGCTGCGCTCGTTCGTGCTTCCCGGCGGGACTGCCGCCTCAGCTCACCTGCATGTGGCCCGCACGGTGGTCCGCCGCGCCGAGCGAGCCACATGGGCCGCGATGGCCGAGCACGGCGACGCCATGAGCTCCCTGCCCGCCACCTACCTCAACCGCCTGTCCGACCTGTTGTTCGTGCTCGCCCGCCACGCCAACCTCGAGGCCGGCGACATCCTCTGGAAGCCCGGCGGCGAGCGGGGCTGAGCGGCCGGGTAGCAGGCACGCGTTCGGCAGGACTCAGCCGCCGAGGTGCATGGTCTGGGACTCGACGCTCATCGCGGCCTTGAGGCGGGTGCGGGCGCGCAGCTCCGCGGCCTTCTCGCCGCGGTCGACGGTGCCGTCGGCCATGATCCGGTCGAGGGCCGCCTGTGCCCGCTCCACGTCGATCTCGCTGTCCAGCTCGGCAGTCTCGGCCAGGATCGCGACCTCGTCCCTGGCCACCGAGAAGAAGCCGCCATGCACGGCCGCGCCCACCTTCTGGCCATCCGACGTCTCGATCCGCACGGCGCCGTCCACCAGTAGGGCCAGAACCGGCTCGTGACCTGGCAGGATCCCGATCTCGCCCTCAGGCGTGGTGGCGACCACCATGCGCGCCTGGCCGACCCAGATCTCGCGATCCATCGCGACCAGGGAGACCTTGAGCTCACCCACGACGGCCTCCTCAGCCCTTCAGCTTGGCGGCATTGCGCTCGACGTCCTCGATGCCACCGGCCATGAAGAACGCCTGCTCCGGGATGTGGTCGTACTCGCCCTCGGCCAGGGCCTTGAACGAGGCGACAGTCTCCTCGACCGGCACGAATGAGCCAGGCTGGCCCGTGAAGGCCTCGGCAACGAACATGTTCTGGCTCAGGAAGCGCTGGATGCGCCGCGCCCGGTTGACCAGGACCTTGTCCTCCTCGGACAGCTCGTCGATGCCCAGGATCGCGATGATGTCCTGCAGGTCCTTGTAGCGCTGCAGGATCTCCTTGATGCGGGCGGCCACGGCGTAGTGCTCGTCACCGACGACCCGCGGGTCGAGGATCCGCGAGGTGGAGTCCAGCGGGTCCACGGCCGGGTAGATGCCCAGCTCCGAGATCGGCCGGGACAGCGTCGTGGTGGCGTCGAGGTGGGCGAACGTAGTGGCAGGCGCCGGGTCGGTGAGGTCGTCCGCGGGCACGTAGATGGCCTGGAGCGAGGTGATCGAGTGACCGCGGGTCGAGGTGATCCGCTCCTGGAGCATGCCCATCTCGTCGGCCAGGGTGGGCTGATAGCCCACGGCCGACGGCATGCGCCCCAGCAGGGTGGAGACCTCGGAGCCGGCCTGCGTGAACCGGAAGATGTTGTCGATGAACAGCAGCACGTCCTGGTTCTGCACGTCGCGGAAGTACTCCGCCATGGTCAGGGCGGTCAGGGCGACGCGCAGGCGGGTGCCCGGCGGCTCGTCCATCTGGCCGAACACCAGCGCGGTCTTGGCCAGAACGCCGGACTCGGTCATCTCCAGGAACAGGTCGTTGCCCTCACGGGTGCGCTCCCCCACACCAGCGAACACCGACACGCCGCTGAAGTTCTCGGCAACCCGGTAGATCATCTCCTGGATGAGCACGGTCTTGCCCACGCCGGCACCACCGAACAGCCCGATCTTGCCGCCCTTGACGTAGGGGGTCAGCAGGTCGATGACCTTGATCCCGGTCCAGAAGACCTCCGTCTTGGACTCGAGCTGGTCGAAGGCCGGGGGCTGGCGGTGGATGCCCCAGCGCTCGGTGATCTCCAATGAGTCCTCCGGCACATCCAGCGGCTTGCCGAGGGTGTTCCACACATGGCCAACGGTCACGTCGCCGACGGGCACCATGATCGGTCCACCGGTGTCGCGGACCTCAGCCCCGCGGACGAGGCCGTCGGTGGGCTGCATGGAGATCGCCCGCACCAGGTTGTCGCCGAGGTGTTGGGCCACCTCGAGGGTCAGCATGTGACCTCCGCCGCCCTCCTCGCCGATGCCGAACGACACGTCGACGTTCAGTGCGTTCATGAGCGCGGGCATGGCCTCGACGGGGAACTCCACGTCGACGACAGGGCCGGTGACGCGGGCCACGCGGCCCACACCCTGTGCGGTCTCAACCGAGGCGGTCATGTCGATCCTCAACTTCCTGCATTGGCGGAGGAGAGAGCGTCGGCGCCACCGACGATCTCGGAAATCTCCTGGGTGATCTCGGTCTGGCGTGCCTGGTTCGCCTGCTGCGTGAGGCTCTTGATGAGCTCCTCCGCGTTGTCCGTGGCGGACTTCATGGCGCGCCGGCGGGCGGCGTGCTCGGAGGCTGCTGCCTCCAGCATCGCGGTGTAGACGAGGTTCTCCACGTAGCGCGGGAGAAGCTCGTCGAGCACGGTGTCGGCGTCGGGCTCGAACTCGTAGAGCGGCATCGCCGAGGCCGCCACTGCAGCTGCAGCCTGGGTGCCGTCGGAGTCACGCACGGGCTGGAGCTCAGGCTGGCCGCCTGGCCCCACGACCTGCTCGACGACCTCGATCGGCAGGATCCGGCGGATCCGGACCTCCTGGCGGCCCATGTTGACGAAGTGCGTGTAGACGATATGGATCTCGTCGGTCCCGCCCTCGGTGGCGCTGTCGGACAGGAACGAGGCGAGCAGCCCGAGGGCAACCTCCTTTGCGTCCTCGACAGTCGGTTGGTCGGTGAACCCGACGTAGTCGCCCTCGATGTAGCGCTCGCGGAACTTGTAGAAGTTCACCACCTTGCGCCCGACCAGGAAGTGCACCGGCTCGATGCCCTGCTCGCGCAGGAAGGCGTTGAGCCCCTCTCCCTCGCGGATGATGTTCGAGGAGTAGGCGCCGGCCAGACCGCGGTCGGAGCCGATCAGCAGGACGGCCGCGCGCTTGCGGTTGTCCTTCTGCGAGATCAGCGGGTGGTCGGACTCAGTGGACCCCGACACCGCCGCCGAGATGGCCAGGACGAGCTCGCGGGTGTACGGCAGGGCAGCACCGAGGTGCCTCTGGGCCTTGACGATCCGTGACGAGGCGATGAGCTCCATCGCCTTGGTGATCTTCTTGGTCTGCTGGACGCTCTTGATCCGGCGTCGGTAGACCCGCATTTGGGCACCCATGAGCTACTTCCGCACGACCTTGGTGATCTGGGTGGAGAGCACGTCGGTCTCCTCGACCGGGGCCACCGGCACGTCCTTGACCAGGACGTGACCCTCGCTCGTGGTGAACGTGCGCTTGAATGCGGCCATGGCTGTCTCAAGGCCAGACACCGTGTCGTCCGACAGGTCGCCGGTGTTGCGGATCGCATCCGGGAGCGCCGGGTTCTCCCGGCGGACGTAGTCCATGAACTCGGAGTCGAAGCGCCGCACGTCCTCCACGGGCACCTCATCGAGCTGCCCGGTGGTCCCCGCCCACACCGAGATGACCTCCACCTCGAGGGACTGCGGCTGGTACTGCGGCTGCTTGAGGATCTCGACCAGGCGGGTACCGCGGGCGAGCTGGGCCTTGGACGCTGAGTCCAGGTCGGAGCCGAAGGCAGCGAAGGCCTCGAGCTCGCGGAACTGGGCGAGGTCCAGGCGCAGGCGCCCGGCAACCTTCTTCATCGCCTTGGCCTGGGCCGAGCCGCCGACGCGGGAGACCGAGATGCCGACGTTGATGGCCGGTCGGACGCCCGAGTTGAACAGGTCGGACTCCAGGAAGCACTGCCCGTCGGTGATCGAGATGACATTGGTGGGGATGT